>JAFLTI010000002.1:0-38186 GCA_022510485.1 Lentimicrobiaceae bacterium | reverse complement strand
TCGTAAAGGCGTTGCCGAAGCTTTCCCTGACATTGCCTACGGCATTCGTTACCGTGTCGCGTACATTCGTAAAGGCGTTGCCGAAGCTTTCCCTGACATTGCCTACAGCATTCGTTACCGTAACACTCACCGTTTCTCTTACCCGGTCGAATGATTCCGATCCCGTATTTTTGAAATTGTTCCAAAGGTCGTTCAGCCGATCTGTCATCATGACAAAAAAATCCATCAGTCCATTGTTTTCTTCCTGTGGCGTAACCAATTCTATCGAAGTAGGGGTCATTACCACACTGTTTTGGTCAAAAACCGACTGTGCCATGCTTTGAAATTCCGATGTGAAGTTTATGCTGCCGTCTGTCATCTTACTTTTTTTTAGGCGTAAAAATCCTGCCGATCAGGTTTACGCGATAATATTCCAGCCATAATGCCTGTTGGAGACGGATTACCCATTCTTCGTCGCTCAAAATGCTCGGATCTATCCCGAAATCGGCGCGGAGCAGGGCATCTCCCTCCAACAAGAAGATGCCCTTTTCGATGCCCGCAGCCGCTACAAGTTTTTTAGTTCGCCTATTTTAGCCGCCACCAGTTTATCCATGATTTGCGAAAGCCCATAGAAAACCGAATTGTCTTCCAATAGTTCGGCATTGCCACCGAGAAACGAATTTTTAAGTACAAACTCGTTATATTTCATCGGATCATTTTTCGCTATCACACCGGCAGCAGCCAATGTTTTACGGTCAGGCTGACGAAGGTAGATTTTCTCTCCATCAATTTCGTAACAGAAAACCTTTCCGTATTTTCGTTTCCATTCTTCAATCTGTCGATTGTCGTTTGGCGTTTTGTTTGCCGGAACTCCTATGGTTGCGGCATTCTCTTTTTTTTCCATATCCAATTTTTTACATTCAACAATGAAGATCGGATCCTTTTAGGCGGTTACATTCGTTTCGATACCCAAGGCAATAAAGGGTAAAGCATGTTCGCTGTTCAGGTCTCCCTCTTTCATGCCTTTAGGAAATTCGGTAATCGACACGCAACGGATGATATCGGTCGTTACCATTTCTCCGCTGATGTAAGTTACCACAATATCGAACTCAAGATCGAGACAATCGGTATAACCCGCTTCCTTGGCGGAACGATTCAAGGCTTCCAGTTCGCTTTGGAGAACCGTAAGTGTTCCCTCGTATTCGCGTCTGCCATGTTGAATACTTTTGGGGTTGATACCCGCACCAAATACGGCTTCTTTCGCTTTTTTTGCCGTGTATTCGATTCCACGCAAGCCGGAGAGGGGACGTCCCAGAATGGTAGCCTGCAAATCGCAATAACTGTATTCTTTGCTGTTAAATGCCATTTTGTTTGTTTTTTGAGGTTATTACTGTTCCAATACGGGATTGCTGAAAGACAGCAACACGCGAATGGTTTTCAAAACACCGAGTGGCACGATACTGCATTCCACCTGCAAGGTAGAAGAGGACAGAATATTTTGCGCGGGATTTACATAAGCCTTGAACGAGCTGATTTGTCCGTTCATAAGCGAAGCTACGGCGTTTTCAATCATCGACTCAAACGAACTGCAAACGCCTGAAGGAAGTTTCCCGTCAGCACCCACTTTTACATTGTCCATAATTTCTGTAATGTAGGTGTCGTAGGCTATGCGCATGGCTTTATCCATGATACGCCCATTGTTGAGTACGGCGTAGTCGTCAGTTTGCGAACAACACATGGGACAACCATTCAGATAGCAACCATTCTTGCTAGGATAGTTAAGAAAGAAGATGAATCCGGCATCATTGAGCGTATCAGCCAATCCTTGTTTGTCAAGAAAAGGGGTACCGTCGGTAAAGTAGCCTCCGGTGATCAAGGAACCGAATTTCACACGTCCCAAATCCTGCTGAGGTTCCGCTTGGGCAGCGCGTCCCAACACCATACCAATGGCTGCCGGGAACTGATCTTGCAAATTCCCTTCAGATGCAAGAACCATCGCCACACGGTTGTAACTGCATTCGGACGGAGCGAAGCCTCCTGTTTTACCATTCCATTTGATGGCAGGCAAAAAGATACGGACAGGCATGATTTTACTGGCATAATTTTCGGCGACTTGTTGCGCTTTGGCGGCAGCCTCGATGGCATCTGAATCGATGCCCTGCGTGTTGTCAACTTCCCCTTCATCAGGAATAAGCCTATTGACCCCGATAATCTTGATACGACCGGCAGCCGCTTCAATCAGTTTGGCAAGCGGACTTGATGCTCCGTCTACCATTTCGGTAAGTTTGGTTCCAGATTCCACCACCATAAGATGCAGTTCGGCACCTTCGCCGGCTTGTGCATAGAACGAGCGTACTTCGTGATTGACAAGCGGATTATTGCCGCTGTCAATTCCAAGGGTACTTAAATCCTTGGAAGAAGACAATTGGTAATGCGTGTCTAATTTCAGCATGTCTTTGCCTTCAACTGCATTTCCTGTTAAAAGCAAAGCAGCAATGCCGTCATCGGTGGCGGAAACACGCCCAAGACCGCCACTACCCAATGTAATTTCAACTCCTGGTAATGCCATTTGTTTAGTTTTTAATGGTTAATATTCAGTTTACCTTAAGGTCTTTTCAAAAATAGCCGCAACAAAAACATCCCTATACCCACCACAGTCAAAATCAGACTTATCCCGCCCGTTTTCATCAAAAATTTTTGCCATGTGTTTAACGGTTTGGCAACGGCTACCGGTACTTGTTTATAGAGGCTGTCGCGGATATACACGCTGTCGGTTCTAAAACGTACATCAGTTCGGTAACGTTCCCGCCAGCACTCTATCCTCACTGTGTCGCCTTTTTCGTATATGCGGATACTGTCACGGATATACACCCTCACGCTATCACTATTTTCGTACCTGCTTTGTTCTATACGATTCCCGTATTCATTTTCTGCTATGGGGCGTAAACTTCTGCATGCCGAAAACAGAGAAAGACAACTAACAAGCAATACCATTTTCATTAAGCAGTTTTTCATATCTTGCTATCTTTTCTAGATTACCTGTCTGCTGTTCCAGGCGATTCTGCAAAACCAAAACTTCATTTCTCAAATTCAACACTTCACGCGAAAGTGCCGAAATCTGAAGACTGTCTTTTTGACGTTGTTCCAATAGACGTCCTATCTGATCTTCCAAATTATTCACTACCTTGCGCCATGTATCGACTGCCGCGTCAATGTTGGTGATGTCTTGCCGATGGTTGCTGGTTGCAAGCCCCCGGTTTTCAATCTCGAATCTTTTTCTTTTGAAAAACCAGCCGGCAAAACCACCAAGAAATGCCGTGGCGAAGGGCACACCTATTTGGAACAGTAATTCGTTCATTTTTCTTCCGTTTTGTGAGGCAAAAGTATTGTGGTGGTAAAAGCTGTACAAAAACAATATCTTAAATCGACACTATTTTTTTTGAAACCCTTATAGAGGAACATCTTTGCATATCGAAAAACATTACGGATTATGAGAAACATAAGGTACATCGCTGTGCATTGCACGGCTACTTCACAAAAGGGTACAAGTATTGACCAATTGAAAGCGTATTGGAATTCATTGGGTTGGAAAAAACCGGGATATCATTATGTGGTAATGCCTTCTGGAAAAGTGGAACAATTGTTGGATGAAAACCAAGTCAGCAACGGAGTAAAAGACTTTAATGCCTATCTGATAAACGTAGCATATATGGGCGGTATCGATAGTAACGGAAAAGCCATGGACAACCGTACTGAGGCACAGAAAGCCGCTTTGTATTTTTTACTCGAACAACTCAAATTCCGATATCCGAAAGCGATTATACAAGGACATCGTGATTTTTCGCCCGATAGGAATGGAGATGGAAAAATAAGCTCCAATGAATTTATAAAACAATGCCCGTGTTTTAACGCCAAGGAGGAATACCGAAATATCGGCATGGTAGACAAAATCCAAGATGAGATTTTCTTACAGTGAAATTGTCTTGCAACAGATTTGTCTTGCGGTAGAAATAGAGAGGGGAAGCTGCTTTTACAGCAGCTTCCCCTCTCTTATGTAGGGTTTTATAATAATTTTAACTTTTACAAGCACTTTGTGTACAGCTGGTACGGATAGAAAGTGTTGATGTCGCTGCGGGTGGAGTCGTTCAGACTGAGGGTAAAGAATTTGTCGTTGATATAGTAGTCTGATTGAACTGAGTATTTTCCTACGCTTCCTTGGTAGTTAGGATCGGTGTCTGTAGCCACATTCGTAAAAGAGGAATCCATATAGTAGCCTTCCATACGGATTTTATGGTTCTTGGTATCTAAAAGATAGGTGCCCTTTACGTATTCGCGATACGCTGTCCGTACCGGATTACGATAGGAGGAGTCGTGCACGGCAACGATAGTGATAAAGAAATCTCCGCCTTTGGTAAAATTTCCGGAATCAATCTGGTGGGAACATTCAATCTGAAGACGATGCTGGGAATTGGAGGGGTGGCGTACGGAGTCCCAGATTACAGTGTCATTTATTATGGCATTGTATTTGGCAAATTCTTTTTCCTGCCAGATTCCGTAAATGTCTAAATCTTCGGACTTGCTGCAAGAAGTAAAACAAATGCCCAGAACAATGCCGGCAAAGGCTGCTGCGCCTAAAACGCGGATTAAAGAACGAATTTTCATAATAGCAAATATTGCACCCAATACAGAGGGTTTCAAACTGCGAATTTACGCCCGACAAGAGAAAAAAGCAATATCTTTACACGTTTTTTTTGCATTTGAAACCACATAACATAGATATTATGAACATTTTGGTCTTAGGTTCGGGGGGCAGGGAGAGCGCGTTGGCGTATAGATTGGCGCAGAGTCCGCGCACAGAAAAACTGTATGTGGCACCCGGAAATGCGGGAACAGGACTTTGGGCTGAGAATGTGGCTTTGGATCCGCTGAATTTTGCTCAGGTAAAGGACTTTATAATCGAGAATCGGATAGAGATGCTGGTGGTGGGTCCGGAAGATCCATTGGTAAAGGGGATACACGATTATTTCTTGGCAGATGCCAATTTCCGCGACCTGATTATAGTGGGACCCTGCAAAGAGGGAGCGCGCTTGGAGGGCAGCAAACGCTTTGCCAAGGAGTTTATGCAACGCGCCGGGATTCCTACGGCGGCTTACTCCGTTTTTGAAAAAGGGCAACTTGCCCGGGCAAAGGCTTTCCTGCGTACGCTCAAACCACCGTATGTGCTTAAGGCAGACGGTCTTGCGGCAGGCAAGGGAGTGCTTATAGAAACCGATTTGACAAGGGCGGAACAGGCTTTAGACGAGATGCTGGAACAAGGTATGTTCGGAGCGGCGTCTGAACAGGTGGTGATAGAAGAATTTTTGAGCGGTATGGAACTTTCGGTGTTTGTGTTGACCGACGGTACCGATTACAAGATTCTGCCCGAAGCCAAAGACTATAAAAAGGTGGGCGAAGGCGACTGCGGTCTAAATACGGGCGGAATGGGGGCGGTTTCTCCGGTAGCCTTTGCCGATGTGGCGTTTATGAAAAAGGTGGAAGACCGTATAGTAAAACCCACACTGGCGCAGCTCCAAAAAGATAAGATTCCCTATTCGGGCTTTTTGTTTATCGGCTTGATGAATGTAAACGGAGATCCTTACGTTATCGAATACAATGTACGTATGGGCGATCCCGAAACCGAGGCGGTGATGCCGCGCCTTAAGAGCGATTTGGTGGAATTGTTTATCGCTATGCACGAAAACCGCCTGCACGAAATTAATTTGGAAATCGACCCGCGTCAGGCACTTTGCGTTATGTTGGTTTCGGGCGGCTATCCGGAGTCGTATAAGAAAGGGTTTGAAGTAAAGGGTACACAGGCGGTGGCTCCCGATACGCTCTTGTTTCATGCCGGAACCAAACCGGATTCGGAGGGCAGGGCAGTTACCTGCGGCGGAAGGGTGCTTGGCGTTGTCAGTTTGGCGGAAGATTTGCCCTCGGCTATGAGAAAAACCTATGCCGAAGTTGAAAAAATCGAGTTTGAAGGAGTGTATTACCGAAAAGATATAGGAAAGGACCTATGCAGATAGATTACGAACAAAGCGTGTTGGACAACGGCTTGAAGGTGCAGGTTCACACCGACCGCAGTACGGCTATGGTGGCGTTCAACCTCGTTTACGATGTAGGCTCGAAAGACGAGGCTCCCGAAAAGTCGGGTTTTGCACATCTTTTTGAGCACCTGATGTTTAGCGGCTCAAAGAATGTAAAGGATTTCGATACGGAATTAGAAAAGGTGGGGGCGGCGAATAATGCCTTTACCAACAACGATTTTACCGATTACTACATCACCATTCTGCCCGATGCCTTAGAAACGGCTTTCCGCGTGGAAAGCGACCGCATGCAGAACCTGAACATCACCCCGAAAAAACTCCGTGTTCAGAAAGATGTGGTGATAGAGGAATTTAAGGAACGCTGCCTTAACCAGCCTTACGGAGATGCGGATTTATTGATACGCCCGCTCTGTTATAAGGAGCACCCCTACGCATGGTCTACTATCGGCAAAACCACAGACCACATAGAAAGCGTTACGATAGAAGACGTGCAGACTTTTTACGGTACTTATTACAAACCCGACAATGCCGTGCTTACTGTGGCAGGACCGGTGGATGCCGCCCGTATCTTTGAACTGGCGCAACGTTGGTTCGGAGCTATTCCCAGAGGAAACCGCAAGGCGAGAAATTTGCCGCAGGAACCCTTGCAGACTTCTGCCCGTACCTTGCAAGTGGAACGCAAGGTGCCAGCCGACGCGCTCTATAAGGCTTTTCATATCGGAGCGAGGATGAGCGATGATTTTTATGTGTTCGATTTGGTTTCCGATATACTTTCCAATGGGGAATCTTCGCGATTCTACACCGCCTTGGTTAAGGAAAAGAAATTGTTCAACAGCGTAAACGCCTATGTTTCGGGCGATATAGAACCGGGTATGTTTTTAGTGTCCGGGTTTTTAGAAGAAGGCGTTTCTTTTGAAAAGGCGGAAGCCGCCGTTAACGAAGAAATAGCCCGTATGGCGCAAAAAGAGGTGGAAAAGGAAGAATTGCAGAAAGTAAAGAACAAACTGGAAACGGCACTTATGTTCTCTAATATGAAAGCATTGGACAAGGCTATGAACTTAGGGTATTTTGAACTGATGGGTTCGGCGTCTTTGCTCAACGAGGAAGACCGCAAATACAGGGAAGTTGAGCCTGCCAAAGTAAGGGAGGCGGTAGCGAAATACCTTGTAGACTCTAATTGCAGTACGGTTTATTATAAGGCTTCCAGATAATTTTTGCTTGACAATGAAATTCGATTACTCAAAACTGGAACCGGAGGTAAGGCATCTGTCAAACGGTGTTCCTCTTTATTGTTTTGCAGATAAGAACCTCGGTTTGGTACGCCTTGAATTTATTTTTGAGGCAGGCAGTTTCTTTCAGCAGAAGAAATTGCAGGCGGCTGCCTGTTGCTCTTTGATAGGGGAGGGTACGCAAAATTTCTCATCGCGGGAATGGTCGGAAAAACTCGATTATTACGGAGCCTATATAGAACGCTATCCCGACAAAGACCAAGCCACAGTGGTGTTTTATTGTCTGAGCCGCTATTTTGAAGAAATTATTCCTTTGTGCGAAGAAGCGGTAAAGCGTTCCGTTTTTCCGCAAGAAGAAATAGATACATATCTGCGCAAGCAGCACCGTAGGTTTTTGGTAAACCGGCAAAAAGTTTCGGAGGTTTCGCGCAACGCCTTTTATTCGCTCGTTTTCGGGGCGCATCCCTATGGGCAGGTGTTGGATGAACCCGATTTTACGGCGCTGCAAAGAGAAGATTTGCTATCATATTACAAAAGACTTTATGTGGCGCGGAACTGCAAGATTGTGCTGGCAGGAGGCTATACGGAAAAGCATCTGTCTTTGCTTGAGTCTTGCTTCGGTGCCAACGATTGGGCAGGAACTTCCAACGCAACGGAGCTCGTTTCAGAATATCCGGCTTTGCCCGATTTTTCGGGAAACCGCAGGCTGGATAAGGTTATGGACGGAGCCTTGCAGGCATCGGTGCGTATCGGTATGCCGCTCTGCCCGATTAATGATCCCGATTTTGCCCCGTTCAAGGTAACCGATTATGTGCTGGGCGGTTATTTCGGATCCCGCTTGATGCGCAATATCCGTGAAGAAAAGGGATATACCTACGGCATTTCGTCTTATATCATTCCGCTGCGACAGCTTCCGGTATGGATGATCAGTTCGGAGGTAAAGGCAGACTGTGCGGAAAAGGTGCTGCAGGAAATAGAGAAAGAAATAACTCTTTTGCAGAAAAAACCGATAAAGGATTCTGAACTGGATATTGTAAGGCAGTCGTTTATGGGCGATTTTGTGCGCGAGTTAGACGGTACTTTCGACCTTGCCGAGCGTATGAAGTTCTTTATTCTTTGTGGAGTGGGGGCGGATTTTTACCGGCGCAACGAGGAGGTATTCTTTTCTATCACGCCCGAAGAGATTCGCCAAATGGCTTGCCGCTATCTCACGCCCGACAGATTCTATACCGTTACCGCCGGAGCCGAATCGGGAAAATAAGGTTATATTTGCCATTTGCTAAATGTTTGGAAAAGATGAGGTATAAAATCGTTTTGTTTCTGCTCTTTGTGTGTGCCTCTGCGGCATACTCACAAACGTTGCCTTCTGTATTGAACACCGTTGAATACCCGCATACGGTAGATACCTTGTTGCTCCGCCGTATGGAATATCGTATGGAAAAACAGCCGGAGGGCTACCGTATCCTTATCTTCTCGCAGAGCGGAAACCATTCCAAAAACGCGGCAATCGAAGCCAAGACCACTTTCGATTTGGTTTATCCCGAATGTAAGAGTTATATCTTGTTTGAAGAACCGTATTTCAAGGTAAAGGTGGGTAATTTTACCAATCGCGTGGATGCGGGATTCTTTCTCAAAAGCATCAAAAGCGATTATCCTTACGCATTTATCGTGAAAGACGTTCTGGATATAAAGACTTACCTGAAATTGGAAGAATAAAAAGAAAGTTGGCCAACCGGGATTCGAACCCAGAATAACAGAACCAAAATCTGTTGTGTTACCGTTACACCATTGGCCAATCGGAAACAGGCGGCAAAAATAGGCTTTTTTTTTGTAATCGCAATGTTTTTGAACGGCATAAGGGTAAAGGATATTTGTAAAAGATTGTAATAGAGTGGATATGAAAAATATAAATTGGAAAAAGCTCTTGCCTCACCTATGGGCGGTATTGATTTTCTTGGCTTTGAGTGTGGCTTATTTTGCTCCCGTTCTGTTTCAGGGTAAAACTATGGGACAGGGCGATGTGCATAGTTGGCTTGGTACGCAGAAAGAGAGTAGGGAGTGCTACGAAAAGACAGGGGAATATTCCCATTGGAGCAATATGCTCTTTGGCGGTATGCCCAATACGGGTTCGGAGGGCTACAATATTTATAATAAGGTTTTCCCGCGCTTGGCTATGTGCGGTCTGCCCGCATTGAGCGCCGGAATCTTATTCTTTTATATGTTGGGATTCTATATCCTTATGTGCGTGTTGGGATGCCGTTCCTGGTTATCGATTTTGGGTGCGGTTGCCTATGCCTTTTCTACCTACAATCTCTTGATTATAGATGCCGGCCATGCCAACAAATGCTGGGCTATGGCTTGCATGGCTCCCATTTTGGCAGGGGTAATACAATGCTTTAAGGGCAAATATCTTTCGGGTGCGTTGATAACCTTGATTTTTACAGGGCTGCATATTATGTATTCCCACCAGCAGATAACTTTCTATCTGATGTTTATGCTCGTGGCAGTGGCAATCGCTTATGGCGTACAGGCGTTCCGTCAGAAACAGGCAAAGACTTTTCTTAAAGGAGGGGTGATTGCCTTGGCGGTAGCGGCAATCTCTTTGCTTCCCTCTCTGGGAGGCTGGTTGGTTACCTACGATTATAGTAAAGACACCATGCGCGGGGGGGCGGTCTTGCAGTCAACTCCCGACGGACAGAAAGAAAGTTCGGGTTTGGATATAGACTACGCTTTTCAATGGAGCTATGGTAAAATGGAAAGCTTTACCTTGCTGGTGCCCGGTCTTTACGGAGGCAGCAGCCACTATAATCTAAGCCGTGATAGCGAAACCTATAAGATGACAGGCGGCAGGCAGACAATGGCTCCGCTTTATTGGGGGGATCAGCCTTTTACTTCGGGTCCGGTTTACGTGGGGGCGATTATCTGCTTTTTGTTCCTGCTGGGGTTGTTTGTGGTAAAAGGTCCTGCAAAATGGTGGTTGCTGGCGGTAACTGTCCTGTCGTTGTTGCTCTCATGGGGCAGGCATCTTTCGTGGTTCAACGATTTTCTGTTCTACCACTTGCCGCTCTATAACCGTTTCCGCACGCCCTCTATGGCTTTGGTAATTGCCGAAATCTCGATGGTGGCTTTGGCAGTGCTGTCGGTAGAAACCATTTTGCAAAATGCCAAGAAAGACGGGCGTTATGTAAGGGATTTGATGTACTCGTCGGGCATAACCGCCGGGATATGCCTGTTCTTTGCCCTGTTCGGTAAAAGTATGTTCGGTTTTGTTTCTCCCTCCGATGCCTCTTATCCCGATTGGCTGCAACAAACCTTGTTGCAGGACCGTGCCGGTATGCTTACTTCTACCGCCATGCGCTCGTTTGCCTTTATATTGCTGGCGGCGGCAGCGCTGTGGTTTTATATAAAGAAAAACCTAAGGGCAGAATGGCTCATAGGAATCCTTTCGGTACTGGTATTGGTTGACTTATGGACTTTAGACCGCCATTACGTGGGTGAGCATAGTTTTATGCCGGCACGAGCCGTAAAGGTTGTATTACCTTCTGCTGCCGACAATATGATTTTGGAGGATACCGATCCGGATTACCGGGTGCTGAATGTTACCGTCAATACATTCAACGATGCCACTACATCCAATTTCCACAAGTCGATTGGCGGTTACAGCCCGATGAAGTTGCGCCGTTATCAGGATATTATCGATTACCACATGAGTCGTCAGATGAATGTGCGTGTGCTCAATATGCTCAACACCAAATATTTTATCGTACCCGATGCCTCGGGACAGCCTATGGTGCAGCGCAATGTAGCCGCCTTGGGCAATGCTTGGTTTGTAGACAGCATCCGTTGGGTAAACAGCCCCGATGAAGAGATTGTGGCACTCTACGATTTTGATCCGGCGCATGTGGCTGTTATCGACAGGGAATGGGAAAGCAAGGTTGGTATGGTATCCGTACCCGAAGTTCCTGCCGGTCAAGACAATATCCGTTTGGTGGAATACTATCCCAATGCGCTCAAATATGAATACACCGCTTCGGCAGAACGCCCGGCAGTATTTTCAGAGGTGTATTACAAGACTTGGAAAGCCTATGTGGATGGAGAAGAAATGCCGCTCTATCGCGTTAACTATATCTTGCGCGGTCTTACGCTTCCGCAAGGAAAGCATATAGTGGAACTCAAATGCAAGAATCCGCTTATCGTACGCAGCAAGATACTAACCAATACGGGTTCGGTTCTCAATGTATTGCTGATTTTAGGCTTGATTGCCATGATGATACGCAATGGATTGAGAAAAGAGTTGGAGGCAGAGCGATGAATTTGAAATATTCTATTATTATACCGGTATATAACCGTCCTGATGAAATGGCGGAGATGCTGGCAAGTTTGGCACAGCAGTCCGAAAAGAATTTTGAAGTGGTGGTGGTGGAAGACGGATCTTCGCTGCCTTGCAAGGATGAGGTAGACCGCTATGCCGATACGCTGGAAATACAGTATTGCACCAAACCCAATACCGGCAGGAGCGATACCCGCAATGTAGGAATGCAGCGTGCCCGGGGCGATTATTTTCTCTTTTTCGATTCCGACTGTATTCTGCCGCCCGAATATATTCAGAGCCTGAACCGTTGTCTGCAAAAAGATTATACGGATTGTTTCGGCGGTCCCGACAGGGCTTTGCCTACCTTTACGGATATGCAGAAAGCGGTGAATTTTGCCATGACCTCTTTTCTGACCACAGGCGGCATTAGGGGAAGCGGCAAAGTGTGTATGGAAAAATTCCATCCCCGCTCGTTCAATATGGGCTTTTCACGTGCGGTCTATGAAAAAGTGGGCGGATTTGCCGATATGTTCGGAGAGGACATTGATCTGAGCATCCGTATTCGTGAGGCAGGCTTTAGAACCGTGCTGTTTCCGGAGGTTTCCGTTTATCATAAACGTAGGGTAAACCTCAAGAAATTCTTTCGTCAGGTCTATAATTTCGGGCAGGCGCGGATTTTTCTTTACCGGCTGCATCCGGATTCACTCAGGGCGGTTCATGCTTTGCCCGCCCTGTTTGTGCTTGGAGAGGCAGCGTTGATTCTGCTCGCCGTTTTTCATACGCCGTATTGGTTATTGCTGTTGGATCTATATGCCCTGATGTTGTTTTTTGCCTCCCTTGGCAAGAATAAAAGCCTTAAGATAGCCCTGTTGTCGGTGCTTACAGGCTTTGTGCAGCTGAACGGCTACGGTTGTGGATTTCTCAAGGCGTTCTGGAGCAAGGTGGTGCTTAAGAAAGACCTTGAAAAAGGCGAGAAATTACGCAAGTCGTACAATAAATAAGCGTTTTTGCGCTACATCCAGCGTCTTTTCTTGGCAAAGAAGATAAAGAAAGCCGCTACAAGAGCCATAAAGCCCACAATGCACCAAAAGAAATAGGTCCGGTTCATAAAGGGCAGTTCCACATTCATTCCGTAAACGCCGGTAATAAAGGTAAGAGGCAGGAAGATTGTAGAGATAAGGGTCATGATTTTCATTACCTCGTTGATGCGGTTGGTCTGCATTGAATCGAAAGTTTTTGACAGACCTTCGATAAGTTCGCCGTTGTCTTCCACCATATCCCACATCTTTTGGTAGTAGTCTACGATATTACCCCAATAGTCTTCCATAAAGTCGCTGTTCTCCGAGAATCCCTTGATGGTACCGGATTCAAATTTCTGGAACAGTCGCAACTGGGGTTTGAAGATGGTGTTTAGCAAAATAATGTTGCGCCGCGTTATCGAGAGCCTTTCGATAGTGATGTCGGCGCGTTTGTTGAACAGCTCCCGGTTTATGCTCTCGATATTTACTCCCACACGCAGCAAGAGCGAATAGGAATCCACCAAAAGACGGTTCAGAATCGTATAAAGCAGGGTATCGGAGTTAAATTCGTCAAAATCTTCTACAATCTTTTCGGGCTGCTTTTCCGCCAGTTCAAAAATATTTTTAAGGATGCCTTGCGAGCGGGTAAGCGTAATGATATAGCTTTTGCCCCAAAATATCTTGATTTCGCGAGTGTGGAGCGTGTGCCCCTGTCGGTCAAAGCCGGGAAAATGCAGAATAAGGAAGTTGTAGTCGTCGTAAATATCGATTTTGGGACGCTGCGCCATACTGCGGCAGTCCTCGATATCCAAGGGGTGAAAGTGAAACTCTTCCTCCAAAAATGTCAGATCCTCCTCCGTGGGATTCTGTATATAGTGCCAGTTCAAGGCACCGAGTTCAAGGCTTTCCATCATGGCGACCCCCTTGTTTACTTGTTGAACAAACGACTACATGCCGGTATCGGATTTGTTTTATGGTTTGCTATGCCCTTATGGGTGAAGCAAACGACAAAGGTAAGAAAAAATCAAAAATTCTGTCGGCTCTGTTATCTTTATTATCTTTGCCGCGCCTGTGCGATACGAGATGCGTGCAGGAAAGGTTACAACGCTAAACACAGCGCAATGGAAGTAAGATTAGACAGCGTAAAAGACGCGATACAGGATTTTCAGGATGGCAAATTCCTGATAGTGGTGGATGATTATGACCGCGAGAACGAAGGCGATTTGGTAATCGCTGCCGAAAAGGTCACTCCCGAAAAGATCAATTTCATGCTCAAGCACGCAAGGGGTGTATTGTGCGCGCCTATTACGCTTTCGCGTTGCGCGGAATTGAATCTGCCGCATCAGGTGGAACACAATACTTCGGTTTTGGGTACGCCCTTTACGGTTACGATAGATAAATTGGAGGGTTGCACCACCGGGGTTTCGGCATCTGACCGTGCCGCCACTATCTTAGCATTGGCAGACCCCAACGCTAAGCCCGAAGACTTTGGGCGTCCGGGACACATCAATCCGCTTTACGCGCAAGATTTGGGCGTGTTGCGCCGTGCAGGTCATACCGAAGCCTGTGTGGATTTGGCTCGCCTTGCCGGTCTGTATCCGGCGGCTGCCCTGATGGAAATTATGAGCGAAGACGGTACGATGGCACGCCTGCCCGAATTGAGGGAGTTTGCCGACCGTTACGGCATCAAGGTAATTTCGATTGCCGATTTGATTGCCTACCGTATTCAGACCGAAAGTTTGGTAAAGGAAGAAGTGGTGGTAAAACTGCCCACGCATCACGGTAATTTTCAATTGCACGCCTTTACCGAAAACAATAGCGGAACCTTGCATCTGGCATTGGTAAAGGGAACGTGGAAAGAAGACGAGCCGATTTTGGTAAGGGTTCATTCCTGCTGCCTTACGGGCGACGTGCTTGCTTCCTGCCGTTGCGATTGCGGAGAGCAGTTGCACGATGCGATGGAAATGGTAGAAAAAGAAGGCAAGGGCATTGTGCTTTATATGAACCAAGAGGGGCGCGGTATAGGTCTGCTCAACAAACTCAAGGCATACAAACTGCAGGATCAGGGTAAAGATACGGTAGAAGCCAATGTATTGTTAGGCTTTAAGCCCGATGAACGCGACTACGGCATCGGCGCGCAAATCCTGCGCAGCCTCCACGCGCATAAAATCCGCCTTATCACCAATAATCCTGCCAAAAGGGTAGGCTTGGAAAGCTACGGTATCGAGATTACGGAAACGGTGCCCATTATTGAGCAGCCCAACCAATACGACGAAGCCTATCTGCGCACCAAGCAAGACAAGATGGGGCACAAACTGCAATTCTAAGCGGCAGGGTGTAATTACCGCATATCGTTTACCTGCACGTTGGGAAACTTGGTGTGGTCAAACACAAAGTCGGTGGCTTTTGCCGGAGCGTTTTCCTTGTATGAAAAATTATTGTAGATAAACCGCCGGTTCTGCGGCAGGTAGGCTTCTATCCTGTGAAATTTGAAGTCGTCTGTATTCAGATAAAGGCGTATTTTTGCCACTTCCGAACGTTGCAGGGGCGTAAGGTCTATAATGTGGCAGGACTTGCCGTCTATGCTTTGCTGGCGTATATATTTGGCACGGTAAAATTTGGCGTGGTTCTTGATAAGGCTCACCGGATTGAGGTCGGGTAGGGTCTGGTCGCTGGTATAAATAGATACTTCGTTGTTGGCAACAGAATAAACCCATAAATCTTTATCGTTGCAGTAAAATTCGTCGGTACCCATCACCAAGCGATATTTTGAGCCCTGCACCAAGAGGGAACTACGTTGGCATCCGGAAGGAGTGGGTCGGTTATTTTCTTCCGTGCAGGTTTCAAAACGGATTTCAATACTTTTGCAAGCAGTGAGCCATTTGCGTGTTTTTTCCATATAGGAATGAGCCAAGGGGTCGTTCGCTCCTTCGGCGGTCTTGACGGTGTTTTGTGGTGTAACGGACTGGGCATTCGCTTCAAATCCTATGCCCCAAGAGAACAGAACGAGGCTTGTCAACAGCAAAAAACGTTTCATTACTTAGGCTTAAAGATTGTTTTTGTCTCCTAAAATAGTGGAAAGCAGGCTTTCTAAGGCTGCGGGATCCTTTATTTTTACTTCCCGGATTTTCCGTCCGTCGAACGCTCCTACGATACCGGCATTTTCCAACTGGTCCATAATACGCCCGGCACGGTTGTAGCCTAACTTGAACTTGCGTTGCAGCATGGAGGTGGAGCCTTGCTGGGTGCTTACCACCAATTCAGCCGCTTCGCGGAACATACTGTCCCATTCGCCGGCATCAATGTCAGATTTGCCCTCGCCACCGTTTTCATCGGGGCAGTCGGGCAGGAGATAGGCATCGGGATAGGCGCGTTGGGAGCCGATAAAATCGGTAATCCTTTCGATTTCGGGCGTGTCGATAAAGGGGCATTGCAAGCGGACAAGCCCGTCGCCCATAGAAATAAGCATATCGCCCCGTCCTATAAGCTGGTCGGCGCCTCCGGCATCCAAAATCGTGCGGGAGTCTATCTTTTGGCTTACCTTAAAAGCGATACGACCCGGGAAATTTGCCTTAATCATCCCCGTAATGATGTTGACCGAAGGGCGTTGGGTAGCGATTACCAAATGAATACCGATAGCGCGCGCCAACTGAGCCAATCGGGCGATAGGCAGTTCCACCTCGCGTCCGGCAGTCATAATAAGGTCTGCGAACTCGTCGATAATCAATACGATATAGGGTAGGAACCGATGCCGGTTCTCGCCTGCGGAGTCTACGGCCTTGCCGATAGTAGGTAACTTCCTATCGATGATTTTTTTGTTGTATTCCTTCAAGTTTTTTGCTCCGGCATCTTTGAGCAGGTCGTAACGGTTGTCCATCTCCTTGCAGAGCGAATTGAGCGTGCGTACCACCTTGCGCGTATCGGTAATGATTGCCTCTTCGCTGTCGGGCAGTTTGGCAAGGTAGTGGCGTTCAATCTTGCTGTACAGGCTCAATTCCACCTTTTTGGGGTCAACCATCACGAATTTGAGTTCCGCAGGGTGTTTTGAATAAAGCAGCGACGCCACGATAGCGTTCAGCCCGACCGACTTACCCTGTCCGGTGGCACCGGCAACGAGCAGGTGTGGCATCTTGGCTAAATCCGCTACGAATTCTTCGTTAGAAATGGTTTTCCCCAAGGCGATGGGCAGGGCAAGGTCTTTGTTCCTGAATTTTTCGCAGGTAAGCATATCGCGCATAGGAACCACCTGCTTCTTGCTGTTGGGCACTTCGATACCGATAGTGCCTTTGCCGGGAATGGGGGCGATGATACGTATGCCGAGAGCGGAAAGGCTAAGGGCTATATCATCTTCGAGGTTCTTGATCTTGCTGATGCGGATACCTTTTGCCGGCACAATTTCGTAGAGCGTTACGGTAGGTCCGATGGTGGCGGAAATCTTACTGATACCGATGCCGTAGTTCTGAAGCGTTTCCACAATCCGGTTCTTGTTCGCCAAAAGCTCGTCGTTCATATCTTGAAGCTTTTGCGACTGGTCGCCGAAATCTTCCAAAAGGTCGAGACCGGGAAAGCGGAAAGTGGAAAGTTCCAAGCGGGGGTCAAAAGGCGTGTCGATACCGAAATGATCCGGGCGAGGCTCTATGTGGGCAGGTTTCTTCTGTTCGATAACGCGAGTGTCTACAACCGACATCTCCGCAGCAGTTGCAGGCTCGGAATCCTCCGGTTCATCTTCTGATTTATCTTCTAAACTGAGGGGGCGCGCTTGGATTTCTTCCGGAGCGGGCGCAGGTACTGGAGTTGGGGGCGGAACATCGGCAGGAGCGGAATCGGGAATACGGATCCGTGTACTCAAGGTCATAGTGGCACTCACATCATCGGCTTTTTCTTCAACAGGAGACCAAACAGAGGAAGGCTTCGGAATGGCGGCAGGTTTTGGTTCCTCAGCAGAAAAATCAGGTTCCGATACTTTGGGTTTACGGAACGAAATATGCACCTTGCGCAGGTTGTAGTTTAAAATCAGATAGCAGATCAGGGTAAAGAGCAGGAGGAAACCAAGCCCCGGATTGCCGATTAGTCCGCGCAGATAGGAGCTTGCAAAAATTCCGGCATAGCCGCCGAGCATATAGAACTTGCCTCGTCCGCAGAACCATCCTATTAGAATGGAAATCCAAAGCAAAGCGAAAAGGGAGCGGAAAATAACCTTTATCCAAGCGTATTTCTTGAGGTTGAGCAACTGTAATCCGCCCATAAGCAAAAGCAAGGGAAATAAAAGGGCGGCGATACCGAACCCCAAATTGATGAAGCGGAATGCCACCATAGCACCGAAACTTCCACCAAGATTCTTTAAGGTTTCTGTGTTAGTGTTACGTAACACACCATCGGTCAAAAACAATTGTATTTTGTCGAAATCTTTGTACCAATAAAAGAAGTGAGAGATAAAGGCAAGGGCAAAAAACAAGCCGGCAAACAGACACAGGAAACCTGCCATTCGGCGTGTCTTTTGAGAGGGGAGAGCCGAAACAATGTTCTTGAGCCTGTCGGAAAGTTTGCTGGATGCTTGTTCTTCCGATTCTTGTAGGTCTTCTTCTTGCGGAGTGTCGTTTTCGGGCGATTCTTCCTGCAAAAATTCTTCCTCAGGCTCTATTTCAGGCTCCGGTAAGGGCGTACGTCTTTTATTTTTCGACATAGATGTAGGCGGTACGCGGTCTTAAAACCGCTTTAAGGTGTCAAAGATACAAAAGCCGAGCGCAAAAGCCAAACGGAAGGTTGGTGCAGGGTCGCGGTTTTGACAGAAGCCAAGCTTGCTTGGATTATGGCAAGACCGCGACCCTGCGCCTCGGCGGAAGCCAAGCCTACGGCTGGATTCTGCCGAGGTGCAGAATCTTCAACGGAGCGGAGCGCAGTTAAAGATGCGCCGCTAAAACATGTTGCATAGTCTGAATCAGGTCTTCTTGGCAATGCTGGCGTATATCCTCCATATCGGTACGATTGCCTTTAGTGGCGTAGGCAGCCGTGATACCCGCCTGCCGTAAACTTTCGGCATCTGCAACAACCTCTCCGGCAACAACAATAAGAGGAACGCCCGCCGCGCTCGCGCGGTGGGCAATACCTGAAACCGCTTTTCCGTGCAGGCTTTGGCTGTCTAAACGACCTTCGCCTGTAAATACGAAATCGGCATCCTTCAAAAGTTGGTCAAAGCCTGTAAAATCGAGCAATACCTCTATGCCGGGCTGTAAATTCGCGCCCAAAAACGCTTTCATTCCGAATCCGCAGCCACCCGCCGCGCCCGCTCCGGCGTTCTCCGCGCCCCAAAACTGCAAATCCCGCTCCACGATACGGCTCAGATGCCGCAAACCGAGATCCAAGTGCTTAACCATAGCCTTGTCGGCTCCCTTTTGTGGGGCAAAGATAAAGGCGGCGCCATTCGGTCCATAGAGCGGATTATCTACATCGCAGAGACAGGTCAGTTCAATTTCTGCAAGGCGGGAATCAAGCCCGGAGGTATCGATATGGCAGATATCCGTAAGGGTTTTTCCGGTGGGAACAAAAGTTTCTCCTTGGAAATTGAAAAAACGAACACCCAAGGCTGCCGCCATACCGCAACCGCCGTCGTTGGTGCAGCTTCCACCCAATCCCACAATAATTTTACGGCAATTGAGATTCATGGCTTCAATTAAGAGCTGCCCCAATCCGAAAGTGGAGGTGAGGTTAGGGTCGGGATGTGATCCGGCAAGATGCAAGCCTGCGCAGGCAGCCATCTCAATTAAGGCGGTATTCCCGCTTTGCCCCCAAACGGCAGGAACATTCTTGCCGTAGGGGTCTTGCACTGTGGAAATATGTTTTTGAGCTGTTCCGGCAGCGTGCAAAAAGGCATCTACCGTGCCTTCTCCGCCGTCGGCAATGGGAATGGAAACGGTATTGCACTGCGGAAAACGTTGCTTGATGCAGCTTTCCATAATACGGCAAACCGCAATCGAACTCATCGTGCCTTTGAACGAATCGGGAATGAGGATTATTTTCATTCTGTAAAGATACTTAAATCCCCTTGCTCTCTGTCCCGACTTTTGTATCTTTGTCCTTTTGATTGGTATTTGAGCGATTAAAAACGTAAGATACATTGCTGTACTCGATTTGGCATACGGTTGCTGAGGCTTTTCTGGCAGGCATGACCTTGAGTTTCATGTTCGGTCCGGCTTTCTTTACCCTTTTGCAGACCAGTCTGGAAAAAGGGTTCAGATCCGCGTTTTGGATTGCTTGTGGTATCTTGTTGTGTGACAGTTTATTAGTGTTGATTTCATTTTTAGGGGCATCCCGATTGTTTACAGACCCTTCCACCAGCAAGGTGATTGGTATTGTGGGCGGTATCATTTTGGTGCTGATAGGTATTCATACTTTCCAAAAAAAAGTGGTAATCAATACCAAAGTTGAAAAAACGGATAATACGCCCTCTTCTCCGGGTATGTCTTTCCTAAAAGGTTTCCTTATGAACTTGGCTAATCCCAATACTTGGATTTTTTGGTTCGTTACCGTAGGGGCGATAACGGCTCAATATACCACAGACAACGGAGAAATGGTCGGTTTTCGGGTGTTTGTATTCTTTTTGATTACCCTCTGCACCATTTTCAGTATGGATGTGTTGAAGTCTTTTGTCGCCAACAAGATAAAGAGGGTGGTGAACGAACGTACCATCGGGGTGGTCAACAAGGTAGTGGGGGTGGTGCTGGTGTTGTTCGGGCTATATCTCTTCTTGAGCAGTTTCATTCCCCTCAACATAGATTCGGGTACGGGAGCTTTGAGGCTTAACTAATGAGTAAAAACAAGTAAAACCAAATAAGATGGAAAAAGTAAAATGCCTTATTATCGGTTCCGGTCCTGCCGGATTTACCGCTGCTATCTATGCGGCTCGTGCCGACCTTAAACCCGTTCTGTACGAAGGAATGCAACCCGGCGGACAGCTTACGATCACTACCGAAGTGGAAAATTTTCCAGGCTATCCCGAAGGCAGAAAAGGTCCTGATTTGATGCAGGATTTGCGCCAACAGGCACTGCGCTTCAAAACCGAGGTCCGTTCCGGTATGATTTCCAAGGTGGATTTTTCGCAAAGACCGTTCAAGGTTACCGCCGATGACGGAACTGAAATACTTGCCAACACCGTTATTGTTGCCACCGGTGCCTCTGCCAATTGGTTGGGGTTGGATTCGGAAAAGAAATACAACGGGCAGGGGGTTTCGGCTTGTGCTACCTGCGACGGTTTCTTCTATAAGAACCAAGATGTAGCCGTAGTGGGCGGCGGCGATACGGCTTGCGAAGAAGCCTGCTATCTTGCCGGTTTGTGCAGCAAAGTCTATATGATTGTTCGCCGTGATGTGCTCCGTGCCAGCAAAGCCATGCAGGAAAGGGTGCTCAACAACCCCAAGATTGAAGTGCTTTGGCATCACGTAACCAAAGAAATCGTGGGAGATGAAGACGGCGTGAACGGGGCTATTCTGACCCATGTAAAGACCGGAGAAGAAAAGAAAATAGATGTTACCGGCTTTTTCGTAGCTATCGGACATACGCCCAATACGTCTTTGGTAAAAGGACAGCTCGAATTGCACGAAACAGGACATATCAAGACCAAACCGGGAACCACCCAAACTTCGGTAGAAGGCGTTTTTGCTGCCGGTGATGTGCAGGATTTGCATTTTCGTCAGGCTATTACCTCTGCCGGAACGGGCTGTATGGCGGCTATCGAAGCCGAACGTTTCTTGGCTGACCATAACGAAAAATAGTTTTGCCCTATGATGAAGTTGTGTTTTGCCATAGTGCTTTCCGGTTGCGGGGTGTACGATGGAAGCGAAATCGGGGAAGCCATGATGACTATGCTGGCTTTGGATGAAGCTGGCTGTACGTATGAGATTTTTGCACCCGACAAAGCTCAGTTTCACGTACTCAACCACCTTAACGGAGAAGCGATGCAGGAAAGCCGTAACGTGCTTACCGAATCGGCGCGTATCGCAAGGGGCAAGGTTCGTTCCCTAAGCGAATACAAAGCTGAAAACTATGCCGGCTTGATATTTCCCGGTGGTTTCGGAGCGGCAAAGAATCTTTGCACTTTCGCATTTGAAGGAGCGTCTATGACGGTAGATTCCGAAGTGGAACGCGCCGTGAATGAAACCCGTGCGGCAGGTAAACCCATTGCGGCAATGTGCATTGCACCGGTTATTTTGGGCAAACTTATTCCGGGTGTTCAGGTAACGGTAGGGCACGATGAAGCTACCAATGAGGCATTGCGTCAAATGGGAGCCGAACCCAAGAACGTATTCGGTCCCGAAGTGATTCACGACACAAAGAACAAGGTGTTTACCACGCCTTGCTATATGTTGCCCGACGCTACTATATCTGTAGTGGCTGCCTGTTGTCGGAATTTGGTGGCTGCGATACTCAAAAACAGATAGGGGCGGTTCAATCGCGTGCAAAACCGGCAATCTGTTCGTAGCGGTTGCCGGGCAGCGACTTGATGATGCCGTCTATTTCCAATTGCAGCAAAAGGGGAAGCATCTCGTGAACCGGCTTTCCGCTTTGCGCTTGCAGAACGTCTACCGAAACGGGATTGGCTTTCTGAAGAACCTCCAACAAGGCTTTTTGTTCAGGGGTGGGCATAAATCGTATGCCTGCCCCTTTTTCTTTAGGCGTGTGCGGAAACAAATCAATTTCGCCATTCGTGCTGTAGCCCAATTCAAGAAGAATATCTTTGGCAGATTGCAGCAAGACGGCTTTTCCTGTACGAATTAAGAAATTGCAGCCTTTTGACCAAGGGTCGGTATTGCGCCCCGGCACAGCAAAGATCGTGCGTTGGTAAGAATCCGCTTCCCGTGCGGTGTGCATAGCGCCTCCCTGCAATGCCGATTCCACAATTACCGTAATTTGAGCCAAACCGGCAATGATTCGGTTGCGACGGGGAAAAAGCCCGGCAGCAAGGGTGGTAAAGAGCGGCATCTCCGAGATAATGGCACCGCCTTGCTCTAAAATCCGATTTGCCAAATCACGGTTCTGTTCGGGATAGATATGTTCTAAGCCATGCGCCAATACAGCCCAAGTAGGAATACGGTTTACAAGGCTGGCTTCGTGGGCAAAAGAATCTATACCTAAGGCAAGTCCGCTTATGATATGCACATCGGCGTTTTTAAGGCTCTCCACGATATGTTCGGTCTGCTCCTGTCCGTAAAACGTGGCGCGCCGAGTACCCACTATGGCAATGCCGTGGGGAGTGCATCGGGATAGGTTTCCTTTGCAGTAGAGAACGATGGGCGCATCATCGCAGAACTTCAAGGCTTCTGGGTATTCGGTATCTTGTTGGCAGATAATACGGATATTGTGCTCTTGGGCAAGTTTGATTTCCTCCTCTGCCCGACGGTAGGCTTTATCGGAAAGTTTTTGCAGATTGTTTGCAATCTCTTTATTCAAGCCAGCTTGCCGGCAGGTATCGGCATCAGCTTCGAAAAAAGCCGAAGCCGAGCCGAAATGGTTCAGAATGGCATTAGCCGTAAGCGTGCCGATACCTGACAGAAAAGAAAGCGCAAGATTGTCTAACATTGTATTACCTCCCTGTCTGCCCTTCTGATCCTTTTGACGGTATGTTTGAGTTTACCGATAAAAAAGTTCAGCTCTAATGACGATTCCGTTTCGGCAGTTTCCAAATCGGGCATCACAATGTCGGAGAGCACCTCCCCAAAATGGTTCATCTTGGCGTTTTGCAACTGAGGATCTGTTTCTTGATGAAAGTCTACCAAGGCACTCTTGAGGCTTCTGACTTTTGCAAAAGTTTCGATAATGGCAAAGGTGACGTCTATTGCATGTTGACTTTTTAGTACCGTTGCGAGCATATATAATCCCTTTTCTGTGAATACTTTAGGAATGGCTCGACTCTTTGCGGAAACATTTGCGGTCGAAATTTTCGACCGCAAATGTTGTAACTCTCTGTTAGACAGCGAGAACATGTAGTCTTCAGGAAACTTGTCAGGATTGTTTCGCACCGCTTCATTGATTCTTTTGGTCTCTACACCATAGAGTTCGGCAATGTCCGCATCGGTAACCACAGCTTTGTCCCGAAGTGTGATAATACTGTTGTGTACTCTTGTCAATAGATTAGGATTGACAACGCTAACGGCAGTCGATTTCGTCGACTTTTTCTTGCTCATCGTTTTGTTTGATTTTTTCTTCTTAATCATGATAAAGTTTTTTTTGAAAGTGAAGAAAACAAAAATAGCGGCTTCGGTTCTCGATAACGAAGAAATTAAGTTAAAATATGTTAATTCTAAATTTTTTTAAGAAATGGACCCCTTAGGCATCGATAAAAGCGCGGTGGCTTTTGGGCCGGCGGTCGGTCCAAGTGTGTTTTTCGTAAAATGCCCGGTTGTTGAAGACCCAAAGGATTTCGGTCTTGATATGCTTTTTGATGCGTGGAATGGCGGCAAAACCGTCGGTGCAGATTATCAAACCGTCGTAGTCGCCGTCTTGGCAAACATAATCCATTACGGCTTGATAGTCGGTGCCGGAGCGTCCCAATACGTTTATTTCCCGGCGAGCCTTTTTGAGCGGGAGAGGATTTCCTTTTATAACCGAATCGAATTGAATCACATCTATCTTTTCGATACCGTATTTGAAAAATCGGTTTATCAGCCCGAAAAATCGGCGCAGGCTTTCGGTGGGAACGGAGCCGCTTACATCGACCGCTACCAGCAGGCGTGTTGAAAAATAATGCCGGCTGCCCATATATTCAAAGCCGTAGCGACGGTTGGGGCGCATACGGGTAAGCCTGCGTTTGGTGCTTAAAAGAGAACTCCTAAAATTGTTCAAAAGCTGACTGCAATTAACCTGAACAATGGTCGAAGCCATGATTTTTTCTTTCATCTGACCGCTTAGGCTGCCCCAGCAATGGCTTTCTTCGGCAATCTCTATAAGGCGGTTCACTTCTTCCTGCATCAATTGGTCTTCTTCCCACAATTCGGCAGCCTGTTGTGCCTGTTCCCGGTTTTTATCGGGTTTTTCGGCAGCCGTTTCTCCGCTTTGGAACGTTTCTTCGTCAGAATCCGAATGGCTTTTGCATAGGGGAAGCAGACAGCGGTAATACTCCTCAAACGCCGCCGCATAGCCGGGAAAATCAATGCCCGGAAAATCATCGCGGCAAAAGAGTTTTACCCCGGGATTCGCGCCGTCTTGCAACACTAAATCGCTTGCCCAGTAGCAGGCTTCCTTGCGGGCGGGCTGCGGTTGGCGTTGGTAAGGGTGCTTGAGTAAAATGCGGATCATTTCCAAGCGCAGGTACTCCCTCAGTTGCGAGTCTTCTATCGTAGCCACTAATTCGGGATTGTATTCGATACGCCCTTTGCCGGAACGCAATACGGAGGGAATGATTTTTCTCCCTACCGGCATGGCTTTTAATTGGTGGCTGCAATATACCGAGAATAAAAGCGGTTCGGTAAGGAACCATTCTTCGGCAATGGCTTGAAAACGGCTCTCCATTATAGGGAAAGGATGAATTGATTTATGGATTGGTAAACTTCGGGAGCCTGTTGCATCATTAGCAGATTGGCGTGGGCATAACGCACATTTTCCATCAGGTTGCAGAACTGCGCCATAGCTTCCCGGCGGTCGCTTTCCGTCATCCAGCGGATATAGGCAGAGAGATTGGAGCGCAAAGTGTCTGAAAATTCTCCGTCGGGGAGGCGGTCAAGATAACGGAAAATACTTTCGTTCAGCACCGAAAGTTCGGCAATGCGGTATTGCGAAGCCAATTGCTTTACGGATTCAAAGTCTTGCAGCACTTCTTTGGCGCTCAACACCCGCCTTTCCGAAAAACTTTCAAAAAAGCGTGCCGCCGCCTTAGCCCCTACTATTCCCGCTACGGCTTTTTTGGCGGTATCGTTAACGGTTTCAATGTTCTCCAATAGAGCAGAAACCCTTTCCCAAGCACGGCGGTCGGGCGTTTTTTCCAAACCCGAATCCAAAACGCGAAGCATATCGCCGTCAAGATAGTCGCGGTTGTTGTCGATAAATCCTGTAACTCGGCTGTCAAGCCCCTTGTCTTGCGCCCAAATCAGCCATTCTTCTACCGTAGGTTTGAAATGATAAATATTGAATCGGGAAACCAAGGCAGGGTCAAGGTCGGTAAGCTGGTATTCCTCGCCCTCGTTTACGGCGGATATGATGCGGCTGCCCTGCGGCAGGGAACGCCCCGCCAACTTGCGGTTCAGTGCCAAATCCATAATGGTTTGCAGGATTTCGGGGCGCGCCCGGTTAAGCTCATCGAGAAAGAGCACGATAGGTTCGTTGTCTAAGGGAAACCAATAGGGCGGCATAAAATCCGTCTTTCCCGTTTTTTCGTTCTTGCAGGGAATACCTATCAGGTCGCCGGGGTCGCTCATCTGTCCCAAAAACAAGGAGACCACTTTTTGGTTCAGGCTGCGAAAATGATTTTCGAGTATCTGCGATTTGCCGATGCCGTGTTTCCCCACCAGCATGATGTTTTGCCAAAAGGGCGTGACGGAAAGCAGTTGCTTGAGTTCTTGGGTGTTTATGCTTACAGACATGATTCAATTACTTATTGGGGCTTGTGTTGGCTACAAAAGCGGTGTCGTTCCAAAAATCGGTATCGGAAACATTTGCTTGGAGCGGGCTTTGCGCCAAGGCATTTTCAAAATGAGCGACGGTCTTGATGATTTTATCCGGAATTTCCTGAAAACGCTCGTAGGGAATCGGAATTTCCAAAGTTTTTCCTGCATTGAGCCTTACACATAGGATGGCTTCGGTCTGTTGGGTTCTCAGATAGGTGTGGTAGGAACTGTCTTTGAAAATCTGAGGCAACACCAAATGCAGGTTCGCCAAGGCGATTTTCTTTATTTTTTGGCGTTTGGCTTCTTCCTTTGCCGTGTCTTGAAACACATGGAGCAACTTATCCAAGGCTTCTTTGTAGCGCGGATAATGTTGGCGGTATGCCTTGAGCAAATCTACTACCGAAGCGGGTTCTGCACCGGTGAGCAACACAGGTTCACGTGCCTGCTGAATGCTCATTTCCATAGACTGGATGCCGTTGTTCTGCACGATAACGATATCTCCGTTCCGGCAAAGACTCAAACGGAGCGTGGGGCATTGGCTTCCGAAAAAACTCCGGGTACTTGTTTTTTCCACTTGGTTTGAATCCAAGCCCGATTGCAAAAGGGTATCGTAAAGCAGGTCGATAGTAAAGGCAGGCGCGCCGTAGCGCAGAATATTCTTAAGCAGAGCCACTTTCTGCGTCCAAAAATCCGCCTTGATTTCTTCTTCGTTCTGCATACGCACAGACTCCCTAATCGTAAGGTGCGGTTAAAAATCCAATTCGTCGTTGTTGAACTGGAACGGCAATAGGCTTCCGATGCTGTCGAATACGGCTATCTTACCCGAACTTCCGCGCAAAATCAACCGGATAGGCTGGCGGAATTTGTGTTCGTATTCTATAATGGATTGACGGCAGGCACCGCAGGGCGCAATCGGATGGTTGATAGGTTTAGACGATATGGCAGTAATGGCAAGAGCCTCGATTGCTTGGTCGGGATAAGAGGCGGCAGCCGAGAATACAGCCACTCTTTCCGCGCAAAGACCGGAGGGATAGGCAGCGTTTTCCTGATTGCTTCCGCACACCACCGCGCCGTTTTTGAGCCGCAGAGCCGCCCCCACCTTAAAATGCGAGTAAGGAGCATAGGCTGTCTGCGCCATTTGCGTGGCTTTTGCCAAAAGTTCCCTGTCGGCTTGGGGAAGATTCTGTTCGTCGTATTCGGTGTAGTGTATTTTCAGTTCTTTTTTCATAATGGTTGGATTATCGCCTGTTCCTGAAAAAATCGGATAGTAGTTGCGCACATTCTTCTTGCAGCACACCGCCGCAAACTTCCGTTTTGGGGTGAAAGAGATTGACCCCTGTTTTGCCGCATCCGCGTTTGGGGTCGGCGGCACCGTAAACCACACGGCTTATCTGAGTCCAATAAAGTGCTCCGGCGCACATTACACAAGGTTCTAAAGTAACGTAGAGCGTACAACCGCTAAGGTATTTTCCGCCTATGGCGTTACAGGCGGCGGTTATTGCCTGCATTTCGGCGTGAGCGGTGGCATCGGTAAGCTTTTCGGTATAGTTGCAGGCTTTTGCCAAAATTTTGTCTTTCCAGACAACAATGGCACCAACCGGCACTTCGCCCTCGTCAAAGGCTTTCTGCGCCTGCTTTAAGGCTTCGCGCATAAACAGCGTGTCTTGTAAAGGATTGGTTTGTTCTGCCATAATCTGCAAAAAGTTTGTAAAGTTATTAATTTTACGCCATGAAACCGCTATTTCTCAAAATAATTTGCACGCTGTTTTGGGTCTTTGCTCCGCTTGCGGCAATGGCACAACGCAACAATCCATTAGGCAAGAATACAGACACCTTCGTGGCAGGGCTTTCCGAATATCTGATTGCCGACCCCAATATCGCCCGCGACAAGAAGCCGGAAATAACCGCCGCCGCTGCCGAATACTTGGCTTTTTACGCTACACTTCCCGGTAAGCTGCAAGACGAAGTGGCTTCTATCGCCCAGCTTTCCTATACGGCACGTTTGGCAGCATACCCCGATTTGCTTAACTTTTTGCAGGTGCAACGAAAAATGCACACCGAACACAACGCCGCTCAGACGGAATGGCTTCAAGCCTTGCAGCAGATGCTCAAAAAAAATCGGGCGCGCCATTTTAAGACCCTTGTAGACAAAACCGAAAACCTTCTGTCTCAAAAACAGCTGTATCAGAGCAACGCCGCTTATTGGAAAGTGTCGAATACCGACTTTTCCTTTCAGCGGGAGCCCGAGGCGGCTTTTTATTTCAAAAATACAGACCTCAGTTGCCGCGCATACCAAGACAGTACGTTTATTTACGCCACTTCGGGCTATTACTATCCTATGAGCGACCGTTTTGAAGGGAAAAATGGAAATGTATATTGGACCCGTGCCGGTTTTAGCCCCGACAGCTGCCGTACCCTTGTGCTTTCTTATTCGGTGAACCTCAAGCAAGGAGGTTATGAGGCGGATCAGGCGGAGTTGGTAAACAAATACCTGTTCTCCACTCCTTTGCGCGGTCACTTTTCCGAAAAATTAGTATCGTTGGGGCAGGGCAGGCAAAGCAATTATCCGCAGTTTGTTTCCGAAAGTTCAATCTTGTCGATTAAAGGCATCTTTCCCGGTATGGATATCGTAGGTCCTTTTGTGCAGCAAGGTTCAAAGACCCATTTCGGTTCGGGCGAGCGCCGGGCGGTTTTGTTTGTATATGAAGAAGGAGTGTTGCGCGGTAAGATTACCGCCAACCGCTTTATTTTTGAACCGGGGCGGCTGTCGGGGCCGGAATCGCATTTTGTATTCTTTTTAGAAAACGATTCGCTCTATAATCCGGCGGTTTCCGTTCGCTTTGACGCCGACAGCCGCGTATTTCAGATAGGGCATATGGAAAAATACGGACTGGATATTCCGTTTATCGACACCTATCATCAGTTGCGTATGGATTTTGAGGCTATGCGCTGGTATCTTGACCAAAAGAAAATAGAAATCGGACTGCTCAATATGCCCGGCCGCGTGGGGGTGGTAAGCTTCAAATCTTTGCAACTCTATTCGCGCGAAGAATTAGGACGTTTGCTGCTGGGAACCGACAGGAATCCGCTTTACAGCCTCTATTCGCTTTCCCATAAAGGTCGTCAAACGGAACTGTATCTTGATGAAGTGGCAGACGGCTTGGGGCTTTCTCCCACACAGGCACTGGCTTTACTCCGTAATCCGATAGCATTCGGCTTTGTAAGCTACGATCCGGGGCAGAAAAAACTGAACCTTTTGCCGCGCCTTTTTCATAATCTGGATGTTTCGGCAGGCAAAGCCGATTTTGACGAAATAGAGTTCAATACTTCCGAAAACGGTATCGTAAAAGCCGTGTTACGTACCGACAGCCTTGATATACGAATGAGCGGTGTGAGTTATGTTCACATGAGCACCAAGCAGAACGTATATCTGCAACCGGAAGATTCGGTGGTGGAGATTTTTAAGAACCGCGATTTTCATTTTAACGGATTTCTGCATGCGGGAACATTTAATTTTGAAGTAAGGGGCGCGCGGTTTTACTATGATGATTACAAGATAGACATAGCCGATGTAAAACGGCTTGGTTTGGAAGTGGTACGTATGGAAGACGGCGAAGAAAAACGGCATCCGGTATCTTCGCTTATCCGATCGCTTACCGGAACGGTATATATCGACAATCCGGCGAACAAAGGAGGCAAGAAAGACTTTCCCGAATATCCCGTGTTTGAGAGTAACCAGCCTGCATACGTCTATTATGATGATATAGATATACAACAAGGCGCGTACAAACCCGATTCGTTCTACTTTAAGGTGGATCCGTTCCGAATGGAGAAACTCAATACGATAGAGGTAGACAGCATCAAGTTCAAAGGCACTCTGATATCGGCGGGTATTTTTCCCGATATCAAAGAAGCCTTGGTTATACGCCCCGATTTTTCGCTGGGATTTGCCACCCCAACGCCCGAAATGGGATGGCCTGCCTATTATGGCAAGGCGCTTTTTAAGGGTAAGGTGTCCTTAGACAGAGGCGGTTTACAGGGTGCCGGCGATTTTGAATTTTTGGCTTCACACACCGAATCTCCCCGATACGTTTTTCTACCTTCCCGAATGAGGACCAAGGCAAAAGCGTTCCATCTCAAAGAAAACAATTCGGCTTCGATGTCTTATCCAGAAGTTAGGGGCGGCGGGGTAAATTGCGTGTTTTTGAAAAGCACCTCTTTGTTTGAGGTTTCTTCGGTAAATGATTCTTTGTTGGACTGCTTTGGAACAAATTGGGTTTTGGCAGGCAAATATTCGTTCTCCTCTTCGATTTCGCGTGCCGGAGGAGTTTTCTTTAAGAAAGGAGAAGCCCGTTTGGCATCACCGCATTTTGAGGTACGTTCCCACAGTTTTTCTTCCGATTCGGGCGATTTTCGACTGCTGGCGGCTCCGGGAGAATATTTCTTGAGTACCCAAGACTATGCCTTGCAGGTGGATTTAGACAGGCAGATAGGCACGTTCCGTTCCGTAAGCGGATCTTCTCCGCTTGAATTTGGTCTGCATCAGTATCAAGGAGCGGCTTCGGACATGGTATGGAATATGCGCGATAAATCGGTATCTCTTACGCACGGAGGAACAGTAAGCCATGAATGGGAAGCGGCTTTAGACAGTATTGCCCCGGGCAATTTATTTACCGCAGCCTTGCCGGGCGAGGATTTTGTTTCCACACGGCGTGCGCAGGAGGGCTTGCATTTTAACGCTACCTCCTCCCAACTTTCGTATGCCGATACGGTATTGAATTTTGCCGGAGTGCGGCGCGTTTTGGTTGCCGATGCCATGTTTGTACCCAATCAAGGTATGCTTACCGTAGAAAAAGGCGGGCAGTTGCGCACCTTGACTCAGGCGCGGCTGTATTTCGGAGATCGGGAACGCTTGCACGCCTTTCATAATGTAAGGGGAAATATCCTTTCTGCCAAACAGTACCGCGTTTCGGGTCTGTTCGATTATGTAGCTCCCGATATCGAGGTGCAGCCGGTTTATTTTGCCGGAATACGTCCTATGAAAGAGGGGTATTCTCAGGCTTCGGCGCGTATCAGTGCCGATTCGGGCGCGTTGTTGCTTAACGAAGCCTTTCAGTTTATCGGAAAAATAACGCTCAATGCCCGGCAGACCTATCCCTATTTTGCCGGTAGCGCACGTATGGTTCACTCCTGTGATTTCAGTCTGGCGGGAAAGACGGAAGAAAACCCTTATGAAGAAGTTCATCGGGAAACCGAACCGCAGAATTACGATGATTTTGAGTATGTTTCGGATGATATGAAAGTGAGGGCGTCTGACAGGAAAGACGATTTGGCAGACGAAGATTTATTTGCCGATGAAGAAGAAAGCGTAGAAGAACCTGAACGCAGGCAGGAAACGCAGCCAAAGCGTGGCAGAAAGAAAGATGCGGAGGAACTCCGCCCCGGCAAGGAAGCCTCTCAGCTCAAGGCAGGCAATCCGTTTTTGGCAGACGGTATACAGTTTGAGAGCCTGATTAATCCCGATTCGGTATTGATTCCGATAGGACCCAATACCCGCTCTACGGTGGGGCAGCTTTTGGGTTGCGGTTTCTATTCCAAACCAAGACCCCGCAGCGGAACGCCCGAATTTTTATTTATGCGCCGCAAACTTTCCACACAATTGCCCAACATCAGCGCGCAAGGCTGGCTTAATTTCTCCAAACAAGACCGAGGCTACCGTGTATTTGACAGTGCCGGAAACGAAGCCATTGCGGTGAGCCTGAACTCCTGTTTTGCACGTGCCACAGGCAGTATAGACCTGCAACTGAATACCTATGAGTTCAAACCGTCGTTTTTCGGCGATATGATGACCAACGCCCAAGACGGAAAGGTTTCAGTACGCGCCTTAGCCCTGTTCGACTTTTATCTCACGCCCGAAGTGTGCCGGCAGATAGCTTCCATATTCAATATGCAGCCGCAACTGGAAAGTGCAGACCTCACGCGCCGCGCCAACCTGCTGCGTTATTTAGAAGCAAAAGCCGAGCGCAGGGAATTGGAGCGTGTACGCAGTGAAATGCGGCTTACCGGCTATATGACGCGGATTCCCGAACCTTTAAGCAAAACCTTGGCTTTCTCGGAAATAGCCTTTGACTGGAAGTCTTACAACAATGCCTATATGGGAGCGGGTAAGGCGGAACTGTTGGCTGTTGGCGGCCACGCGGTAAACAAAAAAATCAACACCTACATCAGTATGCGGCGCACCAAGCGGGAGGGCGATGTGGTGGAAATTTACATGGAGGCGGCATCCAATGCATGGGTGTATTTTAGGCACAGCAACCACTATATGCAGTTGATTTCGTCAAGCGAGGCTCTCAATAACTACATTACCCAGCTCAAGCCCGGCGCCCGCAAGAAAAAAGGATATGAATTCTATTTGTCTAAAATCTCTCAAAAAAATACTTTTGTGGGCTCTTTCTTGATGAGGGGAGAATACGAAGAAGAAATAGAGGAATACGAAGAAACAGAAGAATACGAAGATGAATAGCGATATGTATCTGTTGGTGTTAGGAGTGATAGTTGCCTATTTGTTGGGCAGTATCTCGTCGTCGGTCTGGATCGGCAGGATTTTCTATCATAAGGATGTGCGGCAGTATGGAAGCCATAACGCCGGAACCACCAATACCATACGGGTGTTGGGGCTTGCTCCGGGCATAGTGGTGCTGCTTATAGATGCCTTTAAGGGCTGGCTTGCCGTCAAGTTAGACTTTTTGTTCCTTACAGAAGCCACTCTCAACCAAAAGGTCTTTTTTGATGTGGCGCTGGCGGTGGCGGTGGTTTTGGGACACGTATTCCCCATATACACCGGCTTTAAGGGCGGCAAAGGCGTTGCCACGCTTATGGGGATGGGGCTTGCCATCTATCCCGAAGCTTTTGTGGCATCGGTGCTTATATTCGCTTTAGTGTTCCTTGCCACCCGGTATGTGTCCTTGTCGTCTATCTTGGCGGCAACGGCATTTCCTTTTTTAGAAATGTTCGTGTTCAGGCAGACAGAACCGGCATTGCGCTATTTTTCCGTCTTTATCGGATTGTTCATTATAATAACCCACCGCAAGAATATAGGAAGACTTTTGCGGGGCGATGAATCCAAACTGAGTTTAAGCAAAAAGAAAGGAGATTCCTGCCGATGAGCATAGAAAATCTTTTGCCTAACAAAGATGCGGCGCAGAATCCGCAAGAAGGCATAGCCCGTTTGATACGTATCTTGGAACTCTTGCGCAAGGAATGTCCTTGGGATAAGAAACAGACCGTAGAAAGCTTGAGAACCCTTACGATAGAGGAAGTCTTTGAACTTTCTGACGCCGTTACGGAACAGGATTATCAGGAAATAAAGAAAGAGTTGGGCGACGTACTGCTGCATATCGCTTTTTATGCCCAGATAGGCAAGGAAAAAGGCTTGTTCGACTTTACCGATGTGTGCAACGGCATCTGCGAGAAACTTATTCGCCGCCACCCCCATATCTTTGCCGACGTGCAGGTGGAATCTGCCGAAGATGTAAAGCAGAATTGGGAAGAAATCAAGCTTAAAGAGGGCAAGAAACACTCGGTTCTGTCGGGCGTTCCCAAGTCTTTGCCCGCTATGATAAAGGCTTACCGTATGCAGGACAAGGCACGGGGCGTGGGCTTTGACTGGGAAAACGGAGGGCAGGTGTGGGAAAAAGTAAGGGAGGAACTGGGCGAATTGCAGGCAGAGGTACAGAAAGGAAACCAAGAAAAGATATTAGACGAGCTGGGCGATGTGTTTTTCGCGCTCATCAACTACGCCCGCTTTATCGGCATCAATCCCGAAGACGCGCTGGAACACACCAACCGCAAGTTTTTACGCCGTTTTACCTATTTAGAAGAACAAACTTTGCAGAAAGGCAAGTCCCTGCACGATATGAGCCTGCAAGAGATGGATAGATACTGGGAAGAAGCCAAGGCAAAAGAAAAGGAACGATAGAAATCCTACAGGAAAGGATTCTGGTATTTTTCATGCTCTATCCAAGTGCGCCCGCCGTGACCGGGTCGAACCTGAAAATCTTCGTCTAACACAAACAACTGTTCAAAAATATTTTTGCGCAATAGGTCTAAATTACCGGAGGGAAGGTCGGTTCTGCCGATGCTGCCGTTAAAGAGCACATCTCCGCTAAAGACGGTCTTGGCTTCGTGCAGCACAAAACAGACACTGCCCTCGCAATGCCCCGGTGTATAGCGAACCTCTAAGCCTGTTCCGGCAAATTCTATCTTGTTTGAACCGAAAGCCTTTACCTGTGCGGGCACTTCCACCGCAGGCAAACCGAAAGACATTGCGCCCATTGCGCCTTTTGCAAGCAAATCAAGGGCTTTTTCATGCACCTCCAAAGGCAGGTTGTATTGCCTGCAGATTTTTGCCGCACCCCAGAAGTGGTCAAAATGCGGATGGGTAAGCAGGATATGGCTAATCTTGATATTCTCCTGTTCTACAAAATGAAACAAACGTTCAAATTCCGATTCACGGCAGCAACCGGGGTCAATGATGATGCCTTCTCCGTTTTTGCGATAAACCACATAGAGGTTCATTTCGATAGGGTTTACCGGCATACATTTTATCTGCAAGTCTTGAGCGTTCATTGTGTAAGGTCTTTTATTTGAAAGGAGAATCGGGTTCTTTTGCCATATAGGAATAGGCTACGGCTTCGGTAAGCTGAGGCCAGAATTTTTCTACAAACACGGTTATCTTGCCTAAGGGCGTCATAATTAAGGAACGCTTTTTATGCTTGATGCCGTTGGCAATCAGGTAAGCCACCCTTTCGGCGCTCATCATCTTATCTTCTTTCCTCGGCGTCTTGCCTTGCGGATTTCCGTCTTTGTCGAGGGCATTTTCCCTTACGTGCGAGGCAGTAAAGCCGGGACACGCCACCATAACGTGCAGCCCTTTCTTCCTGTTTTCGATCCTCAGGGTCTGCATCAGGCTCTGAATGGCGGCTTTTGACGCCGAATAAGCCGCCCGCGCCGGCAAACTCTGATAGCCGGCAATCGAAGAGATTCCCACAATCGAAGAACCCCTCTTTTGCAGCAGATAGGGCAGGGCATATTTGGAACAATAAACGGTGCCCCAAAAGTTGGTGTCCATCAGGCGGCGCAGCGTCTCAATCTTGCAGTCTACAAACAGGGCACGCATAGAAAGCCCCGCGTTGTTGATCAAAATGTCGATTCTTCCAAATTTCCTTACCGTTTCTTCTACCCAGCGGCGGCAGTCTTCTTCTACCGTAACGTCGCACTTGAACACAAGACAGCGGGTGTCTATTTCCTCTTGGGATAATGCTTGTGCAAGATATTCAGTAATGATTCCCTCGTGGCGTGCGGAAAGGGAAACACAGAATCCACGCCCTAACATTTCTATCGCCAAGGCTTTTCCTATGCCCGACGACGCCCCCGAAATCATTACCACTTCTTTGTTGTTCATAGCAGGAACACATCTTGAAAAACCTTGCGAAATTAATGATTTTTGATAGAAATCTTTAAATTTGTAGTTTGCATCCGAAAAAATATATGCTGTATGAAAAATATCCGCATCCGCCTTATCCTGATGAATTTTCTGCAATTTGCCGTTTGGGGCGCGTATCTCACCTCTATGGGAAATTATTTAGGGATTGCAGGATTGGGAGATAAAATCGCTTGGTTTTACGCCATTCAAGGTATCGTAAGTATCTTTATGCCAACCTTGGTGGGTATTGTGGCAGACAAATACGTACAGCCGCAAAAAATGTTGGGTATCTGCCATTTCTTGGCAGGCGTGTTCATGCTTGCCTGCTGGTGTATAGGATTTTCGGCGGGATTCGGACAGGAAATACCCGGAAAGGCATTGTTCATAGGCATTTATACCCTAAGCGTGGCTTTTTATATGCCCACTATCGCACTTTCCAATACGGTAGCATTCACTTTGTTAAAAAACAACGGATTAGATACGGTAAAAGACTTTCCTCCCATTCGGGTTTTAGGAACGGTAGGTTTTATCATCTCCATGTGGTTCGTAAACTGCGCGGTTTGGGAAAACGGCACGTTTTCGTTTACCTTAGCCAGCAATGCCCATAAGTTTCAGTATTCCTATATGCAGTTTATGGTATCGGGTCTGCTCGGAATTTTGCTGGCTGTATATAGCTTTACCTTGCCTGCTTGTAAATTAGAAAAGAAACAAAGCGTTTCGTTGGCAGAAAGTTTGGGCTTGAACGCATTTAAGCTGTTCAAAAGCCGTAAAATGGCTCTGTTCTTTGTTTTCTCGGCTTTGTTGGGAATGTGCCTGCAGGTAACCAACGGCTATGCGGGACCCTTCCTCACCGCTTTTCAAGGCAGCGCCGATCCGGATGTTGCCGGTTCTTTTGCCGCCAGCAACGCCACGCTGCTCACTTCCATTTCTCAAGTCAGCGAAGCGGTCTGCATCCTTATGATACCTTTCTTCTTGCGCCGTTTCGGTATCAAGACGGTAATGTTGATGTCGATGTTTGCATGGGTGTTTCGTTTCGGTCTGTTCGGCATAGGTTCACCCACCATGCCGGGCGTGTTCCTCTTTGTGCTTTCCTGCATCGTTTATGGAGTGGCATTCGACTTTTTTAATGTTTCGGGCGGCATTTTCGTAGATCAGGAATGTTCTCCCTCGGTAAAGGCTTCCGCTCAGGGGCTTTTTATGATGATGACCAATGGTTTGGGAGCCACTATCGGTACTTTGGCTGCCGGAGGAATCGTAAATCGTTATTGCTCTTGGCAAAACGGCTATCTGATGGGAAATTGGACCACCTGCTGGCTGATTTTTGCCGGGTTTGCCCTTGCGGTGGCTATAGCGTTTATGCTATTGTTCCGCCACAAGCAGCCCATAAGCAACAACGCCTAAGGCAGGGGCGTGAACGCTATTTTTCGCGGTTCAAGAAAGAGAGCGCTTCGGCGTAGAACTTTTCGCGTACCGGCTTTGCCGACAAGGCAAGGTCGTGCAGACCGTTTTCTATGGTGAGCGTCTGCGCCTTAGGGCCTAAGTTCCTGCCGTATTTTTCTATGTCTTTTACATCCAACACGCCGTCGCCCGACTGGTATTCGGCTTTCCATTTCTTGCCGTAAACGCTGCGGTGCGAGTGCATTACCAAAATAGGGCAGGGAATATCCAAACCCTTTTGCAACTCTTTTTGCCCAAGGTGGATGGCGCGGATCCAAGAGGCGGTGAGCGGAGGGGCGATTACGTGTTTCCAAGCGGTATCGAACTGCCATTCGCCGTGATGGTTAGAAAGCAAACTTTCGGCATAGGCGGTGCTCATGCCTCCGTTCAGTTTCTTGTTAGGCGATTTCTTGCCCATGCGCGCCACCACCGGAACCCCCACCTTTTCTACGATATGCCCCAAGTTCATATCCAAAAACGGACTGTTGAGCACGATAGCGTAAAAAGGCAGGTTATCTTTGTGTTTCTGACAATAAAGCGAGGTGATAAGCCCGCCTGTGGAGTGAGCCATCAGCGCGATTTGGGTACAGCCCTCGCGTTTCATCTGCGCTACGGCACTGTCTATGTCGGCAAAGTATTCGTTGAGGTCGCGCACCATAAAGGGATATTGGTTTGGCAGCTTGGAACGCCCGTACTTGCGAAGGTCTACGGCATAAAAACGGTAGCCGTTGTTGTTAAAGAAGCGCGCCATCTCCGCCTGAAAGAAATAATCGTTATAGCCGTGTACATAGAGCAGAGCCGTACCGGTGGCAGGTTGCTCCTTGGTCCTTACAAGCGTAGCAACCACCTTGCCCTCGTAATCGTCTGCCATATCGATGGTCTTGCAGATAAAGTCCGCCCCCAAAATATCGCGGCGATACCCCGCCGGAATATCTTGCGCGCCAAGCATCGGCATCATCAGAAACATAAAGCCCAAGAGGGCGACAGTCTTTTTCATCGTCTCCTTTTTTGGGCGGCAAAGATAGCGGTAAGTGTGGAAATGCGGTTG
>JAFLTI010000019.1 GCA_022510485.1 Lentimicrobiaceae bacterium | reverse complement strand
AAAAATAACGGCTCGGCGCGGAATATGCAAGAAAAGCTTGGGTTTAGGCAAGCGGAAGCTATCGGCTCAGGCAAAGTTCTACCCCGGCGGAATGTATCTTTTCGCCTAAGGGCGGGTTTAGCTTTTGCAGTTTGATTTTTAGTTCTTCTACGGCAGGGTAGTCGTTCAAGATGCGGTTGGCGATGCGCCTTGCCACGTGTTCCATAAGTTTTGAAGAAATTGCCATTTCTTCCTTTACCTTGCTGTAGACTTCGGCATAATTGACGGTGGCGCTCAAATCGTCGGTCTGTTGCGCCTGCTCGGTGTCGGTGTAGAGGTATAAGTCTACCTTGAACCATGTGCCTATAACGCGCTCCTGTTCAAAACAGCCGTGATGCGCGTAAAATTCCATTCCTTCGATAAAGAGGCAGGATTGTTTCATCTTTAGAATGAATTTTGTACCGATTCACCCTCCAAGCGTAAGGTATCTCCGTCAAAAGAGGCATAGGAACAATAGTGCAGCCAGTCGCCGGTGTTGAGGTAAAAGGAATCGCGTTTTTCGGCGGCTTTGCCGTGTTCTAAAGCAACTTGACATTCAGGAACAACCTGCACCTGCGTTCCGTCTAAGCGGGCAAGCACGGGCCAGTGCCTATGGGCGAATATAAAAAAGTCGATATGTTTTTGTTGCAAGACTTGCTGCGTAAAGGTCAAAAGGTTCTGGTTCTTCCAATGTTCGCGGCGGTAGTGTTCCTCTCCGCTGGCGGAGCCTGCCTTGCGGCTGTGGCGGGACATTGCCTTAGCCAAACGGCTTCCCCAATACGGGTGCAGGGAAGCATAGAGTACCCGGCTTGTCTTGGCTTCAAATAGGGCTTTCATCCACTTATAGCCGATCTCGTTGGCTCCCAAACCGTCGCCGTGACCTATCAGAAACCGGGCATCGTCTACATTCAGTTCCATATTGCCCCGATACACCTTCATTCCTAATTCCTGCTGAAAATAATGCTTGTTCCATGTATCGTGGTTGCCTCCGAAAAAGTGCACGGGAATACCGCTGTCGGTAAGTTCGGCGATTTTTGCCATAAAACGCACAAAGCCTTTCTGAACCACATAGCGGTATTCAAACCAATAATCAAAAATATCGCCTAAGAGAAAAAGGCTGTGCATCTCGTGTTTGTGGGCGTCTATCCAAGCCGTTACCTTGGCTTCGCGTTCACGGCTGTGTGTGTAGTCGGGCGCGCCCAAATGAAAATCGGAAAGGAAAAATATCTTTTTTCCTTGGGGTAAATGGAGCGTGAGAAAAGACGTCTTATCTGATTTCATCAAAAAAATGGCGTTGTTTCAAACGGCTCTCGGCGCGTTCTGCATTGAACAGCAAGCGGGCGGCATGACCGCTGAAAGGCAGGCTCTTTACCAAGGCATCGGCGCAGTTTTTCAAAAAGATAATATCGCCGCTGTTGTTCATATCAAAGATTGTCCGCTTGCCTACCGTCTTGTTTGCAATAAAGACCGGCAATAAGTTGTCGGTATGTTGCTGGCAAAGTTGTATGGCTTCTTGGCGGAGGTTTGAAAAAAGGCTGTCTATCGACCGGGAACACGCCGCGTACAAAGAGTCTGCATTCGTTACCGTATAACGCCCCGAAAGCCAGTTTTGTTCAATGGCTTCGATTTGAGATTCGGTCTGCAAGACCCTCTTTTGATAGTTGAGCACGTCGCGGTTCACGGCACGGTCCGCTTTGCCGCAGAGTTTGGCGCCGCTTACCAACGAATCGTAATTTGTAGAAAGGCAAAGCGGCTCGTTTTCAACGGGCAGCAATACCAAGCTTTCTTTGCTTCCCGGGGCAAAGAGGGTATATATACGCAGGTCTTTGCAGGGAAAGCGAAACTGGTTTTGATGCCGTTTGGCAGGATAAACCGAGTCTAAGAAAACAGCCCCCTTGTCTTCGGATATTTCAAATAACGCCAAGGCTCTACCTTGTGCGCCGTTCACGGTCAGTTCCACCGTTTTATACGGTACCGGCCGGCAGACGAAGAAAAGCACGAGGGCAAATGCAACAGGAATAAGAAAGATAATCCGTTTCACTACTGATTCTGTTTTGCGCTTTCTTTAGCCCACGTATCCTTGAGGTTTACCGTGCGGTTAAAAATCAAGCGGTTTTCTTTAACACTGTCGGGGTCTACACTGAAATAGCCCATGCGTTCAAACTGAAAGTGCTCCAAGGCTTTGTTTTCAAAACCTTGCAGAAAGGCTTCCGCCTTGCAGTGGGGCAGTATCTGCAACGAATCGGGATTGAGGTTGTCGAGAAAGGTTTTGCCCTCTTCCGTTTCATCGGGTGCCGGTACTTTGAAAAGACGGTCGAACACGCGCACTTCCACATCTTGGGCGTGGGGAGCCGAAACCCAGTGGATGGTGCTTTTTACCTTGCGCCCGTCGGGGGAGTTGCCTCCCCGGGAGGCGGGATCGTAGGTGCAGTGTATTTCGGTGATGTTTCCTTCGGAATCCTTTACCACGTGCGTGCATTTTACAAAGTAGGCGTAACGCAGGCGCACTTCGGTACCGGGCGAAAGACGGAAAAATTTCTTGGGCGGATTTTCCATAAAGTCTTCGCGTTCTATGTAGAGTTCGCGGGAAAACTTTACCTTGCGCGTGCCCATGCTTTCGTCTTCGGGATTGTTTACGGCATCCAGTTCTTCGGTCTGCCCTTCGGGATAGTTGTCGATAATCAGTTTTACGGGGTTCATCACCACCATTACGCGACGGGCTTTTTTGTTCAAGTCTTCGCGTACGCACCATTCAAGCAGCGATACGTCAATTACATTGTCGCGTTTGGCTACGCCTATTTTTTCGGCAAAGAGCCTGATGGATTCGGGGGTGTAGCCGCGCCGTCTGAGTCCACAGATGGTGGGCATGCGGGGGTCGTCCCAGCCGGAAACGTATTTTTCCTGCACCAATTGCAGCAGCTTGCGCTTGCTCATAACGGTGTAGCTGAGGTTAAGGCGCGCAAATTCTATCTGCTGGGGGGCGTGTATGTTCAAGGTGCGTATAAACCAGTCGTAGAGCGGGCGGTGAACCTCAAATTCCAACGTACAGATGGAGTGGGTGATGCCCTCTATGGAGTCGCTCTGACCGTGCGCGTAGTCGTACATGGGATAGATGCACCATTGGTTGCCGGTGCGGTGGTGGTTCTGATGCAGAATGCGGTACATAATGGGGTCGCGCATATGCATATTGGGCGAAGCCAAGTCTATCTTGGCGCGGAGGGTCTTGGAACCGTTGGGAAACTCGCCGTTTTTCATCCGTTCAAAGAGGTCGAGGTTCTCTTCCACGCTGCGGTTGCGGTAGGGGCTGGGCTTGGCGGGCTGGGTGGGAGTGCCCCTGTATTCGGAGGCTTCTTCCTGACTGAGGTCGTCTACATACGCCTTGCCTTCCTTTATCATTTGCACAGCCCAGTCGTAAAGCTGCTGAAAGTAGTCGGAAGCGTAGTACTCTCCGTCCCAGTTAAAGCCCAACCACTTGATATCCTCTCTGATTGAGTCTACATACTCCACATCTTCTTTTGTGGGGTTGGTATCGTCAAAACGGAGGTTGGTCTTGCCGTTGTATTTTTTACCTATGCCGAAGTTGAGACAGATCGATTTGGCGTGCCCTATATGCAGATATCCGTTGGGTTCGGGCGGAAAGCGGGTGTGCACACGCCCGGCGTTCTTGCCGTTGGAAATATCGTTTTCGATAATTTCTTCGATAAAGTTCAAGGTCTTCTTTTCCGGTTCGTTACCGGACGAAAGGTTTATATCGGTCATAATGGAAAATATTAAGCCCTCATTCCAAGCGCGCACAAATATACTGCAAATTTGCACATCCGGCACACTATCGGAGCGGATTCCCTTGCTCAAAGAGGGAAATTTTGCCTCCAGCCTCTTGAATCACTTGCGAAATATTGTCTAAGCTATCCTGAACGGCATCGTTTATGCAGATTTTGTTCTGATAGAGAAAATAATCCTTTCGGTGCTCCATCGGGGTGATATTGGGCATAATAACGTTGGCGGCAGTGTAGAGCGCCTCTTGGCGACCCTTGGATTTCAGGGTTCCCATAGCGGTGGTGGCGGCTATATTGATTTTGGGCATCAACAGGCGTAAAACGGCTAATGCGTTCAGATTCAATTCGTATCTTTCTTCTTTTTGGGGAATCAGATGCCGGTATTCCCAAAGCGGGGTCTGTTCGTGTTCGAGATAAGGTCCCATACCCACCATATCCACGCCCGAATCTCGTAAAAACAATAGATCCCGCGCCACCTGTTCCGTACTTTGAAAGGGTAGCCCTATCATAATGCCGCTGCCTACATAATAGCCTATTCTACGCAGGCGGTTCAGGCAGTCCGCCCGTTCTTCAAAACGATGGTCAGCAGGGTGGAGGCGGGCGTATAGGGCTGGATTTGAGGTTTCTATACGCAGCAGATAACGAATTGCGCCGGCATCGTACCAACGGCGGTAAGTTTCTTCGCTTTGTTCTCCCAACGAAAGGGTAATGCCCAACTCGCCTCCGCTTTGTTTCATAATGTCGCGCACAAGCTGTTCTACAAGGGAAACAAAGGCTTCGTCTTGACGTTCTCCCGATTGCAGCACAATGGAACCGAAGCCCGCTTTATGGGCAAAATCGGCTGCCTGCAATACTTCTCCGGGCGTGAGCGTATAGCGGTTCACGCAGCTGTTGGAACGGCGGATGCCGCAATAAAAGCAGTCTTTGGCACAGCGGTTGGAGAGTTCTATCAGACCGCGCAGATATACCTTGTCGCCTATCTCGCGTAATTTGGTTTGGTGCGCCTTCCGGCGCAAGGCTTGGGCTTCTTCTCCACGCAAGGAAAGCAGTTCCGCTATGTCTTGCAGCGTGTACATCTATTTTTGTTTGGTCGGGCAGATATAAAAAAGGCGGACAAATCTTTTGTCCGCCTTTTTGTTTATTGTTTGAAGATTAGAAGTAAAATTCGCGGTTGTCTTCTATCTTGGCTACGCTTTCGAGCGCGGCGGATACGATGTTGACTGCGCTTTGCTGAAACTGCATCTGCGCGTTCCTTACCATAGTGTTGATTTGGATAATATCGGCAGGAGCGGAAAGAATTTCGTCGGCTACCACGCGGTAAACGCCGGAATTGCCTTGGATGGGCTGCGAAAGCACGCCTTTTTCAAGACCGCAGAGCTGCCCCACTACCTTAGGTTCGTAAGCATTGCCTATCATCGGGTAGGAGTTCATACGCATACCGAAAGCGGTGTCTATTTCGATATTGAGCGAAGAAGCCAGTTCTTCGAGCGTATTGCCGTTCATCAGCATTTTAGCCAGTTCTTTGGCTTTTTTGTCTTGTTTTACCATTTGTTCTGCCTGCGGAATCTGCATAACACGTTCCAATGGCATATATTCATCTTCGTTGATGCTGCGCAAACCGGCAATGATATAACGGTTTTCCATTTCAAAAACCTGATTTGCCACATTGCCTTCTTTGGAGTCTTTGTTGTAAGCCCAGCGGATGATTTCGCGGGAGTTGACGGCACCCGGCAGGTTGGTTTCCAATTCGGTAACGGAAGCCTGACGGATCTGCATACCCATTTGACGGGCTGCCGAATCCAAACCGCTCAGTTTGCCTTTGCTCTGTCCCAGCAGTTGGTTGGCGCGGGTATAGATGGCTTTGGTAGTGGCGGAACTGGGTTCGATAGGAATGTTTACCACAGCGGCAAGCACTTTCTTAACCGCTTGGGTCTTGGCATCGATATAGATTACATGGAATCCGGCGGGAGCTTCCACCACGGCGGCGGTTCCTACAGGCGTATTGAGGATGGCGCGGTTGAGGTAGCTTACAAAGTAGCCGTCGCGCTGCCAGCCAAGGTCGCCACCGTTTTGCTGGGCGGCGGGATCTTCAGAATAAGCGGCTGCCAATTGGGCAAAATCGGCGGAGTTTTGGTTGAGCAAGTTTTTCAAGGAGTCTGCCAAGAGGCGAGATTGTTCTTTGTTGCGACCGCTTTGGCTGCCGGCTTCGGTATAAGAGAGGAAAATATGATGCAGGCGGATGCTGTCGGGGCGCATCTGTACGTCTAAAAGGGCTGCCATTTGGAAACTGCGGCCCATACGGCGCGGTGCGAAGAAAGTACCGGCTTCGGCATTGAACAAGGTATCCCAACCGGGAAAGATTTCATCCTTGCTGCGGTAGAGGCTGTCGAAACGCTGACCGGAAGTAACTGCGTTTACAAAATCGGGAATGGAAGATTCGTGCTGGAATTCATCGTAAAGTTGCGTCACATGGTTTTCGAGATCCCTCATATCCTGCGGCGTGGGCGTTACGTCAAACACTACGTAATCCAAACTGCGGCTCTTGTTCTGTTTGAACATGAACTTGTTTTCTTCGTAGAATTTGCGGTAGTCGCTTTTGTCAATCTGCACGTCGGCGTCTTCAATCCGGGAGTAGGGCAACATAACCCAACGTGCCGTTACCGTAGAAGCCATAGGACCGCTTTGGAAAGCCGCCAAGGCACGGGGCATATAGAACGATTTGGCGGCGAGGTTGTTGTATTTTTCCTTAAGCCTTTCGTTCTTGATGATGTGTTCCAATTCGCCTAAAGCCACTTTGTCTTGGTCGGAAAGCTGGTCAAAATTGTTGATGATGTTCATTACCTGCTGGCGGTCGTAAACGCCCGTCTGCGGATTGGTAAAGTATTGGTAAAGGTAGGGACTGATGAACTTGCCGTAGTACATATCGTTCATTTCTGCCGTGCTTACCTGCAAGCCTACGGTTTGGCAGGCTTCGTTGATAAGCATGTTGGAAACTAAACGCTGCCAAGCCATGCCTCGGATTTGGTTCATGTCTTCTTCGGTAATCTTAACATCGCCTTGGGCGCGTTTGTACTGTTCGGTAATTTGGTCCACATCGGCTGCAAAGCTGCTGTAGGAAACCGTTTCGCCGTTGATTACAGCTACGGGAGGCGCACTCTGTCCTCTTCTGCCGAAAGCGTCTTGGATAACGAAGCCGATAATGGCGATGCCGATTAAGGCGACTGCAAGGCCGGCGTGTTTTCTGATTCTACCGATAATAGCCATCTTCTATCTGTGTTTGTTTTGTAAGTAAAAATAAGGGTTTCTATACCCCAAAATGCGGCGCAAATGTAAGAAATTCCCTCCATATATTCAACATAAAGAAATTTTAATTAACTTTGCACGTCTTTAAGTGTTTTTTTCGGAACGGAAGATTTGGAAAAGAGGCTTGGGGACAAAACCGAAAACGTACAAAACAAACTGAAAAATAACCTTTTAAAACACATTGCAATGAAAAAGATGTTTCTCGCTTGCGCCGCTTTGGCTATGTTTGCTTTTGTGGCTTGCCAATCCAACAAGACCGCTGCTCCTGTTGAAGAAGAAGTAATTACCGAAGTTGTACCTGATGCTGAAGAAGGCACCGAATGTGCTGAAGCAGTTAAGGCTTGCGAAACGGAACAGAAAGCTGAATGCGAAGCAGCCACTGAAGAAGTTGCTGAATAAGCTCTCGTATTAAGCATTCTTAAAGCCGCCTGACAGATGTCAAGCGGCTTTTTTTATATTTTTGCCGTACTTTGCCTTGAGAAAATTTACGCAAAATGAACATAAAAAACTTTAGCCGGATGGCATGTCTTTTGCTTTTGAGCGGCATGTGCCTTTCCGGAAAAGGGCAGGAAAAAATGCAGAACAAAGAAATTACGCTCGATTCCATCTTTTTTTCGCCCGCTTTTCAACAGAAGAATCTTACGGGCATATCTTCTCTCTTGGAAGAAAATGAGTATTACGTGCTCGAAAAAGGCATCCTTTACCAATGCAGCCGGCAAAAAAACGGCAAGGAAAAGAGAAATGTGGCGGTGGATCCCGCTAAAGACGCCCGCTTTCAAGACCGGGAGTGGAGAGCGCAGCGGTTTTTGTTCAACAAAGACCAGAGCAAGGTGCTGCTGCTTTCGGGCTACAAGGCGATTTATCGTCGTTCAGCCTTGTGGCAGGCGGTTGTGTGGAGCAAAGACGGCAGCGGAAAGTTCTCAAACCCGCTTGTGCTGAGTCAAAACGGAGCGATACAGGAAGTTTGTTTTAGCCCCGATGGTGAAAAGGTTTCGTACATACGTCAAAACAACCTTTGGTACTACGATTTTGCCACAGGAAAGGAAGTTGCCTTGACGCAAGACGGTATGGAAAACCGCATCCGGAACGGGCATACCGACTGGGTCTATGAAGAAGAATTCGGATTTACCAAGGCATACGCATGGAATCCCGATTCCAAGTCGATAGCCTACCTTAAGTTTGACGAATCGGCATTGAGAGAATACGATATGACCGTTTGGGATTCGCTCTATCCCCAAACCTATAAGTATAAATACCCCAAGGCAGGTGAAGAAAATTCTAAAGTGAGCCTTTGGTTCTACAACCTTTCTACCCGCAAGAATACGGAGGTGAGCATAGATGCCGATTCCATAGAGTACTATCCGCGCATTTTCTGGAATCCTTCGGGTTCGGAACTCGTGCTTTATACCTTGAACCGTCATCAGAACGATTTCAGGATATGGGGTGTGCCTATGAACGGCAGGGCGCATGAACTCTATCGGGAACGTAACGATGCCTATGTGGAGATTCACGACGACGTTTATTTTTTCAAAGACGGCAAGCGAATGTTGCTCGCTACCGAAAAAGACGGTTACAAGCATCTTTACCTGTTTAACTTGGAATCCAAAAACGACAACGGTATTCTGCTTACGCCCGGAGCCTATGACGTAACTTCGCTCTATGGCGTAGATGAGGCGACCAATCGCGTGTTCTTTCAGGCGGCGTATACTTCGCCTGCCGACCGCGACTTGATGTGCGTGGATTTAGACGGAAAGAACCTGCGCCGCCCCGCCTTGGATCTGCAACTCAAGGGAGGTTTCACCCATGCTACCTTTAATCGCGATTTTAGCTATATGGTGGTGGAACATTCTTCTGCCAATATGCCCACCTCTTATTATCTGTACCATATCGGAGCGCAAGACGAACAATTGGTGCGCAGCCTTTTGAGCAACAGCCATTTTGAAGAAACCGCCAAGAATCATTCGTTTGTAGATAAAGAGTTCTTCAGGATTCCCGTGCCGCTTACCGATACGGAAAGCAATTCACTTATGAAAGCCCCTGCTTTCGGGCTTCATCGTATGGAAGAAAAATCGGCTAAGGAAAAACAGAACCCAAGGCAGGTTTATTTGCAGGCTTGGATTATGAAGCCTGCCGAAGCCGGTACGGAAGCCGCCAAAGACAAGAAATACCCGGTGTTGATGTTCCTTTATGGAGGCCCGGGTTCACAAGAGGTGCAGAATGCGCTCCGACCGTATCAGACGCTCGATTATGCGTGGTATCAGATGTTGGTGCGTCAAGGCTATATTGTGGTCTGCGTGGATAACAGGGGAACAGGAGGCAGGGGGGAGGCGTTTAAGAAATGCACCTATATGCAATTGGGTAAATACGAAACCCAAGACCAGATTGCCGCCGCGCAGTATTTGGGCAGCCTGCCCTACGTGGATTCCTCACGTATCGGTATTTGGGGCTGGAGTTACGGAGGATTTATGTCTTCCAATTGCCTCTTCCAAGGGCAGGGCGTATTCAAGGCAGCTATGGCAGTGGCTCCCGTAACCAACTGGAAATATTACGACAATGTATATACCGAGCGTTTTATGCGCACTCCCCAAGAAAATCCCGATGGCTACGAGTTGAACAGTCCCATTCACTACGCTTCTAAATTGCAGGGAAATTACTTTTTGGCGCATGGAACTGCCGACGACAACGTGCATTTTCAAAATGCGGTAGACTTGGTTTCCGCCTTGCAGAAAGCCGATAAACAGTTCCGCTTTATGATGTACCCCAACAAGAACCACGGTATGGGCGGCAATACAGGCTCTGCGCGCAGGCATCTGTATCAGGAGCTTACCGACTTTATCTTAAAGAATCTTTAATATGCGGCTTGCAAACAAGGCTGTTGGAATTGTGCTGGGATGCCTGCTTCCCTTGTTGGTGGCGGCATCCGATTATACGGTAAAGATTTATGGAACGGCAAAGGGAGCGGAAGGCAGGGAAGTGGTGTGGCGTGCCGATGCGGATCCTTTTTCGATGCGCTATGTGGAGTTGGACCGCTGCCGTATAGACGAAGACGGCAGGTTTGAGCTGCAAACCGATGAGGTTCGGGATATATTGCCTACCTATCTGGTGATAGACTATTATTCCACCGGGCTTTTTGTGCAGGTAGGACATACCTACCGTTTGCAGATGGCGGAGTTCGACTACCATATTGATGAAACTTGCAACGCTTTTATTCCCTCCGGGCAGTTTCCGGCATTGCAGTATGTTTTGTGCGATACCGCCGGCAATCCTCAAAAAGACGGATTGAACGCGCTTATAGGGCAATATTCTTATTGGTACAGCCGTATGGTGGAACCCAATTTTGAACGCATCAACATACAGGGCGACACTCGCCCTGTGAGTGCTTTCATTCGCTTGGCGGATTCGCTTTACGGAAAGCTGGAAGACCCTTATTTCAAGGCGTACCGCGACTATACGGAGGCGGATCTGAAATCCTTTTCGGGCTTGGCTTCACGTAAGGAACTCTATGCGCAATATATAGAGGGGAAGCCGCTCAACGAGCATAATCCCGCTCAAGTTGCCTTTCTTAAATCCTATTATGCGGATTATTTTCAGAACAACCGTTTTTTGCCTTTCGCTCAGGTGGCGCGTATCTTGAATCGTGAGGATTTTACGGACAGGCAGCGACTGTCTTGTCTTGCAGACAGTATGGGTTTGGATTATTCGCTCAAAAGTGAGCGTTTGCGCGAATGGGTGCTGATAAATGCCTGCGCGGAAATATGGGGCGATGAACGTATTGATGCCGGCAAACTGCAAGGAATGTTGCAGTATTTGCAGCAAAACACCAAGTTTTTTACTCATGCGGCGGCATTGAAGAACCTGATGGAGGCTAAAGAACAAGCCGATTCACGGCATTATTTTACTGGAATCGCATTGCTTGACAGCGCAGGCAATACCGTTATGGTGGATGATTTGCTCGAAAAGGACAAATTTCACTACTTCGTTTTTGTAAGGGCTGGTTACGAGCAATGCCCTTCTTGCCGGGAAGAGGCGGACTTGTTGAATAAACTGTGGCAATCTGCCGAAGCGCCGGTAAAGGCTGCGGTAAAGATAGTGTTCGTAAACTGCGATTATCCCTTTGCTGCCTATTTTCACGATGCCGCCCGCCGGCGTTATCCGTGGCCCTACCTGCATTTTAACGGCAATATCGACTGGATAAGAACCATTGATGCCGCGCGCTTTCCGGCTTTTGTGTTGGTAGACGACAAGGGTAATATCCTCGATTCGGGTTTTAACGCGCCCAGCAAGGGTCTCAAAGCACGCTTTGAGCAGATGGGCAGGCTTAAAGCTCGCAAGGAGCAAGCAGAAAGCGATCCGAAAGAGTAGCCACCGAGGCAAACATCAGCGCTAACCTTTGCTTTACATCGGATAACGAAAGCCATTCGGCTTTTTCGATTCCCTCTTCGGTTTGCGGTATGGTCTGTTGCGGAGAATCCACCCGCATTAAGAACCACGCGGTTTGTTTTACGGGCAGTTCCCCTTCTTTAGTGGGCATAAAATGATAGGTGTGGTCTAAATAGCGCACGATTTGAAGATTTTTCAAACCGGTTTCCTCCTCCACTTCGCGCAGGGCATTCGTAGCATCGTCTTCTCCCGCTTCTTTCTTGCCTTTGGGCAGATCCCACATGCCGTTTCTAAAAATGTAGAGGTATTTTTCCGTTCCGTCGGGAAAGGGGGCTTGCACTATGCCCCCGGCGGCTTCCACCACCCTGAATTTTTGCAAAAAGCGGGCAAAATCCTCCTTGGGATTTTGGCAAAGCACACAGGCGTGCGTTTGACTGAATTCCTTACGTACCCAGCGGTTCCAGTCGCTTACCTTGTTGAATTCGGCTATCAGGCAAGGCAAGGGCGGTAGCGTATCGGTAAATTCGATTTCCCGGCTTCCGAAAAATATACGGTTCATACCAGCAGGATTACAGCCGTTTTAAGATTTCTTTGGTCAGCAGCCAAAAGCGGGTAACGGTAGAAAGTTCCACCTTTTCGCCCGGCGCGTGAACCCCGCGCATGGTAGGGCCGTAGGAAACCATATCCATATCGGGATATTTTTCGCTGAACAGACCACATTCCAGTCCGGCGTGAATGGCAAGTGCCTTGCCCTCTTCGTGAAAGAGGTCCTTGAACGTGTCGAGCGTGAGTTTGAGAATGGGTGAGTGGGGGTTGGGATTCCAACCGGGATAACCCTCGCTGTGCTGCGTTTTGGCTCCGATAGCCTTAAAGCAGGCTGCCACCCGCTGAGCTGCGGCATGTTTGGCACTTTCTACCGAAGACCGCTGGCTGGTGCAGATAAGCACGTGATCGTCTAAGGTCTTTACCGAAGCCAGATTGGTGGAGGTTTCTACAAAGTTTGCTATTTCATCGCTCATACGCAATACTCCGTGAGGGCAGGCGAGGAGCGCGTAAATCAAGGCATCGCGGTTTGCATCTGCCATCAGGAATGTGGGTGTCTGCGCCTTGGTGCAGCTCAAATCCAGATGGGGTTCGGTAAGGCGGTATTCGTGAGCAAAAATCTGCTTGAATTCCGCTATGGCATCACTCAGGAGCTTTTCGTTTCCGGGAGCGGTGCCGATTACCGCTATGGCTTCGCGGGCTATGGCATTGCGTAAGTTTCCGCCGTTAAAGGAAGAAAGGCGAAAATCGCATTTTTGTTGCAGGTTGTAGAGAAAACGCGCCAGCAGCTGGTTGGCATTGGCACGCCCTTTGTTTATGTCATCACCGGAGTGACCGCCCGTAAGCCCTTTTACCGCCACTTCAAAATAGGCAAGCTCGGGGGCTGCGGCTTCTTTGGTATAGGGATATTCTATTACGGTGTCTATGCCGCCGGCACAGCCTATAAAGAATTGTCCGTCGTCTTCAGAATCCATGTTGAGCAGAATCTTGCCGCTCAAAAATCCTTTTTCTATGCCGAAAGCCCCGGTAAGTCCGGTTTCTTCGTCTACGGTGAACAAACATTCGAGAGGGCCGTGTTCTATATCGTCAGAAGCCAAAATTGCCAATTCGGTGGCAACGCCCAAGCCATTGTCCGCGCCCAAGGTGGTTTCTTCTGCCATAAGCCAGCCGTCTGCCAATGTTACCTTAATTGGGTCGGTATCGAAATTGTGTTTGGAATCGCTGTTTTTTTCGCACACCATATCCATATGGCTCTGCAAAATCACGCAGGGGCTGTTTTCGTGACCGGGCGTGGCAGGTTTACGAATCAACACATTTCCGGTTTTGTCGGTTTTACATTCCAACTGATGTTGCTTGGCAAAATCGACCAAATAGGCGCGTATCTTTTCTTCTTTCTTAGAAGGGCGCGGAATTTGCAGCACTTCGCCAAAATATTTCCAAAGGATTTTGGGTTCGAGGGTATTGAGTACTTCGTTCATGATAAAAATTTTTTTTGCGTTAAAAAAGATGGCGGAAAGGCGTTAGCAGCCATTCCATAAAACGGGTTATCTTGGGTGTGTTGAGCCACTTTTCGTAGTCAAAATCTTCGGATGCCTCCGCCGTTTGAGCGATATGCCTTTCGAGGAGGTCCACAATTTCGGGATTTTCGCCAAAGAGCATGATTTCGTATTGGTAGCGGAAACTGCGGTAATCCATATTGGCAGATCCCATCAGAAAACGCTTCTTGTCGATAAGCATACACTTGGCGTGGAGTAAGTCGGGTTTGTAAAATTTCCATTGCACGCCCGCCTTGAACATAGGACCAAGATATTTGGTGCGCAACAGGTCTACCATAGATACATCGGAATGTAGGGGTATATGCACCACTACTTTTAGCCCTTTCGAAGCCGCAGCGGTAAGTGCCCTGCGGATTCTATACCCGGGCAGAAAATAAGGGGTTTCGATAAGTATCTCTTCCTTGGCGTTGGCTATCATCTTGAGCATATAGTTGCGCACTTCCTGAAAGTAGGCGGTGGGGGTGTCTTGTATGATGCCGTAATTATGGTAGTTGATGATTTTGTTCCGTTCAAAAGGCACCATATCGTACAGTTTATACTGTTGGGCATTGTGCAGAAAACAGCCTTTGAACTTGCGGGTGATGGGATTTTCCAAGCGTAGGTTCAAATCGCGCCAGTTGAGCGAGTAGGCGGTAATATTGCTTGAACCGATATAGGTAATGCGGTCGTCTATCAAGAGAAGCTTGCGGTGGTTACGGGTGTTGTTTTTGGCAAAAGTGTTTGAAAAGAAGAATTTTATTTTTTTGAAGAACAACAGCTTTGCCCCTGCGTTTTCTAATTCGGAAAGAAATTCGGCAGGTTTGGTGCCGTAGGCATCTACCAAAATGCGTACATCCACGCCTTGTTTTGCCTTTTCCACCAAGACGTCTTTGAAGCGGTGTCCGATGGCGTCGTCGTTAAAGCGATAGGTTTCTAAATACACGTATTTCTCCGCCATACGGATATCTTCCATCATAGCGGAAAACATCCGCAGGTTGTCATCAAAAAGCTGTACGGAAATAGGAACGTTCTCAATCATAGCTTTTCGCCACCGCGCTTGAAACGGCAGCAAAGAGCGAATTTACGAAAAAATGTTCATTTGTTTTTACGGCTATTTGAATTTGACTTTTACAAAATAAGGGAGGTGGTCGGAGATATTATCTAAAAATGCAGCCCTTTCGCTCTCTGGAATAGGGATGTATTTCTCGATTGTTTTGTGGTTCGGATTTGTATTGTACCCAAGAATCAAATCAATCATAGCACCTGATCGCCGCGTGGCATCCACGTAGCTGCTGCCAATTTTATCGGTATTGTTCAATACCTCGAATCCTGCCTCTTTCAAACCTTGTATTCCCGGTTCGTCAGGTTTTGTATTCATATCTCCTGCCAGATAAACCGGTTTACCTTCGTTTATACACTTCCGAACGAGAGAATTTTTCAAAATCTCCCGGTTCATCTTTTTTTTACCTTCCTCTTTTTGGCTATAATGTGTTGCCACAAAACAGAAGTCACGGAATTCGGCAACGATAAATCCCCGAAAGATTTCATACCATTTATCATAAGTGTCTACCAGTATTTTCTTTACCTGAAGAGGTTCTCCCACAGACGATGATTTATATAAAAGCCCAATTCCATAGTCCACTACCGTACAGAACCTTATTCCCTTATAACCACTCTTTTCTTTCAGTATTTCGAATTTGTTTAGTCCCCTCACTTCCTGCACTGCCACCACATCGGGATCGGTATTTTTTACCACTTGGGCATGGATTTTATATTCGGTATGCCTGCCTTTCAAATTATAGGTCATCAATTTTATAAGATACACGCTGTCGCCGTGTACCTGATGTATCGAGGAATCAGTAGTGACGCCCCAGACGGTAGCGTTTGGGCATAACAACAGACAGAGCAAAAAACATAGGGTAACTCCAAATATGGGCTTACGCTCTTTTTTATATAAAGTGTTCATAATAACCTCCTTGTTGTTGAGTAACCACCATGCGTTTGTTGTTGACTATCTTGCCCGGAACGACAAGGCTGCCTTATTAGGTTAACAACGGCCGTTTTTGTTTCCTATTGGATTGGTCGTGGTGGTGTGTATTTTCCAATGGTATGTTTTAGTAAAAACATATCAGCTAAATATTGGTAAAGATACGAAAATTTTAGCGCTCAAAGCACTGCCATAGGGCGGTTTCGGGAAGGGGGGCGATGATTTCGAGAGGCGTTTGACGAACAGGGTGAATCAGTTGCAGGGAGCGGGCATGGAGGCTGATGCCGCCGTCGGGATTGCTCCGCTTGTCGCCGTATTTGAGGTCGCCTTGTATGGGGCATCCCATATTGGCTAATTGGGCGCGGATTTGATGATGCCGCCCGGTGTGCAACTGCACTTCCAACAAAAAATACCGCTGGGAGCGCGCCAGAAGACGATAGGACAGTTCGGCTTTCTGCGCTCCTGAAACGGAGGCAGGGCATATATACGACTTATTCTGCTTTTCGTTCTTTACGATATATTGTTCTATACGAGCCTGTTCCTGCGGGGGTTCATGGCGGGTAATCGCCCAGTAGGTCTTTTGCAGCTGCCGGTTACGTATAAGCGCGTTGACACGCTCCAAAGCCTTGCAGGTCTTGGCAAACAGCAATACTCCGCTCACCGGCCTGTCGAGGCGGTGAGGCACGCCTAAAAAAACATTGCCCGGTTTATTGTCGCGCTCTTTTATATACTCCTTGAAACACTCGCTCAGCGGCATATCTCCCGTCTTGTCGCCCTGCACGATCTGCCCCGCCTTTTTGTTGACCGCAAGCAGGTGGTTGTCTTCGTACAGAATGGGGGCGGGTTCAGCAAGCATCAGTATTGTTCCTTTGGGTTGGGAAAATCGCCGGTCTTTACATCCTGCACATATTGTGCAACGGCTTGGCTTATCTGTTCGCCCAAGTTCAGATAGCGGCGCAGAAAGCGGGGGGAAAAGCCTTGGGTAATGCCTAACATATCGTGCAGCACCAGAACCTGTCCGTCTACCTGAGCGCCGGCTCCTATGCCGATAACGGGAACGGAAACCGAGCGGCAGACTTCTTGCGCCAAGGCGGAGGGTATCTTTTCCAAGACGATGCCGAAACAGCCCGCCGAATCCAGCAGCTTGGCGTCTGCAAGCAGTTTTTGGGCTTCTTCTTTTCCTGTGGCACGCACGGCATAGGTGCCAAAACGGTTAATGGATTGCGGGGTCAAGCCCAAATGCCCCATAACGGGAATACCGGCGGAAATGATTTTTTGTATTGATTCAATGGCTTCTTCACCACCCTCTATCTTTACCGCGTCAGCTCCGGTTTCTTTCATAATACGGATAGCCGACTGCAATGCCACCGAGGTATCGCCCTGATAAGACCCGAAAGGCATATCCACTACCACAAGGGCGTGCTTTACGGCACGCACCACCGAAGAAGCGTGATAAATCATCTGATCCAAAGAAATGGGCAGGGTGGTGGGATGCCCGGCCATTACGTTGGCAGCCGAATCGCCTACCAAAATGGCATCTATTCCGGCATGGTCAAGCAACATCGCCAAGGAATAGTCATAGGCGGTGAGCATGGCTATCTTTTTGTTTTCGGCCTTCATCTGCAACAAGGTGCGCGTGGTTACCTTGTTGGCGGCACTTTGGGTTGCTGTGCTCATCGTTTAGGTTTTATTACCAAGCTATCGCTAAGTTAGAAAGATAATTGTAGAAGCAGCCCGCTATACCGCCTAAAACGATACCGGCAAGGCAAAGGCACATGGCCAAGCGGCTGCCATTATCCGACTTGAAGGCTGGAAGCGGATTGTCGTTGGGATTGATGAACATTGCCTTGACGATAAGCAGGTAGTAGTAGAGGGATATAATGGTATTGAGCAAGGCAATGAGTACTAATACGTAATAGCCTTGCTGGGTAGCGGCGGCAAAGATAAAGAACTTGCTGAAAAAGCCTGCAAAGGGAGGAATCCCCGCAAGGGAGAACAGGGCAAACATCATCAATACCGCCAGTTTGGGATTGGTCTTGTACAATCCGTCGTAAGTGCTTATCTGCGCGTTTCCGCTTTGGCGTTCTACCAAAGAAGCGATACCGAAAGCGGCTATGTTGGCAAACATATACACAAACAGGTAGTAGAAAAGACCTGCCAAACCATGGGGGCTGGCTGCCACTACGCCCAAAATCACGTAACCGGCTTGGGATATGGAGGAATATGCCAAGAAACGTTTGATGTTTTTCTGCTTGATGGCAAAGAGGTTGGCTATGGTAATGCTTAAGATGGCGAGCGCGTACAGCACCGGTCTCCAGCTTTCTGCCATAATGCCGAACACCTTTACAAAAATCAGGAAGAGCGAAACGGCGGCGGCTGTTTTGGAAATCACCGACAGATAGGCGCTCACGTTGGTGGGCGCACCTTGGTAAACGTCTGCCGTCCACGAATGGTAGGGAACCAACGAGAGCTTAAAGAACAGCCCGGTGGCAAAGAAAATCAAACCGGCTATCTGTAGGGGCGTGGCGTGCAGTGCCTGCGGAAGGTCGGCAAAATAGAGCGTGCCGCAAGCACCGTACAGCAAGGATATGCCGAACAGGGAGATACCTCCGGCAAATGCCGCGTTGAGTATGTATTTGGCTCCGGCTTCTGCCGAAATATCCGATTTCTTATCGAAAGCCACCATACATGCCAAAGGAATGGAGGCGAGTTCCAAGCCGATAAAGAACATTAGAAAATGCCCCGCCGAAACCATAAAATACATACCTAACAATGTGTTGAGTGTAAGGTAGTAAAATTCGCCTTTGGCTATTTCGTGTTCGTTGTCGAGCCATTTTTTGGCAAAGAGGAATACCAAGAGCGTACCCATTCCCATCAATGCCTTGGCGGCTGAACTTATGGGCGTGGTGATGTACATACCGCCAAATGCCGTGCCGGATTCGGCGGGCAGGCAGCAGAATACAATCTGAGCCAACAGCAAAAGGCAGGCAATCGGATGCAGGGCTTTGCGGAATTTGGCAGGGGCGCAGAGGTCAAACAGCAGCAGAAACAAAATAACGGCTACCGAAAAGATTTCGTTGCGCAGTATCAGGAAATTTGAAAAGTCCATCTTTTCAATCTTTATAGGTTCATGTTAAAATTTACAGGGAAGCTATGCTCAAACGTTCCACGATAGGCAAAAGAGCCTGTCCTATCCAGTCGGCAATCCAGCCGGGATATAGACCGATAGCGGCAATGGCGAGAATGAGCACCACCACCGGAAAACGCTCGAACCAAACGGCATCCTTAAGCTTGAGGTGTTCCGGATTAAATACCGGTCCGTAGAGAATCTTTCCTACCACGCGCAGGATATACACGGCGGTAATCACGATAGAGGTTACCGCCACGAGGGTCAGCACGCGGTGAAAGGTATCGCTATGTTGAAAAGCACCTACAAAAACATTCATTTCCGCCACAAAACCGCTTAAACCGGGCAGCCCCAAGGAAGCCAGACCGGCAATTACGTAGGCAACACCCAAGAAAGGCATGATTTTCATCAAGCCGCCCATCTGGTCAATATCGCGGGTATGGGTCCGTCCGTAAATCATACCGATAAGGGCAAAGAAGAGGGCGGTCATCAAACCGTGCGAAAGCATCTGCATTACCGCACCGGTCATAGCGGTGGTGTTCATCATAAGCAGGGCAAACAGCACCAAGCCGCAGTGGCTCACCGAAGAATAGGCATTGATATACTTAAGGTCTTTCTGAACGCAGGCGGAGAACGCGCCGTAAACCACGCTGATACCGGTAAGGATAAGGAATATCCACGCCAGTTCCGAAGCCGCTTCGGGCATAAGGAACATTGCCACGCGGAAGCAGCCGTAACCGCCCAATTTCATCAATACGCCCGCATGGAGCATAGAAACCGCCGTGGGAGCGGAAGCGTGGCCGTCGGGACTCCAAGTGTGGAACGGAAAGAGCGCGCCTAACACCCCGAAGCCGATAAACACGAAAGGAAAGAAATAACGCTGCAATACTACCGGAATGGAGGCTTGCGCCATATCCATAATGTTCATACTCTGCGCACCCGAACTGAAATATACGCCCAAGATACCCAACATAAGCAGAGCCGAACCGCCCATAAGCATCAGGGTAAGCTTCATCGCCGAGCGTTCTTTGTTGCCGCTGCCCCAAACCCCGATAAGCAGGTACATGGGAATCAACGCCACTTCGTAGAACATAAACATGGTAAACAGGTCGAGCGAGATAAAGAAGCCGAACACCCCGGTGGAGAGCAGGCAGAACCACATAAAGTATTCTTTGGGCAGGGGGTCGATGTTCCAAGAGGTAAAGGTGCCTGTAAAGACGATGATTGCCGAAAGCAGGATCATCAGCACCGAAACTCCGTCAACGCCCACACTGTAGGCGATATTCCAAGCCGGAAACCAAGAATGGGTGGCGGTAAAGAGCATGGCTTCAGTATTGCCTACCTGCCGTTGCGCGGCAAAGAGAAAGCACAGCACGGCGGCGGCGATTAACAGCAACGAAGCTCCTGTTGCGCTTACCCAAAGTACTTGTTTTCTGTTTTTGGCTAAAAACAGACCGGCGAGCATCAGCACCGGAATCAGTACAAAAACGGATAATAGGTTCATTCGTGTAGGTTTTGCATCAAGGTTAAACAAAAATTACCGCAATAAAATCCAGCAGGTAAGCAAGAGGCAGCCCCCTATGATACACAGGGCGTAAACCTGTAGGTTGCCGTTCTGCATCCAACGGAACGCCACGCTGCCCCTAAGGGTAATGCCGGCAATGCCGTTGAGGCATCCGTCTATGATATGACGGTCGAACCATGCAAGGGGTTGCGAAATGCAGCGGAAAATGATTTTATGGGTAATGAATTGGTAAACTTCATCAATGTAAAAGCGGTTCTTGGCGGCTTTGTGAAGGGAACCGAAAAAGCTTGCCATTTTATCGGGAACCGCGCTGGTGCCCTTGCGGTAAAGGCAGCGGGCGCATAAGATGGAAGCCAAGGCGATAAGCACGCTGGTAAGGGCGATGCGCAGGTCTAAATGAATAATGTATTCCGCTCCGTTGCTGCTTACGAACTTGCCGAAAGGAATGAATCCCGCCACGAGGGTAAGGGCGGCAAGGAACAGCAGGGGAGAAGTCATGCTTTTGGGGGCTTCGTGCAGGGGATGTTCGTGTTCTGCCGGCTTGCCCCAGAAGATGTTGTAGTAGAGACGGAACATATAAAAAGCCGTAAGGGCGGCGATAACGGTCATGCCTACACCCAAGGCAGGGCTGAACATAAATGCCGCCGAAAGGATTTCATCTTTGCTGAAGAAGCCGGAGAAAGGCGGAATGCCGGCAATGGCGAGACAGGCAATCAAAAATGTGATATGGGTAAGGGGCATGGCTTTGCGCAAGCCACCCATATGCGACATTTCGTTGCTGTGTACGGTATGTATGATGGCTCCCGCGCCTAAGAACAACAAGGCTTTGAACATGGCGTGCGTAAAGAGGTGAAACATAGACGCCATATAGCCGAGCCCTTCGTGTCCTTCCATACCCGAAACGCCCAAAGCCACCAGCATAAAGCCGATTTGAGAGATGGTGGAGAATGCCAGCACTCGCTTTATATCGGTTTGAACGCAGGCCACGATTGCGGCGTAGAGGGCGGTAAAGGCTGCCACATAAGCAATGCCGTGCAGTATCTGAGGGGTAAAGAAAAAGTAAACGGGAAACAGACGTGCCACGAGAAACACACCGGCTACCACCATAGTTGCCGCGTGAATCAAGGCGGAAACGGGAGTGGGACCCTCCATAGCATCGGGCAGCCATATATGCAAGGGGAACATGGCGCTCTTGCCCGCCGCTCCGATAAAGATAAGCCCGGTAGCCCACGCCAATACCGCACCGCCCATAAAGGTTTTTCCGGCGGCATCGGCAAAGAGGTTGGCATCGCCGCTGCAAAGCAGCGCAAAATCAAAAGTTTTGGTGTAGTAAGACAGCAGCAAGATGCCCATCAAAAAGAACATATCGGCAAAGCGGGTAACGATAAAGGCTTTTTTAGAAGCCGCCACCGCTTCGGGTTTGGTGTAGTAGAAACCGATAAGCAGGTAGGAGGAAACGCCCACCAGTTCCCAGAAGATATACATCTGAAAAATGTTGGTGGCTACCACCAGTCCGCACATCGAAAAGGTAAACAGACCCAAAAAGGCGTAATAGCGTTGAAAGCCCTTTTCGCCCTCCATATAGCCGAGGCTGTAGATATGCACCATAAGCGATACGGTGGTAATCACCACCAGCATCATAACCGAAATCGGGTCAAGCATGATGCCCAAGTCGATATGCAGGTGTTCGGTAAAGCGCAGCCATTCCCAATGGAGCGGTTGCAGGCTCTGACGCAGCCCGTCTATGCGCGGCAGCGAAAAATATTCCCATGCCGTAAAGTATGCCAGCACTGCCGCTACAGCCAATATGGCGGTATTCACATAGCCGGCGGATTTACCGCGAAGGCGGGTTCCGCCCAAGCCGGCAAACAAGAATCCCAATAGGGGAAGCAACAAGATAAAAACTGAGTATTCCATTAGTCTTTAAGCTTTTGCAAGTTGCGTGTATCCACGTTCTTGAGGTTTCGGTAAATATTGATGATAATGGCGATAGCCACTGCCGTTTCTGCCGCCGACACCCCGATGGAAAAGAGTGTAAAGAACATACCTTCCAACTGTCCGGGGTAGAGGAAACGGTTGAACACGGCAAAGTTTATATCGGTGGAGGTAATCACCAATTCTATCGAGATAAGGGTGGCAATCAGGTTTTTTCTGATGATAAAACCGTAGATGCCGGCAAAAAACATGATGGAAGATACAATCAGATAAGCTTCCATCGAAATAACGGGTTCCATATCCGCTTTGCTTTTTTGTGATACGTGAATTAACTACGCTTACGGCCAATAACGAGGGCTCCCACCATACAGGCAAGCAGCAATACGCTCATTACCTCAAAAGGCAGCAGGTATTGTCCTTTTTGGGTACCCATAAGGGTATGACCTATCTCTTTCATGCTCACTTCGGCATCGAGGGGGAGTTCGGGGTGCTGCCAAAGGTTGGTAATCAACAAGAATCCAACCAAGGCGATACCGCCTACCGTAGCCAACAGTGCCAACCAGCGGCGAAGGCTGTAGATGGGCAGCGGCTCTTCGCGGTCGGTATTGGTAAGCAAAATAGAGAACACATACAGTATGATGACGCCGCCGGCATACACCAGCAACTGCACCGCACCTAAAAAGGAGTAGTTGAGAAAAAAGTAAAGTCCGGCTGTGGCAAAGAGCACGAACAGCAGGTAGGTTGCCGCATGCAATATACGGCGGGTGCGTACTGCCATCACCGAAAAAACGGCGATTACCGCAGCCAACAAACCGAAAATGATTTTGAGTATAAGTACGTTTTGCATGGTTTTATTCCGGTTTTGCAGGGTTAGTATTATCGGCGGATGCCGGGGCTTTTGCCGGTTTGGGTTGCAGGCTCGCTCCGGGTCTGTTCAGTACAAATTGCAGCTTTTGACGTGTAAACACGGCGTTTTCAAAGCAATTGGTAAAGCGTATGGCTTGGTGGGGACAGGTTCTTACGCACAGTTCGCAAAAGAGGCATTTACCCAAATCGTAGCGATAGGCGGCAAGCACCTTTTCGGTTTTTCCCTCGGCATTGGTAAGCGTTTGGCTTTCTACCTGAATCGTTCCGTTGGGGCAGTTCATCTGACAGATGCCGCAAGCTACGCAATAATGGTGGTTGTCTTGCGTATGAATCATTTCCAGACGTCCCCGGAACTGTTCCGCTATATACAGGTTTTCGCGGTTTTCGGGATAACGCTCGGTGGTCTTTTTACGAAAGAACACCTTGAGGGTGGTTTTCATACCCGTCAAAAGCGATTTGAGGGCACTGAAAAAATCGGAAAAATATTTTACAAGCGAATTCATGATGCAAACGGTTAAAAATGCCAGCCCAAGGCTACGATGAGAACCATCAGTATAAGGTTCACAAGGTTCAGGGGCAGGAGGTATTTCCATTCCAAACGGATAAGCTGGTCTATGCGCAAGCGCGGAAAAGTCCATTTGAACCACATGATGACAAACACCATCACGATGCTTTTGCCGAGAAACCAGAACAGGGATGGAATGTAGTTCATAGCATGGTTAAAGGAGTCTAAGCCGGGAATGTGCAGGGGCATCCATCCACCTAGGAAAACGGTGGTGGCGATAGCGGCAACGATAAACATATTAACAAATTCCGCCACGTAGTAAAAGCCGAAGTGCATACCCGAATATTCGGTGTGATAGCCCGCAGTCAGCTCGCTTTCGGCTTCGGGAAGGTCAAAAGGCCCTCGGTTGGTTTCTGCCGTTCCGGCGATAAGGTAGACCACAAAGGCTATGCAGGCAGGGATATGCCCCTTAAAGATAAACCACAGCTCGTTCTGCCCTTCCGCTAATTCCGAAATCTGCATCGTACCCGAAAGCACCACGATGGTCATGATGCTCAAGCCGATGGATAGTTCGTAACTGATCATCTGAGCACCGCTCCGCATGGCGCCGATAAGCGAGAACTTGTTGTTGGAAGACCAGCCGGCAAGCAGAATACCCACGATGCCGATAGAAGAAGCGGCTATCATAAATAGGATTCCTACATTAAAATCGAGTATATGCAATCCTTTGGCAAAAGGAATACACGAAAATGCCAGCAGAGAGGCGATAATCACGAGAAAGGGCGCGAGATTGTGCAGAAAACTGTCTACGTGCCGTATCGAGATAATTTCTTTGGTAATGATCTTTACCATATCCGCCACAGTCTGTATGCTGCCCCAAGGACCTACCCGGTTGGGACCCAAACGGCATTGAAAAGCGGCGCACACCTTGCGTTCCGCCAAAATCAGAACCAAGGCGAATACCGCATATACAGCCAAGAGCAACACGCCAATAAGCACACATTCTATGGCAATGGCACCTGCGGCGGGCATAATGCTGCGCAAGCCCTCGTCTATCCATGTTGTAACAACGCTAAAATCAAACATTTTACAGTTGTTTTATAAAATTTGCATTAACGGTCGATATCCGGAACCACATAATCCAACGAAGCTCCGATAGTAATCAAGTCGGCTATCTTGTTGCCCGAGGCGAGGGTGTCTACCACCGAAACCAAAGGCAGGCAGGGCGAATGGAACTTAAGCCGATAGGGATATTTGTCGCCGTGACTTTCGATAAATACGCCGAACTCGCCGCGCGCCGTTTCCACGCTCTTGAAGAAGCGGCCTTCGGGCAGTTTGATAACCGGTTTGGTCTTGGCGCAGAAGTCGCCTTGCGGAATCTTGTCCAGCAGCTGTTCGATAATCGACAGCGATTGCAGGATTTCGTCCATACGTACCATATAGCGGTCAAGACAGTCGCCGTTGGGGTAAAGTATTTCTTTGAACATCACCTCGTCGTAGATGCTGTAAGGGTTGTGCTTGCGCACATCGCAAGACAGGTTGCTGGCACGCGCCGAAGGTCCTGTAACACCGAAAGACAGTGCCTGTTCCTTGCTCAACAGTCCGATACCCTTGGCACGCTGCCTAAAGATAACGTTGTTGGTAAATACATCGTGGTATTCTTTGAGCACGTTGGGCAGGTAGTTCACAAATTCCCTCGTTTTCTTGATGAAATCGGGGTGAAGGTCGCGGGCTACCCCGCCTATTACATTGTAGTTCTGAATCAACCTGCCCCCGGTGGTATCCTCAAAAATGTTCAGAATTTTCTCGCGGTCGCGGAATCCGTAGAAAAAGGGCGTGAGCGCACCCAAGTCCATACAGAAAGTGGCATAGAAAAGCAGGTGCGACTGGATTCGGCTCAATTCGTCCATCAATACCCGGATATATTGGGCGCGGCGCGGTACTTCCAAGCCTATGGCGTCTTCGATACAGGCGCATAAGGCATGGCGGTTCTGATGAGCCGAAAGGTAATCGAGACGGTCGGTCATAGCCAAAGTCTGAGGGTAGGTCATGCTTTCGCACATCTTTTCGATACCCCTGTGGATATAGCCGCAGTGAACGTCTACTTTCTTGACTATTTCTCCCTGCAAAGACACCTGAAAGTGCAATACGCCGTGGGTGGCGGGGTGCTGGGGCCCGATATTGACCACATACTCGTCTTTTTCAAACACGGTATGCCCCTCTACTTGCAGCTTGCCATCGTGTTCCACATAAACGGAAGTGTCGTCGGGCAGAAATTCGTCTTCTAACTTCAAGGGATTGGACTCAGGGTCGTAGTCCTTGCGCAAGGGATAGCCTATATGGTCGCTGCGCAGGAACAACCGCCGCATATCGGGATGCCCTATGAAATGGATGCCGAAAAAGTCGAACACCTCGCGTTCGTAGAAATTGGCGATAGCCCAGATATGCGAAAGGGTGGGGAGTTCTGGCTCCTGTCGGCTCTCCGCCTGACATTCGATAAGGATACGGTGCTTGTGAACAGTAGAATACAAGCGGTAGATAACCCCTAATCTTTCGCCGAAGTCCATACCCACAAGGTCTTCGAGATAATCGAACTGCAAGGCGGCATTATGACGCAAGGGTTCTATCAGCTTAGCCAGCTGCGCCGCCGACAGACTCACTTGCAATGGCTCGTTTTCCGTTTGCACAAAAACGGCCTGCGGGCAGAGTTCCTGTATAATGGATTGAATCGTATTCATATCGGTTAAATACGGTCGTTATTCGTTGTCTTGATATTTGGAGGCGAAAACAGGCTGTTCTTCGGGGCGGAGTTCGGGAAAGCGGTGACTTTTGGGTTCTTTCCTGTTTACTTCGCCAAAGAAGTGTTCCACCTTGACTTTACGCTGCAACTGCATCATACCGTACAGCAAGGCTTCCGGACGGGGAGGGCATCCGGGAATGTAGACGTCTACGGGAATAATCTTGTCTACACCCTGCAATACGTTGTACGACTTAGAGAAAGGACCGCCGCTGATAGCGCAGCCGCCCACGGCGATTACGTATTTTGGATCCGCCATCTGTTCGTAGAGCCGGTAAAGCACCGGTGCCATCTTGTTGACGATGGTGCCTGCCACCATAATCATATCTGCCTGTCGCGGACTGGCGCGCGCCACTTCAAACCCGAACCGGGCAAAGTCGTAGCGTGCCGCCCCCACGCTCATAAATTCTATACCGCAGCAGCTGGTGGCAAAGGTCAAGGGCCACAACGAATTGGAACGCCCCCAGTTGATTACGCTGTCTAAGTTGCCCAGCACCACGCCCACGCCGTTTTTGCGTAGGGTTTCGATGTATTCGTTGTCTTTGAAATCCTCGTAGGGAATACCTTTAATCTTGGGTTTTCTTATTTCCATTCCAAAGCTCCTTTCTTCCATGCGTATGCCAGACCGAGGGTCAGCACCACCAAGAAAAACAAAACGGTATAGAGGGCTGCCGTACCCATTTCGTTAGCGATTACCGCCCAAGGAAAAAGGAATACGGCTTCCACATCGAACATCAGAAAGAGCAGGGCAAAGAGGTAGTAACCGGCGCGGAACTGCATCCAGCTTCTGCCTCGTGTGGGAACGCCGCACTCGTAGGTTTCTTCTTTTAAGGGATTGTAGGAACGGGGACTGAGCCAGACCCCGAATCCCCAGCCGGCGCACACAAGCGCCACCGCTGTAAGCACAACGACCAAGAGCAATAATAGGTTCGACATAGCGTATTGAGTAAAATACAACAAAAAACCGCCTAAAAAAGGCTTCGCAAAGGTCGTTAATGTTTTTGAGAATGAAAAATGTTTTTGAGTTAAGCCATGCTTTGGGCAGATTTAACAAGCCTAATGAACTCTTTTCGATAGCCTTCGCTGTCGTTTGAGCGCATTTGTTCGGCAATATCGATAACCTGTTGATAATTTGCATCCCCCTTGAAATCGGAATGCCGTAAGAGCTGTCCGAACATTGCTACGGCGGAGGCAAAGCGAAAGTCTTCCGACACATTGTCGCTACCCGTATCGGTTAAACTTTTTTCCATAAGCCGGCTTTCCGATTCTCCGGGCTTTTTGTAACGGAGTTTTACGGTCAACATTTCTGATAGAATGGGGTCGAAACTCGCTGGTTGTTCCGTTTTCTTTTGATATTTAAGAGAATCTACGGTTCCGGGAATCGTACCGCTTACTCCAACCGGTATGATTTCGTACAAGGCGGTTACCGTGTGTCCGGCACCGATATCGCCGGCATCTTTCTTGTCGTCGTTAAAATCTTCGTCTTTCAACAGCCGGCTTTCGTAACCGACCAAACGGTACGACTGCACTTGCACCGGATTGAACTCAATTTGCAGTTTGACATCTTCGGCTACGGTAAACAAAGTGCTTCCGAATTCGGAAATCAACACCTTGCGGGCTTCCTGAATATTGTCGATATAGGCTTGGTTTCCCTTTCCTTTTTCGGCAAGTACCTGCATCATGCTGTCTTTGTAGTTGCCCATGCCGAATCCGAGTACCGACAAAAAGATTCCGTCTTTGCTTTTTTGAGATACGAGTTGCTCAATACCGCTCTCGTCCGAGACGCCAAAGTTGAAATCGCCGTCAGAACAAAGGATAATACGATTGTTGCCTCCTTGGATAAAGTTTTCTTTAGCTGTTTGGTATGCCAATCGGAGACCTGCCTCTCCGGCAGTATAACCGGCTGCCGAAAGCGACTTTATTGCCTTTTTTATCTTGATTTTCTCGTCGCCCGGCGTGGAGGGCAGCACCACTTGGGCGTTGCTGCCGTAAACCACGATAGACACCCGGTCTATTGCTCTGAGTTGGTTGGTGAGCATCTTCATGGAGGATTTTACAAGACCGAGTTTGTTCGGTTCATCCATAGAGCCGGAAACATCAATCAGAAATACAAAATTTGCAGCCGGTAGATTTTCTGTTGGAGTATCCTTGGTCTTCAGTCCTATTTTTACAAGACGGTGCTGTTTCTTCCAAGGGCATACGCCCGCTTCCAAATCTATATGAATGGGGTTGCTGTCGGTAGGTTGGGGGTAGGTATAAGAAAAATAGTTAATGAACTCTTCCACACGTACCGAATCCATCGGAGGAAGCTCTCCTTGGTTGATATAGCGTCGCATATTGGAGTAGGAGGCAACGTCAACGTCGATAGAGAAGGTGGATAATGGCTCTTTGTCCGGAGAATGAAAACGGTTGTCTGCAAACTTGGCGTACGATTCTGTCGATGGCGTATCATTGAAAACCATCATCGGCAAAGAGCCGGTAGTCTCTTTGCAACGGCTATGGAATACTCTTTTATGTTTTGCGGACGGGGATAAAGAAGCCAAGGTTTCGCGTATCTTGGCAGCTATTTCGGCGTCTTCTATGGTTAAGCCATCCGTTTCGGCTTCATCGGGAATGGACTCTGCATCATGCTTAGAAACATTCTTCCTTTTGCGCAATGAGATCCATGCCGTGATTATAACAACGAGACTAATCACAATCAGGCAGATAAATACAGTTTTCATGGCATTTGATATTTTATTTGTTAAGGTTTTTGCTATATAGATGCCCGTAGGGAAAAAATTCCATAAGGCTGACGAAAATTTTCTTTGTATCTTCGACACTTAAAAAGAACTTGATGAGGTATTGGATTGATTGGGAAAATGCAGGCGATGAGGACTTGCTGAGCCGATACATTCGAACCGGAGATATGAAATATTTCGGCATCTTGTACTGCCGTTATATACCCTTGCTTTACGGTTTGAGCCTAAAGTACCTCAAAACTCCGGAAGATGCCGAAGATGCGGTTATGCAGTTGTTCGGAGACTTGGTGGAAAAGGTGAAAAGGCAAGAGATAGCCTGTTTTAAGAATTGGTTGTATCGCGTAGCCGGCAATCATTGCTTGCAATTGTTGCGAAAGCGTCACCCGGCAATGGTATCAGATTGGAAAGAAGAACCGGTTGATTCCGCTGAATTTTTGAATTTGCTGGAAGAACATGGAGATGAAATACAGTTAAAGGCGCTGCACCACTGTATGGAACATTTGCCTGACCAGCAGAAAAACTGTATCAGGGAATTTTTTCTTGCCGAGAAGTCGTATGCCGAGATTTCTGAGCAAAAGGGCTATGGGTTGAAGAGTGTAAAGAGCTATATCCAGAATGGTAAACGCAATTTGAAGTCATGCATAGAGAAGACGACAAAAGAATGGGGTTACTGTCCTATATAGGAGGTAACCGAAAGGGTCACGAAGCCCATGATTTGGAACGTGAGTCTATGCAGGATCCTTTTTTGACGGATGCCATAGACGGTTATGATGAAGTGCAAGAACCCGACTTGAGCAGCCATTTGCGCCGTATGGAAGAGTCCATAAGTTCTTTTGTTGCCAAGACAGACTTGATGATTGGGAATAATGTATGTAATTCCCATTGCCGGGAGGAAACTCCAGACGTGGAGGAATCGATTAAAGACGCAATAGAGAAAGCGCTTGCCTCTTTACAACTCGGAGCCCGTTCTTCGAGATACTCCTACGCGAGGCATAGTCGTGAGAGGCGGCAAGAGCCGGAGGCGAAATCCAAATCATTGGCGGCGACTACGCCCATGCCGGCAAGAGGATACAAGGCATTCTATAAATATATCTACGACAAACTGTCGTTGTTGTTTTATAAATACAAGCTGACATCGCCAGAAGCCGATAAACCCCAAAACGGCATTGTCGTGTTGAGTTTCGATATCGACGACAAGGGTCGCCCGGTCGATTTCCAGATTATAGAGAGCACCTCGCACGATATAGCGAAAAAAGTAATCGAGATAATAGAAGACGGCGCCTCGTGGAGCCCCGCCGGAAACGTTCCTGCTTTCGTGGTGGTGTATTAGATGCCTCTTTTCGCGCATTAGCTCATCTTGGTGTTTCAGGGTTTGAAACGCATATTACGTACGATGCAAATGTGGAACATTTAGCGGAAACTGACAAAACTAGCATAAAAAATTTGGCGGAAATTGACAAAACTGGCATAAAAAATTTGGCGGAAATTGACAAAATAATTATCTTTGTGCGGCAAATTTATTGTAATTGAGATGGATACAATATTGTTTAAGCGCAAGATGTACGACCGTCTTCTCAAATGGAAAAATGAGCGTAACGGAAGTTCGGCGCTTTTGATACAGGGGGCGAGGCGAATCGGCAAATCCACCCTTGCCGAGGAGTTTGCCCGAAAGGAGTATAAATCCTATATCCTTATCGACTTTGCCGTTGCTCCGGCAGAAGTGTACGACTTGTTTAAGGATATATCCGATTTGGATTATATCTTTCTTCGGCTTCAGATTATCTATAGGGTAGAATTGATTGAACGAAAGTCGGTAATCATATTCGATGAGGTACAGAAAGCCCCTTTGGCGCGTCAGGCTATCAAACATTTGGTTAAAGATGGTCGCTACGACTATATCGAAACGGGTTCACTCATAACTGTGCATAAAAGCAGTGCGGATATTTTGTTGCCCAGTGAAGAAACCAAGGTGGATATGTTTCCGATGGATTACGAGGAGTTTCGCTGGGCTTTGGGCGACACCGCCACCGTACCTTTGTTGCGCACGGCATTTGAAGAAAGACAGCCCTTGGGCGATGCCGTTCATAGGCGGATGATGCGGGATTTTCGCCTTTATATGTTGGTGGGCGGTATGCCGAATGCCGTTGCGGAATATATCAAGACAAATAATCTCGAAGCGGTAGATTTGGTAAAGAGGGATATTGTTTCGTTGTACGAAGAGGATTTTTGGAAATTAGACGATAGCGGCAGGGCTACCGCCTTGTTTGATGCCATACCTGCGCAACTGAGCAAAAATGCGTCAAGGTATCTGGTATCGGAGGCTGTACCGGGCGATCGTGTGGATCGCACTACCGGTATAATCAAAATGATGAATGATTGCATGGCTACCAATGTGGCATACCATTCCAATGATCCGAATGTCGGTTTGGCTCTCACAATGGACAACAGGCGTTTCAAGATATATGCATCCGATACGGGTCTGTTTGTTACGCTGGCGTTCAAGGATAAGGACTTTACGGATAATCTCATTTATCAAAAACTGTTGAACGACAAGCTCAGCACCAACTGGGGATATGTTTATGAAAATGTTATCGCCCAAATGCTGAGGGCATCCGGCAAGCAGTTGTTTTATCACACGATACCGACTCCCGACGGAAAGAAATACTATGAGGTTGACTTCTTGATTTCAGAAGGGCATAAGGTTTCTCCTGTTGAGGTTAAGTCTTCAGGTTACAAGACACATACTTCCTTGGATGCCTTTTGCAAAAAATTTGCTAAACGGATACGCAATAAATATGTAATATACACCAAAGACTTAAAAAGGGAGCAAGGAATAGACTACATTCCGGTGTATATGACGATGTTTTTGTAACCATACAAATAAAACTGTTGTATGTCATTTTTGAGTTTTCTCGGGAAGGTGTTTTTGCTTGATTGGCTGTTGGGTGATGATGAGGAAGAAAAAATAGCCCAGACGCCTACACCGACTTATAGCTATGGTCGGGAAGATGATTACTTCGACAAGGTTCATTCGTTGGAAAATCGAATTGACGAGTTGGAACGTCAGCAGGACAGGTGCGATATACTCTCAGGCAGGTATGACGAGTTGCAAGACCGAATAGATGATTTGCAGGACGAACTCGATGAGATGGATGATTGTTTTGAAGACTGAAAAATAAAACGATATATGGGTAAATTCGGAATAAAAGGGTTGATAAAATTTGGACAAAAAGAACACTTAGAAGCATTGCTTAACGATGGTGTTATTTATATGAACAACATCGACTATTTTCGCAAATATGAAGAATCTAAACTAGAGCATTTGCGCGGAGATAGGTACGAATGCTTTGGCTATATTAGCCAAAACAACAAAGCGATAATTTTAAATGAGTCTTCAATAGAGCTTGAGAATGTAACTGTATTTAAAAATCGAGAAACATATCCGGGTTATCTGTATTGTATGTATGCGATACATACCGACGATAGTAATTCCCAAATTGATTCCAGAATGCTTGAGTTCGGTGAATATGCTGTATTCATATACAATCCCAAAGAATTTATTAACCGCATACATAGCTATTGCGAAGAGCATAAGTTGTACCCCAACTGTTTCCCGGTTAAATATTATGACGAGAAAGTAGAGAATGGATTATTGCATCCTTTTATGAAGAGAGGTAAATACTCATATCAGAATGAAGCGCGGATATACATTCATAACTATAAGCCTCAAGATAATATAGTGCTAAAACTTGGCTCTATAAAAGATATTGCTTGTCTTATTAATACAAGTATATTTAAGAATAAGTAGTAAATTTGTAGTGTATAAGGCATAACATTGAATGACGAATGGAGCTGTCTCAAATCGACATACGGGAGAATGAAATCTTCGCGCGGTCGCACGAACTGCTTTCTGCATTGCTTAAAGACCATACTTTAAGCACTGAAACGCAGCAGGTTAATATCTTTTGGGCGACGAACAACTATGCCGATATGGGAGCAGGTTATCAGTATTGCGACCAGATATCGATTGAGGCTATAACAGGCAACAATGGCGAA
>JAFLTI010000018.1 GCA_022510485.1 Lentimicrobiaceae bacterium | reverse complement strand
GGGCTATTTTTTCTTGAGGAGGCGTTTTATTTCGTCTAACTTATTGAGTGCCTGTATGGGTGTGAGGCTATTGAGGTCTAAATCGAGTATTTCTTCGCGGATTTTTTCGAGCAAGGGATCGTCTAATTGGATAAAGCTGAGTTGATAGGGTTTATCTGATTTGTTTTCAGCTTGTTGAACGCTATCTAAGCAGGGGTTTGAGGGGGTTTTGACCGCCTGAGAATCGCATGGGGCGGCTGTGTCGGGCGCGGGGGCGGCTGTGGGGGAAGCTGAAGTGGGTAAAACGGAGGCGAAATCGCCTTTCATCTGTCGGTTGCTTTCCAAGCCGGACAAAATTTCTTGGGCGCGTTCCAAAACGAACTTGGGCATACCTGCCATTTGGGCTACGTGAATCCCGAAGCTGTGTTCGGATCCGCCTTGGGCTAAGGTGCGCAAGAAAATCATCTTGCCGTTTTCTTCCTTTACCTTGATATGGCGGTTCTCGATATGGGGAAAGTTTTCCGCCATACGGTTGAGTTCGTGGTAGTGGGTGGCAAACAGCACTTTGGCTTCTTTTCGGGGCTGTTCGTGCAGGTATTCGGCAATAGCCCACGCTATGGAGATGCCATCGTAAGTGCTTGTTCCTCTGCCTATTTCGTCTAACAAGACGAGGGAGCGTGCCGTAAGGTTGTTGAGAATGTTGGCGGTTTCGTTCATTTCCACCATAAAGGTACTTTCGCCAAGGGCAATGTTGTCGGTGGCTCCCACGCGGGTAAAAATCTTGTCTACCAATCCTATAACGGCTTCTTGGGCAGGTACGAAACAGCCTGTCTGCGCCATAAGCACAATCAGGGCGGTTTGCCTGAGCACTGCCGACTTACCCGACATATTGGGACCGGTAATCATCATAATGCGGCATCCTTCGTGCTGAAATGTAAGGTCGTTGGGTACGTATTTTTGACCGGCGGGCATGTGGCGTTCTATTACGGGATGCCTGCCCTGCTTAATGTGTAAATCGTAGCCGTCTACCACTTTGGGACGCACGTATTGATTAAAGGTGGAGGCATCGGCAAACGACAGCATAACATCCAAGAAAGCAATGTTTTGTATGGAGTTCTGCATACGTTTTACAAAGCCGTTGGCAAAGCTCAAGACTTCTTGGTATAACTTGGCTTCGAGCGTAGTGATTTTTTCTTGTGCAGTGAGTACTTTTTCTTCGTAAATCTTGAGATCTTCGGTGGTGTAGCGTTCGGCGTTGGTAAGGGTTTGTTTACGTATCCAAGAAGCGGGCACTTTGTCTTTGTGGGTACGGCTTACTTCAAAATAATAGCCGTAAACGTTGTTAAAGCCTATCTTAAGGCTGGATATGCCGGTTTCTTTGCTCTCTTTTTGCTGTAATTCAGAAAGATACTCTTTGCCTGAAAAGGCTATCTTGCGCAGTTCGTCTAATTCGGCATTGGCACCGGGGGCTATGGCGTTGCCTTTGGCAAGGAGGGCGGGTGCGTCGGCGTGCAGCCATTTTTGCAGGTGGGCGGACAGCTCGCGGCAGGAATCTATATTTTTTATCTTGTTATACAGTACATTATCTTGATTCTGGGAGTTAAGGTTCTCGTTTGCCCATTGCAGCACCTGTTCTAAAACATCTAAAGCCTGTTTGAGCTGCCATAGTTCCCGGGGCTGGATTTTTAATGCCGTAAGCTTAGACAGCATACGTTCCAAATCGCCTATCTGCCCCCAGAAATCGCGCAGGGCGGCGGCGTGTTCGCGCTGATTGCAAAGGTATTCTACGTGAGAGTGGCGGTATTCTATTTCTTTTATGTCTTTGAGGGGCAGGCAAAGCATACGGCGCAGCAGGCGGGCTCCCATAGGGGTATTTGTTTTGTTCAGTACGGCATAGAGGGAGTTCTCGGCTTCGGTACTGGCGTCTATGTAGGCGGCGGAGGGTTGTAAAATTTCTAAATTACGCAGGGTGAACGCATCCATCCACACATACTTTTCTTCCGCTATTTTTTGCAGGGAGGATATATGGGCGGCAAGTTCGTGCTTGCTTTCTTTTAAGTAGTGCAGACAGGCGGCTGCCGCTATCTGGGCGGCGAGCATTTTTTCTACGCCAAAACCTTTTAAGGAATTGGTTTTGAAGTGTTCCAAAAGGATTTTGTGGGCAAAGTCGGGCTTGAAAACCCAGTCTTCAAATACGGTAATATAGTATCGGTTTCCAAAGCTTTGGCAAAAGTTATCGCGGTACGTTTTTGGCATCACCACCTCGGAGGGCTGGAAATTATCCAACAGTTTTTGAATGTACGCCGCATTGCCTTCGGCTACAAAAAATTCGCCTGTACTTACATCCAAAAACGAAATGCCGAACGTATCTTTGGGCTGAGCGGGAAAGATACTGCACAGAAAATTATTCTTGCCGGATTCCAAGAGTCTTTCGTTGAGGGCGATGCCGGGGGTGATGAGTTCGCTTACGCCCCGTTTTACCAATTTCTTGGTGAGCTTGGGATCTTCTAACTGTTCGCAGATGGCAACTTTGCCGCCGGCTTTTACCAGCTTATGGAGGTATGTTTCCAAGGCGTGATGGGGAAAACCGGCTAATTCGGTGTAGGTGTGCGCTCCGCTGGCTTTGCGGGTAAGCACGATATTGAGCACTTTGGAGGCAAAAACGGCATCTTCTCCAAAGGTTTCGTAAAAGTCGCCCACCCGGAAAAGCAGCACTGCTTCCGGATACTGCCGCTTGATTTCATAATATTGCTTCATCAAGGGCGTTTCCACATATTTTTCCTGCATCTTCTTGTCGTTTGCCATACAAAAATACGCTTATTTGTTGAGCCAGATTAAAAGTACCGAAATATCGGCGGGCGAAACGCCCGGTATCCGTGACGCCTGTCCGAGCGTGGCGGGGCGGATCCGGCTCAGTTTTTCCCTCGCTTCGTAGGAGAGCGAGAGTATGCCCCGATAGTCTAAATCGGGTTTGAGTGCCAAATGGTCGTACTTGGAAAGCCGTTCTGCGTTTTCTTCTTCCTTGCGTATATAGGAATCGTACTTTATACTGATTTCCACTTCTTCCAAGAGTTCGCGGTAAAAGGGTTGTTGGCTGTTGGCTTCGATATAGTTTTTAAGCCCCTGATCCATTGCCATAAGCTGGGGCAGGTTGATTTGGGGGCGTTGCAGCAGGGCTTCTAAGTTCGTTTTTTGCGTTAAGGCGGAGGTGCCGTACTCAAGGAGTTTTGCGTTTACTTTTTCGGGTTCCGCCTTGTGGGTTGCGATATACGTTTTTAATTTTTTGCCGTACGTTTTTTTGTCTTCCAAGCGGTGCATCCGTTCTGCTTTGGCAAGACCCAAAGCGTAGGACAAAGGCGTAAGGCGTTCATCGGCGTTGTCCTGCCGCAGTAAGATACGGTATTCGGCTCGCGAGGTAAACATTCGGTAAGGCTCGTCAACGCCTTTGGTAACCAAATCGTCTATAAGCACGCCTATGTAGGCTTGCGAGCGGCTTAATACAAATGGCTCTTTGCCATTGATATTTAGATGGGCGTTGACTCCTGCCATAAAGCCTTGTCCGGCGGCTTCTTCGTAGCCGGTGGTTCCGTTTACCTGTCCTGCCAAGAATAGGTGGTTTACCAATTTGGATTCAAGGCTCGGTTTTAATTGGGTCGGGTCAAAATAATCGTACTCGATAGCGTATCCGGGGCGAAATATTTTTGCCTTCTCAAAGCCTACGATTTTATGCAGGGCTGCCACTTGGGTCTCTTCGGGCAGGGAGGAAGAGAATCCGTTTAGGTAATATTCTTGGCTGCCGCGTGCGCAGGGTTCAAAAAACAACTGGTGACGGTCTTTGTCGGCAAAGCGGTCTATCTTGTCTTCGATAGAGGGGCAGTAGCGGGGTCCGCGTCCTTTGATACGTCCGGCAAACATGGGCGATTTATCGAAGCCGGTGCGTAGAATATCGTGTACCTCGGTATTGGTGTAAGCCAAAAAGCAAGACATCTGCTCTTGTACTACGGGGGTGTCGGTAAACGAAAATTTTGCCGGCTCTTCGTCGCCTTTCTGTTCGGTGAGAACCGAAAAATCTACAGTGCGGGCGTCTACCCTTACAGGCGTTCCGGTTTTAAGGCTTTCTACTTTTATGCCGCGTTCTTGCAGTTGTTGGCTCAAGCCTATGCTGGCGCTCTCTCCTATTCTGCCGCCCAAACAGGAATTTTCTCCTATATGGATTTTTCCGTTGAGAAAGGTGCCGGCGGTCAAGATGACGGCTTGGGCTTGGATCTGTGCTCCGCTTTGGGTGCGCACGCCCGCAACAGCATCTTGCTTAAACAAAATTTCCGTTACCGTATCTTGGCGCAAATCTAAGTTGGGTATCTTTTCGAGATGGGCACGCCACTGGGCGGAGAAACGCCACATATCGCATTGCGCCCTCGGACTCCACATAGCGGGTCCTTTGGAGCGGTTTAGCATACGGAACTGTAAAGTGGAAAGGTCGGTAATAATGCCGGAGTAACCGCCCATCGCATCAATTTCGCGAACAATCTGCCCTTTTGCCACACCACCCATAGCAGGGTTGCAGGACATATAAGCCATGCGGTCTATCTGCATACTCAACAGCAATACCCTACTGCCCAAATTGGCTGCCGCCGCTGCCGCCTCGCAACCAGCGTGTCCACCTCCCACTACAACAATATCGTATTCCATAGACTATTTCAAACTTCAAGACCGCATAAATGTTTCACGTGAAACATTTTCAAAAACAACTGTTTTTGAACGGCTTACAAAGATATATCGAATTTTTATTCTTGAGAAAAGCAAGTTGCCAACATTTCATCTTCCTTTTGATGTATGGCTTTTTCCTCTTTTGGGGTCTTGTCTTTATAACCTGCCAAGTGCAGCAAACCATGTATCAAAACGCGGTTCAATTCGTCTATCTGCCTTACACCAAAGTGGCGGGCATTTTCTTTTACGCGCTCCACGCTGATATAAATATCTCCCGAAACAGGGCGATACTTTCCGCTTGTTTTTTCTGTGGCTTTGCCGGGCTTAATGGGGAACGTATCGCCGGGCAGGGTGTAGTCGAAAGTAATGATATCGGTAAAGGTATCGTGCTGTAGATACTCCCTGTTTACCTTAAGCAGATATTTATCGGAACAAAAAATATAGGTGATGCCGGAGGAAACGCAGCCCAAGCGTTTGAGTACTTTTAACAGGCTTGCCCGTGTGTCGTTGCGGCGCATAAATCCTACCCTACAATCTTGCTCAACAAAGTTAATCTCTTTCATTTTTAATATTTTACAAAAATGTTTCACGTGAAACATTTATTTCTTTTCGGTTTCAAACATAAAGTCCTGCACCTTTTTCTTGTAGTATGGGCGCAGTTCGGGATAAGTATAGCGGAGCAAATCCTTGCCCTGTATTTTTTTCTTGGCGGCGTTTTCTATGCTGTCGCCCATAAAGGGTGAAAACATGATTCCGGCTTTCGATTCGCGCTTGTCGTCTTTTTCGCGTTTGAGTTCGGCATTCTCGGCTTCCAACAATCGGGTTTCTATATTCTTTTGGCGCGACATCAGCCGGTCGTTCAAAATACGGTTCACCAAATCGCGCTCGGTGGTTTCCATATCGCCCAATATTTTATTGTAGAGTCCTGCCGCGCCGGGATTGGTCATTTTATCTTTTTGCATTTGTTGCTGGAGCATACGCCTTATCATTTCTTGTTGGGCGGCAGCTCGCGCAAAGCCTTCCGAAACCTTTTCTTCCGAAACCTGATCGCCCTGCGAATTGCCCGTCTGTCCGGATTTTACTTCCCTACCCTGTGTTCCTTCTTTGGGCTTGCCCTGCATCTGTTCCAACATTTTTTTGAGTTCATCCAACTGGCGGTTCAAATCTTTCTGCATTTGCTGCAAGGATTTTTGACCCTGCTTCATCATAGACTCCATAGAGGGAATGGGCATAGAAGAATTGTTGTCGCCGGGTTTGGGGCAGGACATCTGGGGTTTTCCTTTGGATTTTTTCTTGGAAGAACTGCTGCTGCCTTTCATATTCATTTGTTGCTCCATTCTGTCTAAGGATTCGGAAAGCAACAAGGCGAGGTTGTTCAGCGAGGTCATGGTGTATTGTTGACGTGCCAAAGCCCGGCTGTTGGTGGTATTGTAGTGGGTGTAGTAAACATTGTTCATTGCCAAGAGCAAATCTAAGGTTTCCCGGCTGTAAGAGAGCATATCTTTTACCTCCTTATCGGTAGCCAAGGCTACTTGGGGCTGGCGGCGGGCAATGGCGTTCACGCTGTCGGCAATAAAGCGTATTTCGGTATTCAGTGCCGCTTGCTTACGGATTTGTTCGGCATAACGGGGATCGTTCAGCTTGGTGGTGCCTAAATCTTCCATCAAGGCTTCCTGCTGCATAGAAACCCTAACTGTGGATTTAAGCAAAAGCCGGATAAAGTCGGCATCTTCCGCTTCGTTTTCTTCTTCTATCTGCTGCATCTGAGCCGAAAGATTGTCTGACAGCTGCTGTAAATCCTCTTCGGTTTGCCTTTGTTTATCGCGGGCTGATTTTTGATTGCCGTTCTGCAACTCGGATTGGGTGTTTTCTATATCTTTTTTCACTTTTTCCAAGAGCGAATCAGGCATCGAAAAAGAGGTCTTTTTTTCTAAATCTTCATTTAGGTTTTCTACATGCTGCAAATCCTTTTCCAAACGGTTGCGGTCTTGCTGCAAATCTTGTTGCAGGCTTAAAGCACTGTCGGGAGAGAGCTGTTTCATCTTCTCCCCTGTTTCCTTACTCTTTTCTAAAAGAGCTTGGGCATCGGAAACGGCTTGACGTAATTTATTTTCAAATTCTATTTGCTTGTATAAGTTTAAGTTACGTTCAATATCCTGACTTAATAAATCTTTTTGCCGCTTTACGTCTTCCAAGGCATCGGTTATCTTTTCGCGGGGGGCGTTTTGCCGCATCAGTTCTTGCAGTTCCTGCAATTTCTGCATAGTGGCATCGTCAAATAGCTTATTCATAAGCTCTTGCAACTGCCGTTGCTTTTCCTGTAATTCCGGGTCGGTTTCTCCCAATTCGTTTTCCAAGCGTTGTTTTTCCTGTATTTCTTCAGAAAGTTCCTTGTAGGTGTCGCGCAAATTCTGCTGCTGTTCCAAAAGGAGTTCCACCCGCTTCATATCCTGCCACGAAATCTGTTTTTTAGAAAGCAAGTCCTGAACAAGCTCCTGTACTTCCCTATCGAAATTCTGAACCGAACGCAGCGAAAGCGAAAATTTTTCGCCCACCGAAGCGGCGGTTTTGCCCACTTCTTCCATCACCTCTTCCTTTAACATTTTCCGGTAAGAATAAGCGGTGGAATAAACCGGTTTGAAAGGATAAAAAGCATCGTTGTCGCGCAGCTCGAAACCATAGCTCAGTTCATCGCCCGGCTGTAGGTTAAACTCGTCTATATTAAAATAATAGCTGAACTCTTGATTGAGTTGGTAAGGCTCTACGGGCAGGGTGTCTAAAAAGCTCCATTCGTTGCCGTTTGCCGCATTGCTGCACGAAAGCTTAAAAATTAAGGAATGAAAGCCGTAATCATCGCTAATAATACCGTTCAGATAGCGTATGCCAACTTGGTTACTGTCTAAAGTCTGCATAATTTCTATGCGCGGATAGGCATCGGCAAAAACTTCTACAGAAAAAGATAGGGTATCGCTTTTTATAGCTGCAAAAGCCTGAGGAACAATTAAATAATTGCCCGAATTAAATAATTGTCTCGAAAAGGAAAATACAGGGATATTTGCCTTGGCTTCTTGCAGGGAAACCTCATCCAATGGGGTTGCGGCAGTCGGAATAAATCCGAAAAACAGTTTTTGAGCATAGTCTATCTTGAGTTCCCAATCTACCTGTGTGCCGGCTGGAATCTGCAAGTTGAGGGAATTGTCGACCACTTCCGGCTTTTTGTTCATATAAGGCGGATAGCGCAGCCTTACTTTCATACCCGAAAGCAGGGGTTTGTAATCTATTTGCAGGGTGTAGACTTGGCTTCTGTATTTTCCGGTGGCAAGCCTAAAATCCACCGCCTGCCGGTTTTTCTTAAAAGTGTAGGAGAACGCCTCAGCCGACTCTTTGCGGCAGGGAAACAATTTTCCGTCTATCTCAATAAACACTTGGTCGGGAAGTATTTCTCCCCGGGTTTTGATATTGAGCGTAAAATCTTCTTCGTATGCGACGCGCAAGTCTTCGTTTTCTATTAATATAGTGAAGGGAAATTCGCGCTCGAAAAACTGGCTATAGCGCACTATCCTTTGCGAGGAGCCTATAATCTTGGGATTGAACGCATAAAGGATAAAGCCTATCAGCACAACCGCTATAAAAGCGCAAAGATGCCTTATGTTGGTTTGAAAACGGACTGTCTTTTCAAAACGATACGTAAGGAAACGGCGGCTTATCTGCTCTATGGCGGCTTGCAACAAGGCGTATAAAGAGTGATTTTGCTGCAACTGCCTTTCTAAATTGAGCACATTGTAGAGTTTGTCGTCAAGTTCGGGATAGTGCTTTGCCAAATAGCGTGCGGCTTGTTCGTTGCTCATTCTGCGAAAGACCCCCCTGCCCTGTCCTAAGGGATACAGCACGAAAGCCGACAAACCGAGCATAAAAAGCAGCACGAAAGACCAGAATACCATTTTGCGTGCCGTTCCGGGCAGATAAGAAAAGTATTCTATGGTGCAAAAAATCAAAAAGAGAGCCAAAAAGACCGCCAGAAGCACAAAAAGACCTTTGTACGCCCTGTTGGTATAGAAGCGGCATATAAAGGCATCCAACTTTTTGATAAACTCTTGGTACGGGTTCATTTTGCAAGCTTTCTCGGCACCTAAAAACAAAATGTAAAGATAAGCAGACTTGCAGATGATTTTCAAATCAAAACGCAGATGTTAACACAACCTATTGGTATTATTTAATTTTTTGAAAAAATAAAAAGTAAAAAATAATAGTCTTCGTAATAGGGCTGTTAGTTAGGGTGCATAAGTTTTTTAGCAGAATCTTATCAATCGCTATGAACAGAAAACCGCTTTTTGTAAAGACTTACTCAACACTTCAAAACTTTTTGAAACAGTATTTTATAGTATTTACAAACATTTGTTTACAACCGGTGCAGGCAAGTTATCAAACGCTTGGACTTTTAACATCCGTTAGGTAAAAGTGTTAAAAAAACGGTGCAAAAAACCTTGTTTTGTGTTAGCTTTTTAGGCAAAGAAAACTATCAACAAGTTTTGAGTCTTATTCAACCGTATTTTCAACGGGTTTTTCAACCATCTTTCAACAAAACGCCATTTATGGCATCGGCAAGCTTGTTAAAAACTGTTGATAGATGTTGACAAAGCTTTATTCTACATAGAGTACCAAACCTTTAAGATACTCTCCTTCGGGATGGTAGAGGTTTACCGAATGGTCGGCGGGCTGTGAAAGCTGGTGCAGGATACGTACTTGGCGACCGCTCGCGGCTGCTGCGCTGAACACCGCCAGACGGAAATCCTGACGGGAAACCGCCTGTGAGCACGAAAAGGTAAAGAGTATGCCTCCGGGCGCTATGTTCTTAAAGGCAATGGTGTTTAATTTGCGATAGCCCTGCAAGGCTTGGTGCCGTGCGTCGCGGTGCTTGGCAAAGGCGGGCGGGTCGAGGATGATGAGGTCGAAATCCTTGCCGTTCTGACGTAAATAATCAAAGGCATCGCAGGCTATGGCACGGTGGGCGGCTTCTTTTCCAAAATTAAGCGACACGTTCTGTCGCGTAAGTTCTATGGCTTTTTCGGAACTGTCTACCGAAACCACTTCTTTGGCACCGGCGCGCAAGGCGTAGAGCGAGAAACCGCCGGTATAGCAAAACATGTTCAGCACCTTTTTTCCCTCCGCATAGCGTTCTACCAATGCCCGGTTCTCGCGTTGGTCTATAAAGAAGCCTGTTTTTTGACCCTCGGTCCAGTCGGGATAGAATTTAAGTCCGTTTTCGATGGCTACGGCGCGTTTGGCGCTCCGTTTTCCGTACAGATACTCGTCTTTGGCACCTAAGTCTGCCTTGAAAGGAAGGGTGTTTTCGGATTTATAGTAAATGTTTTTTATGATGTGGGAACACTCTTGTTGCAAGGCTTGGGCAATGATTTGGCGGTCTAAGTGCATGCCCGGCGAATGTGCCTGCATAACGGCGGTGTTTCCGTACACGTCTACCACCAAGCCCGGAAGAAAGTCGCCCTCGCCGTGAATGAGGCGAAAGGTATCGTTGTCGGGTCTTATCAGATTGAGCCGGGAGCGCAGTTGCAGGGCTTGGCGGATACGCCTGCGGTAAAAATCGAGGTCGATGACCGCCGGTTCAAAAGACAGGATGCGCAAGGAAATGCTGCCTACCTGAGCGTGTCCTACCCCGAGGAAATCGCCTTTGGAGGAATACACTTGCGCCTTGTCGCCTTCTTCTATACTGCCGCCCTCCGCCTTGGCTATCGCACCCGAAAAAACCCAAGGGTGAAAGCGTTGCAAGGATTCTTCCTTGCCCGGTTTGAGAATGATTTTAGGATACATGGCGGCAAAGGTATGGGAAATATCCGTAAATTTGTGGTTAACCTAAATTGGAGCGTTATGGACTTTGTATCGGAAATTAACAGCTTGCGCAAAGAAAAAAACGCGGTTATACTGGCACACTACTACCAGATACCCGAAATTCAGGATATTGCCGATTATATAGGCGACAGTTTGGCTTTGGCACGGCGTGCGGCGGAAACCCAAGCCGACATTATTGTTTTTGCCGGAGTCCATTTTATGGCGGAAACCGCTAAGATTCTCAATCCCGACCGTAAGGTGCTGCTGCCCGACCTCAACGCGGGCTGTTCGTTGGCGGATTCCTGCGATGCGGAGGAACTGGCGGCTATGAAGGCGCAGTTTCCCGACCATAAGGTGCTTTCGTATGTAAACTGCTCGGCAAAGGTAAAGGCTCTTTCGGACATTATCTGCACTTCGGGCAACGCCCTTAAGATTGTGGAGACTTTTCCTAAAGACGAAAAGATATTGTTTGTGCCAGACAGGAACTTGGGTGCCTATATCAACCGCCAGACAGGGCGCGATATGAAGTTGTGGAACGGTAGCTGTCAGATTCACGACTTGCTGGATGCCGAAAAGGTGCTGAAACTCAAGCAGACTTATCCCGATGCCAAGGTGATCGCGCATCCGGAATGTAATCCGGCGGTGTTGCAGGTGGCTGATTTTGTGGGTTCAACCGCAGCCATGCTCAATTATATCGTAAAGGATTCCGCCCGCGAGTATATCGTGGCTACCGAAACAGGCATACTGCACCAGATGCAGAAATCGGTGCCGGGTAAGAAATTCTATGTGGCGAGCAACGAAGAAAGCTGCGCCTGCAACGACTGTCCGCACATGAAGCTCAACACGATGGAAAAACTCTATCGCTGCCTGCGCGACGAGACCCCCGAAATTATCTTGGATCGCGAATTGATGGACAAAGCGCGCAAGCCTATCGAAACGATGTTGAGCCTCAGTTAGTATGAAGCTGGCTTTTATCCTTTGTGTGCTGAACGGTTTCTTTTCAACCGATTCCATACCTGCCGGCGCGGAGTTCAGGCAGTTTTTTCATAAGAACGGCGCGCTGTCTTCGCAAGGGTATTTTGTAAACGGACAGCCGGAGGGGCTGTGGAAAAACTATGACGAGGAGGGGAATCTGATTTCGGAGGGTTCGCGCAAGAACTTGCAGCTGCACGGCAAGTGGACTTTTTATCAGGATGGAAAGGTGTTTCGCGAAATAAATTACGCTGAAGGTAAAAAGAACGGCGAAAGTTTGTATTATTATAGTGAGCGCAAGGTAAGGGAGAACTTTGTAAACGATACCTTGCAGGGCTTGCGGTTCGTTACCGATACAAACGGAAGGCTGTTGCAGAGCACGCGCTTTGTAAACGGCACGGAAAACGGTTTTGACAAACGCTACAACGCCTACGGCGATGTGTCGGTGTTTACTTTTTACAAGCGGGGCATGGTGTCGTTCCGCTATGTGGGCAACCGCCGCGACAAGAGCGGCAGGCAGCAGGGAGAATGGAAGGATTTTTACGAAAACGGCGTGCCGAGGTGGGAGTGTACCTATCAAGACGGACTTAAAGACGGCTACTACAAGGAGTACGACAGCGCGGGCAATCTGTTGCTGTTGCAGAAATACGTGTCGGGAATGCTTCAGGAAGACGCTCCCGAAATAGCGCAGATGGAGGTTCACACCGAGTATTATGCCAACGGTATGCCTAAGTTCAGGGTGGGCTACCGCAACGGAAAACCGGAGGGAATATGCCGGCAGTACGACAGTCTTACAGGCAAGGTGGTGCAGGGCATCTTCTTTAAGGACGGAGTGATTGTGGGCAGCGGTCCGGTGGATGAAAACGGCAATTTGCGCGATGAATGGAAAGAATATTATCCGGATGGAACAATACGCTGCATAGGACATTACTACAAGGGTAAAAAATACGGAAAATGGCGGTATTATTATAATAACGGAAAACTGGAGCAGGAGGGAGAGTTCCGCAACGGCAAATACGACGGTAGGTGGGTGTGGTATTTTCCCAACGGCAAGGTGCGTTTGGAGCAGGAATATTATTTAGGGAAGCCGGAAGGGGCGAGCGTGGAATATAACGACAGTTTGCAGGTTGTGGCGAGGGGTCATTTTGCCGATGGTTTGGAAGACGGTCATTGGGAATACCTCAACGGCAGCGAGTTCAGTGAGGGGAATTACCGCTTTGGCGAAAAAGACGGAGTGTGGCGTTCTTACTGGACCGAAAAGGGCAGGAAAAAACGGCTGGCTTTTCAGGGGTCGTATTCGGAGGGGATTCCCAACGGACTGCACCGCTATTTTGACGAAAACGGAGTGTTGAGAAAAGAGGGCTTTTTCCGTATGGGCAGCAAGGTGGGCACATGGGTTACTTACGATAGGGAGGGCTATCCGGAAATGCGTGTGGAATACGGACAGAACGAGGAGGAGATACGCTATAACGGCAAGAGGACCCTTCCTAAAGAAGAGGAGGAAGAATGATGCAGAAAGAGTTTACATTGATTGCCGGGCCGTGCAGTGCCGAGAGCCGGGAACAGCTTATGCAGACGGCGGCTTTTTTTGAACGCTATAACGCCGCTTCTCCGCAACTGCCGGTAAAGGTGCTGCGTGCCGGAGTATGGAAGCCGCGCACTCGTCCGGGTTCGTTTGAGGGCTGTGGTGAAAAGGCTTTGGAATGGCTGGCGGAGGTAAGGAAAACCTACGGCTTTTCGGTAATTACCGAGGTGGCTACCGCCGCCCATGTGGAGCTGTGCCTCAAATATGGCGTTGACCAGCTTTGGATTGGGGCGCGCACCACGAGCAATCCTTTTTTGATGGAGGATATTGCAAGGGCTTTGGCGGGCTGCGATAATCCGGTTTGGGTAAAGAATCCCATAAGCCCCGATTTGGCTTTGTGGACGGGGGCTATCGAGCGGGTTTCGCGTCATGTAAAAGGGCCTGTGGGGGCTATACACCGGGGTTTCGGTATGTATAATTCGCTGCCTTACCGTAATTCGCCGCTATGGGAGATTGCCATAGAAATGAAGCGGAGCCATCCGGAAATCGCTCTGTTGTGCGATCCGAGCCATATCGGGGGCAGGCGGGAATATTTGGCGGAATTGGCGCAGAACGGTGTGGATTTGGAGATGAACGGCTTGATGTTGGAGGTTCACCCTAAACCCGAGGGGGCTTTGAGCGATGCTTCCCAGCAGTTGGATTTTGAGCAGTTTGAGCGTTTGGTTTCGGGCTTGGTGTTCCGCAATGCCGATTGCAGTTCGGTAAAATTGGCACGCATACGCCATATCTTGGATGAGGTGGATGATGAATTGGTGCAGCTGTTGGCTCACCGTATGCAGTTGGTAAGGGATTTGGGGCGGCTTAAGAAGGAGGAGAACTTGTCGGTATTGCAGTTTGAGCGTTGGAACAAGGTGGTGGAGCGTATGATGGATTCCGCCCGCCAACAGGGTTTGGACTCCGGTTTTATGCGTCAGATACTGAACTGCCTCCACGCGGAAGCCATCCGTATTCAAAAAGATATGGTACAGGAAAAGCCGTAGGTTTTATTTGTACCAGAAAAAACATTGATTCTGGCGGTCGCGGCGGGACAGATCCTTCTCTACAAAAACAGGTTCCAGCGTGTAGGGGTCAAGCCCTGTGTAATAGATTTCGGAAGAAAGGGTCATGGGGGTTGGGGTGAACAGCTGCACCTGCTCTAATTTATAACCTAAGCGGCGGGTTTTTTCTTGCAGGCGTTGCATATCGGTCTGGGTGCAGCCCGGATGTGCCGAGATAAAATAGGGAATCAGCTGATACGGTAATCCGCAGCGGCGGCAGTGGGCGTCAAAAAACCGCTTGAAGTCTTCAAACTGCGAAAACGGCATCTTGCGCATCTTTTCTAAAACCGGGGCTTCGGTATGTTCGGGAGCCACTTTGAGCCGCCCCGAAACTCCGTTTTCGATAAGCCATTGTGTGTATTCCGCCGCGTGGTTTGGCGATGGTTTGCCTTTTTCTGCTCCTTTCAGGAACGGCACCAGCATATCGTAGCGTATGCCGCTGCCTATAAACACGTGCTTGACACCCGGCAAGGAAGCCGCTTTTTTGTATAAATTTAATAGAGCCTTGTGGTCGGGATTGAGATTGTGGCAGATAGACGGAAACAGACACGAGGGTTTCTTGCAGCGGGCACAGCGGCTGAGGTCTTTGCCTTTCATACCGTACATATTCGCGCTGGGACCGCCCAAATCGCTCAGATTTCCCTTAAAATACGGCATCCGCACCAACTGCGTTATCTCCCGCACCACCGATTCGGAGCTTCGGCTGTGTATGTGTTTGCCCTGATGGGCGGAAATGGTGCAGAAGGAGCAGCCTCCGAAACAGCCTCGGTGCAGCGTAATGGAGTTCTGAATCATGGTGAATGCCGGTATCTCGCCCCGGTTCTTGTAGCGGGGGTGCGGCAGGCGTGTATAGGGCAGGTCAAAACTCCTGTCTATTTCGTGGCTGTCGGGTTCAAAGGGAAAAGGCGGGTTCACCACCACCGTGCCGGCTTGGGTTTTCTGAAGAATCCTGCCGCAGCGCATCTGGTTGGAGGCGGTTTCTATTACGGCAAAGTTCTTTGCCTGACAGCGTTTGTCCTGCAGGCATCTTTCGTGGGATTCCAGCACCAAGTCTTGTTCGGGAACGGGGCTTTCCTTAATCTTTTGTTTTTCTACGTAGGCTACTTGCAGAATGTTGCGGCAGGCTTCGGGTTTCGGGTTGTTTTCTAAGGTTTGCGCTATTTCCACGATAGGTTTTTCGCCCATACCGTAAACCAGAAGGTCGGCGCCGCTTTCTATCAAAAAAGAGGGGCGCAGCCTGTCTTGCCAATAGTCGTAATGCGTAAGGCGCCGCATGGAGGCTTCTATGCCGCCTATCACTACCGGCACGTCGGGATAGAGTTCCTTGAGGATTTTGGTGTAGACAATGGTGGGATAATCGGGGCGGAAACCTGCCTGTCCTGCGGGCGTATAGGCGTCGTTGCTGCGCAAACGCTTGCGGGCGGTGTAATGGTTCACCATAGAGTCCATACAGCCGGCGGATATACCGAAAAACAGCCTTGGTCTGCCTAATTTCTTAAAGTCGCGCCAGTCGTCGCGCCAGTTGGGTTGCGGCAGTATTGCCACCTTGTAACCGGCTGCCTCCAAGGTTCTTGCAATAACGGCAGTACCGAAAGAGGGGTGGTCTACATAGGCATCTCCGCTCACAATGATGATGTCCGCCTGTTCCCAGCCGCGTTGCTCCATTTCTTTTTTAGAAACGGGCAGCCACGCACTTATGGGCAGGCGGTCGGGATCTATGGGAGGGAGGGGCTTTTGCATACTGTTTAGGCTTAAAAAATAAGGGTACCCGAATGGATACCCTTGTGTTTTCAAATAAATCGAGCGGTTTCCCGCATACCGGATTAGGCTTCGGTGGGAACTACCGAAACGAAAGAACGACCGGTATCTCTCTTGCGTTTGAACGCTACCGTGCCGTCTACCAAGGCGAACAAGGTATGGTCTTTGCCCATTCCTACGTTCATGCCGGCGTGGTATCTGGTACCTCTTTGGCGTATGATGATATTGCCGGCGGTTACGGCCTGACCGCCGAAGATTTTAACGCCCAAGCGTTTGCTTTCTGATTCACGACCGTTATCGGAACTACCGACACCTTTTTTATGTGCCATTGTCTTATACTGTTAAAAATTTCTGACTCTGTTAACTATGCCTTAGGCTATCTTTTCGATTTGAATACGGGTAAAGTCGGGACGGAAACCGGTTCTCTTCTGATACCCTTTTCTTCTCTTTTTCTTGAAAATGATAACCTTGTCGCCTCTCAAATGGTCTAAAACCTTGGCGGTAACCTTGGCTCCTTCCAATACGGGCGTACCTATTTCCACTTTGCCGTTGTTGTCTTTCAACAAAACTTTTTCAAACGTAAGTTCATCGCCTTCGGCGGCTTCCAAGCGGTTTACGATAACCTTCTGGTTTTCTTCAACCTTCATCTGCTGACCGGCTATATCTACAATAGCGTACATGACTGTGTGTTTTTTCTCAATTAGGGGCGCAAAGATAGACAAGTTTTTTGAAACCACCTACTTTTGGCAAGCTTATTTTTACTGTTTTTGTTTAAGTTGTTGTATTTCTGTGTATTTAGTTATCAACGGGTGTTGATAAGCTGTTGATATATTGGGTTTCCCGGGCTGGGTTTTGAGAAAAACTTGGTTTTTTCTTGTAACTTCGCAAAGTTAAACCGACCATTGTTATTGTTTTGCGATATGTTCAACAAAGATACGCTGATAGGAATCGGCTGCGACCACGCCGGTTTTGAGCTGAAGGAATACCTTAAGGAGGTCTTGGGCAAGGAGGGGTTCCGTTTTAAGGATTTCGGAACAGACAGCACGCAGAGCGTGGACTATCCCGATTTTGCCCACGCGGTGGCGCAGCAGGTGCAGGATGGCGCGCTTTCTTACGGCATCTTGATTTGCGGTTCGGGCATCGGCATCTCCATTGCCGCCAACAAGCATCCGCACGTGCGTTGCGCCCTTTGCTGGATGCCGGAGATAGCCGCCCTTTCGCGCCAGCACAACAATGCCAATATCCTTGCCATGCCGGGTCGGTTCATAAGCAGGGAAGATGCCGTAAAAACGGTTCACACCTTTTTCAACACCGAGTTTGAGGGCGGTCGGCATCAGAGGAGAATAGACAAGATAGACCTTTAATCGGAGCGTTCTATGGACTTCTACAAGCAGGTTTTTTTGAGGAGGGTTTCCGAAAATATGCGGAAGAAGGACGAATCGCCCTTGTTCGAGGCAGTGAGCGAGTATTACGAAAAGAACGCCGAGAATGCCAAGAATTATTTTTCGCGCTACAACTCAATAAGGGAAAGGGTTTCTTTTTACAAGAACAAGGTGATGGCTGCCCTGCCCAATTACCTGATAAGTCTTGAACAGAACCTGTCGGCAGGCGGGGCTAAGGTAATTTATGCGGAAACGGTAGAAGATGCCGTGCGCGAGATTGAGGGAATAGTTAAGCCCTCCCGCCCTATCTTTACAAGCAAGAACGAGTGCTTGGACCAAATGGGCTTGGGGCGTCTGCTCAAAGGCAAAAAATTTAACCTCAACCCGGTGCGTCCCGAAAACTTTCCTTATCATATTCTGTCCAACCCCGGCAGCAAGGTGCTTAAGCAGATGCAGGCGGAGCTGAATATGGAGGCTTTGTCGGAAGACGGCTCCACGCCCGAAAAGGTATCTGCCGAGCAGATAATCTCGCTTAAGAAGCGCAAGTTGATAAACGAGATGTTTGCCGATTCGGTGGCATTGACCGGGGCTGATTTTCTGGTGTGCGATCCGGGCTGTGTGGTCTTGGTGGAGAACGAGGGAACGCAGTTGTTGCCGGTGTCTTTCTGCAAGACTCATATCGTGGTGGCAGGCATAGACAGTTTGGTTCCCTCGCTCAACGAGCTGGAATATTTTACCTGTATGCTTTCCGCCCACGCCTACGGACAGGCATACGCTTGGAACCAGTTGTTGCTGCGGGGTCCCAAGAAAGCCGACGAGTTAGACGGTCCGGAAGATTTTTATGTGATTTTGGTTGACGACGGTCGCACCGAGGTTCTCAAAAAGGAATTTCAAAGGAGCATTTTCAACTGTATCCACTGCCAAGCCTGCACCGCGCTCTGCCCGGTGTATAAGTATGTGAACACTTTTGACGGAATGTCGCTTACCGGTCCGCTCAACTGCGTGGCGGATCCCATTCGGAAAGGCTTTAAGGAGAGCGGCTTTCTGCCGTTTGCCTGCACGCTTTGCGGCAAGTGCAGCGAGGTGTGTCCGTCGGGCATCAATTTTCAGGAACTGATTCTCTTTAACCGCAAGGAATCGGTAGAGGGTAACGCCTTTTTTTCGATTGAGCGCAAAAAGATGAAGACCTTAAAGCGTATGCTGCTTAAGACAAAAGCCCTGCAATCTTCGATGAATCGTTTTTCGCTGCGTATGTACTTTAAGAAAAGTTTCGGGCAGCAAAGGGATTTTCCCGATTTCAGCCAAAAGAGCTTTAGGCTGCTGTGGATAGAAAAAACAGAAAAAAAACAATAAACCATGAACTGGAAAAACGAAGATGTTCGGCAAGAAGTGGCGAAATTGCTGTCGGAACCTGTGCCTTTCTCTACTAAGGAAATGTGCGCCAAGATGCTGTCGCTTATAGACCTTACCACCCTTGACGGTACCGATACCTTTGAGCGTGTAGACAAGCTCTGCCAAAAGGCTAAGGACTACGGCACGGCGGCTGTCTGCGTATATCCTTTCTACGCTTCCCGCGTAAAGCAGAACCTTAAGGGCACCGATATACGCACAGCCTGTGTGGCAGGCGGTTTTCCGGCTTCGCAGCTTCCGCTTAAGACCAAGCTGTTTGAAATAGAACAAACGCTTAAAGACGGCGCAGACGAAATAGATATGGTAATTTCGCAAGGGGCTTTCTTAGAGGGCGACTACAAGCGTGTGGGCGATGAGGTAAGGGCAATTAAGGAGCTTTGCGGCGAGGCTCATTTGAAAGTGATTTTGGAAACCGGCAACCTGCCCACGCCCGATGATGTGGAAAAGGCTTCGTGCCTTGCCATTGACAACGGCGCGGACTTTATAAAGACCTCTACGGGAAAAACTGCCGTTTCTGCCACTACGGAGGCTTTTTACGTAATGCTGCGCGTTATAGAACGCTATGCCGCGCAAGGTCGTGTGGTAGGGATTAAGCCGGCGGGCGGTATTTCTACGGTAGAGGGGGCTATTCCTTACTTTGTTCTGGTGTATAGGATTCTGGGCGAAAAGTGGATGAACCCTAATCTTTTCCGCATCGGGGCGAGCCGCTTGGCGGATGCGCTCTACACCGCTTCGCGTTAATCGAAAAAAGATATGAAAACCCTGTATATCGCCACGCACAACGCGCATAAAACGCAAGAAATCCGTTCCGTATTTGAGCATTTGCCCGAATTGGCGAGCCGGTACCGCTTGGGGGATTTGTCGGAATTGGGAAATGTGGAGGAGATTCCCGAAACGGCGGATTCGCTGGAGGGGAACGCCTTGCAGAAAGCAAGCTTTATCTACGAAAAATACGGAGTGGATTGTTTTGCCGACGATACAGGTTTGGAGGTGGCGGCTTTGGGCAACCGCCCGGGTATCTACTCGGCTCGCTACGCCAATATGCCGGAGGGTTTTGAAGAAAGCGGCTTGGTAACGCGCGCGGCTCTGTCGTTGCCTGACCCCACTTTTGCACAGAATATCGACAGGCTGCTGCTTAAGCTGCACGCTAAGCCGCGCGCGGCTCGTTTCCGCACCGTAATATGCCTTATTTTAGACGGTAAGGCGCATTATTTCGAGGGTGAGGTTTCGGGTAGGATTATAGAAGAAAGGCACGGAGCGCAGGGCTTCGGTTACGACCCGGTTTTTGTGCCCGACGGTTTTGATAAGACCTTTGCCGAATTGGAATTGGAAGAAAAGAACCGTATAAGCCACCGGGGTCGAGCCTTGGATTCGCTGATTACTTTTTTGAAAACCGAAATATAAACAATAAATTAATAAAAATTTTAGATGAAAAAGATCGTTTACTGCTGGTGTGCGCTCTTGCTGTTATGCCTTGTGGGCAAACCTATGGCGCAATCCACCTTGTTCGGAAGTATCAAAACCGACCAAAACAGATTGGAACAACGTCAGATGGAGGCTTTTGCCGGACAGACAACCAACATTCCTTACCAATCCGCTACCGATTTATCCGCGCTTACCAATCCCGCCCAAAAGTTGGATTTTGCGGTAAAGATGCGGCCGCTTTCGGAAAATGCGGCGCTGCAAACGGCACTCAAAGAAAATAAACGGAAAAAAAGCAGGGAAAAGGCTTCGGTTGAGGAACTTACCGTAGATACCGTGCTTACAACGGATTATTGGGCAGTGCTTGCTTCGGCAGAAGACGGCAGCGTGCAGCTGGTTACTATGGAGTTTGAAAGCCCTTCGGCTTCAAGTTGGTATTATAGAGGAGTTACCTATACCCTGTTTGACGAAAATCTGAAGCCGGGCAAGTCGTTTTCGATAAAGACCCCTGCCAGAACGCAGGATATAAGCATTATGGAAAAATATTCCACCCGCTTTTTCAATACCGACAACAAAAAGGAATTTATAGTGAGCGTTCACAGCTTTGTTGACGATGAAAGCATACAGGGACCCGAATCCTGCCGCGACACGCTGTTTATCATTAACGAAGACGGAGAAGTGTTGCGCCGTTTCGGAAATATGCGGGGGGCTTTGTTGCAGAACATAAACAAAGACGGCAGCATTGAAAAAAGGGTGCAGCTGGTAGACGCTTTCTATTCGGATTTGGCAGATACCATCACCACTTCGGTATATAAGGCTGCCGATATTATGGAAAACAATCCCAAGCCTTTGTTTACTTTCCACATTCCCGAAAACCTGACCACCTATTGCAACGGCTCTCTGGCATTCCTTACCGAAATAGACGGACAGCAGCGGTATATAACTTCCCAGTACCGCAAGCCCTTTATAAAAGACAACGACCACGAAGCCGAAGACTTGAATGTGGAAATGGACAACCTTTTTGATGTGTTCATCTACGATGTGGATTTTAATTTAGTGAGGAAAATTTCGCTGCCTTTGTTCGGCTTGGAAGAAAACAAGTTTAGTTTCAGCACCTTGATGTATTTTGGCAAATATATGATTACACGCAAGGTGTTTAATCAAGACGACAAATACGAGCTCATATACGGTATGGACCGCTATGATTTGAGCTGCGACTGCAACAAGCTGCAACTTTATTTAGTAAACGAAGACGGCGAGATTCTTAAGGAAATAGCCGAAGATGTTGCCAATATTGTAGAATTGCAAGCCATTATGGGCGAAAACGACGAGTATGCCCTCTGTTTGGGTTCCGAGGAAGCCGTAACAGGTATCCTTATGATGGATCTGCCGTCGTTAAAGACCAATTTCTATTTTCCCGCACTGTATAAGAACGAGCTGCTTTCTATGTATTTTGACCGCGTTCCGGCGGCAGAGGGCGGCTACAACTACATTTTTGGTCTCGGTCGCGGCGAAAGTGCCGACAACACCACTTACGGCGGCATCGTGTACTACGACCGACAGGGCAACAAGGTAAAGCACCACCGTATAGATTTGGGTGCGGACTGCCTGCTGTTTACCCCCATTATCAACAGCACCACGCTGAATCCCTATGCGTTTGTTGCCGATGAAAAGCAGGAATACCTTTACTTTTACCGTTTTAGCAAGAACGATGCCGCCGGTCGTGGTTTCGGCATTGCCAACGAAGACGAAACGCTCTATCTGTGGCAGGACAACGCCACCGACGGCGAGTTTTCGACCGCAGGCGTTCTTACCGATGCAAACGCCACCGAAATGAAGTATCTCTATCTTTCTTGGCAAACGCCCGCCTATACGATGAAGCACGTTTTCTATCCCCTGCCCTTGAAAGAAATAGAACTTAAAGGCGATGGCACGCAAGCCTCGCCCTATGTCATTACCACGCCTGCCGAACTGGATATGGTGCGCAGGTATTCCGACAAATGGTTTGTTCTGGGCAACGATATAGATATGGCTGCGTTTACAGGCGTAAACGGAAGCGGCTTTGTTTCGATTCGCGAATTTAGCGGACACTTTGACGGCAAGGGCTACTTTATCAAGAACATCATCATTAACGGTAACGGTATATTTTCCAGTCTTAACGGAGCGGAAATTTCAAACCTTTCGGTGCGCCATGCGGTTTTTGCCGCCAACTCCCCGATGATGAGCATCGGCGTGATTGCCGGAAGTATGGGAGTGAGCAGTTCAATCAAAAACTGTCATGTAGAAAGCGATGTTGAGGTGCGGGGTGATTATGTGGGCGGTCTTGTGGGACAGGCAACCAATTTTTCTACCATAGACCGTTGCAGCTTTACCGGCTCTGTTTCGGGAACCGACTACGTGGGCGGTATAGCGGGCGATTTACGTACGAGCGGCACCGTTTCTAATTCTTACGTAAGGGGTTCCGTATCGGGTATTTCCAATGTGGGCGGCATTGCCGGTTACCTGCTGAATGGAGGAACGGTTACCAACAGTTATTCTACGGCTTCGGTATATGCTTCAGCCACCATTGCCGGCGGCGTGGTGGGTTCCAACAACGGAGGTCAGGTTTCGCGCGTTTATTCCGACGGAAAAGTTGAGGTTGGAAATGCCGGAAACAATTTTGAACGCGGTGTTGCCGGCGGTATTGCCGGATATACCGTACCCAATGCCTTTGCCGGACAGATAAAGTACAGCTTTGCCCTGAACGATACGGTTGTTGCGCCCAAAGACGCCTTCCGCGTGGCGAACCACGAGTATTATATCTCCTCCGATTCGGTAAAGGCTTTGGATTCTAACTTCGCCTTGGCTTCGATGTTGGTGGGAGCCAGCAACGAGCTTAAGACGGTAAGCGATGCCGAATGTGCAAAAGACCGCCAGAACGGAGAATCGGGCACCCTTGAAAGCTTTGACAAGGCTTTTTACCAAAACTACGGCTGGAATTTCGGCACAACCGACAACGCACCTTGGCAGATGACGGACAGCAAGCCGTATCTGTGGTGGGAAAATGTGGTTCGCGGCGTTACGATGGCAAGCCGTGAGGTTTCGGTAGAAAAGGGCAAGACGGTGCAGTTGGTTGCCAATGTAATTCCGCAGGAAGCCACCGACAAGACCCTGCTTTGGAGTTCGGAAGAGCCGCAGACGGCATCGGTAGACGCCCAAGGTGTGGTAACCGGCAGGAGCGCGGGCAAAACGGTAATTACCGCCAAAACTCCCGACGGACAATATTCCGCCTCCTGTATTGTGAATGTGGAAATACCGGTAGAATCGGTTACTTTCAATCAGAAAGAAATCACCATACCCCTTGAAATCACCACGCCCCTTACGGTTACCGTACTGCCCGAAGACGCCACCAACAAATCGGTGATATTCCAGTCTTTGGATCCCGATATAGCGATAACCGGCGGGCCTGCCGTGTATGGCTTGCAGGTGGGAACGGCAAGGGTTATAGCCGTTTCTGAAGACGGAAACGCCTCCGATACCTGCCTTGTGCATGTAGAAGTGCCCATTACCGGCATACTGCTTAACGTAAGCGAATTGACTATGGATAAGCAAACCCCCACGTTCCAGCTGGTGGCTACCGTTTATCCAGCCGAGGCTGCCGGCAGCACGGTGGTATGGAAAAGCACCGATGCCCGGGTGGCTTCGGTAGACAATACAGGGCTTGTTTCCGCCCACGAAAAGGGCGAGGCAATGATTACCGCATCTTCGGCAGACGGCAGTGTTTCCGCTCCCTGCTTTGTTACCGTAACCGAATTTGTATCGGCATCGAATGAAAAGGGCGTACAGACGCTTATTTCCGCCTATGCAGCCAACGGCAAGATTGTGGTCAGGGCTACCGGAGGTATGGAATGGGTTAAGGTATATAACGTTTCGGGACAATGCGTGGCAGGTGGCGCAAGCCCCGCTGCGGAAACCATAACGGTAGATGCCGCCTCTTTGCCCCAAGGCGTTTACCTGTTGCAGGTAGGCTTGTCTTCGGGACAAACCGCAGGAGTAAAGGTGATAAAATAGACACCCCTGAGAGGCGATAGAATTGCCCTTCGGACTCTTCCGGAGGGCAATTTTTTGTATGTATTGTAAAATTTGATATATTTGCCTCGAAAACAAACCGAAACATGCCATTGAAACGTAATGTGGTTCGTGGAGGGGTATTATATAACATATTGTTTTATAATATCCTTTTTGCGATCCTTTTTTTAATCTTTCCGGCTCTTGGAAACGGGCTTGAGGCAAAGGAGGCAGACAGTCTTGCCTTTTTTGACAAGCAACTTTCCTTTCAAAGCGACCTGCCGATGCAGGAGCGGGTTGCAATTACTAGAAAGGCAGAAAAATACGCCACAAAGAAAGGAGATGTTTATAAAAGCTGCACCTATGTTGCGCGGCGTGGAAACCTTTATTATTTTGCCGACGAAAGCGATTCCTGCCTTTCTGTGTATAGAAAATTGATTCCGCAGCTCGAAAAGTATGTGGAAAAAACAGGAGAAGAACGCTGGAAAATACTTTTGGCGGAAAGCTATACCGATGTGGCACTGAGCCTTATGTATAAAGGCAAGAGCGATTCGGCAATGCTTATCTGCCAAAATCTGTTGCTTCGTTTTGAAAAAGACTCCATACCTCAGATAAACGCCAAGTGCGCCAGCGGTATCGGTGTAATTTTCGCTTACCGTAAACTGTATAATTCGGCAGAAAAGCACATGCTTACCGCCTTAAGCATCTATGATAAACTCAAGGATGCGCGCGGGCTTTTTATTGCCAATTCCAATCTGGCAGCCCTTTTTCAGTCGCAAGGCTTGCAGGAAGAAGCCTTGCCTTACGGTTTCCGCGCCTATCGCATAGCGCAAACCGAAAACTATAACGGACAGGAGCGCATATTCGCCTCCTTGGTGTTGGGTTCCATCTATTTGGAATTGATACGCTGCGATGTGGCGTTGCCTTATTTTGAAGAAGCGGTAAAATTGTCTCAGGAAAAACAGTTTAGCCATTTGAATGGCTTTGCCGAGGTTTCTTATGCCCGGAACCTGTATTGTCTGGGTCAGTACACCCAAGCGCGCAAGGTGGCGGAAAAAGCCCTTAGGGAATGTAGGGAAAAGCAAAAATACGAACTACAGGTAGATTTATTAAAGATATTGAGCGACATAACGGAAGCGCAGAAAGATATGCCTGCCGCCATGCGCTATATGCGGGAATATATCAATGCCTACGATACGCTGCTGGATACGGAAAATATGCGCCAGCTGATAGAAATCCAATTCCGTTACGATGATTACCGCAGGGAACAGGAAGCCCGCAACAGCCTTAACGAGCTTAAATTGGCAAAAGCCAACGCCCAAAACCGTGTGTTGTGGATTATCGTGCTGTTGATAAGCTTAGGCTTGTTGTTGGTTGCCGTTATCTTTATGTGGAGGCGTATGCACATGCTGCGTATGGCAGAGAAACTTACCAAAGAAGAATCGCGGCGGCAGATACAGACGGCAGAACAGCAGATAGAGGTTAAAAACAAGGAACTTGCCACCAACGCCTTGCAGTTCTTGCGGCTCAACAATCTACAGGAATCCATATTAAAGGAACTCAAGCACCTTAAAACCGCCTTTACCTTGCGCGGCAAAGAAAAGCGCGTGGTGTGCGAAATAGAGGAACTTGCCCAGCAGATAGCCTCCGAAAGGGAATGGAAAGATTTTCAGTTTTATTTTGACCAAGTAGACAAAGAGTTTTTCCGCCAGCTTTCTGAGCGTTTTCCCGACCTTACCGCCAACGAAAAACATTTGTGCGTGCTGTTTAAGCTGGGATTGACCAACAAGGATGTGGCAAGCCTTACCGGGCGGTCGCTGCAATCGGTAGGTATGGCAAAGTTCAGGTTGAGGTCTAAGTTGAAATTAGAAAATCAGCAGGATTTGGCTCAATTCCTTAACTCACTGTAAGGGGGGCGTGCCGTAGGCAAAAAAGGGAGGCGGTCGGGGATTTCCCCGACCGCCTCCTTTTTAGCGCGTTTTGCGCCGGCGGGCAACGCCCGCCGGGCACGCAGGGCGTGCCAGTTTTGCGCAAGAAACTGTTGCGGCAGGCTAAATCTTGGTGATTTTGCTTATCTGCCAGCCGTTAGCGGTGAGAACCTTTACTATGTAAGCTCCGGAAACGAGCTTTTCGAGTTCAAACTCCATTTTCTGCATACCTTGCGCAAACTGCTGCGCCAAAACGCGCCGCCCCCCGGCAGTATAGATTTCAACGGCATAAAAGTCAACGCCGGCACCGTCAACCGTAAGCGTGTTGCCCGCCGGATTGGGATATACCCGCAGGAGGGAAGCCGTTTGCAGCGGATTGTTCGCCACTTCGGGAGAGCCTGTAAATACAGCCTCTAATTCGGTTTCCGTCTGCAAAGTGTATTCAAGCACGGTATCTTTTCCAAGGCTCTTGTTTCCGTCCATCCAACGCGAAAAAGTACAGCCCGGAACTGCGTGAGCCACCAAAGCAAGCTTTGTGTTTACAGGATATGCGCCCACACCCTCTATTGTTCCGCAGCCAACAGGACGAACCGAAACCTTCATTTCTACCAAGGCAGGAACATACAAGTCTGCGCCAGCCCGCAACGAAGTGTCGCCGTTCTTATACAGGGCGCGTACCCCTATGCGGAACAGCCTGTTGGTGGCGGGCAGATCGTACATAAATTCGGTTTCTTCGGTTTGGCTTACCAGTTTGTTGTCTACAAAAACTTCGTAAGAATCCACCTCGTTTTCGCTTTGAGGCTTTTGCCAAGAAACGGCAATCTGATAGTTCTGCTGCTTTGACTGCAACGAAGAGGGCATTGCCACACTGCGTTTCTTTTCTACCAAACGTACCGCTGCGGCTGCATCAATAACACCCGAAGTCGAGCAGATTTTCCTGCCCTCACCGGGACCGGGGTCTACCGCCTGAGCCGAAGACATCAGCACATCGCGCATCGTATAGGGGTCAAGCGTGGAATCCACCGAAAGCAACAAGGCGCAAAGCCCCGTTGTAACAGGCGTTGCCATCGACGTGCCGTACATACCGTCGTAGTATTGTCCGGTAAGACCATAGCCGCCCGAAGAATATTTCTGCGCCGTGCAATAAGTGGTGCTCAACACGCAGGTGGTCGCTTCGTTGCCGGAACTGTTTATCAAAAAGCCGCCCGGAGAAGCCACTGTTACCCATTCTCCGTAATTGGAGAAAGAAGACACCTGACGGTTGCTGTTTACCGAAGCCACCGAGATAACGCCCGGCAGGTAAGCCGGATACATGGGAAAATCCTTGTAATTGTTATTGCCGGCTGCCGCCACGATAATAACCCCCTTGTCTACGCAGGCTTGTATTACAGCACGCTCGGTTTCGGAAATGCCGGAACGACCCCACGAAAGATTCAATATCTTGGCTCCGTGTTCAACAGCCCAGCTTACACCGCCATAACTATTGGTCATAGCCAATCCGGAGGGGTCCGTGCCGGGGCAGGAAACACTTATGAGCGTAGCCCCCGAACCTAAAGAAGCGATGCCGATGCCGTTGTTACGGATAGCACCCACCAGTCCGGCAGTGTGTGTGCCGTGCGACCAGTTGTAAGAAGGACAATTGTTTACATTGCCGCAATTGGGGTCCTGAGGCACCTCGGAAGGAGGGGCGGAACTGCCGCTCTGTCCGGAAACGATATTGTGCTGGTTTTCGGGCGCGATGCCTAAGTCGGGATGATCACCCCAAGTGGCGTTGTCTACAATAGCCACTTTTACGTTGGGCGTAGCGGTATGTTCCGCCCAAGCCTCTTCAGCGTGGATAAGATCGTAATGCCACGAGCCTATAGAAGATTCGTACAAGGGGTCGCCTTCATTGCCTTCTTCCGCCTTGGGAGCGGCTTGGGGCGATCCGAACACGTAAGTTTGGCTAAGCCTTTCCACCAATTCGATACGCTTGTCTTCTTGCAGGCGGCGAATCAGTTCGTCGGCTTTTGCCGTGCTGTCGAAACTCAGCAGAAAAGTGCGTTCCAAAACAGGAGAACCTAAGGTGCGCATACAGAACATGGTTTCGTGCAAACCAAATTCTTTTTGCAGCGGCTGCAAAGAAGTTTCTTTTGCCACCGTTGCCATACGGCTGCCGTTTGCCGTTTTGGGGCTTGAAGAAGCCTTAAAACGGATATAAACGGCATTTTCCATTTGCCCCTCGTCTTGCGCCATAGCAAAACCGGCGGCAAAAACAGCGCACAATGCGAAAGAAAAAAGTTTTATTTTCATTAGCGTTTCATCAGTTTATGGGTAAATACCCCTTGTTCGTTTTCAATCTGCACAAAATACAAACCGGAAGTAAAGGCAGCCGTTTCGAGTTCAAAAACATTTTTGCCCGCTTGCAGCATGATGCTTTCGGTGTAAACCGTCTTGCCCTGTCCGTTAAATACGCGCAACATGGCATTGCCGCCAATGGCAGCATCAAAAGCCACCGAACAGCGTTCCCCGGCAGGGTTGGGATAAAGCGAGAGGCTGCGGTCTGCCACCAGTTTCTTGTCGTTTGCCGCCGTGCCGCCTGCCTTAAGATAGAAAGCCTGCGACACCTGATAGTTCTTGGCGTTTTGCAGAAATACCACCACGCCCATATTGTCGTAGCTGGAGAAAATGCGGGGGCTTGATTCGTCGAAAGTGTATTCAAAGTCTTTTTCTATTACCTCGCCAAGCGTTTCGGGAACAATCGATGCGCCCACTACGTCGGGAAGCATATAGCGGGTTACGTTATAGAAGTCTTTTTCTCCGTTGCCCTGCGTGTTGGGCAGGTGCATAGTGTCTTCCACAATACATACAAGCAGCCTGTAGTTGTTTACGTCGGGCAGGTAGTTGGTAACTTTGGCGTGAACGGTAAAAGTACCCTCGTTGCATTCAAAAGATGCGCTGATGCCCGTAGGAATCTCAGTTTTAAGAAAAACAGCCAGCGAATCGCGCATAACGCGGCCGATAGTGGTGTCGTGCACCAAGGTGCGACCGTTCATATATACCGAGGGTGCGCCTATAATGCCATACAAACCGCCTCTGGCGGAGGTCTGTTCTGTTACCGCAGGGTCGCCCACCGCAGGAATGTTCACTTGGTATTTTACCACCGATATATTGCCGCTGTTGTCGGGGTCGTTGGCTTTCATATCGATAAAAATCGGGTGGAGCCATGCATTGAGAGGCGCGCAAGACGAGCAGGTTCCGCTGGAGAATATTTCCACAAGCAGATTCTTATGGGGCAGGGAAGCCGCCTTTATGCTGTATATGGGAGAAGAAGAAGTATTGGAAACCACATCCTTGCCGTTAATGTTTTCCACCCATACCGAAACGCTGTGCGTGCCTTCGGAGTTCAACACCAACGAAGTGTTGACGGCGGCAGTTTTAGCCGGCTCGATATTGACGTTTGAAACATTTTCCTTTACCACCTCGCCTTGGTCTGTTTGAACACAAAGCGTATAAGAAACGATGGGTTCGGAACCGGTATTAAGCAAAGCTGCCTGAACGGGAACGCTTTCGGAAGCCCCCTGCATCTTTACCACCGAAGCCACCGAGAGGGCGGTGAGCAAGCCCGACACGGATTCGGTTTCTAAAACAGCCACATCGTCAACCCCCACCATGTATTTGGCAAGAGAGTTCTGAACAAAGGCGATAAAAACCGTTTTACCCACGTGTTCGCTAAGGTCGACGGTGTAGTAGGTCCAAGCCGCCGGAGCGGTAGAAAGCGACTGGAGGGTGTAGGTAAAATCTTGTTTTTCCTTACCCGAAACAGAAAGTTTTACTTGCAGTCCGTCGCGGTATTCGGTATCCATGCGCTTGGCGCGGAAAACCAAAACCGGCTTGCTTGCCGCCGTAAGGTCGATAGCCGGAGTAACCATCCAGCGGTCGGCTGCCTCGTTTTTAACAAAGAACGACACCGAAGCGGCAAACCGTTCTCCGCCTCTTTCCAACACATTCCAAGCCTGCTTAAAGGCACTCAGGTCTTCGGGAGAGCTTACAGGAACATTGTTGTCGTTATACAAAGTCCACGAAGAAGCCACATCCCCTACCGAAAAGCGGTTTGTAGTAGCCTGAAAATCATCGTGAAACAAAACTTGGCTCCGTCCCGGTACAAGCAGGAGGAATAGAGCGGAAGATAAAAATACAAAACGTTTCATATTATTTGTTGTTTGTATGTTGTGAGCAAAAAAAATGTGAACAAAAAAATTTGTACCTTTGCATAATTTGCATAATTGAATGTAAAGATAGTACACTAAAACGAAATATCACCTTTCCTCCCCAAAAAAAGGGCTAACAACAGGCACTTTTTAGCTCCGGAGGGTGATAAAAAGAGGGTCGGCTGCATAATAATGAACCCTTGGCTGCACCTCGGATAAAATAAAAATTTGAATATATAATGTTGGTTTATATTATGTTGGTAAGCCTTGTAGTGTTTTGTTGACGGTGCGTTATGGAATGTTTGTCCGCAGTGCGGCATCTTTTGTAAAAAGGTTGTAAACCAACACCCACTTAAAAAGAGCGCAACATGATGTTGTTACCCATAAAACCACAGAAAATGAAAAAATCATCCTTACTATTATGTTGTATGCTGGCTATGGCAGGCTTGGCAAGGGCGGGTTTTCCGTTTGAAAGCTACATACTGCGCACAGAAGCCGCCGTACAACATCAATTTTCAGCCGATGCCGTAATAATTAGCTATATAAATCAAGGAGATACCTTAGGGGTTTCGAGTTTTGAATCGGTAGTTTTTTTGGGAGAAACCGCCCTTGAAAGAAAAACCAATCCAGACAAGATAAGCACCGGATTGCGCGATATAGGATTTGACTTTCCGCTGGGAGATTCGGTCTTTACCAAATTCGGCATTTCGGGGAACGGACACATCTATTTCGGCAACAACGAACTTTCGGTAGGAACCATTAACGAAAAACGCTCGGATGCCAGCGTGTGGTGGGGTCGCAACTATTTTAGCACCTATGTGTTGCGCACCTGTACTCAGGAAGAAAAAGACGGTTTTAACAAAGTGAACTTAGACGAATTAGATGGCGATATAGTGCCGGCAACGGTTATAGCGGCGGAAGACACCAAGATACAGTACGAAACCCAAGACCAAGTGCTGTATATAAGCTTTGAAAACCTGCACCTTACCGATATAGAGGGGCAAGACAACCTTTCTTTGAGCTATTTGGTAAAGATAAAGCCCGACGGAACCATTGCCCTCTGTCTTTCGGATATTACAACCACCACAGACAAGCGTTATGTTCTCCGCACGGCTCTGCGCAATGCAAACAGAACGCTGCTTGTCGGTTTTGAACAAGAAAACTTAGATGTTTGGGGAAACTTCGGCGCCCGTCTTGTGGTTGTAAACAGTTCCACTTTTAACAAATATGGTGAAAAAGACTATATAATTGCCCCCCCTGCCCCTTGTGAAGCCTTTAACGACAGCGAGTTCGATATAGATACCGAAAAGATAACAGCCGAACCCAAACGAATTTCTTTCGAGTACAATTTTTATAATACCGGCAAGGTTACCAATTTGCTGATGGTTCTTTCCGAATCGGAAGAAGCCTTGCGGAGCAAGCTTATAGACAAGACAGACTATGCTTCGTTGGGAAGAGTAGACGGTAAGGCGGCGGTGGGTGCGGAAGGCGGTGCTGCCGGCTCATTCTCCAATCTTACACCGAACACCCCCTACTGGCTGCATATCTTTCCATACAATGCCGATTGCTCCGGCGGCCCTGTTTACGGACAGGAAATAATCCATGCGGTAAACACCGCTATGGAACCTATGGAATCGATTGTTGTTGAGTCGATAGACGAAGACGGCATACGTCTTAAAATTTCGGGAAAATCGAACTATCTTCTCGGCGTTTCCAACCATAAGGCGGTTGACTACAGGGGCAATGCCGCAAGGAATTTATTGCAGAGAGGAAAAAAATACGAGGTGGGCGACACCATACATTACGAAAACAAGGAAAGTTCCCTTTCTATCAAGGCGGATATCCGTGTGTTAGCCGTTAATGCAAGCGACGCCAGCTTTACATTTGAAAATCCCGAAAAGGGAACGGATTACTATTTCTACGCTTGGGCAATGAGCGAAGAAGAAGTTGTTAACTATTCTTTTGATTTTGTAGAAGTTGCCGACAGAACAGTAACCGAAGCTCCGGCTTCTATCGACTTTAAGGGAATGGAGTCCATAACTATGCCTGCCGGCTGGACAACATCTTATTCTGTAGAAGACAATATGCCTATCGATAACTTTGGCTTGATAACCTATTCCGCTTGGGGCGTTCCCGTATTGGCAGGCGAAAGTTATTACGGCAAATCCAATGTTACGGCAGTTATGTGGGCAGCCTCTCCTTGGTTCAATGGTTCGGGCTATCTGCAAGCCGTTTTCGATATAACTTTCTATACCATCAAAACCGATCAGCTGGAGGGCAATTCTCCCGTATTCGTCAAATCGGTAAACGCTTCGGATTCGGTGGTGCTCGAAATACAGTACAGGGGAGAGGAAGAATGGGTGCGGATAGGGCAGGTTAACAGCCAGACAGAATGGATAGAGGGTTTTAACGATATTGTTTCGGATGTTTTTATTACAGACAAGGATTTCCGTTTTAGAATGACTTTCTATCAAGACGGCAAAACGGCTACCGCGCAACAGGGCAGACGTTGTTTTGCCCTGCGCTCGCTCAGGGTAGAAAACGGCAGCTGTCTGTATCCGGTAAACCTTGCCGCCCCCCAAGACAGTATGGGCTATCGGAGTGCCAAACTGATATGGTCTGACCCGGATGCACAGCCCGAACATTCTTTTGAAGTCAGATACCGTATAAACGACGGCACAGGCGAATGGGCTTCCAAACAAACAAAAGATACGGCAATCGTATTGAGCGGATTACAGTTAGAAACGGCGTATGTGGCAGAAATTAAAACTATATGCTCTGCCGATGAATCCTCTTCGGTGCGCAGGGTCTTCTTTACCACAGAACGCAATATATTGTACGAAGAAAAGGCGTTTAACGCGCAGCTGTCGGGCTTGGGCTACTCTTCTTTGAAAGGCGAGGCAGGAGAACTTAAACCTTTGGAATCCGACGATAAGGGCTGGGCTATCCTTGCCGACGCAACGGCGGAGGGAAAACCCTCGGTTGTGGGTCTTGATGCGGATTTGGCGCAGGTTTCTGACGTCTGGCTGGTTCTGCCCAAACTCTATTCCCATTATAACGGCACGGTAAAACTTACGGTAGGGCTGTCGGCGTGGCTCAACGAGGCAAACGAAAGAAAAGCCGCCACCGGCATGGAAAACGATACGCTTTATATCTACCGTGCCTCCGATAAGGCTCTTACCGATGCCGAAGCGGTGGGCAAGGTGGTTTTAGACGAACTCACTCCCGAATACAGAAATTTTGAGTTCGAGTTTGAGGTGGAAGCCACCCGCGCCAATGTGCTGGCTGTTTATTTGAGCAAAATCTACGATTTTGGCAACCAGCAGAACAACAGTAGTTTAGGCATCAACTTAATTAAGATTGAATACATTGATGCCGATTTTCCGGTGGCAAGGGATTTGCGCACGGCTTATCTTTCATCTTCGGGCTTTACCGCCCTCTGGAGCGGCGAAGCGGAAAGTTACGGACTAATGTATAAAAAGCGTGCAGACGAAGACTACGACACCGTTTATGCCGAAAAAACCGAATACACCTTGAGCGGCTTGGAAGCCAGCACTTCTTATGTGTTTTATGTTGTGGGCTTTTTCGGGGCGAACCATACCCTGCCCAGCAAGCCGTCGGAAGAACGCTATGTTACTACCTTGGAGGAATATACTTGCGGCACGCCCACCGGGCTGAACACGGAATACAAAGCCGAAGACAGTACCGCTGTCCTTACGTGGACAAGGGGTGTCAATAACGAAACCACCTTTATTTACCTGTGGCTTGCTCAAGAAGAGCGCGACACCTTAAGCTCTTCGCACGCCTCGTACACGCTTAACAATGTAAAAACCAACGTGGTTTACCATTGGCAATTGCAGGCGGTTTGCGACACCCTTTACAGCGATTTAAGCGAGGAAGCCGAATTTGAAACCGAAGAAACCTCGAATTTGGCGCAGGAATTTGCAAAGGGCTTGAACATTCGTGTAAACGGCAGGCAGATTGTGGTGGAAAACGCCTCCAAGCGTTTTATCAAGGCGTTGAAAGTGTATAGCCCCTCGGGTATACTGCTAAGGAACTACCCTGCCCATAGCGAGGGCAACTTATTTATACAAACCGATCTGCGCCAAGGTATGGTAATTATAGAAGCCCTTGGTTCGGGCAACGAAAGGTTTGCCGTTAAAGCGGTTATTTTGTAAAAACACATAAAAAAATAAACAGAGAGATGAAATTTATTAAAACATTGATGCTTGCCTCATTCTTTCTGGGAATGACGAGCATAAGCCTTAAAGCGCAGGATCTTAAGGATTATGTTATTGAGGGCAAGAAAGCAAAAATGATCGTCTTGAACTCCGCCTTGGGTTCTAACGGCGGTACTTTGTCGAGAAACGAAAAATATGTTTTCGGCACGGTAGGAGAAAACGAGGGCGGCTTTATCTACGAAATAGCCTCCGCCACCGTAGTTAAGGTTATTGAAGGTGCCGGCATGGTTGAAGTGCTTGATGCAGACAACTATGTTACCACCAACTACATTGTGCGTAACGGAAAGAGAATCGAATTTGAAAACGAGGGTATTACCGACTTAAACTTAGACTATGGCGCCCACAGTGCCAACGCCGACCTGAGCGTTATCAGCTACGATACCTATATAGGTATTAATTACGTATCTGTGATCTTTAACGGCGAGGGTAAGATAATAGACACCATGCGGCATTTTGATCCTACGCTTGGCGGCGGCTACGGTTCGTTTGTTTTCGATATGTCCGACGACGGCAAGATAATGGCAGGACGTACCTCTGCCAGAGGGGCGCGTTCTAATTTTTCGCCCGCTATCTACGACAGGGACAAGAAAAAGACTTTTGCCACCGCCTTTTACGACTCCGTTGCCGGCCCGGGTTCATTAGACGGCACCCTGTACGGCATCAACCACGACGGTTCTATTGCGGTAGGAGAAATCAACGACCTGCCCCATTGGATAGAATACAATAAAAACAGCAGCTCGGAAACGCCTTACGTAACCCACCAGATACCCACGATGCCCGGTTATGAAATGGGTTTTGGAAAGCAAATCAGAGGCAATATCGTAGCCGGTACCGACCAGCTTGACAACGGTTCCGTTTATGAACGCATACCTTGGATTTACAATATCGAGACCGAAGAAAAGACCACCCTGCACGACCACCTGCTGTACCGTTACGGCTTGGAAGAAGAATACGAAGAACATCCCTATTTTACAATCTTCAGCATGTCTGACAACGGTAGAATATTTACTGGGCAAACTTTCAGCCAATCTACTTGGTGTCCGTATATCATTATTTTAGACAGCACGCAGATTCACCCCACCGTGCGCAATGTAATGGCGCACCAGCCCTATGGCGAACAGTTCGTTCAGATTCGGTGGGAAGCCCCCCTGAGCAGCGATTATACGCCCACAGGCTATATTGTTTACCGCGACAGCACGCCCATTAGAACCATCAACGATATTGCAACCTTAGAATACAAAGACGAGTTGCTTACCGACGGAGTGCATAATTATCAAGTACAGGCAGTCTATTCCGACGGAGAAAAATCCGAATACAGCCCGGTACAGCGGATTCTTGTAGTAACCGAAGGCGGCTGCCTGCCGGTGCAGAGCATAGATGCTACCATTGTCTACAACCGCACGGTAAAGCTTTCGTGGGGTCTGCCCTCCGCCAATATCGTTATTTCTTCTGCCGCAAACCCCATCAACAGGGAACCGGCAAGCAGAATCGCCTTGTGCGAAAAGGCACAGCAAGGCAGCCTTGATATGGAAGAATCCAAATATGTTTTAGACAACCAGCTTGACTATGTAGGAATTATGGATGCCAAAAGTATGTACACCAGCTCGTCGGTACGGGTGGGCAACTACCTGTATGTGGGCGATTACGAAGGCAATGTAATTTACATTTTCGATGCCCTGTCGGGCAATTTATTGCGGGTGGTAAGGGTAACCGGACTCAACGGTATGTACGATATGACCTACGACAACAACAGGATATTCTGCGTAAAGAACACGCCGTATGTTACCGAGCTGAGAATAAACGAAAACGACCCCTTTGATATTTCCTTAGCCGATTCTTGGCGGGCGGGCAACAGAAACCTGACCCATATCGCTTATCTGAAAGGCATGGGCGCAAACGGCGAAGACCTTATTTTGACAGGCGGATTTGACGAAATAAAATTCTTTAAGACAAACGGTTCGGGCGATTCCGTTGCCTTAGACCGGAATTTTGAAGTCAGCGATATGATTATAAGCGGTAGTGCCTATTATAACGGTCGCCTCTATTTTGCCAACCAGCACGACGCCAACAGCTCTTTTGTAGAAACTTTCGACTGGGAAAGCGGCAAGCATTTGTTTACCACCAATCTGCTTGATATACCCGCTGTGGCAAACACGGTAGCCGCACCCGCTTATTCCGCCCTGTCGTCGGGTTTGAGCGTAGGAAAACTCGAAGACGGAACGATAGTGGCAGACATTATGGTACAGCCAATGATAACCTACAACCAGCTTATTACAGTTGAGGTGGAAAGCGCGCCTCAGGTAAAGGGCTATATCGTTTACCGCGACGGAAAAGCGATAAGCGGCACATTGAAGGCACGTCATTTCTCAGAAGATATTATCGAGCCGGGCACCTATACCTATACGGTAGAATACCTGTCGGAAAACGACTGTTCGAGAAAGTCCGACGGTTTTGTTGAAAAGGATGTAACCATCAATCCTATAGGAGAATGTAATCCACCCACCGCGCTTAATGCTTACGAATCGAACGAAGTGGGCTGCGTATCTTGGGAACTGCCCGTTGAATACACCGAGCCGCGTATCGTAGGTTTCAACGTATATCGCAACGGCGAATTGGTGCTTGATAAAGCATTGGATCTCAAATACCACGACCAAACCATAGAAAAGGGCAAGGAATCGGTATATGTGGTAGAAGCCTTTTACGAAAACTCCTGCGTGGCTTCCGACACGGTAAGCCTTGTTCCCACCTTTGAGGGCTTTGCTGCCGCACCCTCGGCGGTAGTGGTAAAGGACCACAAAGACGGCGATAGCTGGGCTTCCACCACCACATGGGAACTGCCCTACTTTGAAGACCCGATGACCTTGGGTTATTGCAGTTCGTTGGCAAACACCGGTATTAGCTTAGACAACACCAATATTATTTACGCCGCTATCGGCTGGCTTGCAGCAGACGGCGACCTTGAACCGTATAAAGATCTGTATCTTGTAGGGATGGAGTTTATTATAGGTGATGGCGCACGAGAAGTAAACGGACTTGTTTATATTGACGACGCATTGGTTTACAAACAGCGCGTTGGCCGTGTAAAATCGCAGGAATGGAATCAGGTTTTCTTTGATAAATCTTTCTCGATGAACCAAAAGCAAGAAGTAGCGGTAGGTTATTCCGTTACATTCGACCCCGAATCGCTCAGCGCAGGTATCATCGGGCTTGACTTCGGACCTGCCGCCTCTCCCGGAAAATGCGACCTGCTTTCGGTAGACGGAGTGGAATATGGTTCTTTGGCAAGTCAAGGTTACAGCTTTAACCTCTTGATTAACGCATTGGTAGTAAGGAAACGCGACCTCGAAGACGCCGCCAAGAGCGCCGACCCCAAGGCTTACATACAGAAAAAAGCCTTTGTAGCCGGAGCGGCTCCGATGGGCGAAGTTAAACCGATTGCCAGCGCGCCCAAGACCACGAGCGAAAGCTACACCCTGCAAGGCTTCAACATTTACCGCGACGAAGTTAAGTTGAACGAAGAGCTGTTGAAAACCTTCAGCTTTGAAGATCACGGACTTGAGTTCGGCGGTGAATACATGTATCAGGTATCGGCAGTTTATGCAGACCAAGAAGTAATGTCCGAAGAAGTATGGTTGAGCAACGTAGCCAACGGTGCGGCGGAAGCCGTATGCCCGATAGCGGTGCAGCCCAACCCGGTACAAGACGTGCTGCATATCGATGGCGAATATACCACGCTGTCACTCATTGATATGACAGGCCGCGTGGTTCTTTCCGACGTGCGTAACGCCAAAAACATATCTATGACTAACTTCAAGACAGGTCTTTACTTTGTAAGGATCGTTCTTACGAATGGAGAGGAATACATTACCAAAATTGTGAAACAATAGCGGTAGTGTTAGTTTGTGTTTCGGTTGGAAGCCCCCGCGAGAGCGGGGGCTTTTTGTGTTATAATCAATTGGTTACCTGATATTTATTATATCTTGTAAAAGTTTGTTAAGGGGGGCTGTTATAAAATGTTTTAGGCTGTTTTTGAAGCAGGTTATAAAAAAAGGGTTTATCATTGCGTGCTGAAAAGCCATTTTCAAAACACCATAAAGGATGAAAAAACTCTTTTTTGTTTTATTATGTTTGTCGGTAGCAGCCGGCACGCTTATGGCGGAAACCGAGCCCAAGGGAGGGTTGCCCCTTAAGAGTTACAGCCTCAAGATAAGCGAGGCAAGCCTGCACCAATTTTCTGAAACAGCCACCCAAATCAGCTATATCAAGGCAGGAGACACCTTGGGTTCGGGCAGTTTCGACACCCTTGTTTATTTGGGAGAAGACGCCCTCGAAAAACAGGTTAAAAAAGACAGGACATTTCCCGCCGTTTCTTCCGGCTTGCGAAGCATAGGATTTGGTTTTCCGTTGGAACAGGATGTTTTTCAAAACTTTGGCTTTTCCGGCAACGGTTACATCTATTTCGGCAACGAAACGGTAACGCCGGGTATGATTGATGAAACCGCAGGTCGCGACTTTCGTTGTTCGGGAAGAAACCTTTTCGGTATGGGCATATTCCGTGAAGGAGGAATTTATAATATTAGTAACGAGAGGAGAACTCCGGCGGAGGTAATAGCCCAAGATGATACCAAAATACGGTATGAAGAGAAAGACGACACCCTATATGTGGGCTATGAGAACATGCATATAGGGGATGCAGACGGAAATCTTTCCCTGACGATAAGCTATCAGTTGCAGATAGGAAAAGACGGAAGCGTTTCTATTGTGTTTGGCGATATAGACCTTAAGAAAGAAGAAAGCGTTTATTATATAGAAATGGGCTTTACTTCAAGCCAAGTAACCCAAAATGTTGATTTCCAAAATCAAACATTAGACGAGTACGGTAACAATGCAGTTTTGCAGCTAGACAAGAAAGCCGCTGCCGAATACAGCGGAAAGAAATATACGATGGCACCGCCGCCCTCCTGTGAAGCCTTTTACAACAGCGAGTTCAACATAGACACCAATAAGGTGGTGAGCGAGCCAGACGCAATAAGGTTTGAATATAACTTCTATGATAAAAAAGCAGTTAGCGAATTGCTGATGGTTCTTTCCGAGTCGCAGGCTCCTATAAAGGACCGGCTGGTAGACGGAACTGATTATGTTACAATAGGATATGTAGACGATATGCCCGTAGTGTGGGGAAGAAACGGTTCCGCTGGCAACACTTCTACAGACCGCTGGGAATATTTTGGCGAGCTGAGCCCGAACACCCGGTACTGGCTCCATGTCTTTCCCTATAACAGCGACTGCGCTAACGGTCCCGTTTACGGTATGGAGCTGATATATGCGGTACACACCACTATGGAACCTTTGGAATCAATAGCCGTCGATACGGTGAGCGAAGACGGCATCCGCGTTAAAGTTTCGGGGGCAACGAACTA
>JAFLTI010000017.1 GCA_022510485.1 Lentimicrobiaceae bacterium | reverse complement strand
CCTACAAACCGATGGCACAAAGCTACATCCGTTTTGAACGGAAATAGACCGCTACATCATTCTCTTTTCTACAATCTGCCGATTGAGCGGCGTTCTTTGGTTCATAATCTTTAATGCCCGTTTGGTCAAGGTTGGCGAAATGCTGTTGGTATTCTCTTGCGGATGTTTTAATATTGCAATACAATCGGTATTGCAGTATGGTCTTAATAGTAAACACTTCGGAACGGACGGGAGGTGCGGCGATAGCAGCCAACCGCCTTATGAAAGCCCTGAACAAGAACGGCATAGATGCCAAAATGTTGGTTTTGCATAAAACAAGCGATGACCCTTGTGTTTCTGTCATCGGAAAGTCATGGCAAAAAAAATGGAAATTTTATCGGGAACGAATTTTTATATGGCTCAATAATCTTTTTAGCAAAAAAAATCTTTTCACTGTTTCCATCGCTGATTCCGGTTTTGACATAACGAAACATCCCGATTTTATCAATGCAGACCTTATTCATCTACACTGGATTAATCAAGGCTTTCTTTCACTTGAAAGTCTTCGTTGTATATTCCTGTCAAACAAACCCGTTATCTGGACTATGCACGATATGTGGGAATGTACAGGCATCTGCCATTACGCCTATACCTGCAACAATTACACAAAAGAATGTCGCAATTGTCTCTTTCTGCGCTTTCCCGGCAAGCACGATTTAGCCAATCGGATTTTTCTTAAAAAACAGCAGCTATGGCAAAATTCATCTTTTTCTGTAGTTACTGTAAGTAACTGGCTTGCAGAAAGAGCGCGCACAAGCCGCCTTTTGGCAGACAAACCAATTTACGTTATCCCCAATACCATTTCCATTTCCGAATTTGTACCACAAGACAAAAATATCTGTCGTAAAGAGCTTCAACTTCCCGCCACTCCAACCAAAATATTATTGTTCGGAGCATATCGGATAGATACTCCCATAAAAGGCTTTGACAAACTATTGCAAGCCTTAGAATATTTGATAAAGAATCAAAAAATCCTCCCCCAGCAACTGCATCTTGTTCTTTTTGGTGGGATTAAACATCCGGAACAAATTTTCAAATCCATTCCAATTACTTATACTTATAAAGGCACTATCAACGAAAATTCCCTCCTTGCAAAACTTTATTCTGCCGCCGATATATTGATTTCGGCTTCCTCCTATGAAACTTTCGGACAAACATTGATTGAGGCTCAAGCTTGCGGGTGTCTCCCCGTTTCATACAATAATAGTGGTCAAACCGACATCATCCGGCACAAAGAAACTGGATATCTTGCAGAGTATCCTTCCATAGAATCTCTTGCAGATGGAATTTTGTGGGGTATTACCGAAGGCAAAAAGATTTCATCTGAAACATTACGCCAAAACGTAATCAATCATTACACTCCTGAGATAGTGGCAAAACAATACGAACAATTATATCGAAATAAACTCAACTTAACATAGAACTCTGCCGAAAGAAGGTATTAGATTGTTATTCAGAAGATAGTATTGCCCAACGCTACAACGAAATCTATAAAGTTTCCTTTTGAAAAGGAAACTTTTTGAAATTCTTTCCTTGATTTTAGGAAACTCTTCGTATTTGATTCAGGTATGTTGGGATATGTCGGATAATCGCTCGCACAAACGGGAAACAGCATTATAACCCCTGACAAAGAATATGTTATTAAACAAGAAGAAATTACCATAAAGGTAGTTCCCGCTTGGAAGTGGTTGCTGGGAAAATAAAACTCAAAAATATTCTTGCTTTTTTCTATCCATTGTTGTTCTTTTGTATTAAAATAATAAGGAAGGCTATTTTCCTATAATAAAGATACAATATGGAAACCCAGCATCATACTGTCTCGGTTGTGATGTGTACCTTTAATGGAGAGAAATATCTGAAAGAACAATTAGATTCCATATTACGGCAAACCTACCCCATCTTGGAATTGATAGTTCAAGACGATTGCTCCACCGACAATACCTATTCGATTGTTGAAGAATACGCACAAAAATACCCTTTCATCAAGCTTTTCCGCAACGAAAAACAACTTGGCGTAAACCAAAATTTCTTTTCTGCTATGCAGCGTTCCAAAGGGGAGTTGATTGCCATTTCTGATCAAGACGATATTTGGGAAGATAACAAATTGGAGATACAGGTCGCTGCCATTGGCGACAAGATGTGCTGTGCAGGCAAATCCGCTCATTTTTCCTCCGAAAATGTATCTTTTACGGTTGATATGAGAGCGGCAAACCATACTTTATTACGGCAATTGTTTGTCGGTACGTTTTCCGGGCACAATATGCTTATCACCAGGCAATTATTAGATGAAACCATACATTTGTCCGACTTTTATCCGTTCCGTACGTATGATTCAATCCTTGCAATAGTGGCTACAGCCCACAATAGCGCTGTTTTTGTCGAGTCTGTTTTGGTGCGACACCGGAGGCATCTAAACAATTCCACCAAAACGTATTTTAACCCTACCGGCAATCAAAAAACGCTCAAGAACTTATTCAATACTGCCAAAGAGTCATGGTATCTATATAGGAAATTGCGGCCTCAAATACTAAGAATCATCCGGAGTGAAGAAAAATTTTTGTCGGAAATCCATTCTCAAGAACCGGTTCTGCAAGAAAGTATCAAAATGCTGCACTGGTATTCAAGCCGATATTTCATCGATTTTCTGCGGTTAAGTATTTTTTGTGCCCGCCGTGGCAATCTGCTGACCTTTGCCCAAGGGAAACAAAGTTTTTCGACGTGCTTACTTGGTACGTTTTTCCCCATCTATTCCGCCGGATATTTTAGATTTCTGCTATAAGCTTTGTCAATATACAACGTCTTCCTATTTAATCCAAAGTAATAAAGTTTCGTCTACTTCAAGATATAATTAGTTCAGTAAAGGACTGTTTGCTAAAAGATCTTGATCCAAAATCGTTGATGCAGCATTTGAACCAATTGTATACACCTATACGAACAGCTGAAGATGCATCCCGGTTAATAGCGTTACTAAAAAATGGAAACAAATAACAACAAGATTTGCTATAATGCATAATTATTGTTTTATTATATTTGCATCCTTGAAAATATTGGCTGCACTATGGAAACAACTAAACGTCCTATCCGCGTCATTGCATTTTATTTACCCCAATATCATCCTATACCCGAAAATGACCAATGGTGGGGCAAAGGCTTTACCGAATGGACTAATGTAGGAAACGCCAAACCTTTGTTCAGGGGGCATTATCAACCTCGTGTTCCAGCAGATTTAGGATATTATGATTTACGCTTGCCGCAAACACGTATCGAACAGGCCGAAATGGCAAAAAAATATGGAGTAGAAGGCTTTTGCTATTGGCATTATTGGTTTGGAAACGGTCGGCAGCTATTGGAGCGGCCATTCAAGGAAGTACTTGAGTCGGGCCAACCTGATTATCCTTTTTGTCTTTCTTGGGCCAATCATAGTTGGGATGATAAACAATTCAGCAAAGATGGTACACGCCGAATATTGATAGAGCAACTTTATCCTGGAGAAAAAGATGACATAGAGCACTTTAACACAGTTCTTCCTGCATTTAAGGATTCTCGCCACATAACAGTAGACGGAAAGCCCATTTTTATGATATACAACCCATTTGAACTGCCAAATGCCCAAAAATTCATTACATTGTGGCAACAACTTGCCGTGAAAAATGGACTGAAAGGAATCCATTTTATCGCACACACTTACAATGTCAAAGATATTGGTAGCCTGAGAGAATTAGGATTCGATTCTGTAAATATTGTACGACTCTTTGATTTTTTCAAGCAAGATTTCTCTATTATCGAAAAGTTTCACATGAAACTCATGCGCATCATATTCAAAAAAGGGCGCCTTGTAGAATATTCTCGAGCTGCCAAATTCTTCACAGGGAATGAGGATCGCAACCCCGACTATTATCCTACCATTATTCCAAACTGGGATCATTCGCCAAGATCAGGAAGAAACGGTCATATCCTTATCCATTCTACTCCCAAAAAATTCGAGAATCACGTGCTCCGTACTTTTGAGAACGTAATACATAAAGACTCTGATAGGCGCATCGTATTCCTAAAATCCTGGAATGAATGGGCCGAAGGTAATTATATGGAACCCGATTTAAAATTTGGGCTTTCTTATCTCGAAGCCTTAGATAATGCTTTACGTGAATTTTCCGATTCCGAAAAGAGCATGCACTAAAGACACTTTTTAACTTTCAAGTAAAAATATCGCGCTATCTTTCCTAACAGATTGTATCGCATACCATGGTCTTTTAAGGCTATGGCGTTCATAGCCTCTATTGTCGGATCTTCCTCTAAGGGTACATCCCGCAATTCTATAGGTTGGATTCTGAATGGTCTATCCCATTCATACCATCCGAATATACGCCAATTATTGAAATGTACGCCATACTTCAGTCCGATATTTCTTGTTAATGTATGGGTTGGCGAAAGGCAAAGCCCTTTTTGCTTGTAAATTGCTATTTCCCAACGGATAGCCCATGTAATAGGTTGCATATCCAATGTATGAAGGCATCGGAATGCTCCATCATATTCAATACGATTCAATTCATCTTGGCTCATTCCTGCCAATGCTTCATCGCGAGACGGATACAGAATAAAGGATTGCCAACGGTCTTTCCATGTAGCCCAGCCCCAACACGCCATATGGCGGGTAAAATAGGTATCTCCCCTTTGCGGAATATCTAAATTTGTAAAGCCGGCAATATGCATCACTTGCTTAACCTCCGCATACTTTTCCAATGCTTGGTTCATATATTGCAGAAAGACAGGAGATGTGCATATATCATCTTCCACCACAATAATTCTATCATATTCTGCCAATACACTTTTTATGCCCTCCGTTATATTCTTTGCCAAATGAAAATTTTCGGGTCGTTCGATAATATGGACTTCCTTGAATCCCGTAATTGAGTGAAGATATTTCCTAAGCTCATGCACCTTTTTCCAAGACTTTTCATCTTTTCCTCCATCGCTGAATATGTATAATGGGGTTTGATTCGCCAATTCATTTTTCTGCAAATGTGCAATCGTTTTCTTAGTCAAAGAAAGCCTATTATAAACAAACATTGCAACTGGCGCAAGGGTGTGAATTTCTATGCTCATTGTATTTATTTTATTGGCAAATGTAGCAAAATTTATATTTCAAAATAAAAACTTTAATAAACCATATAATTTGCATAAACCGAATAAAAAAATGTTATTTTTGTATAATAAATAACAAATTCATAGGATATGAAATCTCAAAAAAGACTTTGTAGCCGACTATAAGCAACAAAACCTACGGGCTTGCCAGCTTAAACAACTTGCCATGCTCCAAGAAATAGACCGTATCTGCCGCAAACATGGGCTTTGCTATTGGTTGGATAGCGGTAGTCTTTTGGGGGCTGTCCGGCATAAGGGGTTTATTCCATGGGATGACGATATTGACATTGCCATGACACAGAAAGACACTGAAACTTTTTGCAAAGTGGCACCTGATGAATTGCCCGAACACCTGCTATTGGAAATTCCCGAGAAAGGGGGCGGCAGTCAACCGGTATTGAAAGTCAGAAACCTCAATTCCTTTTTCTTATCAAAAGACGATGATTTAAACGCACCCTACTGCAAAGGTATTTTCGTAGATATTTTTCCTTTTATAGACTACCCTGCTGCCGGTAGAAAATGGATACGGTTTATAACCAAAGGTACCTGTGCAAGCCACGCCCTATTGACCCGAGCCCATTATTATTCCATCCACAATACGATAGCTTTTGTTTATTTCTGTTGCCGTTATGCACTTTGCCGAGTATTGTGGTTCTTTACCAAATTGTTCTCTCCCCATAGGCATCGTTATATGTCTAATACACTCCATAACAACTGGAATGGCAACATGCATAAAAAGAGTTCTATCTTTCCTATTGGAGAAATAGAATTTGAAGGCTGCACATTTATGGCACCGGCGGATCCTGACGCCTATCTCCGCGACCTTTATAAAGATTATATGCAACTGCCGCCTAAAGAAAAACGTGTTTTCCACGCCGTGTATATCGAACCTGAACTATTTAAGAGTTCTTCCTAAAACCATTGTAAATAGACCTCAGTCATTCCTATGATGTCTTGTTCTTTTATGAGGCAAAAAGTATTATTTTGTCTTGTTATTATGCCTCGTCTTAATGCGGTAAAATGTATCGGTTATGGCGATGATTCCTCTCATTTTAAGGGTAGAACCGCTCCGGAACATTCGGTTCATCCTATCTTTCCTCTTCGGCATCCGGAAAAATAGAAGAAGTTATTTTTCCTTACGACCCTAAGCGATATGTTGTGGCGGTAAGATTTCCCGGTATGCGCCGTTGCGTTATGTTAAAGATGAACTTTATCTGGTGGACTTGGAGGTGGTTCCGCCGCAATTTCGTAGCACGCACCCTCTATCCCATCCCCGACCAATCGTAATGAAACTCTGAAAGATGCAAAGCGCAAGTTCGTAACTCGGGAGGAGGAGAAAACCAAATCGGAAACAATCTGGAAAAAAGCATTTAGAATGGCAAGATGCAAGGCGCAGCCCGCAGGCGGTGAGGGAGCGTACTAATGACCGTTTTCGTTAAGCCGAGAGCAGAACCAAGCTTGCTTGGGTTATGCCGAGGCGAGAAAACGTCGGCGTAGCCAACGTGACCGAACAAGACAAGGGCAGCAACGCCGCAGATTGCCGTTCTAAATGCTTTTTTCTATCTTTGCGGAAAGATTCGGATCTAATTATTACATCCAACAGGGGTGCCGCAAGGCTGAGATTAAACCCATATAACCTGATGCGGGTAATGCCGCCGTAGGGATTTAGTTTACGGTATCTGCCGCGCTGCCCTTTGCAAACTTATTTCCGGATTGAAGAGATTAAAGCAAAGTTATGTTCAGGATTGCCGTAATTACATATCCGGAAAAACTTCCCGATGAAGTTCATGCCTTGCGGATTGTGGGCAATATACCGAGGGTGTGCGCCATTCATTTGCGTAAACCCGGCTATAGTCAGAGCCAAATTCGGTTACTGTTGGAGAGCCTTTCTCCCGAAATTTTAGGCAAGGTACGGTTGCACGATCATTTTGAATTGTGCGAGGAATACGGCGTGCAAGGCGTGCATCTGAACCGCCGCAACCCCACCCCGCCGAGGCATATTAGCTCGATAAGCGCCAGCTGCCACGATTTACAGCAAGTGCGGGAATACAAGAAAACCTGCGATTACGTATTTCTAAGCCCTATTTTCGACAGTATTTCCAAAGCAGGCTATACCGGCGGATTTTTGCCCGAAACGCTTTCGAATGCTGGCAAAAACGGCATTATAGACTATAAGGTCTTGGCTTTGGGAGGCGTGCGCACCAAATATTTTCCCTTGCTTAGGCAATGGGGATTCGGAGGTGCCGCCATGTTGGGCGAGATATGGCAGGACTACAGGGAAAATCCCGATTTGAACCGGTTCACCACCCACTTGAAGAACCTTTTTAACAAAGTAGACGACAGGCCGTGGATATAGACCGTTTCAAAATGCTTCCGCCCTTGCAGTTCATAACCCATAAGGCTGCCGGCATCAGTTTAAGCGAATCGGCAGAAAAAGCCCTTAAGGCAGGTGTCCGCTGGATTCAGTTCCGCTGCAAGGAAGAGTTGCCTGAGGCAGAGCTGTGGCAGATGGCGCAGCAGGTACAGCAAGCCTGCAAGGAATACGGTGCCTTGTTTGTAATAGACGACCGCGTGGAGCTTGCCGCCGGATTAAAGGCCGACGGCGTTCATCTGGGCAAACACGATATGCCGATTGAACAGGCGCGCCGGCGTTTGGGAAAGGGTTTCCTTATAGGAGGAACGGCAAACACCCTGCAGGATATGCTGCACCTTGCCCGACAAGGGGCAAACTATATCGGGCTGGGTCCTTTTCGCTTTACCTCCACCAAAGAAAAACTTAGCCCCTTGCTCGGGCTTGAAGGCTATAAACGTTTAATGACACAGGCTCGGCAGCAGGGTCTTGGCATACCCGTCTATGCCATAGGCGGCATCAACAGTCAGGACGCAGCCGATTTGCAGGCTTGCGGAGTAGACGGCATAGCAGTAAGTTCCGCCTTGCTCAACGCACATGAACCTCAGGCAGAAGCCGCAGCCTTGGCAAAACCTTTTACACGCTAAAAAAACTTACGCTATATGAAGAATCTGGTTATCGCCGGCAAAGAGTTCAGCTCCCGGCTTATTATGGGAACAGGCAAATACAGCTCCAATCAAGTAATGGAAGATGCCATCAAGGCTTCCGGAGCGCAGATGGTAACCGCCGCCCTCAAACGCATCGACACCGCCAACGAACAAGACGATATGATGGCGCATATCCGAAACTGCAACGTAGTCTTTTTGCCCAACACTTCGGGTGCGCGCACCGCCGAAGAAGCCATCTTGGCGGCACAGTTGGCAAAAGAAGCCTTGGGTACGAACTGGGTAAAACTCGAAATCCATCCCGACCCCAAATACTTGCTGCCCGACCCGGTAGAAACGCTTAAAGCTGCCGAAGAATTGGTAAAGCAAGGCTTTGTGGTATTGCCCTACGTGCAGGCAGACCCTGTGCTGTGCAAGCTTTTGGAAGAGGTGGGGGTTGCCACCGTAATGCCTTTGGCGGCTCCTATCGGCAGCAATATGGGCATCCGCAACAAGGATATGTTGCAGATTATCATCAACCAAAGCCGTGTTCCCGTTATTGTGGACGCCGGTATCGGCAGACCCTCGCACGCCTCGCAGGCTATGGAAATGGGTGCCGACGCGGTAATGCTCAACACTGCCGCCGCCATTGCCGGCAACCCGGTAAGCATGGCAAAATCTTTCAAGCTCGCGATAGAGGCAGGCCGTATGGCATTTGAAGCCAAACCGGCAGACGAAAGCTTTACCGCCCAAGCCAGCAGCCCGCTCACTTCTTTCTTAGATTAATCTTGAAACCAACCCGACAAAGAAATCTCCATTATGAAAAACAATAGCAGAAACGCCGACTCCAAGCCCGAAAGCCACATTATATCGCGCCGTCCATTTCCCGGTTCGGAAAAAGTATATATACCCGGAAAACTGTTTCCCATACAGGTTCCCATGCGCAAGATCAACTTGGTAGATACCGTTGACATTATCAACGGAGAACGCAGGCATACCCCAAATGCGCCCGTGTATGTTTACGATACCAGCGGAGCCTATACCGACCCAAAGGCGGAAATCGATTTGCACAAAGGCTTGCAGGATGTGCGCTCGGCTTGGATAGAACGCCGGGGCGATGCCGAACTGCTGCCGCAGATGACCAGCGAATACGGAAACGCCCGCCTACAGGATAAAAGTCTCGACGCCCTGCGCTTTGAGCATATCCGCAAACCCTACCGCGCCAAGAAAGGGCATCAACTGACCCAAATGTACTACGCCAAACAGGGCATCATTACCGAAGAAATGGAGTATGTGGCGATTCGCGAGAACCAAAACGCCGAAGCCGCCGGTATTCCTTCGCACATCACGCCCGAATTCGTGCGCGACGAGATTGCACGCGGCAGGGCTATGATTCCCGCCAACATCAATCATGTGGAATGTGAGCCTATGATTATCGGGCGCAATTTCCTTACCAAAATCAATACCAATATCGGTAATTCAGCCACTTCGTCGGGCATAGAGGAAGAGGTGGAAAAAGCCGTCTGGAGCTGCCGCTGGGGCGGCGATACGCTTATGGATCTCTCTACGGGGAACCATATTCACGAAACCCGCGAATGGATTATCCGCAACTGCCCCGTTCCGGTGGGTACGGTGCCTATTTACCAAGCCTTGGAAAAGGTAAACGGAAAAGCCGAAGACCTTACTTGGGAACTTTTCCGCGATACCCTGATTGAACAGTGCGAACAAGGGGTGGATTACTTTACAATTCACGCCGGGCTGCTGCTGGAGCATATACCGCACGCCAAGAAACGCCTTACCGGTATTGTGAGCCGGGGCGGTTCCATTATGGCAAAATGGTGCCAGCACCACCAGCAAGAAAACTTTATCTACACCCACTTTGACGAAGTATGCCAAATCGTGGCGCAATACGATACCGCCCTTTCGTTAGGCGACGGTCTTAGACCCGGTTCCATTCACGATGCCAACGATGCGGCTCAGTTCGGCGAACTGGAAACCATCGGCAAATTGGCGCAGCGGGCGTGGGAACACAACGTACAGGTGCTTATCGAAGGTCCCGGACATGTTCCTATGCACAAGATTAAGGAAAATATGGATAAACAGTTGGTAGACTGCAAAGAGGCTCCTTTCTATACGCTCGGTCCTTTGGTTACCGACATCGCGCCCGGCTACGACCATATCACTTCCGCCATCGGGGCTTCGCTTATCGGCTGGTACGGCACCGCCATGCTCTGTTACGTAACGCCTAAGGAACACTTGGGGCTTCCCGAAAAAGAAGATGTGCGTGTGGGCATTATCACCTATAAGATAGCCGCCCATGCCGCCGACTTGGCAAAACAGCATCCCGGCGCCCAGATACGCGACAACGCTATGAGCAAGGCTCGTTACGAATTTCGTTGGAAAGACCAGTTTAACCTTGCCCTCGACCCCGACCGTGCCGTAGAATACTTTAACGACCGCGAGGGAGCCAATGCCGACGGTTCGCGTTACTGCACCATGTGCGGTCCTAATTTCTGCGCCATGCGTATAAGTCAGGACCTCAGCAAAGGGCATTGCTTAGACGAATACGATACCTCCAAATAATCAGGAAAGGAACATACCTATGGTATTTTCGGATGTATTGAAAGATTACAGCTGGAACGAAATCGGCAGCGGCATCTACGCCAAGACAGATGCCGATGTGGAGCGCGCCCTGTCTAAAGCCCGCACCCCCGGTGCGGAAATAGACTTAGAAGATTTCAAGGCATTGGTTAGCCCTGCCGCCTCCAAAGCGCCTTATATGGAAGCTATGGCGGGACTGAGCCGTATCGCCACCCAAAAGAAGTTCGGCAAGACCATACAGTTCTACATTCCGCTCTATTTGAGCAACGAATGCACCAACCACTGTATCTACTGCGGCTTTAACCATAAGAACAAATTTACGAGGGTTACGCTCAGCGACGGGCAGATTATGGAAGAATGTGAGGTGCTCAAGAAAATGGGCTACGAACATATTCTTTTGCTTACCGGAGAAGCCCCAAAACAAGCCGGCATAGACTATCTGGAACACGCCATGCAGCTTATTGCGCCTCATTTCGCACAGATTTCGTTAGAGGTGCAGCCGATGGACACTCCCGACTACGCACGCTTGCGTAAAAGCGGTCTGCACGCGGTGTATGTGTATCAAGAAACCTACAACCGGGAACGCTACGGATTCTATCACCCTGCCGGTATGAAGCGCGATTACGAATGGAGGCTCAACACCCACGACCGCCTTGGCGCGGCTAACGTAAACAAGATTGGATTGGGGGCTTTGTTGGGATTGGAAGACTGGCGTATCGAAGCGTTTTGTATGGCGCTGCACCTCAAACACCTGCAAAAGACCTACTGGCGTTCTAAGTATTGCGTGGCTTTTCCGCGTATGCGACCTCACGAAGGCGATGGATTTCAGCCTCAACACGTGGTGAGCGACAGGGAGTTTGCCCAAATGATTTGGGCTTTCCGCCTCTTAGACGATGATGTGGAAATGTCGCTCACCACACGCGAAAGCCCCGATTTCCGAAACCACATGGTTTCGCTCGGCATTACCTCCATCAGCGCCGGTTCTCAAACCGATCCGGGGGGCTACGCCCACCCCAATACCGAAACGGCGCAGTTTGCCACCAACGATACGCGCTCGCCCCAAGAAATGAAAAAGATGATAGAAGCGCAGGGCTACGAAGTGGTCTGGAAAGATTGGGATAAAGTATATGATGCAAAATAAATTGCAGGAACGCTACGCACGGCACCTTTCCTTGCCCGATTTTACCCAAGCCAATCAGGAACGCTTGGGCAAGAAAACGGTTTTGTTAGTAGGCTTGGGAGGGCTGGGAGGGCATATCGCGCCCCTGCTCTGTGCCGCCGGTATAGGCAAATTGGTGTTGGCAGACGGAGATACCGTTTCGTTGAGCAACCTGCAACGTCAGATTCTTTACCGGGAAGACCAAGTGGGATTGCTCAAAGCCGAATGTGCCAAGCAAAGTCTTGAACGCTTGAATTCCGAAACAGAAATCGAGATACACCCTGTTTTTTTGAACGAGGAGAATGCGCTGGCGATTGCCAAGGGTTGCGATATTATCGTAGACGGCAGCGACAAGGCGAAGGCTCGCTACTTGATGAACGATTTGTCGGTGGGGCTTGGAATACCTTTTGTTTACGGCAGCATCTGCGAATACTCGGGGCAGCTTGCCGTGTTCAATTTCGATAAGGATTCCGCCACCTACCGCTGTCTTTTTCCCGAAGAAGAAAGCCGGGCTAACGATGCTCCAAGAGGGGTTATCGGTCCTCTCCCGGCATGGATTGCCGCCATGCAGTCGCACGAATGTATCCGCCTCTTAAGCGGTCTGCAACCGGCGTTGGCAAACCGCCTCTTTACCGGCAACCTCCTCTCCTTGCAGACACACTGCCTACATCTTCAAGCCTCCGCCACCGGCAGAAAAATTTCGTTGGAAAGGTTTAGGCGATTAACAGGAAAGTAATTTATCAAAGACAGGCTGCCACTTGGCGGATTTTGGTTAAACGCGCCAAAAAGGTAGGATTTGATTTTGCCACCTGTTTGTTATAATCCATTTGCAGTTTCAGCCATAAATCAGCCTCTATGCCGAGCGCAGCCTCCAAAAGCAGGGCGTATTCCGTAGTAACCGCACGCTTGCCGTTCAATACCTCGTTCAGCACCGAGGCAGGTATGCCTATTTCTTTTGCCAAATCCTTCTGCGCAATACCACGATACTCTATTTCATCCTTTATCATCTCTCCCGGATGTATCGGGTTGTTCTTTTTCATAATTCGCAAATTTGATAATTCGTAAACTGAAGAACAGAGCTACTAGATTAATTCCGAAAGCAGGGTGTCGATAGAGATACCTTCGGCTTCTGCCTTGTAGTTTTTTACTACGCGGTGGCGAAGCACCGACAAGGCTACCGCCCTTACGTCATCTTTGTCGGGGCTGAACTTACCGTGCAATGCCGCATGGCACTTGGCGCCGATAATAAGGTATTGCGAGGCACGCGGACCGGCACCCCACGAAATGTATTTCTTGGTAATCTCGGGCGCATCCGGCAAGTGCGGGCGTGTGGAGGACACTAATTTAACCGCATATTCGTAAAGCGGGTCGGGAACCGGTATCTGCCGGATAAGATGCTGAAAATACGAAATCTCCCTTTCGCTCATCAAAGCCCTTAACGAAACCTGCTCATCCAAAGTGGTAGCCTTTACGATACCTATCTCCTCCTGCAAAGCCGGATAATCAAGGCTGATTTGAAACATAAAGCGGTCTAACTGAGCTTCGGGCAAGGGATAGGTTCCCTCCTGCTCGATAGGGTTCTGCGTAGCCAAAACAAAGAAAGGTTCAGGCAGCGCATAGGTATTGCCGCCCACCGTAACGCTCTTTTCCTGCATGGCTTCCAAAAGAGCCGCCTGCGTTTTGGGCGGAGTACGGTTTATCTCGTCTGCCAACACAATATGGGCAAACACAGGGCCTTTGATAAATTTATAGTTTCGGTCGTGATCCAAAATTTCGGAACCGGTAATGTCGGAAGGCATCAGGTCGGGCGTAAACTGAATACGCGAAAAACTCAAGTCCATCACCTTTGCCATAGTTTGCACCAAGAGCGTCTTTGCCAAACCCGGCACCCCCACCAGCAACGCATGGCCACGGCTAAAAACGGAAATCAGAATCGATTCCACCGCTTCTTCCTGCCCCACAATCTGTCGGGCAATTTCCCCGCGCAGCGCGGCATAGCGTTCCGCCAATGCCTTCAATGCCTCCACCTGATCTTTATAGTAGATTAAAGATTCTTCCATCGGTACATGAATTTACAGTTCTTGTAACGGTCCATTACCCGCACATACGTATTGGCAATCTTGTTGGTCATCCATTTTTTCATGGCATCCGCCTTGGCTTTTTCCAAAGCCATTTCATAAATCAGGTCGTAGTCTGCCTTTATATCCGCACGGTGAGGCGACACGCGGCGTTTTACATAAAAGATACGGAATGCGGGTTGGTTGTCCTGTGTCTGATACAAAAGAGCGTTGGTATTCTCGCCTTCTTCCATATTCTGTATGGAAAGAAACACCATAGGTTCCAGTTCTTCTGCCGTATAACTCGGCTTACGCGTTATCGGGCTAAGATATACTCCGTCGCCCTGCGCTCCGGCTTCGTCAGAAAACAGCCCCACCGCCTCCTTAAAGGTAAAGGTGCCGTTGCGTATCAGTTCGGCAACCGAATCAAGCTCCCGCTGGGTCCGTATCAAATCCATGTCAGACGCCTCGGGACGGATAAGGATATGGCGCACCTTAACCATCTCGCCCTTGCGGTCCAAAACTTCTAAAATATGAAAACCGAACTGACTCTCAAACACGGGAGAAAGCTCGCCCACCGGCAGACTGAAAGCCATCGACTCAAACTCGCTTGTCCAGTCGCCCCTGCCGCCATAGCCCAACTCGCCCCCGCGCTTTGCCGAACCGGGGTCTTGCGAATACAGGGCTGCCATCGACTTAAACGACTCCCCTTTTTCTATACGTTCCCGTATCTCCGTTAACCGCTGACGGGCTATCTGGCGTTCGTCTAAACTGATACGCGGCTTGCGCGTGATGTACAGCAGCTCGAACTTAAGCGGCACAAGAGGAATACTGTCGCGGTCAAGCGTATTATAAAAGCGTTTTACCTCGCTGGGCGTAACCTTGATGTCTTCGGTTATCTTAGCCTCCATACGCATGGCAACAATGCCCTTGCGTATCATTTCCCGATACTCCTCCTTTATTTGGAGAATGGTCTTTCCGTAAAATTCCTCCAATTTTTCGCGGGAACCGATCTGGTCTATAAAATACCGCAAGCGGGATTCCAATTCCTGCTCCACCTCAGCCTCGCCCACCTGAATACTGTCTTCGTCTGCCTGCAATTCGTAGAGCGCCGAAACCATAAGCGATTCCAAAGCCTCGCAGCGGGAATCTTCCGTTTGAGGCATACCGCTGGCACGCATATTTTCCAAGGAACGCTCCACATCCGACAGCTTTACTTTTTTGGTGCCGATAACCGCCACAATCTCATCCACCACCCAACCGGCATCTTCCGCCGCAACTTCCGCCTCCTTTTCAACACTACGGTCAGGCATCGAATTACCCTCTCCCGTAAAATGCAGCAAAGACGAATCCACGATAGGCTTCACCCTGCTTTCTTCAGACTTTTTAAGTCTTCCGAACTTTTTAGAATCCTCCACCGTATCGTTGTCTAAAAACGGCGCCCTTTCGGCAAAAACGCACGAAAAGGAAAGCACGCCAAACAGAAAAGCAAGTAAGAACCGGCCTGTTTTCAAGCTGTTTTTTACCGTATTCATCTTAATCAGTAATATTCGATTTGTCCCGACTTCAAGGCTTCTTCAAGCAAGTCTTCTTCCATAGCACGCTGAATCTCCTGCTTGCGCTGATTGAGGATAATGGCACGTATCCTGTCTTTTTCAAACGAGATGGGCGAAATCATATCCCTTACCTTGAAATCCACAATCGTTACGTAATACCAATAATCACCCGCATTCACCTCTATGTTCCGGTTGTTGCGCAAAAACGATTCCTGATTATAGGTTTGAATAGGCACCTCGCGCAACAGGTCGTTAAAGAAAATCCAGCGTTCATCGTCAAGATAGCAGTTTTCCGCGCTGCGGCGGCACAGTTCCGACAGGTTCAGCAGATTGCTTTCTTCAAAGGGAACGGTAAAAAGCTCGCGCTTTATCTGCGGGGCATCTTTGGAGGTCTTGCTCACCTTGGCAAAGCGGGTACGCACTATATTGCTCTTAAGCACAAACTGCGACTGATTTGCCTTGTAGTAGTCTTCTATCTCCTTATCGGAAACCACCGTATCGAGCAAGTGTTGCGTAACCTTGTTCTCGTAAGAAAAAATCAAGAGCGACTCGCGGTATTGGGCTATCTGTTCTTCTATGCCCGCCTCCAGCTCGTCTATATTGTGCTGCGCCTTATTCAGCAGCACTTGATGCGCCACCCATGCCGATATTTTTTTCTGCGCCACATCGGCACTGTCGGCAGGCAGTACGCCGGCAGGCATCATACGGTGCAGCTCAGCCTCCGTAAGATATTCGTTTCCAACCCTCGCCACCGCATCAAAAGGCATATTTTGACGGGGGCGGCAGGAAACCGCCAACAAGGCGCAAAGCGGTATCGCCAACAAAAGTTTTTTAGCGCGGCAGCAGGCTGTTAAACACATCTTGGTTTATCGTTACCTTGTAGGTATCCCTCAGTTTCTTAATCCACTCTTTTTCTAACTTGCCCTGATAGTCGGTAATAACCGTACCCCTCACGTCATCCAAGGTGTACTGGCGGGGTTCTATCACCTCGTGAATCCATACAAAAGCCTTGGAATCCGTACCGGAGAGCAGGTCAGACGAAAGACCGGGCTTCCATTCCACCTTATCCACAAATTTGTTCTTGCCTTGCAGATACTGCATGGAATCCACGCGGAAATCGCTTGGTCTGAAAAGTTTCGAGGCTTCGGTCTTGAGTTTGTTCAACGTCCAGTTTTCCTTGTAGGCTTTCTGCATAAGCTTGCGAACCTCTTTCGTATCGATTTTCGCCACATTGTACTCAAATACGGTAGCCACCGCCTTTGCCGGCGAAAAATACTTGGACTTGTGGCTTTCGTAGTATTCCTGCAATCCTACCGTATCGTCAGCCGCCTTGCCCCATACGGTGCGGTTGTTGATATCGAACAGATAGATGCCGTCGCGGTATTCTTTCATCATGGCGGCAAAATCGGGATATTTCTGTTCAAGTATGGAAAGTTCGTAAACGGTAGCCTGCGAACCTAAAAAGTTTTTGAGCATAACTTCCGACCACGCCTTGGGATCCAGCACCACATCGCGCCGGGTCAGCTGTCTTGCTAATTTCATAAACTGCCATACCGAAACGTCTTTACCTTCATATACCAAGAGCGTTTTGCCAAACAATTTGGGATTAGCCATTGAATCTTTAGGCAACTTATCTCCAGACACCGTGTCGGGCAGATATTTCAACACCTCTTTCCACACATTCTGGTTTATCTTCCAATTGGTCTGAGCCAGCAATTCTTTCTGTTTTGCCGCAACGGGAATCATTCCTCTTTCTTGATCGTTGTCGAAAGTATATACGATAGAGGAACGTACCTCTTCATAGGGTTCCACGCCTGTTTTTTCTTCCAGCTGCACGATATGCCAACCCGAGCGAGAGGGGAAAGGTTTGGAATACTCCCCTTCCTTGAGCGAGAAAAGCTGTTGAATCACTTCGGGATACATTCTATCTAACTTATTCAGCACCACTTCGCCCCCACGAGGTGCAGACGAACGGTCTTCGGAATACTGCGCCGCCATGTGCGAAAACTTCGCACCCGCCTGCAAACTGTCGTAAATCGCATTAATCTTGGCTAATGCCCGCTGTGCCGTATCTCCCGGTATGCCCATCGCCATAATATGCCTGAATTTTACCCTGCCCAAAGCCGGGCGTTTTTCCAACATCTGAATCAGATGATAACCGTAGCGGGTACGCACCGGCATGGAAATCTCGCCTACCTTAAGGTTATACAACGCCTTTTCAAAAGGATAGACCATACTCATGCCCGTTATATACGGCAAAAGCCCTTCGTAGCCGGTCTTTTGAGCCAGCAACATGTTCTTGGGACGGCGGTATTCCGAAGAATACTGAATCACCATATCGCAAAAATCGGCACCGTCCATAAGTTTTTGGCGCACTTCCAAACTCTTTTCGTAGGCAGCCTGCGTATCGGCGGGTTTGGCATACTTGTCCACTGCAAAAAGGATATGCCTTGCACCGATGTTATACAGCATACGGTCATACGCTTCCTTATAGAGTTCCTCCGCCAGCTCCTGATCTTGCAAGTAGGGCTTGGCAAACTGCAAGCGGTAGTTACCAAACTCTTCCTGCAGAAGCCTGATAGTGTCGTAACCGGCATCTTTGGCAGCCTCTATCTTAAGCCTGAAATTGATATACAGTTGCAGATAATTTTCCAAGTCGGTCTTGCTGTCGAGTGTCTTTCCCTTCTTGGCGTTCTGGGTATAACTCTTGTAGAACTCTCCGCGAGTGGTCGTGTCCGAACCGATAATCAGCAGAATGGAATTATCGTTTATCTTCTGCGCTCTCGAACCGACCATCGCCCCGACAAGCAGGAGGCAACACAAAAACAATCTTTTCATCGTTCTATCTTTTTCTTTTGATTTTATCTTAAAACATTTTTCCTGCACCACAGGTTTTTCCGTCAAAAAACGCTTAGCGGGGCGAATAATTGGGAGCCTCCTGCGTAATGGTAATGTCGTGCGGATGCCCTTCGTTTACCGAAGCCGGCGTAATCTTGATAAACTTGGCTTTCTGCAATGCCTTGATATCCTTGGATCCGGTATAGCCCATACCTGCCCTGAGACCGCCCACCAGCTGGTGCAGCACTTCAGACAAAGAACCCTTGTAGGGAACACGCCCCACAATACCTTCGGGAACCAATTTCTTGATATCCGCCTCCATATCCTGAAAATACCGGTCTTTGGAACCGTCTTGCATAGCTTCGAGCGACCCCATACCACGATAGGTCTTGAACTTACGTCCCTCAAAAATAATCGTGGAACCGGGCGATTCTTCCGTACCGGCAAAGAGAGAACCTGCCATCACGCAGGAAGCCCCGCCAGCCAAAGCCTTTACCACATCGCCCGAATAGCGGATGCCGCCGTCGGCAATCAAAGGAATCTTATATTTCTTAAGTGCCTGCGCCACATTGTAAACGGCACTCAATTGCGGCACGCCTATACCTGCCACAATGCGCGTGGTGCAGATGGAACCCGGTCCTATACCCACCTTTACCGCGTCCGCTCCGGCTTCTGCCAGTTCCACCGCAGCCTCGGCGGTAGCCACATTGCCCACCACCAAGTCCAAGCGGGAGCCGAACTTTTTCTTGAACGCCTTGGCAGCCTTGATAACATGGGTCGAATGACCGTGCGCGGTATCTATAACGATAGTGTCTACCCCGGCATCCACCAAGGCTTCGGCACGCTCCATCATATTGGAAGTGATGCCCACTCCTGCCGCCACGCGAAGCCTGCCCTCCGCATCTTTGCACGACATGGGTTTGGCTTTTACATTCATAATGTCGCGGTAGGTAATCAAACCTACCAACTTGCCCGACTTATCCACCACCGGCAATTTTTCTATGCGGTGTTGCTGTAAGATTTCCGCCGCCTTGTCAAAAGAAATCTTGCCTGTGGTCGTAATCACCTTTCGGGTCATTACCTCGGTGATATTGCGCTTGTAGTCTTTTTCAAAGCGCAGATCGCGGTTGGTTACGATACCCACTAACTTGCGGTTTTCATCGGTAACCGGCACACCCCCTACCCGATAGTTCTTCATCAAGTCTAAGGCATCTTGCACCTTTGCCTTGTCCGAAAGGGTTATCGGGTCGGTAATCATACCGTTTTCCGCCCTCTTTACCCTACGCACCTCCTCTGCCTGCTGCTCAATCGTCATATTCTTGTGCAGCACGCCTATACCGCCCTCCTGCGCCATAGCGATAGCCAACGAAGCGTTGGTTACCGTATCCATAGCCGCCGAAACGAAAGGAATATTGAGCCGGATGTTACGGGAAAAGAAAGAACTTATATCCACTTCTCTCGGCAATACATCGGATTTTGCCGGAAGCAGCAGCACGTCATCGTAGGTCAGACATTCCTCTACAATGAATTTGCCGGAAGATTTCTGCATAAAGCTTGATATTTTAAGGGTTTGTACCCTGTTCGGGCATAAATGGCAAAGGTAAGAAAAATATGCCAAAAAATCCCGAATTTCATTTTGTTCGGGATGCCGCCTCCTTGTCGAGCTGAGCGCGTGATTTACTGCGTGTTACCAAGAATACCCCGGAAAATACCAAGAGGGATGCCAGCCCTTTTATCCAAGTAAAGCCGTCTTGACCCAGAATCAGGGCGAGGCAGGCGGCAGTAATGGGCTGTATGTAATTGTAAACGCTCAACACTGTGGGGCGCAATGTTTTTTGTGCCACCGGAATAAGCAGATAGGTAAATCCCGTAGCCATAAACACGGTGTAGCCCAAAAACAGGTATATCCTCGGCGGAATAGAGGCGTAATCTATCTGCGCGGCATAACGGAAAAGGAAAGGCACCGAAAATATAGCCGAAAAAAGAAACATCCAACGCATTACCGTTACCGGCTTGTAGCGTGCCACCACATTGCGGAACGCAGTCAGATAAACGGCATAGAACAAACCGCTCGCCAAACAGAGCAGAATGCCCAACAGGCTGTTCCTGCCGCTTTCCGCCATCGCCTCGCCGCTCAAATACTTGCCGGCAATCATCAGCACCGCCCCGCTCATACCTAAAAACACGCCCCCCGCCTTCATCCAAGAAATAGGTTCACGCAAGAAAAACGCCGCCAAAAGCATGGTGAGTATGGGCGTAAAGGTTACCACAATCGCCGTTTCTACCGGAGCGGCGTATTCCAAGCCCACCACAAAAAGCATTTGGTTGAGCAATACCCCGAATACCGAAGCCGCCGCCAGCCTACCCAAATCCTTTAAGGGTACCTTTTCCCATTTTACAAAGAGGGTAATTGTCCAAAAGAAGAGCAAAGCCCCCGTAGTTCTGAAAAAAGCCATAGCGTAAGCCGAGATGTAATCCGGCATCACGATTTTAGACAAGGGAATATTAAGCCCGAATATGATATTGCACGTCAATATAGCCAAATGCCCCTTGAACGCGCCTTTGTTGTCTGACATAGCCTGTTAAAAATCGGCGCGAAATTAAGCATTTTGCCGCTTACCTGCCATAGTCGGCGCGGTCTATGCAGCGATAATGCAGTGCCTCACCCACGTGCGCCGCCCCGATGTTCTGCGCCCCAGCCAAATCGGCAATGGTACGCGCCACCTTGAGAATACGGTGATAGGTACGCGCCGAAAGCCCGTATTTTTGCATGGCAGCCTTAAGCAATTCGCCCGAAGACTTGTCTAACACACAGTAACGGTTTATCTGCCGCACCTGCATCTGCGCGTTGCAAAACATATTCAATCCCTCAAAACGAGCCTGCTGTATGCGGCGGGCATTCAACACCCTTTCCCTTATCACCGCGCTCGCCTCCCCGCAAGATGCCGCAGAAAGGTCTTTATACGGCACCGGCAGCACCTGCACGTGCAAGTCCATTCTATCCAAGAGCGGCCCCGACACCTTGTTCAGATAGCGTTCCACCGCCTGCGGCTTGCAGGTGCAGGGCGTATCGGCAGAGCCGTAATAGCCGCAAGGACAAGGATTCATCGAAGCCACCAACATAAAGCCCGCCGGATATTCCACCCGCATCTTGGCACGGCAAATGCTTATCTTGCGGTCTTCCAAAGGCTGCCGAAGCACCTCCAATGTAGCACGCGCAAATTCGGGCAATTCGTCTAAAAACAGCACTCCGTTGTGCGCCAGCGAAATCTCGCCCGGATGAGGATAAGAGCCACCGCCCACCAAAGCCGCATAACTTACCGTATGATGCGGGTCGCGGAAAGGCCTGTCGCGCATCAGCCGGTCGGAGCTTATCAATTTGCCCGCCACCGAATAAATCTTGGTGGTTTCCAATGCCTCCTCCGTAGAAAGAGGCGGCAAGATGCCCGGCAGACGGCGAGCCAGCATAGTCTTGCCCGAACCGGGAGGCCCCACCAAAAGAATATTATGCCCGCCGGCAGCGGTAATTTCAAGGGCACGCTTGCAAAACGCCTGCCCCTTTACATCGCAGAAATCGGGTTCTTCCCTTGCCGCCCCTCTATTCTCCCCCATAGCCGAATCCGGCTCAAACAAACGCAAATCCTGCTCTCCCCTAAAAAAGCCAACTACCTGACAAAGATGCTCCGCACCATAAACGGGAATCCCGCCCACCATCGCCGCCTCAGGCGCATTTTCCATAGGCAGCACCATACCTTCAAACCCCTGCTTCTTCGCCTCTACGGCAAAAGGCAAAGCCCCCTTGATCGGGCGTAATTTACCGTCTAAGGAAAGTTCTCCCATTATCAGGTACCTTTCCGTTTCCCTCCCTTGCGCTCCGTGCTTTTCCAACTGCTCCGTAGCCGCCAAAATTCCCATAGCGAGCGTCAGGTCGTAGGCGGCACCCTCCTTGCGCAGATCGGCAGGCGCCATATTGATAACGATTTTCTTAACCGGCAATCTATAGCCGCAATGCGTAATGGCGGTGGCGATACGGTAATGGCTCTCCTTAACCGCAATGTCGGGCAAGCCCACCATCATAAAGTTTACCCCTGTCTCCACGCTGGTTTCCACGCGGATTATCATCGCATCTATACCCACTATCGCCGCCCCGTAAGTTTTTGCAATCATGATAGCTGTTTTCTTATATAACCCCGAAATGCCGTTTTATCGAAGATTAAGCACAAAAAAAATTTTCAACAAACATTTGGTGGTTTCAATTTTTGATATACCTTTGCAGTGTACTACAAAACTAATACAGTAGAGTTGTAGAACACATTAAATGCAAACAATCAAACATTTACCTACTATGATTGAAATAAAAGACCTTAGTTTCAGATACGGCAAACACTATACCGTATTTGAACAGTTGAACCTGAACCTCAAGGCAGGCTACATTTACGGACTGCTGGGCGAAAACGGCGTGGGAAAGACCACCCTGCTGCGCCTGTTGGCAGGCTTGCGTTTTCCCGACGAAGGCAACATTCATGTAATGGGCTACGAACCCCGCCGCCGTCAAGCCGAGTTTCTTGCCGATGTGTATTACCTGCCCGAAGTGCTCGACCATCCGATAAATATCTCGCTCAACGAATATGTAAAGCTCTATTCGCCTTTCTATCCCCGGTTCAGCCATGAACAGCTGGCGCATTACATAAGCGCGTTTGGCATCAACCCGAACCAAAAGATTGCCAAATCCTCGCACGGACAGCAAAAAAAGGCGATGATGTGCTTTGCCCTTGCCTGCAATACCCGTCTATTGCTGTTGGATGAACCCACCAACGGCATGGATATTCCCTCCAAAGGCATCTTCCGCCGCCTGATTGCCTCTATTGCCGACGATGATAAATGTATACTCATCTCCACCCATCAGGTAAGGGATCTCGAAAACCTGATCGACCCCATCATCATTTTAGAAAAGAACCGTATTCTGCTCAACAATAGCGTAGAAGAAATAACCCGCAAGCTCTGGTTCGGCAGAACGCCCCAAAAGTCGGACAAAGACCTTTACCGCGAAGAATGTGTGGGCGGCTACAATATAGTAGGTTACAACGACAAGCAGGAAGAAAGCAAGGTAGACATCGAAATGCTGTTCAATGCCGCCATCGAAAACAAAGGGCTGTTCAAACGGCTGTTCATCGACGGGCAGAACCCCGAATCGCGCTCCGATTTTGCTTCCGAAATGCAGAAACGCCTCAATGCCGAATCCCAAAAGTAATTTGATTCATTAACCTTAAAAACATTGCAACCATGAATAAGTGCGAATTTTCCATACAACGTTTCGGCTTGCTGCTCAAAACCGAACTGCGCCGGAACCAAAAAGGCATATTGATCTTTATCGGAATGATTTTAGCTCTTTATGCCATCTCTCCCTTAGGCAACTGTCTCTTTTCTACCGGTTCTTTTATGCCTTATATAGGAACCATTGCCTTTACCCTACCCTTCGTTTTTTACAAAAACCTCTTTAACAGCCTTAGAGGTGTTACCTTGGGCATGCTGCCCGCTTCCCAGAGCGAAAAATTTTTGGTTATGTTTGTGCTCTGCACCCTTGTAGTTCCGCTCGGAATGCTTGTCTTTGCATGGATAGTGAGCCTTATCGGAGTGGGTCTTACCGGGAGTGTCGATATGATGTTCGATTTCTTGGGGCAGTTCAAATCCACCATGCATCTCGGCTTTTTCGATTCCACCTTCTGGTCGATTATCGCCATACAGAGCATATCCATTTGGGGCGTATGTTTCTTCAAGTCCAAAAAAGCCGGAAAGACCTTGCTGTCTATTATCGGCTTTATGGTGTTCATTAGCATTGTGGGCAGTTTATACGGCATAAGCCATGTGCGCTTCGGCAGATTTCCGCTCTATATGGAAGATTACAACATTAACCGTATAGCCTATATAACCGATGTGCTGTTGAGCGTTGTGCTGCCGGTGGCTCTCTGGGTATGGGGATTCTTTAAGATAAGACGCCAGCAGTATTAGTAAGCTTCCGTCAAAACCATTCATTATGGAATTCAAATCAGACAAAGCCATATTTGAGCAGATAGCCGAATATGTGTGCGAGAAGATATTGCAAGACGATTACAAGCCCGAAGACCGGATTCCCTCGGTACGCGAATTCGGAGCCACGCTTATGGTAAATCCCAATACGGTGATGCGTGCCTACGAACATTTGGAACGCAACGGCATTATCTACAGCAAGCGGGGCATAGGCTTTTTGATTACGCCCGAAAGCAAGCAAAAAGCCGCCCAACTGATGCGGGAAGACTTCCTTAAAAGCGTTCCCGCCTTCGTTTCCCGTATGAAACTCTTGGGAATCGACTTCAAAGACCTTGAACAGTATTCTTGAAAATAATACAGGTTTTTGATTCCTCAAATTATATTAATATATTTGTACTGCACAAAATCAGATATAGTGTATGAAAAGATTTTGCAGACTTGTAGCCCGGTGGGTGCTTGCGGCAGGCTTGACCGCAGGCGGTTTTTACAGTGCGTTTGCCCAAACAGGTAATATTACGGGAAACGTGCTCGACAGCGAAAGCGACTCCGGAATCCCCTTTGCCAACGTGGTATTGGTAAAGGCATCGGACAGTTCGCAGGTTATGGGAACGGCTTCTTCCGACAGCGGATATTTTCAATTCAGACGGATTCCCGCCGGCACTTATTTCGTGCAGGTGGCGGTATTGGGCTACCACCGCAGCAATTCGTCAGTTTTTACGATAGATGCCCAAAACCGGGATATCCGGCTCGGCGAAATCCCCATGACCTCCGCTTCGGTGCAGTTAGACAAGGTGGTTATCCGCGCCAAACGCCCCATTATGGAAATGGAAGCCGGCAAGATAACCATGAATGTTTCGCAAAGCCTCGTAACCCAAGCCGACAATGCCTTTGAGATGCTCAAGAAATTTCCCGGCGTAACCATCGACAAAGACGACAATATCTCGCTCAACGGTCAAAGCGGCGTGCTTATCACCATAGACGACCGCCCCACCCGGCTCAGCGGTCAGAGTTTGGCAAACTACCTGCGCAGTATGCCTGCCAATACCATCGACAAAATCGAAGTGATGAGCAATCCCTCTTCTAAATACGATGCCGAAGGCACGGGAGGCATCATCAATCTAAAGACCAACCGCCTGATGACAAGCGGCTTTTCGGGCAACATCAACGCCGGTATGCGCGTTTGGAACACCTTGCGGGGAGCCAACGGAGGGCTTGACCTCAACTACCGCCACAAGTATTTTACCGTTTATGCCAACGGCAATGTGTATGACGGACGGGATCATTGGCGAAACGATTCCTATATCCAATATGCCGACGGCAGCCGGCGGGAGAGCATCCACAACGGAGAAAAATACGATACAAAGAATCATTACTTTGGCTTTTTCGGCAAAGGCGGCATCGATGCTTATATATCCAAAAAAGATGTGCTGAGCCTTGCCTATCAAGGTTATAGCGGAAAGGGAGGCGGGCCCCAGACAAGCTGCGAGGCGTTCTATTCCGACTATCCGAATTTTCCCGATTCCATTGACGGCTTCCTGACACAAAACATCGAGCGCGACTGGAACTACGCAAGCCATACCCTCAACTTTAACTACGAACACAAATTCGATACCCTTTACGACCGAAAGTTGTCCTTAGACCTTGAATATGTACGCACGTCTCAAAACGTTCACTATCGAAACGATGTGGGGTACTTTGCCGGATTTTTTCCTGATTTTCATACAGGTACGGATACCCGGCTCTCCTCTCCATTCAAATCGGACATATACAGCCTCAAGCTCGATTACGCGCATCCTTTCAATATGCAGACACGCCTCGATGCGGGCATCAAGTTCAGCTACGTACACAACAACAGCCGCTCAACCCAAAATTTTAACGATTTTTACGGCGGCGACACTTCTTTCAGGCAGGTGGCAGACCACTACCTTTACCGGGAACTTATCGGAGCCGCCTATATCATGCTCAACCATACGTTCAAGACCAAGACGACCCTACAGGTAGGAGTCCGTGCCGAATACACTTACACCGAGGGCAACAACAAGGCGATTGATTCGCTCAATACGAACCGATACATACGCCCCTTCCCCAACATCACCCTCAGCCAGCCTATAGGAAGCAAGAATCAACTGAGCCTCTCCTACCGCTACCGGCTTTCCCGCCCCGACTATTCCGAACTCAATCCTTTTGTATGGGATGCCGGCAGCGGACAATACCGATGCGGAAATCCTTATCTAACGCCCGAATACTCGCATAACCTGAGCCTTACCTATTCGTTCAACTACAAGTTCTTTGCCACGATAAGCTATATACATACCGATGGGACTTTCGGCAGTCTCGATTCCTTTGTTAAAGACAAAGAAAGCGGCCAATACCTCATATATATGTATCCCGTCAATGCCGGCAAGGGCGACTTGGTAGGCGTAGACCTTTCCACCCAGCTTAGCTTTTTCAAAATCTGGAGGCTCAATGTATTTCTAAACGGCAAGTACGGAAGTTCAGACATACTCTACGCAGGCAAGATGCAGCGCACCCGCAACTTCAAAGCCGGCTACTGGCTCAATACCGAAGTAGACGCCACCTCTTTCCTTACCCTCTCGGCATACGGCTACGGGGCTTTTCCGTCTCGGAGCATCTTTACCACGCGCCAAGGGCAGCACAGCGTAGGGTTGGGGCTTAAAGCCTTTTTCCTTGAAAAAACGCTCAGCCTCTCGGTATCTTTCGATTCCGACTTGTCTTCGTATAAATCAAGTTCACGGTATCCCACCGCCGACGGCGAGGCAAAAAGTTACAGCAAATCCACATTGAACCGATATGCCGTACGGGCATCCCTCTCTTGGAGGTTCGGCAACAATATGGGCAGGGGCCCCCGCCAATTGCAGGGTTCCGACGAATCCTCCCGTTTGGGCGGCAACGGCGGAGGCAAAGGCAACTAAAACGGACAAACCGCGCTTGCTACCGAAAAAAGTAGTACATTCGCACCCTAATAGTCATCTATCAAAATGTAACTTTAACGAAAATGAAAAAGCACATTTTCCGCCTGCTGGCACTATCGGTGCTTCCGGCAGCCATGTTGTTCTCTTCCTGTCAGGGAAAGTACAAGTACGAAACCGTTCCCAACGATCCGATGAAGACCCGTATCTACACTTTAGACAATGGGTTAAAAGTGTATCTGTCGGTAAACAAAGACGCTCCGCGTTTGCAGACCATTGTAGCCGTAAATGCCGGCGGTAAGAACGACCCGGCAGAAACTACGGGGCTTGCCCACTATTTTGAACACCTTATGTTCAAGGGTACAGAATCTTTCGGTACATCAAACTACGAAGAAGAAAAACCGTACTTGGATCAAATCGAAGCCCTGTTTGAAACCTACCGTCAGACTACGGATAAAGACCAGCGTACCGCTATCTACCGTCAGATTGACAGCGTTTCGCAAATCGCCGCCCAATACGCCATTCCCAACGAATACGACAAGCTGATGGCGGCTATCGGCGCACAAGGCACCAATGCCTTCACCAACAACGATATTACCGCCTATGTGGAAGATATTCCCTCCAACCAAATAGAAAATTGGGCAAAGATTCAGGCAGACCGCTTTATGAATCCCATTATCCGTCTTTTCCACACCGAGTTGGAAACGGTATACGAAGAATACAATATGGGCAAGGCGAGCGATATGCGCCAAATGTGGGAAAAGATGTTCCGGATGCTCTTTCCCAATCACCCCTACGGCACGCAAACCGTTATCGGAACGCCCGAACAGCTTAAGAATCCTTCTATCGTCAACATCAAGAAGTTCTTCAATTCCTATTACGTGCCAAACAATATGGCGGTAATTATGGTGGGCGACCTCGACCCGGACAAGACCATTGCCATTGTTGACCGTTATTTCGGCAAGATGGAACGCAAGGATGTTCCCGAATTTACCTACACCGAAGAACCGGAACTGACCCAAAACATCGTCGATACGGTAGTGGGACAGGATCCCGCCTGTGTGGCGTTTGCCTACCGCCTGCCCTCGCCCCGCAATCCGGAGGTTCATATCGCCGAACTGGTAGGCAATATCCTTACCAACGGCAAAACCGGTCTGTTTGATGTAAACTTGGTTCAACAGCAGCAGGTAATGTATACCCAAGGCTTTTACGAAAGTCTGGCAGACTACGGTATACTTCTTGCCTACGGTATGCCGCGCCAAGGTCAGTCTTTAGACGAAGTAAAAGACTTGATGCACGAACAGATAGAACGTCTTAAAAAAGGTGATTTTTCGGAAGATATGCTTAAGGCTATCGTAGATAACTACACGGTAGACCAGTACAAATCCATCCGCAATAACCGCAACCGCGCCATGGATATGATGCAGGCATTCAACTACCACGAAAACTGGGCGGATGTGGTCAACAGCATCGAAAAACTTTCCAAGGTAAGCAAACAGGATATCGTAGACTTTGCCAACAAATACCTCAACCACTACGCTATCATCTATAAATTGGAAGGCGCGCCCGATTATCCGCGCATCGAAAAACCGCAGATTACCCCGCTCTCCATCAACCGTGATATAGCAAGCCAATATCTCAAGGATATTCAGGAATCGCCCGTAAAGGCTATCGACCCCGAATTTCCCGACTTTAAGAAAGACCTTACGGTAGCTAAGTTCAAGGACCAGCTGCCCTTGCTCTACAAGCACAACGACGGCGACCCACTTTTCTCGCTCTACTACGTTTATGAAATGGGTTCGTTAAACGACAAGGAACTGGGTCTGGCTTTTGAATATCTTCCCTATTTAGGCACCGATAAGTATTCGGCAGAAGAACTGCAAGACGAATTCTACAAGTTAGCCGCCGACTACATTGCCATTGCCAGTTCCGACCGCGTTTATGTAAGCCTTACCGGTATCGACAAGAACTTTGAAGCTTCGGTAGACCTCTTTGAACACCTGCTCCATTCGGTAATCGCCAATCCGGAACGTTACGCCAACTTGGCTTCCGACAAGCTCAAAGAACGTATGGATGCCAAGAAAACGCAGCGCGACAACTGGCGCCGCCTGCTCAGTTATTCGTTCTACGGTCCTCAAAATCCGCTCACATGGATTCTTTCCAACGAGGAGATAATGAACATGAATCCTGATGTACTTACCAATAAAATCAAGGATTTGCGCAACTATGAACATACCATTATGTATTTCGGACCGCAGTCTATGCAGGGCATGGTTAAGGTACTCTTGGCAAAACATCTACTGCCCGAAACCTTTAAGCCCATACCCGAAGCCAAAAAGTTCGACTACCGCAACAATGACGGTTCGGTGTTCGTGGCTCACTACGATGCTCCGCAGGTTAATGTAGGTACTTATATGAAAGGGGTTGATTTTTCGAAAGAAGTGCTGGCTCCCTCCGCTATGTACAACGCCTATTTTGGCGGCGGTATGAGCGGTATCGTGTTCCAAGAAATGCGCGAAGCCCGTGCCTTGGCTTACACGGCTTATACCTATTACGGACAGCCTTCCAGACCCGATCAGCAATTCGTATTCCAGTCTTTTATCGGTACTCAGACCGACAAGGTAAAGGATGCCATCGCCGCTTTCAACGAAATTATTCAAGACATGCCGGTAGCCGAAAAGAACTTTACTTTGGCTAAGAACAACGAACTTGACAGTTACCGCACCGATCGCGTGCTGCGCGAAAGTATATTCTTTACTTATCTGCAAGCAAAGAAATTCGGATTTGAAAACGAATCGCAGAGCGAATACATATATAAGAACCTGCTTCCGCTCACGCTCGAAGATGTAATCGCTTTCCAACAGGCACAGATTAAAGGCAAGCCTTTCGACTATGCGGTGCTTGGCAACAGGGCGCTTCTCGATATGAACTACCTCAACACCCTCGGCAATGTAAAAATGCTTTCTACCGAAGAAATCTTCGGATACTAAGCCTTGCCTAAGGCAAAAAGAAAGGCGGTTGATTTCATCAACCGCCTTTCTTTTTTTTTATTGGTTCATCTATTATTTAGCGTCGTATGCCCATTTGAGCCAGATACCGCCCCAAGAAAATCCCGCACCGAATGCGCAGAGAACTATATCGTCGCCTTTCTTGAATTTCTTTTCCCATTCGCACAGCAACAAAGGAATCGTAGCGGAGGTGGTATTGCCGTATTTCTCGATATTGATCATCACCCTTTCGGCAGGAACGCCCAAACGCCTTTGCACGGCATCTATGATACGGAGGTTTGCTTGATGGGGTGCCACCCAAACCTTATTGGAATCCAAGCCGTTGCGCTTAACGATGCTTTCTGCCACATCTGCCATTTTAAGCACCGCCCATTTGAACACGGCCTGTCCTTCTTGGTAAATATAGTGCCAGCGTTTATCCACCGTTTCGTGCGAAGGCGGTATCAACGAACCGCCGGCTTTCATGTGCAGGTGCGACCAACCGGAACCGTCTGAATAAAGTTCTTCGTCTAACACACCCAGTTTTTCGGTAGTGGGTTCTATAAGCACAGCCGCCGCACCGTCTCCGAAAATAGGACAGGTGGAACGGTCGGTGTAATCTACCATCGAAGACATCTTTTCGGCTCCCACCAATACCACTTTCTTATATCTGCCCGATTCCACAAAATGCGCTGCCGTAGCAAGCGAGAAAACAAAGCCGGAACAACCCGAGTTGATATCGAAAGCAAAGGCGTTCTTGGCTCCCACCTTGTCTGCGATAAGGCAAGCCGTAGCGGGGAAACACCTATCGGGCGTCACCGTGGCGCAAAGCACCATATCTATTTCTTCGGGAGCAATGCCTGTCTTGCGCAACAATTCGTTGACAGCGGCAGCCGCCATATCGGAAGTGGCTTTGCCTTCTTCTTTCTGTATACGGCGTTCCTTAATACCGATGCGGCTCATAATCCACTCATCGGAAGTATCCACCATACGGCTCAATTCATCGTTGGTGAGCACATAATCAGGCAGGTAACAACCCACACCCGTTATAGCGGCATTTATCTTTTCCATAAATCCATTTTCTTTAGGTGCTGCCTATGCGGCAAACAACCGGCGGAGAGCATCCACCAATCCCTGTTCGCCCATCTTTTTAGACTGCAAAAGCATATTCTTGATGGCCAAAGGACTGGATATTCCATGTCCCAATACAACCGGAGCGTTTACGCCCAATATGGGACTTCCGCCATAAATCTCGTAATTCAGCCTGTCGAAAAGGGGGTCGGAAATACCCCGCTTCTGAATCAGCCTGTAAAATGTTTCGATTTCCTTTAATACGATATTTCCCACAAAACCGTCGGCTACAACAACGTCGGCACGGTTCTTGAATAATTCACGGGGTTCCATATTTCCTGTAAAACGGATATGTCCGCAGGCTTTCAACAAGGGGAATACCGTTTGGCACTGCAAGTTGCCCTTGCCGTCTTCGGTTCCCACGTTCAAAAGCCCCACGCCGGGATCGGCAACCCCTAAAACATAACGAGAATACAAGCTGCCGATAATGGCAAACTGAACCATTACCTCCGGCTTGGCATCGGGTGTGGTGCCTATATCGAGCAGAAGGCTGTAGGATCCGTCTTCCTGAGGAATCATAGTGCAGGTGCAGGGGCGCAAAACGCCCGGAATGCACTTGAGGCTCGTTACCGCACCGGCTAGGAGCGCGCCCGAATTGCCGGCGCTTGAAAAGGCATCTATCTGCCCTTGCGCCAACATTCTCAAGCCTGTGGCTATACCCGAATCAGGTTTTTCGGACAAAGCTTTGAGCGGCTTTTCTTCCATAGCGATAACCTGAGGACAATGCACTATCTCAAATCTGTCCTCGCTCACGCCCCGCTGCCGCAATTCCTCGCGAATCAGCGTTTCCGGCCCGAACAAGACAATACCGTTTCCCGCCCCGATTTCATCCAAAGCGGCAACGGCACCGTCTATAGTGGCGGCAGGGGCGAAATCGCCCCCCATTATATCCAATCCGAATCTCATTACGGAAATCTAAGCGGCAAGATACCGCCAAACACTACGCGTTGGTCTTGGTTTCCATAACCTGCTTGCCGCGATAATAGCCACATTCGGGGCAAACATGATGATACAGAACGGGGGAACCGCAATTGCTGCAATTAGCCAACTGGGGCATATCCAACTTGTCGTGGGTTCTTCTCTTTCTGGTTCTGGTCTTGGAGAACCTCCATTTAGGATTAGGCATGATTCAATTATTTTTAAGCGTTTATATTCTGTCTTTCAAACTTTTCAATACATCCCAGCGAGGATCGGTTTCCTCCTGCTCTGCGGAAGCCTGCCCGTATAAGCCAAGCATGGCAGCATCGCAGGTAGGTTCGCCATTTTCATCCTCAGGGCAGAAAACCTGCAAAGGACGGCTCAAGGCAAGGGTTTCGTAAAAGTAGGGCGACAAGTCGATAGCGGTGTCCTTTTCGTTTATCCACCAAAGGTTCTCTTCGTCTTGCGCACCGGTATCCGATGCCGAAGCCGTTTTTACGATAATGGTTTCTTCCGTTTCCACCTTGAACCGCTGCGGGTTCAGGCAGCGGTCGCAGAGCGTGCCTGCCGTACCCTTAAAACGGAAAGAAAGCAACATCATCCTTTCCTGCTTTTCCAGCTCCAATTCAACCTGCACCTGAGGCTCGGAAAAAGCCTCCGTTTCGGGATAGAGTTCCATAAACTCATTGCCCAAAACGTATGCAAACGAGTGTTTGCCCTCTTTTAATCCGGCAAATTCCAAACGGAACCTGCCTCCCGCTGTCGACATACAAAGGCTAAATTAAAGCCCGCAAAGGTAATATTTTTTTAGAAAACTTTCCGATTTTTCGCACGATGCCTTTATCACCTATCTGATTAAGTGTACCGTACCCTCGGTAGAGAGGTTGCGTCCGTTCTTCCTTGCATGCGCCTTGCAGCGGTAAACATACATTCCCGCCGGACATCTGGCTCCTTTGAACTTGCCGTCCCAGCCATCGTTCAGGCTATGGCTTTCAAACACTTTTTCGCCGTTGCGGTTATAAATGTAGAGCGAATACACCACCTGTTCGTCAACAGCGGTCGTAATCGGTCCAAAAAAGTCGTTGATGCCGTCACCATTGGGCGTAAATGCCGAGGGGAAATAGAGATTGGAACAGAAATCCTCGGCAACATATACTTCGGCGTAATCGAAACAGCCGTCCCTTTCCACATAGAGCGAATACAGCCCTTCTTCCTTTACTAAATAGCTCCGTTCCTTACTTTCGTCTTGCCAACAATAAAAATCCACCGTATCGGGACCTGTCAACAATATAGAATCACGCTGGCACATCACCGTATCGGCAGGGAAACCGATTTGAGGCGTAGGGCGTTCTTCTACCCAGAACGACTTGCTGCCGTCACAGCCTTCGTAGCTCATTGCCACCGAATAACTGCCGCCGGCATTGATTTCTACCAAAGAGCCAGCCGTGCCGCTTTCTTCCCAACGGAAAGTGGCTCCGGGATAGTCCGGGTTGGCGGCATCCAACTCCAAAACATAGCCGGAACACATAAAGGTATCGTTTACCAAGGGTAGCGGCATAGGATGTACGTCGACATACAGACTGCTTTCGCCATAACAGCCATTGCGTGCCACCTTGAATGTATAGACGCCACCGTCGTCAAGGCTGATTTCAGAAACACCATAGGTCTTTACAGACAGTCCCTCTATGAGGACTCCGTTGTGATACCACTCCATCATATCGCCTGTCCTGACATCGGGCACATCGAGCCGCATCGGCATTCCCTCGCAATAGAAAAGCCCTTGTTCGTCTTGCAGGGCACCTACCGCCACCAACTCGGGTCGAGGCAAGGAGCGCACATGAATAAAGATAGACGTATCATCCACGCACGCCCCCCTATACACCGTCAAGGTCAGGTAGGCACTGTCTTCCATTGTCAAGCCTTCTATGTTCAACTGCGTCTGAGCAGAGGCTTCCATATCCTGCCGGTTGACGGAATACCATTCGTAAACCGCCCCCTCGCCTTGATCTTCGGCACGGGTAACAAAATCCGCTCCCTCGCAATAGAAAGAATCCACCGTAAAGGCAGGATGGGAACGGGCATCCACATATATCCGCACGCTGTCTTGGTTAATACAACGGTCTACATATATTTCCAGATTGTAAAAGCCCGAATCGGATAGACTCAGTTCTTTCCCTGTATAGGCAGACTCTCCTACCTTATTATATAGTTCGTTTCCGTCTCTTTTCCAGACAAAACGGCTTTGAGGTATCCATTCCGGCTCCAATCCCGTATTGACATCCAATCTAAGCAGGTCGTCTTCGCAAAACACGGTATCGCCAAACTCGAATTGAGGAATGGGGAACATTCTCAAATGCACCTCCTTGTTTATCGTACAGCCCTTTCGGGTAAATGTAAACACAAAGACCCCCGTATCACCCGCATCGTAATTTACAATTCCAAGCGGACAATTACAGTCAAAATCGGGATATATGACCCCTGCCGGGTCTGTCATGGTAGTATTCTCAGCCGTTCCTCTAAAGATCCTGATATTGAAATCTTCGCCCAAGCAGGCAATGGTGTCGGATTTCTCCACATAAGAATCCGGCTCAAGCACTATCACTATGGAATCTTTCGTACTGCATGAATGCAGCGATTCGGTTCCTACAAGATAAAGCGTATCATCCGCAACGGCATTAAGAATATAGTCGCCCGCAGTGGATATTTCCACGCCCGGATTGGAAGCCATACTCCACGAATAGGTATCCGCCCCCATACCGGTAAAGCGTACATTGTCGTTCTTTGCAGCGCAATACACCTTATCCGTAAAGTCCGGATCATCGTAAATCCCTATATGGATTTCGGGCAGTTTATACGAATACAGTATCTTTTCGTTTGAACCTGAACAACCGTTTATACCGGTCGCCTCGCACCTCACCCTGATGCTGTCGGCAGGCGGAACAGTGGGCAAAGTATAGGGCTTTTCATCCACATACCATTTTACCGCACTGGCTGAATCCGCCACTTCCGATGCCAAGAAAGGCTCGGTCTGCAAAACCAATGAATCGGGAAAACAAACGGAATTGTCGATAATTTCAACCTTAGGCACCGGCTTTGAGGCAACCTCGACTATCTGCACATATTCTCCGGGTATGGGACAGCCCGTTCTAGCCTCAAAACGGTATCGGCAAGTTTCCGCTCCCATCGTATCCCTTATCACGGCATCCTTGGGCGCATTTACACACAATGTGTCGGGAGCCGAAAGACCGCCTCCCTCGAATTTTCTCCACTTTATCCATGTAATACGGCCATTGGTGCCGGCCATCAGTCTTATCGGTTCTCCCGGACAATACTCCGTCCCGTCTGCATTCGCCACGCCATATACAGGCACTTCCCCTATTACGACCAAGGAGTCTGTAAGCGTGGTATTGGCACAATAGAGAGAAGGAGCCGACACCACCAGTACCTCGGTTATCGCGCTCGCAATATCAAGTCTATCTGCGGGGCTTATCTCGTTTAGATCAACCGCCAGAGTATCTACATATATCGAGGCATCCAAAGGCGTATTCTCGCAGGCATACACCGTATCCTGTATAAAAATACGTTGTTTGTCTAAGACCACCACTCTCAAGGTATCTTGGCGTTCAACAAGCGAATCCCTGATTTTAGTGCGCAGAACAAAGGGATAGATGCCCGGACCTTCCGCTTTTTCCACTCTATAATGGAAACGTTTTATTGTTTTTGTCTTAACCGAACCTTTGTCATCAGCGTATTGGTAATCGCCCCAAGATTCAAGACCCGTACCTACCGGTTTTACCGAGGGATCGCTCCAAACGATGCTTTTGAGCGTATCGTACAAAAAATTCTGACTATACACATACAAGTCGATTGACTGCCCCTTGCAAACGGTGTCCTTGCTTGCCTCCTTTCCCAAGCCGCAAATATTCGCCATCCGGATACTTTCTGTCGTTACAATCTCTCCGTATCCTGATTCTCCCGCGTTGCTTACCCTGTATGTCATTCGGGGTATCGCATACAGTGAATCACCTTCGTTGTAGTTTACCTCTATATGATAATCTATATCCCTTAACACGTAACGCTCAATAAGGTATTCCCGTCTTACCGCACTATATATTTCCCTATCACCTTTTATATTGGCAAAGGTCGATACCACATCCACCCGTACATCCTTTTCTCTCGTAGTAGTATTCCTAAAACTTACTGTTCCTCTCATTTCCGCACCGGGACAGACAGGACAGTTAGATTGATTAATCCTGACAGCATCATTAATCGCAGGAGGACATGCCACCACCTGCAGTTCAAACTTTCTGTACAAGGACAACTGCACCGAATTGCCCAAACGGTAATATGCCGTAGCCTCGATGGAATCTGCCTGAGAAGCCACAGCCGGAGCTCCCGCGTAATAAGGAACGAACATACGCCGTAAGGGTGCAGCCGCCGTTATATCTTTCATATCAAAGACAAATACCGGATGAGGGCTTAAAACAATGGAGTCCACTTGCAGACCCTCAGGCGCATTTTCCAATTTCAAGGTTCTCGCCTCCCCGATACAAGGACCCGTTTGATCCATAACAAACTGCATCGTACAATTTCCTTTATCCTTAGGATTGAGCGATTCTTTCTTTTCCGAAGAAAAATGACAGCTTCCCTCGTCTACTTTAAACAACACCTTTAAGTTGAGCGGCTTATACGGATATTGTTCCAATACGGTAGCCGTCAATGGCAGTTTGCTCTTATACTTTTTCAGGTGAGGTTCCGAATCGGGCTGTTCCTCAAAAAGGGATAAAAAATCCTCCACAGATTCATTGAGTTCCACTTGCTCTATGGTAATCACATCCTTATCTCCCTTTATTTCCAAGTCCGCTATATCGTCGGGGCAATATTCGTATTTGAACGTAATGTAATTGGTATCTATCGTTACTTTTACCCTTTCTTCCAACCTATCCGTTATCGACGGATTTTTCTTGCTGTAAGGGCAGGCAATGGTATAAGAGGCTTGCGCCACTAAAGACGGAGAGGCGTCAGTAGGCGAATAGTCTTCCCAAGAAGTTTTCCAACGATACAGTAAAGTGCCGTCGGCGGATTGATATGGAAAGTTTTCATTTTGCGCAATGGTTATTTTGGGATGCACGGGATCCGTCGTTAAGACAGGCGTGCCTTGCACGGTACAAAAAGCGGAGTACCTGTTCCTCAACTGAACCTCTCCCGCCCTACAAGGTTTAAGGCTTACACTGTTCTGTACGGTAGGTTTACAGTCTATCCCTGAAATTCTAAGCGGATGCCTCTCTACGTTAAGCTGTTTTACGGCTGCCGTTGCGCCTCCGCAGCCAACGCTCTGCCATGTTACCTTAGCGGTAACATCTACCTGTTTGGAAACAGTCGTTGCGTCAATGGTAATTTCTTCCAAATTATTGCTCCCCGACCAAACCATCGAAGGTTCTGAAATCACGGCATCGTCTATCGTTACGCCGTTGATCCGAACTCCCTTAAGTATATCCGCAACATTAGCGGCATAACCGCAACCCAAGCAGAAATTACCCGACACTTCCGTGTCTAGAATCAATTCGGCATTCGTCAGATCGGGATTGGGTCGGACATTGAAATAAGTGGGAACTTCCACCTCTCCGCAACTATTGTACGCCTGACAAATAACCCACAGGCTGCGCCCTTGGCTAAAATCGGGACTCAGTGCCGTTCCTGTTCCCGAATAAATCGCCTCTTTGGCGTATCGGTCGGTGGAAACCACCCAGTGAACATCCAATCCTGCCGGGTGTACATTGGCTGTGAGCGTAAGCTTGTCATTAGAACAATAAATCTCTTGTTGGTTGTCTACCGTTACGCTTAGCCTGGGCTTTTCTATTACCGTAATGGTAAAGTTTGTCGTTTGTTGCGGAGCAGATTCACTTTCGCCGTATATGATAGTGTAAGTTGTTGTCTGAGAAGGTGAAATATAGGGTTTATCTTTCAACTCCTCACTTTGTCCGTTTGCCTTTATCGAAAAAATGGTACAATTGGAATTCCGTTTTTGATAGATACTGCCGTCGAGGGTAATAGCCCCTCCCTCACAGATTTCCTTGTCGTAAACCGCCAAAAGATCATCTTCCTTCTGGGCATACGATGTTGCCGCGAAAAATAATAATAAAAACGAGACGGCAAGCGTATATGCGAAAAAATCTCTCATCCAAAATTATTGTTTTACACTAGAATTCGCTCAACAAGCCTACACCTCCCCACCTAATTCATAGTGAATAGATGACAAAGATACAAAAGCCGAGCGCAAAAGCCAAACTTGTTTAGCTCAGGGTCTTGGGAACGGCAAAAGCCAAGCTTGTTTAGGTCAGGGTCTTTGGAATGGCAAAAGCCAAACTTGTTTAGCTCAGGGTCTTGGAAACGGCAAAAGCCAAGCTTGCTTGGCGATACGCTCCAGCGCGGCAGAGACAAAGATACATAGCCAAGCCTACTTGGGTTAATGCGTATTGAATGTGAAATACCCGATAGAGATACAAAAAAGTCAAATAATTTGGCTATTTTTGCGCCCGCGTGCCCTTGGGGTGCGACCGTTAATTTGAATAAAAAACAACAAGATATGACTAAACAAACACCTCACGTGGATAAACAGGCCGTGGTGGTCAAGTTTGTGGGCGATTCCGGAGACGGGATGCAGCTTATAGGCACTCTTTTCTCCAATTCAGCCGCCTTGGCGGGCAACGACCTGTCTACCTTTCCCGACTACCCTGCCGAAATCAGGGCACCACACAATACCATTGCCGGTGTATCGGGGTTTCAGGTTCATGTAGGTTCCACCCAAGTGCGCACCTCCGGCGACCAATGCGACGTATTGGTGGCTATGAACCCCGCCTCGCTCAAGGCCAACCTTAAATGGGCTAAGATCGGCGCCACCATTATCGTAGATGCCGACACCTTTACCCCCGAAGCCTTGCAAAAAGCCAACTACGAATCCAATCCGTTGACAGACAACAGTCTTTCTTCTTTCAACGTAGTTCCCGCCCCTATTACTTCCCTTTCGCGCAAGGCCTTGGAATCAGACGGTCTGGACACCAAGACCATAGACAAGACCCGCAATATGTTCGCCTTGGGGATGATTTATTACATCTTTGACCGCAGCATGGAGTCCACCTATCACTTTTTTGAAGCCAAGTTTGCCAAGAAGCCGCAAATGATAGCCATCAACAAAAAAGTGCTGGAAGCCGGGCATCACTACGCCGAAGCCGCCGAAATCGTGGAATCGGTAATTCATGTAGCTCCCGCCAAGATGGAAAAAGGCCGCTACCGCAACATTACCGGTAATACGGCTACCGCATGGGGGCTGCTGGCAGCCGCCGAAAAATCGGGCAGACCCTTGTTCTTGGGTTCCTACCCCATTACGCCTGCCACCGACATTATGATAGAAATCATAAAACGCCGCGATTTGGGTGCCAAGGCTTTCCAAGCCGAAGACGAAATTGCCGGTATCTGCTCCACTATCGGCGCCAGTTTTGCCGGTTCCTTAGCCTGCACCTCCACTTCGGGTCCCGGTCTTTCGCTTATGAGCGAAGCCCTCGGTCTGGCGGTGATTACCGAATTGCCTATCGTGGTGGTAGACGTGCAACGCGGCGGTCCTGCCACGGGGCTTCCCACCAAATCCGAACAATCCGACCTGAACCAAGCCTTGTATGGGCGTAACGGAGAAGCTCCCCTTATCATCATTGCCTCTTCCACGCCTGCCAACTGTTTTCATTTTGCCTATGAAGCAGCCCGTTTAGCGATGGAACACATGACCCCCTGTATCCTGCTTTCGGAAGGTTCGCTCGGAAACGGCTCCCAATTGTTCCGTATTCCCAAGATGGCGGATATGCCTGCCATCAACCCGCCCTTGGTTAAGGCTAACGACCCCGACTACAAGCCTTACCTGCGCAACGAAAAGACCTTAGCCCGAGGCTGGGCTTTGCCCGGTACGGAAGGCTTGCGCCACCGCGTGGGCGGCTTGGAAAAAGAAAACGTTACCGGCAGCGTGTCGACCGACCCGCTTAACCATGCCGAAATGACCCGCCTCCGCCGCGAAAAAGTGGAAAGGGTGGCAGATGATATTCCTTTGCAAAGCCTTGACGGGGCTGCCGATGCCGATCTTTTGGTAGTAAGCTGGGGCGGAACCGAGGGCGTTGTGAACACGGCTGTGAAAGCGTTGCAAGAAAAGGGCAAGAGCATAGCCCACGCCCATTTCAACTATATCATGCCCCTGCCTAAGAACACCAAGGAAATCTTGGAAGGTCACAAACAGATTGTGGTATGCGAATTGAACGAAGGTCAGTTTGTAAACTACCTGCGCGGCAAGTTCGACCACCTGAGCCTGAAACAATACAACAAGATTCAGGGATTGCCTTTTACCGTTACCGAACTGGCAGACCATTTTAACCAATTGTTGGCAAAATAACCTAAAAGAAAGTCAAGCTATGAAAATCGCCATAGAAAAATCTAAAGTAAAGCTCAGCAAGCAGGATTTTGCCAGCGACCAGATGGTTAAATGGTGTCCGGGCTGCGGTTCGTACTCCATTTTGGCTGCTATGGAAAACGTATTTCCCGAAATCGGCTACAGAAAAGAAAACTTTGTGAACATTTCGGGTATCGGCTGTTCTTCGCGTTTTCCTTATTATATGAACACTTTTGGCTTGCACGGTATTCACGGACGCGCCAACGCCATTGCCGCAGGGGTAAAGCTTGCCAACCCCGGACTGAGCGTATGGATCAGCACCGGCGACGGCGACTCGCTCGCCATTGGAGGCAACCACTTTATCCATATCGTGCGCCGCAATATGGACGTGAACATCGTTTTGTTCAACAACCAGATCTACGGTCTTACCAAAGGGCAGTACTCCCCCACCTCGCCTATGGGCGCCATTACCAAGACCTCGCCTATGGGTACGATAGAACATCCGTTTAATCCGGGCGAACTGGTAATCGGTTCGCAAGGTTCTTTCTTTGCCCGCGTGCCGGACAACAACGTTAAGCTTATGACCACCGTTATGATGGCTGCCGCCAAGCACGACGGTTGCTCGGTAATCGAAGTGTTAGACAACTGCGTTATCTTTAACGACAAGGCGCACGCCGCCATTACCGGAAAAGATGTCCGCGACAACAGCCAGCTTATTCTCGAACACGGTCAGCCGATGATTTTCGGTAAGGAACGCAACAAGGGAATCCGCCTCAACAAAGGCAGGCTCGAAGTGGTGGAACTCGGAAAAGACGGCATTACCGAAAAAGACCTGCTCGTTCACGATGCCTACGCGCAGGATCCCGGCATCCACCTTATGCTTGCCAAAATGCATCTGCCCGAATTTCCCGTAGCTATGGGCGTTATCCGCAGCGCACCTTCCGCCACCTTTAACCAACTTATGGAGGATCAGATTGAAAAGGCGCAGAAGGAGTCGACGATTCGGTGTGTGGATGATTTGCTTAATAGTGGCGACACTTGGGAAATATAAAAAAAAGCATTTGGAGTAATAATCTGCGGCGTTGCAGCCCTTGGTCGGTTCGGTCACGTACAAAAGTACGCTCCCTCTCCGCCCTACGGGCTGCGCCTTGCAGCTCATCACCCCAAATGCTTTTTCTCTACTCTATTCCTTCGATTCCAGTCTTCTTTCGCTTCTTCTTGACGCCGCGCATCTCTCCATTCAGAATGTTTTTCAGTCTTTCTATTCGTTAAGTACGCTCCCTCTCCGCCCTACGGGCTGCGCCTTGCATCTCATCACCCCAAATGCTTTTTTACTTACTGTAGTCTTTCGATTCCATTCTCCTTTCGCATCTTCTTGACGCCTTGCATCTCACCATTCTAAATGCTTTTTCATTCTATTCGTTAAGTACGCTCCCTCTCCGTCCTACGGGCTGCGCCTTGCATCTCATCACCCCAAATGCTTTTTCTCTACTCTATTCCTTCGATTCCAGTCTTCTTTCGCTTCTTCGTGACGCCGCGCATCTCACCAGTCTAAATGCTTTTTATTTACTTTAGTCCCTTACCCTATTCTCTAAGTCCATACTTCCGTGCAGGATACGGATAATTTCCACATAATTTTTTGTTATCCGATAGAATATGATATGTCTGTGGGCTTTGAAGCCTCGTAGACCTACTGCAATTTCTTCATACTTTCTGCCAAACAATTCGGGTTGTTGGGCGAGTTTTTGACAGGCAGCGATAAGCATAGCGTAATAATCATCCG
>JAFLTI010000016.1 GCA_022510485.1 Lentimicrobiaceae bacterium | reverse complement strand
ATTCGCTGTTTGTCTATCAAGGTTTGGACTTTCTCTTTATTTAGGTAATCGGCTTGCCCTTGAGATTCCCTCTATGGAATTTCCTTGTGGCAGCAGTGACTTTTGAAAATTTTGTACTACATTTGCAACGAAGTCCAGATTAAGATAGGCAACCTCAGCGGGATTGGTCCGCTGTTTGTCTATCAAGGTTTGGACTTTCTTTTTATTTAGGTAATCGGCTTTCCCTTGAGATTTCTTCGATGACATTTCCTTGTGGCAGCAGTGGCTTTTGAAAATTTTGTACTATCTTTGCTACGAAGTCCAGATCAAGATAGGCAACGTCAGCGGGATTGGTCCGCTGTTTGTCTATCAAGGTTTGGACTTTCTCTTTATTTAGGTAATCGGCTTTCCCTTGAGATTTCTTCGATGGCATTTCCTTGTGGCAGCGGTGACTTTTGGAAATTTTGTACTATCGGTGGCATCGGAACGCCCTTGGATATATTGAGCCCCCGCGATTGGAGCGGGAATTGTTTGGATGCTTGTTGATGCGTATCTTTGCCTTTGAAGAAATTATCGGGCGAATTGATACCGAGCGGGGTGGTTACTTTTCCGGCATTGATGTCCATCCGCGAATCGCCAAGGGAAACCGGATTCCTGTCTTGTGTTTCGGATACAAGCCGGTAATTTCTTCTTTCTTGTGAGAACTACAAAACGAACAACTCTCGCTGTCTTAATATCTGCAAGTTTCTTGATATAGTTTCTCAACAATTTACCATATCTTTGTCGGAAAGCTACTATCAACAAAATATGGAAACGAAACGTCCGGCAACAGACAAAGCTTTGGTAAGCCTTATTATGGGCAGCACTTCCGACTATCCTATTATGGAAGCCGCCGCCAAATTCCTTAACGAACAGGAAGTACCTTTTGAAATCCTCGCCTTTTCGGCTCACCGCACCCCGATGGAGGTGATTGAATTTGCCCAAAAAGCCGAAGAAAGAGGAGTCCGCGTAATTATTGCAGCTGCCGGTATGGCTGCCCACCTGCCGGGGGTTATCGCCGCCCTTACTCCCCTGCCTGTTATCGGCGTGCCCATCAAATCGAGTATAGAGGGTATCGACGCCGCTTTTGCCATATTGCAGATGCCTCCCGGTATTCCCGTTGCCACCGTTGCCATAAACGGTGCCTTGAACGCCGCCATCCTTGCCTTGCAGATTCTTTCGGTAGGCACAGACGAAACTGCGGTTTTTTACCGCCAAAAAGTAATGGCGCACAAAAAAAGCCTCAAAGAAAAAATTAAGAAAGCCAACGAAGACCTGAAAACCAAAGACTTTACCTACCGGGTAAACTAAAAATTTTCTCAAAACTTCGTTAAAAACGCACTTCCGGGGTTATATAAGTAACCCGCGCTGCCATTCAGGCGGGCATAACCCATGCGATTGCGTTTTATCTCTATCCTGTTTCTTTTATCTGGCGCGCTTCCGTGCCTGAACGCGCAGAGCGACTACCTGCTGCCTTTTGCCCTGCAAGCCTCCATTGCCAATACGCTTCCTTACACGGAGCCGTCGGGCAACGCTACAACATTCGATGCCCTATACCCTAAAAATTCGGCAGCACTTGCCCTCGGAGCTTTCTGCCGCAGTGCCTTTATCAAAGAAAACGGACATTACGGAATAGGAGCCTCTTTTGCAAAAGGCAAAGACAACTGGAGTTTCCGTTACAACTATCAAGGCTATCCGGCGTGGCACCGTCAGCAGATTGGCTTGGGCTATGGCAGAAACATCCTGCCCGGACTTGGCTTGGGCATCTTTACCGCCTGCCGCACCGCCAACCGTATCGAAGACCGGCAGTCCGAAGTTTTGCTGGATATTGGGCTTTCTGCCGCCTTTAAGCGAGGTATCTGGTCTTTGGGCTTTGAGGGCGGACAATGCGTTCCGCTGCGGAGCCATCAAAAGAAAGAATGGAATCACGCGCTCTTTCTGCGTATAGGAACAGCCTGCAACATCTATAAGAATCTGCATATCGGCATAGATCTTTACAAAGACTTGCGCTATGCGCTGCAAGGCGGCATCAGTTTTTCGTATGCGATAGAAACCGCCCGAAGCCAAGCCCCTCCTTTTTTGGTCTATGCCCAAGCGCGCATCAATCCTGCCGCCTACAAAATTGGATTTGCCTATACCGGGCGGCGTATTCAGGCAGAAATCAGCATTGCCTATCATAATCCCATAGGTTTTGAAACCTGCGCGGGCGTTGTGGTGAAGCATATTTTTTCGAGAAAACCCTGAGCGATGACCTGCCTTATATCTTTTCTCGGTTTGCTTTGGTTTTCTGCGCCCTTTGCGGCAGACAGCCTCTATTCCATTACCGAACAGAGCGTTTTTGTGCAGCAGGAAGAACTTTTGCAGGAACTTTTAGACAACAATCCGGAAGCCTACGAAGAAGCCTTGGCAGAATGGCAGCAGTATGCCGACAATCCTGTAAACCTCAATACCGCCCAAGCCGAAGATCTGCAAAAGCTCGGTATTTTGGATCCTTGGCAAATCAAGGCATTGCTGCAATACCGCGACAGTTACGGAAAAATCGTGCGCTTGGAAGAATTGAGCGAAAATGTGGCGGGTTTTGACGCACGCACCCTCAAACTCCTTGCTCCTTTTGTATGCCTTGAAAGCGACAACAATCAAGTTTTGCCGCCCCTGCATAAGATTATCGGCAAGGGAAAACACCAGCTGCTGGCGCGTTACAACAGGCAAATCAAGGCTTCTAAAGCCTTTACCGAACACAAATATGCCGGTACGCCCGACAATCTCTATCTGCGCTACACTTTCGACTTCAAAGACCGTATTCTCTTAGGTTTCGCCGCCAAACAGGGCGCAGGCGAGGCTTTCGGCAAACAAGGCTTCGATTTTTATTCGGGCTATCTGAGCCTCAAATCTTTCGGCATCCTCAAGAACCTAAGCGTAGGCACCTATAAGGCAGACTTCGGTTACGGACTAAATATTCATTCGCCGGCGGGCTTCTTTGGAAGCGAGACCGGGCTGATTTCCGGCGGAGGGCGGGGAATACGCCCCTACGCCTCCGGAGCGGAATACGGCTTTTTGCAAGGGGCGGCGGTACAGCTGCAACTTGCCCCTTCTTGGCAAGCAAGCCTTTTTTATTCGTTCAATAAGCACGATGCCAGCCTATTGTCTGATTCCGTTGCCGACGCCGCCGACTTTTGGGATTATATCAAATCTTTTCCCGAAACCGGCTATCACCGCACTGCCTCCGAAATAGCGAACAAAGATGCCGTAAACCGGCAGGTTTTCGGTATGGCGGTAGAAAAAGACTTTGCCCGCGCACGTATCGGTTTCTTGGCTTCCGGCTATCTGTTAGGCGGCACCTATACACCCGAACACCGCACGGAAACGCCCTTGTTCTATTCGCAGGTAAAACCGGCGCGGGGAGGCAATTTTTCCGCCTATTACCAATATCTTTCGCGCCACTTCCATTTTTACGGAGAAGCCACCATTTCCCACAGGGCGCAGACTGCCGTTCTGCAAGGCATACAATACAAACCGGCGGAAACATTTGCCTTGGATATGCGCTACACATGGCAGAGCGCGGGCTATTACGCGGCATACGCCTCCATAGGCAATAAGCGACCGCCCCGCCCTGCCGTTTCGGGCACGGAAAAGCATTTGTTTTCGTGGCAGGGGCGAGTTTTGCTGCAGGCAGACTTCCGGTTTGAGTTTTCGGGTACGGAAAGCATAGAAAAGAAAAATGCCGGTATGCCGATACATTCCGAAATCTTTACAGGTTATCTCTACTACGAACCGCGCCGTATTACCGCATACCTGCGTTTTCGTTTTGAACGCACCAAGACCCGCAACGGAAATTCCATACGGCTCAACGCGGCTTATCAGGCTTCTAACGGATTTTTTGGAGAAAGCCGTATCGAACTGCGCAACTTTTCAAAGGGAATACTGCTTTTGCAGGATGCCGGATACAACGCGCCCAAAGGCGGATTGCGGCTAAGGCTCCGTATCGCCCTGTTTCATACCCAAGGTTACGACAGCCGTATCTATGCCTACGAACACGATATTCTCTATGCGGCATCATCGCCTGCCCTTTACGGCAAAGGTATGCGATTCTTTATCTTGTTGAGCAAATCTTGGGGCAGCTTCACCGCCGAACTCAAATATGCACACACCCTGATGGACGGGGTGCAATCCATTGGCAGCGGCGACAATACGGTAAAAGGTTTCCTCAAACCGGAAATCAAGGTGCAGTTTCGCTTCACTCCATTAAAGATAAGGCAATAAAAAAAAACACCCCGCCGGGGCGGGGTGTGGAATTATTAGTGTCTTCTTTGATTCACCGTCCATCCATGCTGAACAAACCAAATACTGTCGTCTGGGTTGGCCTTGCGCGGCATAAACCAGAAATCCCCGCGGCCGGAAATTTTTTCCGGTGCCAATTGGATGCGTCCATCCAAGATGTTGCGCACATTGTTTATGTCATTGGTAGACATTGAGGTAAAATTATTATCATCCGTGGCCCTTAAATAAATATGTTTGCATGCGGTATCACGGGCAAATTTCTGGATGATGGCGGGCTCTATGGAATCAATATTCATTTGATCAAACGGTAATTCTTTTTCATACGGGGCGCGATATATAGGCGTGCGGTCTTTTTCTTTTTCGCAGGATTGAGATATTAATATAACAGAGGTAAGCAGAATGGAGAGGCAGAAGATGCGCGTAATCCATTGTGTTTTCGTTTTCATACTGTTCTTATTTTAGGGTTAAACAAAATTTGAGGTGCGAAAGTACGGATTTTTTGTTTTCAAAGCATAGAATATTCTGTGTATCAGCATTTTCTTATTATAGCGGGGCAGCAAGAAAAGAGTACGAGCATAAATGCAAAAACCGCCCAACAGCCCCCTGTAAGCCCTTTTTTCTCTCTTTCACTATAATAATAAAATGCGAATCGGGAGGGGGAATTTTGCCAAAAAAAAGTTATCAACAACCCCAAAAAAGCAGCTGGAGCGGCAATCTGCGGCGTTGCAGCCCTTGTCTTGTTCGGTCACGTACGAAAGTACGCTCCCTCACCGCCTGCGGGCTGCGCCTTGCATCTTGCCGCTCCAGCTGCTTTTTTTCCCTTGATTGAAAGTACGCGCCCTTACCACCCTAAAGAAGTGAGGAAAGGACATTCGTACCTGAGATTCTTATCTTTAACTCCGCTGCGCTCCGTTGAAGATCGGGCGGCTCGGCAAAGTTTTCGATAAGCCATGCGCAGAGAACAAGTTTACTTGGGCTATGCCATGGCGAGAAAACTTCGATTGAAAATCATAAGCCAAGCCAAGTTCACACTTGGCTTGGCAGTGGGCGCTACCTCGTCAGTGCCCAAGTAAACTTGGTCTTATATCTTTAACTTCGCTGCGCTTCGTTGAAGATTGGGCGGCTCGGCTTAAGCCAGCCACGTAAACGTGGCTGGGGTCTTTGTCCCTGCATAATCCAAGCAAGCTTGTTTTCTGCCGTGCCAAAGCCCCCCGAGCCAAATTTGCGTTTGGCTTCTGCTCTCGACTTTTGTATCTTTGTCCTTTTTAACTTAAAAGACTTGTAGAAATGAAAAAAGTTATTGCTACTGCCAATGCGCCTAAGGCGATTGGTCCTTACAGCCAAGCTATTGAAGCCGGAAACCTCATTTTCGTATCCGGTCAACTGCCCGTTGACCCTGCCACCGGAAAGGTAGCCGAAGGCATCAGCGCACAAACCGAACAATCGCTTAAAAATATCAAGGCTATTCTGGAAGAAGCCGGCTGCACTATGGACAACGTGGTAAAATGTACCTGCCTGCTCAGCACTATGGACGATTTTGCCGCTATGAACGAAGTGTATGCCAAATTCTTTACGAGCAACTGCCCTGCCCGTGCCGCTTTTGCCGTTAAGACCCTGCCCCTCGGCGTATCAATCGAAATAGAAGCCATCGCCGCTAAATAATGGAGCACCACCAACTACTTCAAGGTCCTTCCGCTCTCAGCGAGCGGAAGGGCGTTGAAAAGCCCTCTTCCGTCAATCCGCGTTTTCTTCAGAACCTGCCTGCCAAAAAGCCTGCCGAACTGAGTGCAGCCGATTATGTAGACGGTATTCTGAAAGGGAACCGCACTCTCTTGAGCCAAGCCATTACATTGGTTGAAAGCACTTTGCCTCAACATCAAAGTTTGGCACAGGAAATTATCGCCCTTTGTCTGCCCCATTCGGGAAAATCTTTCCGTTTGGGCATTACCGGGGTGCCGGGAGCGGGCAAAAGCACCTTTATTGAAGCCTTAGGCTCGTATTTGGTAAGAACGGGGCACAAGCTTGCCGTACTTGCCATAGACCCCAGCAGTGAACGCTCCAAAGGCAGCGTATTGGGCGACAAAACCCGCATGGAGGAACTTTCTGCCATGCCCAATGCCTTTATCCGCCCTTCTCCCTCCGCCGGTTCCTTGGGCGGTGTGGCACGCAAGACAAGGGAGGCGATGATACTTTGCGAGGCGGCTGGATTTACCCATATCATTGTAGAAACCGTAGGGGTAGGACAATCCGAAACCGAAGCCTACAATATGGTGGATTATTTCCTGCTTCTGCAACTTGCCAATTTAGGCGACGAACTGCAAGGCATCAAGCGCGGTATCGTGGAAATGGCAGACGGTATAGCCATCAACAAGGCTGACGGAGATTTTGTGCAGAAAGCACAGTTGGCGCAGACTCAGTTGCGCAACGCCATATCGCTTTTCCCCTTGGGTCCCTCGGGTCTTGTTCCCACCGTAGAGACCTGTTCGGCAAAATACAAGGAGGGTATAGAAAGGGTATGGAACCATATCCTTGAATTTGAACGGAGCTGCAAGCAAAGCGGCGTTTTTGAAAAAAGACGTCAGGAGCAGTTGGGCAAAGTTCTTGAACATAGTATAGAAGAACATCTGTTGGCACATTTTTACAACAGGCCGGGTATGGAAGATGCCTTGGATAAGTTCCGCAGGCAGGTGTTCAACCAGCAAAGCAGTCCTTATGTAGCCGCCCAATCGCTTATCGACGACTATTTTGCTTCCTTGCAGAACACAAGCCCCAAAGAAACGCCCAAGAAAGAGAGACAAGCCGGACCTACGGCAAAAACGCCTGACAAGGAGACGGCAAGGCTACAGAAAATAGCGCACCTCATTCCTCATTTTGAACACGCGCTGGCGGTAGATGCCGCCTGTGCCGGCAATCCGGGCAGAATGGAGTATCAAGGCGTGCAGGTTAACAACGGCAATATCATCTTCCGTATGGGACCTTTTCCCGACGGAACCAACAATATAGGCGAATTTCTGGCAATTGTGCACGCCCTGAGCTATCTCAACGCGCAGGGTTTTCCCAATACGCCCGTTTACTCGGATTCGGTAACGGGCATGGCTTGGGTGCGCAAGAAAAAAGCCAACACCAAGATAGCCCCCACTGCCGCCAACAAACAATTGCTGGAACTGGTGGCAAGAGCCGAAAAATGGCTACAGACGCACACTTACAAAAACCCCGTTCTTAAGTGGCAAACCGAAAAATGGGGCGAAGTGCCCGCCGACTTCGGACGGAAAAAATAGACTTAAACGTATAACAGCATAGTATGGCGACAAATTGGCAAAATTCTTATCTTTTTGAGGTAAGTTGGGAAGTTTGTAACAAAGTAGGAGGAATCTATACGGTGGTAAGCACCAAAGTTCCCTCCATGCAGCAACGGTTCGGTAAAAATTACTTTGCCATAGGACCCGATGTGTGGAAAGGCAAGGACAACCGCGATTTTATCGAAGACCGTCATATCTATGCCGACTGGCGCAAATATGCCGAAAGCAAGGGTATTTATTTCCGCATCGGACGTTGGAACATTGCCGGCAATCCGATAGCGATTATGGTGGATTACCGTTCGCTTATCTCCAAGAAAGACGAGATTTTGGCGGAGAACTGGCGCGATTATCAGCTCGACTCCATTTCCGGACAGTGGGACTATATAGAACCTGTGCTGTTCGGCTACGGCGCGGGAAAGGTTATTCAAAGCTTCTACGAATACCATGTTTTTCCGCAAGAAAAGGTATTTGCCCATTTTCATGAATGGATGACCGGTTCGGGTCTGCTCTACCTAAAAAAGAACCAGCCTCAGGTGGCTACCGTATTTACCACGCACGCCACCGTTTTGGGGCGTTGCATAGCCGGCAACGGACTGCCGCTCTACAGCGAGCTTGAACACTACGATGCCGAAGAACTTTCGCAACGCTTCGGGGTAAGGGCAAAATTTTCACTCGAAAAGATTTCGGCTCAGCACGCCGATTGCTTTACTGCCGTAAGCGAGATAACGCACAACGAATGTAAGGCATTTTTGGGGCAGTCGGTAAATGTGGTAACTCCCAACGGCTTTGACGACCACTTTGTTCCGGCACAATCCGATTTCGCGGCAAAACGCAAGACCGCAAGAGAACGCCTTTCCAAAGTGGCGCACCTCCTTACCGGTCAGGCTCCGGCATCCGACGCGCTCTTTGTTATCAACAGCGGTCGCTACGAGTTCAAGAACAAGGGTATAGACCTGTTTATCGACAGTTTGGCGCGGCTCAACGAAGAACCCAAGCTGCAAAAAGAGGTAATCGCCTTTATCTGTGTTCCGGCAGGTCACGGACAGCCGATAATCGATATAAACAGCGATGCGCCGGTGCAAGGTTCTCACTTCTGCACCCACTATCTGAACGAACCCGATTCCGACCCGATCTTGAACCGGATCCGTCTGGCAGGGCTGCAAAACCGCCCCGAAGACAAGGTAAAGGTAATTTTCTTTCCCTGCTACTTAGACGGCGAAGACGGCGTATTCAACCTGTCTTACTACGATTTGCTCATAGGTTTCGATGCCTCGGTATTTCCCTCCTACTACGAACCTTGGGGCTACACGCCGATGGAAAGCATAGCCTTCAGTATTCCCACCCTCACCACTACCCTTGCCGGATTCGGGCGTTGGGTACGCGACAGGCATAAAGGTTCCCAAGAGGGCGTTGCCGTTGTGGAACGCGACGACATCAATGCGGCAGACACCGTAATGGATATCTGCGCTTTTCTTACAGATTTTGCCGCCTGCAACAAAGCCGAACAGAGGCGTAAGGCAGCATACGATCTGTCCCGCTCGTTCTTATGGGAACAGCTGGCAGACTACTACGACCAAGCTTACGGCAAAGCTGCCCAAAAGTGGGAAAACCACGCTGCCCTCTTAGATAAAGAGATGCCCGCCTGTCAGATGCAGCTGTCAAGCTTTCAATCCAACCAGCCCCAATGGCGCAAGATCTTGGTAAACTACAGCCTGCCCGAAAAGATAGAAAAGCTGCAAGTATTGGGCAACAACCTATGGTGGTGCTGGGATTCGCAGGCGCAAGACCTGTGGAAACGTATCGACCCGCAGGCATGGGAAAATTGCGGTCACAACCCGCTTGCCTTGCTCAGTTCGCTCACCGCCGGTCAATTGCAGCAGTTGCAGCAGGACCAAGCCTTCTTAAACGAGCTGAATGAGGTATATTCCCGCTTTGAAGCTTATATGGCGCAGGGAAAAGACAGGCGAGGTCCCAAGGTGGCTTATTTCTGTATGGAATACGGCTTGCACGAAAGCCTTAAGATCTATTCCGGCGGCTTGGGTATTCTTGCCGGCGACTACCTTAAGGAAGCCAGCGACAAAAACGTGGATATGATAGGTATCGGCTTGCTTTACCGTTACGGCTACTTTGAACAGCATATAGACGGAAACGGCAACCAGAACGCCCGCTATATTCCGCAGAGTTTTTCCAAACTGCCGCTGATGCCTGTAAGAGACGAAAACGGAAAATGGCAAACCGTCAGCCTCTCGCTGCCGGGGCGTACCCTGCTGGCTAAGGTTTGGCAGGTAAACGTGGGGCGTGTGCCGCTCTATCTCTTGGATACCGATGTAGAAAGCAACACCGATTTTGATAAGAGCATTACCCACCAGCTCTATGGCGGAGATTGGGAAAACCGCTTTAAGCAGGAAATGCTGCTCGGCATAGGCGGTATCCGTATGCTCAATATTCTCGGCATAGCTCCCGATGTGTTCCATTGCAACGAAGGGCACGGAGCCTTAACGCTTTTAGAACGTTTGCGCCACTATGTGGAAAGCGGGCATTTGGGCTTTTGGCAGGCACGTGAATTGGTACGCGGTTCTTCTCTGTTTACCACCCACACCCCCGTTCCCGCCGGACACGATGCCTTTGACGAAGATATTGTAAGGACCTACCTCGGCGCATGGGCTTCGCGTATCGGCATCTCTTGGGAAGAATTTATGGCTTTGGGGCGCATAGATGCCCAGCATACGGGCGACAAATTCTCGATGAGCCACTTGGCGGTAAACCTCTCTTCTGCCGTAAACGGAGTGAGCCGTATTCACGGCAAGGTTTCTCAGGAAATGTTTGCGCCTCTCTTTCCCGGATGCTATCCCGACGAAGTGCCGGTGGGTTACGTTACCAATGGCGTACACCTCGACACTTGGGCGCACGCCGAATGGAAAGAACTCTTTCTTAAATATTTCGGCAAGGATTACAAGAAAGATGTATCGGATGCCTCCTATTGGCAGAAGATATACGAAGTGCCCGATGCGGAACTGACCCGAATCCGCCGCAACCGCAGAAGCGAACTGATTGAATTTGTTAAGAAACAGTTGCAGGAAGAATGGCCGCAAAGGGGCGAAAGTCCGCAAAACCTTGTAAAAGTGCTGGAACGCATCAATCCTAATGCCCTTACCTTAGGTTTTGCCCGCCGTTTTGCCACCTACAAGCGGGCGCACCTGCTGTTTAAGAACCCGAAGCGGCTGCAACGTATCGTTAACGACCCGCAGCGCCCGGTACAGTTTATCTTTGCCGGTAAGGCGCACCCTGCCGACAAACTCGGTCAGGAACTGATACGCCGTATCATCGAATTTTCACGTCAGGAAGAATTTTTGGGTAAGATTATCTTCCTCGAAAACTATAACATCGACATAGCCAAGCATTTGGTTCAAGGCGTGGATATATGGCTCAACACCCCTACCCGGAATATGGAAGCCTCCGGTACGAGCGGCGAAAAAGCCTTGATGAACGGAGTTGTCAACTTTAGCGTACCCGACGGCTGGTGGGCAGAAGGCTACCGACCCGGTGCAGGCTGGGCTTTGAAAGAGGAATCCACCTACGACAATGTGGGCTATCAAGACGAACTGGATGCCGAAACCATCTATTCGATGTTGGAAAACGAGGTGATTCCGGCATTTTACGAAGCGCCGGGAGCCGGCTGCAATCCTGTGTGGCTATCCTATGTACGCAACAGCATAGCCCAAATCGCGCCCCATTACACCATGCGCCGTCAATTAGACGACTACTATCGCCAATATTACCTGCCTTTGGCAAAGATGTACGGCAAATTGCAGGAAAATGGACACCGCCTGCTTACGGATATGACCAAATGGATTATCCGCATAGCTTCCGCGTGGCCGGAAATACGCGCGGTGTCGTATCAGTGCCACGATGCTTTGAATACGCCTTTAGAAACAGGTCAGGCAAGCACTTTCGGCATCACCTTGGATACCGCAGGATTGCAGCCCGAAGAAATAGGCGTGGAAGTGGTGTTCGGGCACAAGGTAAACGACCGGGTGGAAAAACTTGAAAGCGTGGTAGCCATGAAAGCCGACAGTTTTGAAAACGGACAAGCCACCTATTCTGCCAAAATCGTGTTGGACGGTTCGGGAGTTTACGACTATGCCTTCCGTATTTTCCCGCAAAACGCCGAATTTCCGGCTCCCAACCGTTTTAGAATGATACGGTGGTTTTAAGCACTTTGCGCCAAGGGTCGGAAAACCGCCCAAATTTTGCTATATTTGCGAGCCTTTTTCCTCAAGAGGGAAAAGGCTCGCTTTAGAACACCAAATAACTAAAGATATGGAAGATTTCAGGAACAAGGACCGCGAGAAGGAAGAAGTTTTTTCCAAAGCCGTCAAGGCAGGAAAACGCACCTACTTTATGGATGTAAAGGAAACCAAGGCCGGCGACCTGTACCTTACCATCACCGAAAGCAAGCGGATGTTCGACGAAGAGCAGAACAGGTTCTTCTACGACAAGCACAAAATCTTTCTTTATAAAGAGGATTTTGAAAACTTCGTTACCGGTTTGCAGCAGACTATCCGTTTTATAGAAACCGGAGAAGTGCCGCCCGAAGAACAGCTTGAACGCCCCGAAGCGAACCAAGACGACATAGATTTTGACAACTTGGGCAAATAATGGGTAAAGTTATTTCTATCACGAACCAAAAGGGAGGCGTAGGAAAGACCACTACCGCCGTGAACCTAAGCGCGGCTTTGGCGGCTTTGGATCACAAAGTGTTGCTGATGGACGCCGACCCGCAGGCCAACGCCACTTCCGGCGTAGGGCTTAATCCCGAACATTTAGACGGCAGCATTTACGAATGTCTGTTAGGGGATATGGAGCCGAGCGAAGTGGTTAAGAAGACCTCCATCAAGAACCTGTCTTTGATTCCCTCCCACCTCGATTTGGTAGGGGCGGAACTGGAGATGATTTCGGTTCCCGAGCGTAATTTAGTGTTGCGCAAACGCTTGCAGAATATACGCCAGCAATACGACTACATAATTATCGACTGCGCTCCCTCTCTGGGCATCATAACCACCAACGCGCTCTCGGCATCCGATTCGGTAATTATTCCCGTGCAATGCCAATACTACGCTTTGGAAGGGCTTACCAAACTGCTCAACACCATACGTATAGTTCAAAGCCGCTTCAATCGCGACTTGGAAATGGAAGGCATACTGCTCACTATGTACGATGCCCGCACCCGGCTTTCAAAACAAGTGGTGGAAGAAGTCAGGACTCATTTTCAACACTTGGTATTCAATACCTTGATATACAGCAACACAAAAATAGCCGAAGCTCCCAGCCACGGCATTTCGATTTTGGAACACGACATCAACAGCATCGGTTCCATCAACTACCTCAACCTTGCCAAAGAGGTGATTCAACGCGATGTGGAACGCCGCGCCGCAGGTGGGGAAGAATAAAAACTCAGAATTATGACTGCAAAAAAACCGGCATTGGGTAGAGGATTGGCAGCCTTGATGGGGGAAGCCCCCGCCGAAAACAAACCCGCTTTCACACAGGAAGGCAGGCATAATTCGGTGTCTCATATAGATGAAGAAGGCGTTATCGGCGCCATTGCCGCCATACCTATCCATCTGATAGATGCCAATCCCTCTCAGCCCCGCAAACAGTTCAACGACGAAAGTTTAGAGGAACTCTGTCAATCGATCCGCACCAATGGCGTAATAACCCCCATTACGGTGCGCAAGACGGGCAAGCGTTACCAACTTATTTCGGGGGAACGCCGCCTAAGGGCATCCAAACTTGCCGAACTGCAAGAAATACCGGCTTATATCCGTATGGCTAACGACAATGAGTCGTTGGAAATGGCACTGATTGAAAACATACAGCGCGAAGACCTCAACGCCATTGATGTTGCCCTCTCCTATCAGGCTTTGATGGATGCCTATAAATACAACCAAGACGAATTGGCAAAACGCGTGGGCAAGAGCCGTAGCGCGGTGGCTAATTTCTTGCGTCTGCTCAAACTCCCTGCCGGAGTGCAGCTGCATCTTCAAGACAACAAGCTCTCGATGGGGCACGCCCGTTGCATAGCCGGCGTGGAAAGCGAAGAAAAGCAGTTGGAGTTGGCTCAGGCGGTTATCAGCAAAGACCTTTCGGTTCGCGAATTGGAAGACTTGGTACGGAAAATAGCTCAGAAACCTGAGCCGAAACCTGCCAAAGCCCCCAAAGCCGTATTGCCTGAATGGTGCCAAGATGCTCAAAAAAGCCTTGCCGGTAAATTGCAGGCTTCGGTAAGCATTAAAAGCGGCAAAAAAGGGAAAGGCAGTATCGTTATAGATTACTCTTCTGAAGAAGAACTGCAAAAGATTTTTAGCCTTTTGAATGAATAGTTGCAGAAAAACGAGGTTTTACTTTTTGTTTGCCTTATTGTCGGTTTTTCTGCTGTTTCCAATCAAGGCAGAGGCGCAGTTTACGCCCTCTGATGATGAAGATTACCCTGTTGCTCCGGTAATAACGGACTTCGATAGCCTTTCTTCTCTTTCTTCCGGCAAGAAGCCGGTTTTTGAAGCCTCTCCCGGCGTAGACCGTAAATTGCTCACCTTTCAGCAACGTAATTCGGGGGCGTTCAAACGCAAGAAAAAGGGCGGTTTGAAATCGCCCGGTATGGCAGCCCTCTGTTCTGCCGTTGTGCCCGGACTGGGGCAGATTTACAACGGACAATGGTATAAAACACCTGTACTGTATGCAGGCGTGGGGGTGTTGGCTTATTTTACCGACCAAAGCCTGCGCGGACGCAACCTCTACGGACGTGAAATCAAGGCAAGGGTCGATTCCACAGGTAATCTCAATCCTAAGCTGGCAGAATATTCGCTTAAAGAAATCCTTGACCTGCGCAACTACTACGAACAGAATTTTGAACTCTGCCTTATTATTGCCGGTGCCGTCTATCTGCTCAATATCATAGATGCCATCGTGTACGCGCATCTCTCCTCCTTTGATGTTTCGCCCAACCTGAGTATGTCGGTAAAACCTTACGCCCGCACGAACTTTAACCTGCCCAACGCGTTTCCCCTCGATGCGGGCATCAAAATATGCCTTACACTCAAATGAAAGAACCCGCAGATTTGCATTTGCGCATAGCCCTTCTGGGCTACGGCAGAATGGGCAAGGAAGTAGAAGCCGTTGCCTTGCAGCAAGGTCATCACATTGTGGCTAAAATCGACAACGAAAACGATTGGAATCTTGCCGGAGCCTTAAAAGATGCCGATATAGCCATCGACTTTTCCATTCCCGATACCGCGCCCAAAAATATAAGCCGCTGCTTTGACCTCAAACTGCCTGTAGTGGTGGGCACTACCGGCTGGCAAGCGCAGCTTCCCCAAATCAAGGAACGCTGCCTATGCGAAAAACAGTCGCTTTTTGTTTCCGCCAATTTCAGCATAGGCGTGCATATCTTTATGGCTACGGCACGTTACCTTGCTCAAATTATGAACGCCCAAAGTGCCTATACGCCGCAAATCGAGGAGATTCATCATATCCATAAGTTAGACAAGCCCAGCGGAACCGCGCTGGTGCTAAAACTCAACGTGCTGTCGCAATTGAACAGGCTTAAGGATATTGAAATCACCTCCAGACGCGAGGGAGAGACGGTAGGCGTGCACCGGCTGTCTTTCAACTCGCCTGTCGACAGCATAGAATTGGTACATACCGCCGAGAGCCGTCAGGGGCTTGCCTTGGGTGCGGTGCGTGCCGCCTGCTGGCTGTATGGAAAAACGGGATTTTTCGGAATGGAGGATATGTTAGGATTTTAATGCCATGAGAAAGCTCGTCTTTTTATCGGTTCTTTTTACGCTTTGGGGAACTCTCCGCGCGCAAGTGCCCTACCCCACTTACGCCGACCTACATTCTCCGCGCATTGACAGCCTGCTGAAGACCATGAGCCTTGAGGATATGGCGGCGCAGACCATCGTGTTGCGCTCTAAGGCAAAACCCACTGCCGACTATATCGTGCAGATGCGGCAGCTGTTGTCGGAACACCCTTACGGCGGCGTGTGCTTCTTTGCCGGAACCACGCCCGATATGCTTACCCTGCAACAAGTCTACAAACAAGTTTCGCGGCTTCCGTTGTTCATCACCATCGACGGAGAATTCGGACCTGCCATGCGGCTCACCGACCTTAAGAAACTGCCGCGACAGCAGACCTTGGGGGCTTTGAGCAACGAAGACCTGCTATTTGAAGCCGGACAGGAAATCGGCAGGCAATGCCGCCTCTTGGGTATCCAATGGAATTTTTTGCCGGTGGCGGATGTAAACAACAATCCCCAAAATCCGGTTATCAATACCCGCTCTTTCGGCGAGGATCCTCAAACGGTGGCAAGCCTGTCTTCGATTTTTCTCAAAGGAATGCAGCACTATGGAATAATGGGTTCCGCCAAGCATTTTCCCGGTCACGGCGATACCGAAACCGATTCCCACCTCGACCTACCGCTTATCCGTCATTCAAGACAGCTTATCGACAGTATTCATCTGCCGCCTTTTAAGAAATTGATTGCCGAGGGCGTGGAAAGCGTTATGGTGGGGCATCTCAACCTGCCTGCCTACGATAGTTCGGGCTTACCGGTGAGCCTCAGCCCTGCGGTGGTAGACGGCTTGTTGCGTCAGGAACTCGGTTATCAAGGCTTGATCGTTACCGACGGCTTGGAAATGGAGGGGGTTCGTACCGCCTTGAAAAAACTGCCCGGCTACCAGAATTTTGGCGAGGGTATGATAGAAGTGCAGGCATTGAAAGCCGGTTGCGATGTACTGCTCCTGCCGGTTAACCCCACCGCCGCCGTAAAGGCTATCGCCAAAGCCGTGCAGAAAGGCGTGCTGCCGCGCCAGCGGCTGGAAGATGCCTGCCGCCGGATACTCTACTACAAGACACGCGCCAACTTTCTTGCCGACTATCAGCACTATCCCACTGCCCAGACTATGCACAACCTGCCGGCTTTCCTGCGCGACACGATCAACGGAAAAGCCAATGCGGAGCTACTGCAAAGTATCTACAACCAAGCCGTAACCCTCTTGGAGAACGATCGCGGCATACTGCCCCTCTCCTCTTGGGAATATCCCAATAAACTCTGCCTTTCTATCGGCAACGGTAAACCGGGTGCGTTCTTTAAGGAATTGCAGCGCTACGACCGAAATTTCAAACAACTGAACCTTGACCGCGATTTTGATTCCACGCTGCCCAACAATGCGGACTTTATGCAGCAATTTGCCGAATACGATTTAGTTGTTATCGGCATTACGAACACTAATTATTTGCCGTCAAAAAACTACGGCATCACGCCACAGTGCGTGGATTTAGTGCGCAAGTTGCAGAACTCAGGCACGCGGGTGGTGCTTGCCGTGTTCGCTCCGCCTTACGCACTCGCTCCTTTTTACGATATGAACCGAATCCGTGCCATTCTGTGCGGCTACCAAGAAACAACCGAAAGTCAGAAAGCCTGTGCCGAGATTATTTTCGGAGCCTTGCCCTCGCGTGGCAAACTGCCGGTAAGCATAGACAGATACTGGAACGCCGGACACGGCTATACCACCAAGGCAGACCGCTTGCATTACAGCCGCCCCAAAGATGCGGGTCTGAATGAGGATTGTTTTGAAAAAATCGATTCGATCGTGCAGCTCGGATTGGATATGCACGCCTATCCCGGCTGTCAGGTTTTGATTGCCAAACACGGCGCGGTGGTCTACGATAAGTGCTTCGGCTACGAAAGCTACGACAGCTTGGCGGCAAAGGTAAGACCCGAAAGTATCTACGACCTTGCCTCCCTCACCAAAATTATGGCGACCACCTTGGCTTATATGCGTTTGTACGAAAACGGCGATTACCGCTTGGACCAAGCCGTACGCGACGTATTGCCGCGCTTGGGTTCCACCAACAAACGCTATGCCACCTTTCGACAACTGTTGAGCCATCAGGCGGGATTAAAGGCTTTTTTGCCCTATGTGGAAGACAGCGTATTTAACGGAAAGCCTGTTTTTGACAGCCTATGGTCGCACGACTATCCCACTCAAGTGGCAGAACGGCTTTTTCTGCAAAACGGCTACGACCGCCATATCCGCCGCCTTATAGATGAAAGCCCGGTCAATGCCCGGCACCCCTACGTGTACAGCGACCTCGGTTTTTACTATCTGAACGAAGCCTTGGAAAAGCTTACCGACACTTCTTTGGAGGGCTATGTGGCAGAGAACTTTTACCAATACATGGATTTGCGTAACACAGCCTTTCATCCCCTGCAATACTTTCCGATAAACCGTATCATACCTACCGAAAACGACAGCACGCTGCGGCATCGCGCCTTGCGTGGCTATGTGCACGACCCTTTGGCAGCTCTTTTGGGCGGGGTGAGCGGCTCGGCGGGTTTATTTTCAAACAGCCGCGACCTTGCCGTTATCTGTCAGATGCTGTTGCAAAAGGGTTCTTATGGCGGTATCCGCTACTTTGACAGCAGCACGGTAGACCTATTTACTTCTTGCTCTTTTTCGCAAGCCGACAACCGCCGGGGCGGCGGCTTTGACAAACCGCCCTTGAAACCCGATCAAAGTTCACCCACCTGCCCTTCGGCATCTCCCTCCAGTTACGGGCATAGCGGCTACACCGGCACTTATTGCTGGATAGACCCCGAACAGGATTTGGTTTATGTTTTTCTATCCAACCGCGTTCACCCCACCCACAAAAATCAAAAAATCTCCCAGCTCAGCATCCGCACCTCGATTCTGGAGTGCCTGTATGCCAAATAATTTTCTTACTGATTATCTTGGCTCTACCACAAAAGACAAGGATTTATTTTCGATAAAATAAGTTTTTGGGGTTATATAGTAGTAACACCTTTTAAAAATAAACTTTTTGTGTACACAAATATGTACATTAATTTACTATCTTTGCAAGGAACAAACATTATTCCTGCAATGAACACTCTATCCGTAAGACAGTTTCGCGATAATTTGGCAGAATCATTCAATATGGTGGATGCCGGCAAGCAGATTTTTATCCGCAGAAGAGACAGAATGTATGCCGTGATTCCAATTGATATGGATGATTTTTCCATTTCTCCGACGCTGCAAGCAAAAATCAACAAGGCTCGTGAAGAAAGCCAAAAGGCTAAAACCAAAAAATTCAAAAACGCTTCCGACGCCCAAGAATGGATGGATAGCCTATGAACTATAGCTGCAATGTACAATTCATTAGGCACATATATACTTGAGAAACTCGTATCTTTGCACATAAAGAACATAATATGCTTTTTGATGAGACAAGATATTTAGACTATAAGTTTCCAAAGCCTCAATACTTGGGAGCAAAATTTATTCATCGAGGCTGGATAGCTCAATTTATCCCTGAGTATGTAAATGTTGTTTTGGACGCTTTTGCAGGTTCTCAATCTATTGCTTATATGTTTAAGCAATTAGGGAAAAAGGTTATCACGAATGACTTTTTGAATTTTAATAATTTGATAGGTAAGGCGCTAATCGAAAACCCCGGATATATTCTTGATAAAAATGATATAGACATACTCCTCTCTGGTAATAGCAACCCAATTGAATTTAATTTAATTGAATTTTTATTTTCTGACTTATTTTTTATTAGAGAAGAGGCTGTATTTGCAGATAGTTTCCGTAGCAATGTGCATCGGTTAGAGAATCCATATAAGCAAGCCTTAGCTTTAGCTATAATGTGCAGGAGTATGACGCGTAAAGTTACTATGGGGCATTTTGCGCATACACAAGCTCTTATATATGCAGCTGACCCTATCCGCGTTAAACGAAATCGAAGTTTAATTCGTCCCCTGAAAGAGATATTTATGGAATTGCTTCCAAGATATAATACAGCTGTTTTTAATAATATGCAATCAAACATTAGCTACAATGAAAATATTTTAGATTTACTTCCTAAATTGAATGATGTAGATTTAGTATATTTTGACCCTCCATACTGCAATAGTCACGCTGATTATCAGTCATTCTATCATCTGTTGGAAACGTATGTAGAGTATTGGAAAGATAAAAGTTTTATAAACAAAACTAATCGATACGAACCAAAGAGATATAGCGGATTTGATAAAGTTAGCGATGCGTTAGATAATATGCAATTAATGTTTAAATATGCTGCCCAAATACCTATATGGCTCGTAAGTTATAACGACCGCAGTTATCCAGATATTGATACTATGGTAGGTATGATTAGTCCTTATCGTAAAGTGAGGATTGAGAGAAAAAAATATAGCGCTGGACGTGGTGGAAAAGGGAGTGTTGCAGGCAGCAATGAAGTGCTTTTAATATGTACAACTAACTAATCTATAATAATGACAACATTTGAAAAATGGGATAAAGAATTTCAATCCCAAAATTTATATGCATTTAATGACAATACAAATGGATTGCTTTGGCTTAAAGTTCGGGCTATATGCAGAAACACACAGATAGAGCAGTTTATCGCAGACAATAATATTACATTGTCAAGTACTATAATTGCAAAACAAGGAGTTGAACTCTTTAATAAACTTGAAACCATGCCCAATGCTATGCAATTACTTGATAATTATTTAAAAGTCAAGAATCACGATTGGTATGATGCTCAGGGGGTAGATGAAGTAAAACTAAAAACCGATTTATATAAAATTCAAAATTATTCTTGGGGTGGAGACCAGAATAATTCATTAGATAAACATCTTGTTAAAAGATATGTCAAAGAAATCAGCAGTTACGACGATTTGGAAAGTAAACAAACGGAAATTGCTGATAATGCATGGCGATATGTGCAAATCAGTTGGTATAATAACTGGACATCATATCTTATAGAATCATTATTTAAACGACATCATAAAGTCGTCTCTGCTGTAGGCGCAATCAAAAGCGTAGATTTCTTTATAAATGACTATCCATTAGACTTAAAGGTTACATTTTTTCCACGGGAATATATGGATGTAAAATTAAAATCTAAACTTGGAAAAAAAGAGTTGACTTGGTTAAAACAAAAGGCTAAAACAGCAGGGATAACAATTGAGGTTTCATTGCCGGAATCATTACAAAAATACACTTTGACAGAAAAACTATCTGAAATAGGAAGGAATGATATCCTTGATGAATTAAAAATAAAACGCAAGGAGGTAGTAACTGAAGCCGTGTCTAATCCAATGGAACTCATGAGATGGTTATATGAGTCACAAGGTGATATGCGATTTGGTGCTGAAAATAGACTATTTATAATTCTTGTTGATACAATTGATATGGATCAATCATGGAAAATGAAAAGAGCTTTCTCGTTAATTGAACCAAAAGTAACTGATTACTTGGATAATTTTAATAAAGCGTCATTGAAAGAAGTTAATTTCTCCTTTAGGAACTCACAATACAAAAGTTTAGCAGATATAATATTCATACTAAAATAGTTCTTGCTGATTATTCACGATGTTCGGCCCAGTAGTTCATCACATCGCGGATGGAGAGTATATTGTTGTGATACTTGTCGATGATACTCGGCGGAATCCCGAAGCAGGCTTCGGCAAGCGAGCCAACAAAGGGAACAGCAAATGCTTTTTTGACAAAAAATAACTATCTTCGCGGGCTTTTATGCCAATCAAAATTTTGAGCAAAAAATAAAAACAACATACTATCATGAAAAAATCCAACAAAAGCAACGATTGGAAAGTTAAGTTGGGACTTGCCGAAATGCTGAAAAACGGTGTTATTATGGATGTTACCAATGTGGAACAAGCCAAGATAGCCGAAGATGCCGGTGCTATCGCCGTAATGGCGCTGGAACGTGTTCCCTCCGATATCCGTGCGCAGGGCGGCGTGGCTCGTATGAGCGACCCCAAGATGATTATGGAAATCAAGAAGGCAGTAAGTATTCCGGTTATGGCAAAGTGCCGTATAGGTCATATTGCCGAAGCCCGTATTCTGGAAGCCCTCGACATAGACTTTATTGACGAAAGCGAAGTGCTTACGCCAGCCGACGACGAATTTCACATCAATAAACACGAGTTCCGTATTCCTTTTGTTTGCGGTTGCCGCAACTTGGGCGAAGCCTTGCGCCGTGTAGGCGAAGGTGCCGCGTTAATCCGCACCAAGGGCGAAGCCGGTACCGGCAACATTGTAGAAGCAGTTCGCCATATGCGCTGCCTTATGAACGGTATTCACCGTTTGCAGGCTTGCAGCAAGGAAGAACTTATGACCGAAGCCAAGAACCTCGGCGCTCCCTACGATTTGGTTTGCTATGTGGCGGAACACGGCAAACTGCCTGTGCCCAATTTCTCCGCCGGTGGCGTGGCAACTCCCGCCGATGCGGCTTTGATGCGTCTGTTGGGCGCCGAATCGGTGTTTGTAGGTTCGGGTATCTTCAAATCGAAGAATCCCAAAAAAGTGGCAAAGGCTATTGTAGAAGCCACCACCCACTATCAAGATGCCGCCAAATTGGCAAAACTGTCTGAAAACTTGGGCGAACCCATGCACGGCATTGATGTTCGTCAATTAGACGAAAAACAACTTTTTGCCACCAGAGGCTGGTAATTTTTATGAAAACCGTAGGTGTTTTAGGAATACAGGGAGCCATAGAAGAGCACGAAGCCAGTATCCGTAAACTCGGGCTGAAAACCGTGCGCGTTCTATCGCCCGAGGATCTGAAGAAGATAGACGGCATTATCCTGCCCGGAGGCGAAAGCACGGCTATGGGCAAGCAATTGGAATGGTTCGGGCTGATGGAGCCTCTGCGCCGCGCCATTGCCGCCGGGATGCCCGCTTTCGGTACCTGCGCCGGCATGATTCTGCTGGCAAAAGAAATCGAAGGCAGCACACAGACCCGTATCGGCTTGATGGACATTTGCGTAAAGCGCAACGCATACGGTTCTCAATTAGACAGCTTTGTTACCGATTTGGAAGTAAGCGGTTTCAAGAAAGCCTTGCCGGCGGTATTCATCCGCGCCCCGCGCATCGAAAAATGCGCCAAGAATGTAGAGGTTCTCGCCTCTTACGAAAAACATCCCGTTTTGGTAAGGCAGAAACACCTCCTTGCGGCAAGTTTTCACCCGGAACTTACCGACAGTACCGAATTGCACCGCTATTTCACCCAAATGATATAAGATGTTCAGCAGGCGATTCCTACGAGAAAAAGTGGTTCAGGCATGCTACGGCTTTTTTCAAGGCGGAGCGGAAAGCGCGCTTGCCTGCCGGCAGAATATGATTGCCGGCTTGGAGCAGACGTCGCAGTTATACTATTTCCACCTCAAATTTATCGTGGAATTGACCTCCTTGGCTCGGGAACGCTACCGGCAAGCCCTTATTAGAGGCAGAGAAGCACAGAGTATGGAAAACCTGCGGTTCTTGGCAGAAAACACGGTGGTGGAACAGCTCGAAAGGGATGTTAACTTTTTAGCCAAAAGCGAAAGCTATCGGGTAGAAAAACGCGCTTTCGACGATTTGCTATCCACCGTTTACGACGCTGTCTTTTCCCTTAAGCGCGGCGAGGAGGCAGAAACGGATGCCGAAACCGAAAAGGAATCTCCCAAAACAGATGACCGTTTTGAGTTGGACCGGATTTTTTTGCGCAAGCTCTATCGCAAGAAAATAACGCGCAACGCTGCCTTCCTCTCCTATTGCGAAGAACGCTCCATCTTTTGGGAATCTGATTACGATACCGTTGTTTCTTGGGTTTCCTTACTCTTGGGGCGTTTGAATCCCGAATCTAACGACTGTGTAAGTAGCGGTTGGAATATCGAAGACGAAGCCGTGCAGTTCGGCATCACCCTTTTAGACAAGACCCTGCTCCACGCCGACGAATACAACGAATATATCGGAGCGCGCCTTAAGAATTGGAACCATGAACGCATAGGCGCCACCGAAAAGACCTTGCTGTGCGTTGCTATGAGCGAGCTGATAAACTTTCCCTCCATTCCTGTAAAGGCGAGCTTGAACGAATACATAGAGCTAAGCAAACAGTTCTGTTCTCAAGAAAGTTCTCCTTTTGTAAACGGTGTGCTGCACCGTCTTTCGGAAGACTTGAAGCACGACAAAAAAATGAAAAAAAGCGGTCGAGGACTTATCTGATAAGGACTCTGCCGAATCAATAACCATTTAATATTTTTTGAAATGAACTTACTGAACATTTTACTGCAAGCTGGCGCCTCTTCGTCTAAAAGCGGTGCCATGCAGCAACTCCTTTTGATTGCCGTTATTCTGGTAATTTTCTATTTCTTTATGATCCGTCCGCAAATGAAACGCAGCAAGGAACAGAAGAAGTTCCGCGAAAGCCTGCAAAAAGGTCAGAAAGTGGTTACCATTGGCGGTATTCACGGCAAGATTACCTCTATTGAAGACACCACTGTTACCATCGAAGTAGAAAACGGAGCTTTGCTGCGTATGGAAAAAAGCGCGATTGCTTCGAATATCGGCGACCAATTGCCCGATACCAAATAAAACCGTATGTTGCGCATCGGTCTTACAGGCGGTATGGGCTGTGGTAAATCTACCATAGCCCATATTTTTTCCGTACTCGGTATTCCCGTATATCACGCCGATGAGCGGGCAAAATGTATTTCCCAAAGCCCGCAGGTACGCGAACAAATCGCGCAACTTTTCGGACAGGAAGCGGCAAACGACAAAAGGAAACTGGCATCCCTCGTATTTGCCGATTCCGAAAAACTTGCGCAACTGAACGCCTTGGTGCATCCTTTGGTCTTTGAGGATATGGAAGCTTGGTTCAAAGACTTAAAAAACGAACCACCCTATGCTTTGGTAGAAGCCGCCATTTTGTTTGAGAGCGGTATGGCGGAAATGTTCGATGCCGTTATTGATGTAGAAGCCCCTGTTCAAGAACAGATTGAACGCTGTATGGCGCGCGACCGCTGTACCGAAGCCGAAGTGAAAGCCCGCCTTGCACGGCAACTCTCCGCTCAGGAAAGGCAAAAAAGATCCCGCTTTACGATTCAAAACGCCTCTCATCAGCCCGTATTAGACAAGGTTTTGGATATAGACCGCCAGTTAAGGCAGATAAACCGCTCCGCCTATATTATCGCGGATTGCCCCGGTAACCGAGCGTAGGCAGTTAGGCTGCCTTTCCAAACGCAACACACCCAAAAAGGCGAATATCAGCGCCTCTTTATAATCGATGATTTTCTTATCTGCCGCCGCCAGTTCAACCCCTGAGAGCGCGGCGATACGTTCCCGCAGATAAAGGTTCAGGGCACCCCCGCCGGTAAGCAGCATAGAGGGTTTTTCCCTACGGATTTCTCTTTCTGAAGCACGGCATACTGCGGCAATCTGCCCTGCGATATGTTCCACCAAAGTATGCAGTATATTTTCTGTCGGTTCAGTTTCAAATTCTGCCAAGAGCGGCAAAAATTTTTCCTCAAACCATTCCCGTCCCAAGGACTTGGGCGGCTGTTGGGTATAAAAATCCAAAGCGTCTAATTTCGCTTTCAAGGCAGGAATAAGCTGTCCCTGTCTTGCCCAAAGCCCATCGCGGTCGTAGGCGGCTTGGAACTTGGCGGCGTAATGATTCAAAGCCATATTGCAGGGAGAAATATCGTAGGCTGTACGCCTCCCCTCGGCATTGCGGTAGGATATATTGGCTATACCGCCCAAGTTCAGGCAAAAATCATAGTTGCCGAACAGCAGTTCATCGCCTATAGGAACCAAAGGCGCACCCTGCCCTCCCAAAGCCACATCGGAGGTACGGAAATCGTTTACTATCATTAAGCCGCTTTCGGCAGCCATTGCCGCTCCGTTGCCTATCTGCAAACTCATCTGCCAATCGGGGCGATGAAAAACCGTATGCCCGTGAACGGCGGCAAAATCGGGTTTGAGATTGTATTTTTTTACAAAATCAAAGAGGGCTTTTCCTACAAAATGCCCGTAATCGAAATGCAGTCTGGCAAGTTCCATACCCGCCGCCTGCATGGATGCCGCCAAACGTGCGTAAAGCTCCGGCGGATAGGCTGTCGTGCAAGCCTCCATAGGCTCATACCGCCACTTACCCTCCGCATCTTGTTCAAAACAGACGTGCAGCATATCCAATCCGTCGAGCGAGGTACCCGACATAACGCCTATGACGGTATATTTTTTCATGAGGCAAGTCCTTTTACGTGCGGTTTGCCAGCTACAAAATCCTTAAGGTAAAAAGGCTCAAAATAGGCTACGTCTTCAAATTTTCCGCTTTGGCAGGCACGGCTTGCCAAGAGGGGCATATAGCGGGCGGAGGGGCATATATCTTCGTAAAAGAGCGCATTGGGAGAACTTATTACCGGGCGGCATTTACCGCAGCCATTACCGCAAAAGACCACTTGGCGGTTTTGCAGATAGTCTGCATAAGTGCTTTCGTTTACAATATCGGCGGCTATCTTGCGAACCTCATTGCCCATATTGTCGTAGAGCGCGGCATATACCTCCATTCTTCCGGCATCGGTCATAGGGCAGAACAAGGCATCTTTGCTTCCGCCTTGGTTCAAATTCCTTTGCGCCGCAGCCATTGCCATAGCCTGCAAGGGGCTTACCGCCACCAAGGGGCGTTCTAATGAATACGCCAAGCCCTTTGCCATAGAAACGCCTATCCTCAAGCCCGTATAGGAACCGGGACCTTCGCCCACCGCCACCGCATCAATGTCGGCGCAGCGTTTACCGGCTTCCTGCAGCACTTCATCCACAAACACCGCAATGCGGGCGGCGTGCTCGTTGCCTTGGTCGGCTTCCCTGATAGAGAGCAGCCTGTCATTGTCGGAAAGCGCCACCGAACAGTTGCGGGTAGAGGTTTCTATGTTTAGAATAAGAGCCATAGCTATTGTATTCAACGCGCAAAAGTAGATTGTTTTCCAACGCATTTCCGCCCGCACTTCCGCTTTCTTTCCACACCCGGCTGTTAACGATTTGGAGTTTGGATTCTGTATCTTTAACTTCGCTGCGCTTCGTTGAAGATTGGGCGTTTCGGCAAAGTTTTCGATAAGCCATGCGCAGAGAACAAGTTTACTTGGGCTATGCCATGGCGAGAAAACTTCGATTGAAAATCATAAGCCAAGCCAAGTTCACACTTGGCTTGGCTGTGGGCACTACCTCGTCAGCGCCCAAGCAAGCGTGGATTCTGTATCTTTAACTTCGCTGCGCTCCGTTGAAGATTAGGCGTTTCGGCAGAAGCCAGCCACGTAAACGTGGCTGGCGGTACGCTCCGTTCCGTCATCACCAAAGCGAGCTTTGTCTCTGCCGTGCCGGAGCGTACCGCCAAACTTGCGTTTGGCTTCTGCTCTCAACTTTTGTATCTTTGCCTCTCCTTAAAAAATATGTTCAGATGGCTTCATTCCTGCCTAATTTCTTTCCTCAGCCCAAGCATCGTCAATTCGATATACACCCTCGTTATTATGACCCTGAAAAGGAACGCTTAGAAAACCTCAAGAAAAAATACGAGACCCGAACACCCGAGGAAGAAAAGCTGGCGGAAGCCAAAATACGCATACGCGAATCTTTTCAACGCGAACAGAAACGCCCCAAAGGTCTGCTTTCCAACAGACGCCTTTTAATCTATTTGGCTGTACTTATCGCTCTCTTGTGCTGGATTCTCAAATAATGGCAGACAACCGAAATGGATAGTGTCATCAACATATTGCCCGAAAACGTAGCCAATCAGATTGCCGCCGGTGAGGTGGTGAACCGACCTGCCGCAGCGGTCAAGGAGCTGCTCGAAAACGCTGTGGATGCCGGTGCCGACCGTATTGAACTGCATCTTACCGACGGAGGCAGAACCCTTATACAGGTGGTAGACAACGGCTGCGGTATGAGCAGCGAGGATGCCGAGCGTTGCTTTATGCCCCACGCTACCTCCAAGCTATCCAATGCAGACGACCTGCGGCATATCCGCACTATGGGATTCCGGGGCGAGGCACTGGCTTCGATTGCCGCCGTAGCGCAGGTAGAACTGCAAACCCGCCGGGAGCAAGACGAAACAGGCACCCGCCTCTGCATAGAAGGCAACAAAACCACCTTGAAAGAATCCTGCGCCTGCGCTCAGGGCACCAACATCTGCGTGCGCAACCTCTATTTCAACACTCCGGCGCGCCGCCAATTTCTAAAGAGCGATGAGATAGAATACCGCTATGCGGAAGAAGAATTTAACCGCATTGCCCTGTCCCAGCCCGGCATCTGCTTTCAGTTATACCGCAACGAGCAAAAGATAAACCATTTAGAAACCTCCAACCTGAACCGCCGCATCATACAGATTTTTGGCAAGAGTTTTGAAAACCGCCTGCTCAAAGTATCGGAAGATGTACCGGGTCTCAAGGTTGCCGGCTATGTATGCAGCCCCGATTATAGCGTAAAAGGTCGCGGCAAGCAATACCTTTTCGTCAACCGCCGCATTATACGGCACGGAGGTATCTCCAACCTTATCGAAAAAGCCTATCAGGGTCTGCTGCCGGAGGGAAAATCGCCTGCTTTCTTTATCCACTTGGAGATGCCCCCCCAAGAAATCGACGTAAACATCCATCCCTCCAAAACCGAAATACGCTTCAAGAACCAAGATTTTATCTGCAAGGTACTGTTTGCTGCGGTCAAGTTTGCCTTAGGGGTGAACCAAGTAGACCGTATCGACTTTGAAAGCGGACAGCCCCTGCCCTACCAATACCGTTCCAAGAGCTATGTTCCCCCGATGCCCAAAGTGAACCTGCATCCGGGTTACAACCCTTTTACCAATCCCGCTCCGGCATCCACCGAGCAGGATTACCGGGAGGCTTACGCCCGCAATTTCGCGCTTATGCAAGAAAATATGCAGGTAAACAGCGCACCCGTACAGCTGAACTTAGACGGTGTGGAAGAGGTGCAGGCAGATACCAAATCAGAGGGTTCCGATACCAAACTTACCGCAAGCCCCGCTGCTGAAGAACCGCGTATTTTTCAGATTTTCAACAGTTATATCATTACCCCGCTCAAATCGGGACTGGCGGTCATAGACCAGCAGGCGGCATCGGAAAGAGTGCTCTTTAACAGCTACGACGAACCCGAATCAGGCAGCGTCCCCTCCCAGCGCACCCTATTTCCGCAAACGGTGGAGTTTTCGGCATCCCAGACCCGGCTTCTGCAAGAAATCAAGGAAGATTTATGCTCCTTGGGCTGGGAAATAGAGTGGATAGGCGGCAACTCCTTTATGGTGAACGCTATGCCACAAGGGGTAGAAGAAAGCCGAACCCAAGATATTTTAGAAGAGATACTTTCGGACTACACCGGCAATCCGGCGCAGACAGATTCCGAAAAAAGGCAGAAAATATCTATGGCGGCTGCCAAAGAACTTGCCATAAAGCATGGAACGCCGCTATCTCAAGAAGAAATCTTATATTTGACCAACCAATTGTTTTCCGGCAAGGAACCCGAATTTTCCCCCTCCGGCAAACGGGTATTGCGGATTTTGGATAAATCGGCATTGGAAAGCCTTTTGAACCGTTCCGCAACAGGTAATAACAGCGAAAATGTATAACCAGCAAGACAACTACCGCATACAAGGGTTTTCTTTTCTGCCTCCTGTGGTAAAGAACCTCTTGATTCTGAACTTTCTTTTTTTCCTTGCCGATATAAGCCTTGCCACAAGGGGTATCGACTTGAGCCGTTGGCTGGGGCTGCATTATTTTACCGCCGAGAATTTTTATCCGTTCCAGTTCATTACCTATATGTTCATGCACGGTAATTTCTCGCACTTGTTCTTTAATATGTTCGCCCTTTGGATGTTCGGCTACGCGCTCGAAAACTATTGGGGCGGGAAACGCTTTCTGTTTTACTACTTGGTTACAGGTATAGGAGCGGGGCTTATTCAGAGCGGAGTGCAGGCTTGGGAACTGGTTCCCGTTATGCAGAGATACGACCCTGTTTCGGTTCAGCACTATGTCAACAATATCGTTACGGTTGGTGCCAGCGGTGCCGTGTTCGGAATCCTTTTGGCATTCGGAATGTGCTTTCCCAATGTGCCAATCTACCTCTACTTTTTTATTCCTATCCGCGCCAAGTGGTTCGTTATCATCTACGGCTTGATAGAACTCTTTGCCGGCATAGGCGGAAACGTTGACGGAGTGGCGCACTTTGCCCACGTGGGCGGTATGCTGTTCGGCTTTCTGCTGATTCTCTACTGGAAAAAGCACGGCAGCCGAATCCGGTAAACTAAACAAGATTATAAAAGAATTAAAAACATATTCATCATGATCACAAACAACTTTGCCTGCCGTCATAACGGTCCCAATGCCGAACAGACGCAGAAGATGCTCCAGACTATCGGAGTAAAGAGCATGAACGAACTGATCGAAAAGACGGTACCGGCATCTATCCGGCTTACCAAACCTCTCGATTTGCCTCAACCTATGAACGAATACCAATACCTGAACCATCTGCACGCCTTGGCTGCCAAGAATCAGGTATTCCGTTCCTATATCGGTATGGGGTACTACAATTGTATCACTCCTGCCGTCATTACGCGCAACATTCTTGAAAATCCGGGCTGGTACACCTCCTACACTCCGTATCAGGCAGAAATTTCACAAGGCCGTTTGGAAGCCTTGCTCAACTATCAGACCGTTATAGCCAATATGACCGGTCTGCCGCTCACCAACGCTTCGTTGTTAGACGAAGGCACGGCGGCGGCTGAAGCCATGATTATGTTCTATCACGGTCGCAGCCGCGACAAGGTAAAAGCCAACGCCAATGTGTGCTTTGTAGATGAACGCATCTTTCCGCAAACGCTCAGCGTTATCCGCACCCGCGCCAAACTGCTCGGTTTTGAAATCAAGACCGGACTGATGGAAAACTTTGAGTTTACGCCCGAAGTTTTTGGCGCCATTACGCAACAGGTAGATTGCCAAGGTCAGGTTCATGAACTCAAAGCCTTTATCGACAAAGCCCACGCTGCCGGCGTATTGGTGGCGGTAGCTTCCGACCTGATGGCTCTTGCCGTATTGCGCGCTCCCGGACAAGACGGAGCCGACTGTGTATTCGGAAACAGTCAACGTTTTGGTCTGCCGCTCGGTTTCGGCGGTCCTTCGGCGGGTTTCTTTGCCTGCACCGAAGCATTCAAACGCTCTATGCCCGGACGTATCATCGGCGTAACCGTAGACGCCCAAGGCAACCGCGCCTTGCGTCTTGCCTTGCAGACCCGCGAACAACATATCAAGCGCGACAAGGCGACCTCCAATATCTGTACCGCCCAAGCTCTGATGGCGGTTATGTCGGGTATGTACGCCGTATATCACGGAAAAGACGGCATCCAACAAATCGCTCTGGATATTCACGCCAACGCCAAGCGTCTTGCCAAACGCGCTGCCGAATACGGCTTCAAGCAGCTCAATACGGTATTCTTCGACACCCTCTGCTTTGAAAGCCCGGTTTCGATTGAAACCATACGCAAAATCGCGCTCGAACACCGTATGAACTTTAACTATATCGACGACAAGCACCTGAGCATCAGTATTGATGAAACAACGGCTTTAGACGATGTACGCGAAATTATCGGCGTTCTGGCACAGTCGGCAGGCAAAGAACACGTTTGTAACGGCGGACAGTGCTGCCAAGCACAAGGCATCGATGAAATCTTGGAAGATATTCCCCAAGCCCTGCGCCGCAACACGCCTTATCTGGAACACCCGGTGTTCAACACCTACCACAGCGAAACGGAAATGATGCGCTATATCAAGAAGCTGGAAGAAAAAGACCTTTCGCTCAACCGCGCTATGATTCCGCTGGGTTCCTGCACCATGAAGCTGAACGCGGCTGCCGAAATGATGTGCCTGAGCCTGCCTCAGATGGCGGCAATCCATCCTTTTGTGCCTGCCAACCAAGCACAAGGCTACCACGAACTCATCGACCAATTAGAAAAAGACCTTTGCGAAATAACCGGCTTTGCAAAAGCCTCTTTCCAGCCCAATTCGGGCGCGGCAGGCGAATACGCGGGTCTTTCGGTTATCCGCGCCTATCAGGAAGCCCAAGGCGAAGCCCATCGCGACATCTGCCTCATTCCCGCTTCGGCTCACGGTACCAACCCCGCTTCTGCCGCTATGGCTGGCTTAAAAGTGGTAGTGGTTGCCTCCACGCCCGAAGGCGAGATTGATGTAAACGACCTCAAGGCAAAAGTGGCAGAACACGGCAAGAACGTATCCTGCCTTATGATTACCTATCCTTCCACCCACGGGGTGTTTGAAGAAGCGGTGTTAGATATTCTCAACATCGTTCACAGCTGCGGAGCGCAGGTGTATATGGACGGCGCCAACATGAACGCGCAGGTAGGGCTTACCTCTCCCGGCCACATGGGTGCCGACGTTTGCCACCTCAACCTGCACAAAACCTTTGCCATGCCTCACGGCGGCGGCGGTCCCGGCGTAGGTCCCATCTGCGTTGCCAAACACTTGGCTCCCTACTTGCCCGACCACGTATTGGTTCCGGTAAGCCATACAGGGCGCAACGCCGTTTCCTCCTCGCCCTACGGCAGCGCGTTCATTCTGCCTATCACCTACGGTTATATCCGTATGCTGGGTGCCGAAGGTCTTAAATCCGCCACCGAATACGCCATTCTGAACGCCAACTACCTGCGTGCCCGATTGAAAGACCACTACAAAATCTTCTTTACCGGCAAACAGGGTATGTGCGCTCACGAAATGATTTTAGACTGCAACCAGTTTATGATGAGTGCCAACGTACAGGTGGGCGATATAGCCAAACGTTTGATGGACTACGGATTCCACGCTCCTACCGTAGCATTCCCCGTACACGGCACCTTGATGGTGGAACCCACCGAAAGCGAACCGCTTTCCGAATTAGACCGCTTGGTGGATGCCTTTATCGCTATCCGTCAAGAAATAGCCGAAATCGAAAACGGCAAGGCAGACCGCGAAAACAACGTAATCCACAACGCGCCCCACACTCAGTTTGTGGTTTGCGCCGACGAATGGAAATATCCCTATTCGCGTAAACAGGCTGCCTTCCCCTTACCGCACGACGACAAATATTGGCCTACCTGCGGCAGGGTTGACGATGCCTACGGCGACCGCAACCTGCAATGCTGCCTGTAGCCCAACACTCCTGCACGTCGAAACATGTTTCAGGAATAAAAGCAAAAGGAGCCGATTTCATCGGCTCCTTTTGCTTTTATATAGGAAAAGTGGTTCGTTTCAGTCAGCAAACTTGCAAAAAGTTGCAAATTTGAACAGAAATAACTTGCAAAAAGTTGCAATTTTATACCTAAACAATATGCAAAAAGTTGTAAATTTGCACAGAAATAACTTGCAAAAAGTTGTAATATGATTGAGCGAAAGATACTTAAAAAACTCAATGACTGGCGAATATCAAAAGATAAAAAGGCATTGCTTATAAAAGGTGCCCGTCAAGTTGGCAAAACAACGAGTATCCGCGAGTTCGGAAAACAATACTACCGGCATTTCATTGAGATCAATTTCGAGAAAACACCCTCGGCGCGTGAGGCTTTTGCCGGCAATTTAGATGCCAAGACGATAATCCTCAACCTATCGGCTATGGGCTACGGTCCTTTTGAAAAGGGTAAGACGCTCGTATTTTTCGACGAAATCCAAAGTTGCCCTGCCGCCCGTACCGCCATCAAATTCTTGGTGGAAGACGGTTCCTACGATTATATCGAATCCGGTTCTCTCTTGGGTATCAACTACAAGGAGGTCTCTTCCTATCCGGTTGGTTTTGAAGAACAGATAGAGATGTATCCTCTCGATTTTGAAGAGTTTCTGTGTGCCAACGGCGTTTCGGCAGAGGTCATCGCCCAGCTTCAAAAAGCGTATGAATCCGTTACGCCCTTGCCCGACTTTCTGCACGAGCAGATAATGAAGCATTTCCGCAACTTTCTGATAGTGGGCGGTATGCCACAGGCTGTTATGAACTTTCTGTCGGCTAACGATTTTGAGAAGGTACGGCGGGTGCAGTCTGCCATATTGAACGGTTACCGCAACGATATATCCAAATACGCAGGTTCGGAACAGCCCTTGGTAAAACAGGTGTTCGATGCCATACCCGAACAGCTTTGCAAGAAAAACAAGCGTTTCGTGCTTGCCGATTTGGAAAAGGGAGCCTCGCAACGCAAGTTCGGCGATGCCACGCAATGGCTATCCGATGCGGGAATAGCCTATTTCTCGTTCAATGTAAGTGCATTTGAACTCCCGTTTTCTTTCTCGGAAAAGCGGAACCTGTATAAACTCTTTATGCTCGATACCGGTCTGTTGAGTCATATAAGCCTAAAAGGTATACAGTTTCCTGTGCTCAACGGTGAGATAGGCATCAACGAAGGGGCATTGACCGAAAATTTTGTTGCCGCCGAATTGGTCAAACACGGCATTTCCTTAAACTACTACGACAAAAAGAGCCGTCAGGAACTGGATTTCATCTTTCCGGAGAGAAACCGTATCTCTATTATCGAAGTCAAGTCGGGAAACAGTTACACACGACACGCCTCATTGAACGCCGCACGGAACGCCTACCCCAACCGCATCCAACGGGCTATGGTCTTGAGCAAGTTCAATGTCCGCCGCACGGAAGATGTTATCTATTATCCGCTGTATATGACAATGTTTATGTAAAGGATAGTGAAAAACGGAACAAAAAAAAGAGCCGGAGCATAGAAAATACCCCGGCTCTATGGTTCACTTTTTACAAGTTTTACAGGCTGTAGCCTCTCAGGAAGTTCACCGATTTTTCAATCAAGGGATACATTACCGTATCGTCTTCGATAAACGCCACTTCCTTGCGGTAGGCGGCGAGCAATTTTTCGAGAATGGGCGAAGTCTTTACCGGGCGGCGGAACTCAAATGCCTGAGCCGCGTTAAAAAGTTCTATCGCCAATACCCTTTCGGTATTGTCCATTACCCGATAAGCCTTGGTTGCCGCATTGGCACCCATGCTCACGTGGTCTTCCTGACCTTGCGAAGATTCAATGGAATCCACGCTGGCGGGGCAGCACAGCTGTTTATTCTGGCTTACGATAGAAGCCGCCGCGTACTGAGGAATCATAAAGCCGCTGTTCAAGCCCGGCTTCTTAACCAAAAAGCTCGGCAAGCCCCGTTTTCCGGCAATAAGCTGATAGGTGCGGCGTTCGGAAATATTAGCCAGTTCCGCCACGGCGATACTTAAGAAATCCTGCGTAAGAGCCAAAGGCTGTCCGTGAAAGTTCCCTGCCGAAATCACCAAGTCTTTTTCGGGAAATACCGTAGGATTATCGGTAACGGCATTAATTTCTTCAAAAGTAATGCGGCTTACATATTCTATGGCGTCTTTGGAGGCACCGTGTACCTGCGGAATGCAGCGGAACGAATACGGGTCTTGCACGTGTTCTTTCTTGCGTACAATCATCTTGCTACCCTTAAGGTATTTGCGGAAAGCCGCCGCAGTATCCACCTGTCCTTTGTGGCGGCGAACATCCTGAATTTCGGGATAGAAAGGTTCGATACGGCCGTCAAAGGCTTCTAAGGACAGCGCACCCACCAAATCCGCCAAGCGGCTCAGTCTTCTTGCCTTCAACACATTGTGAACAGCAAACGAATTCATGAACTGCGTTCCGTTCAACAAAGCCAAACCTTCCTTAGAGGCTAATTCAATAGGCTTCCAACCGTATTTTTTCAACACACCGGCGGCAGGTTTCTTTTCGCCGTTCATCCAAATTTCGCCCAAGCCGATTAAGGGCAGGCACATGTGAGCCAAAGGAGCCAAGTCGCCCGATGCCCCCAAGGAACCCTGCTGGTAAACCACCGGCAGCACATCGTTGTTAAAGAAGTCTGCCAAACGCTGGATAGTTATCGTCTGTACACCCGAATTGCCGTAAGAAAGCGACTTGATTTTCATAAGCAACATAATCTTCACCACTTCTTGCGGAACCGGTTCTCCCAAGCCGCAGGCGTGCGACATCATCAGGTTTTTCTGTAATTGCGAAAGCTGTTTTTCGGAGATGCTTACATTGCACAGCGAGCCGAAACCGGTGGTTACTCCATAGATAGGCTCCTTGTGGGTCTTGGTTTTCTTGTCCAAGTAGTCGCGGCATTTCTTTACGGCAGCCAATACCTCCTTAGACAAGCTAATCTGCATCCCCTCGTTGATAATCTTTTCGATTTCGTCAAAACCGAGATCTTTCAAAGTAATCTCGAAAACTTTGGCATTCTTTTTCATATCCTAATGTTTTTACATTTCCTTATTCGGCGGAAGAAACCGCTTGCAGCAAATCTTGAGGCGATACCGAACGCTGCTCTCCGGTAGCCATGTCCTTAATCACAATCTGACCCGACTGGTGTTCATTTTCTCCAATAATCGCCACAAAAGGTATCTTGAGATTGTCGGCATACGAAAACTGTTTCTGCAACTTGGCAGGCGAAGGATACAGCTCTACCGAGATACCCTCAGCCCGCAAGGCCTGCGCCGGAGCAAAGGTCCATTCCTGTTCCTTTTCTCCAAAATTCACAAACAGCACCTGCGTTCCGCTCACCAAACTTTCGGGATAGAGGTTCAAATCGTTCAACACATCGTAAATCCTGTCCGCACCAAACGAGATACCCACACCCGACACACCTTTCAAACCGAAAATGCCCGTCAGGTCGTCGTAACGGCCACCGCCGCAGATACTGCCCATTTCCACATCCAAAGCCTTTACCTCAAAAATAGCCCCGGTGTAGTAGTTCAAGCCCCGCGCCAAGGTAAGGTCAAGCGCGCAATCGGTCTTTACCCCCATCTGTTCTATAAGGCGGAACACCGTTTCCAATTCTTCCACGCCTTTTAATCCCACAGGGCTTTCTTGCAGAAAGATGCGCAAATCCTGTAGTTTTTGCCGTACATCGCCTTGCAGGTGCAGCACCGGAAAAAGTTTTTCTACCGCTTCGGCAGGAATGCCGCGCCCGCCCAATTCGCTGCGCACGCCCTCCTCCCCTATCTTATCCCATTTGTCAATCGCCACGGTAATGTCCGTCATCTTTTCGGGACAGCCTATCGTCTGGGCAATCCCAGCCAACACCTTGCGGTTGTTTATCCTTACCTGAACGCGGATGCCGAAAGCGGAAAACACCTCGGCAATCATCTGCACCAATTCGGCTTCGTTGTTCAGCGAATCGGAACCCACCACATCGGCATCGCACTGATAAAACTCCCTGTAACGCCCTTTTTGCGGACGGTCGGCACGCCAAACCGGCTGTATCTGGTAGCGTTTGAACGGAAAGCACAACTCCCCTTGGTGCTGCACCACAAAGCGGGCAAAAGGCACGGTAAGGTCGTAGCGGAGCCCTTTCTCGCTGATTTTAGACAGCAAAGCGCGGCTCATCCGTTCCGTTTCCCTGTTTTCCTGCCAAAACGATTCCGAATCCGCGCCCGTCTTATCCATAAAATTGCCCGAATTGAGAATCTTGAAAAGCAACTTATCACCCTCTTCCCCATACTTACCCATCAAGGTAGACAGGTTTTCCATAGCGGGGGTTTCTATAGGCTGATAGCCGTGCAGACGGTACACATTCCGAATGGTATCGAAGATATACCAGCGGCGGCGCATCTGCAAGGGCGAAAAATCGCGTGTTCCTTTAACCGTACTTGGCTTCATATTATATTAAAATAATTCCAATTCCTGATATAACCTAAACGAACGCCTGTGCCAAGGGCTGGGTCCGTGCTTCAAAATGGCTTCGTAATGCGCCTTGGTGGGATAACCCTTGTTTTCGTTCCAAGCGTAGAGCGGGCATTTTTCGTGCAGTTCCTTCATATAGTCGTCGCGGAACGTCTTGGCAAGAATCGAAGCGGCGGCAATCGAAAGGTATTTGCCATCGCCTTTTACCACGCATATATGGGGAACCTTACCATAAGGCTTAAAACGGTTTCCGTCTACGGTAATGAACGCCGGCTGGGGCGCAAGCTTTTCCAAAGCCAAGTGCATTGCCTTGATAGAAGACTGCAAGATATTGATACGGTCTATTTCTTCTGCATCCACCGCCGCCACGCCGTAAGAAAGGGCATCGTGCATAATTTCATCGCGCAAGGCATAACGCGCTTTCTCGCTCAGTTTCTTGGAATCGTCTAAACGCGCATTGCGGTAACCGGGCGCAAAAATCACCGCCGCTGCAAATACCGGACCTGCCAAAGGCCCCCTGCCGGCTTCATCGCAACCGGCTTCCAACTCTTCTTCACTGTAGCGCGAAAGCAACACGAAACTCTATTTTATCGGTTCTTAAGCCAGCTTTCAATCAAGCCCTCAAACAAGACACGCCCGTCGGTATTGCCCAATGCCTCGTCGGCACAACGCTCCGGGTGCGGCATCATACCGAACACATTACGCTTTTCGTTGCAGATACCGGCAATGTTTTCCAAAGAACCGTTGGGGTTGGATGCCTTGTCTATCGTGCCGTTTTCGTCACAATAGCGAAAGAGCACGCGATTATCGCGGTTGAGTTCCTTTATCGTTGCCGGGTCGGCAAAATAGCGACCCTCACCGTGCGCCACCGGAATCTTAAGCACCTGCTTGGGCGTGCAAGCCGAAGTAAATGCCGTTTTATCGGTCTGCACCTGCAAATACACATTCTTGCAGATAAACTTCTGCACATCGTTATGCAGCAAAGCCCCCGGCAGGAGGTGCGACTCGCACAAAATCTGAAAACCGTTGCAGATGCCCAATACATAACCGCCCTTTTGCGCAAAGGCGATTACTTGTTCCATAATGGGCGAAAAGCGGGCGATAGCCCCCGAGCGAAGGTAATCCCCGTAGGAAAAACCGCCCGGCAGCACCACCGCGTCGCAGCCCTGCAAATCGGTATCCTTGTGCCACAGCTGCACCGATTCCTGTTTAAGTATGTGCTTGAGCACATAATGTATGTCGTGGTCGCAATTAGAACCCGGAAAGGTAACCACACCGAACTTCATATCAGTAAATTTTTATGTTTTCTTTATATCTCTTCTACGCCTACAGATCCTCGCGGCAAACGGGCATGGTCATACAACGGCAACCTCCGCCCCCGCGCACAAGTTCCGAACTTTCTATCGTGTACACCGTAGGACGGTTTTCGTTTTCGGTATCCACCGCCACCTTGCCCGAAACCACATCCCAGGCGTCAACCACCTCAAAACCGGCATTCGACAAGGCTTCTATCGTATAGCTGTTGCGGCCGTAGCCCATAATTTTTCCGGGCGCGAAAGCAAAGAAATTGGCACCGCTATGCCACTGTTCGCGTTCTTGGTAGAGGGCATCTCCGCCTCCGCAATAAATAGGTTCGTAATCGCAGCCCGCCATACGGAGCGCCTCAAAAATATTGGCGCAAAGACTTTCGCGCACCACGCCGTTTTCTACCTTGAGCAGGCGCGTGGCGTAATGGTTTTCGTCTAAAATCAGCGGTTTGTATGCCATACAATGGGTTCGGCTCAAAAAAGTGAACACCATATCGAGATGGATAAACGATTCGGGTTCGAGCGGCAGTTCCTGCGTAATAACGTAGAACAAGTCGCTTTCCTTGCGTTTAAGGGATATAAAGGCATCTACCCCCTTGCGGTCGGAACGCGCTCCCTGTCCTATAAGGAACACATTGGGAGCGGCAACCTGAAAATCGCCCCCCTCCAAGCGCGTACCCTGCGGAACCCTGTCCCACGGATTGAGATGGGAGTTATTGCGCGTAAACACCGGATGATAGCGGTAAATAAGGTCGGTAATCAAAATTTCGCGTGAACGCACCTTGGTAGCCATGTGGGTCGGCATCGCGTGAGAATTGAAGCAAACCCCTATATCGCGGGTAAAATAAAGGTTATACAAGGGATTGAAGTCCGTGCCCGTTACGCCTTGCACCATCGCCTTTGCCAAATCGGCGGGCGGAAGCACCGACAGGGTTTCCGTCAAGCCTGCGGCACGGGCGGTCTTGCCTATCTTTTCCATCAGGAAACTCCGTGCCTGAGGCACGTTTTTCAGCACTTCCGTCAGCAGGTCGTCGATATAGAATGGGCGGCACACCTGCCCCAATACGGCTTCCAGCTGCCGGTATTCCTTTTGGGCGGATTCCATTCCCAACAAATCGCTGTACAGGGATTCATGAATCGTGGAGGGGGTCATTTTTTCGATTTCGGGACCGGGTCTATGCAGCACTACCGCCCTGAGGCGACCGATCTCGGAATTAAGATTGACTTGGGCTTCCATATATTCTATCAGCTCTTTTTCGATGTAAAAACGCGCCGGTTTTACCAAACGGCACGAAAGGCAAATGTAATGATTTTCCAAAAAATTTCGCTACATTTGCCACCGCTTAAAAGAACACGCAAAATGAAACACAGTGTTAAAATAGCCATTCAGGCAGGTTTGATTGTAGTAGCCATCGTATTGGCGTTCCTGATTTACCGCAGTATCATGCAGCCGGTAAACTTTAACCGCGACGTCGATATGCGTAAAGCCGTTTTGGTGCAACAGATGAAAGATATCCGCAAGGTTCAGCAGGAACACAAGAAAGCCTACGGAAGCTATATACCTACAGGCGACAGCCTTATCACTTTCTTGCGTGAGGGCGAAGTTCCTTATGTAAAGATGATCGGTACCGTACCCGACTCCCTTACCGAAGAAGAAGCCGTTGCCAAAGGCATCGTTTCGCGTGAAACCTTTACCGAAAACGCCTTTGCCGTACTCTTTCCCGAACATCAGGCAGACAAGGACGCCTTTCTGAACCAGTTGATGCGTGTTCCCTTTAACCAATCGGGCAAAATGATTGAAATGGAAGCCGGCTTTATATCCAAGAGCGGTTACCAAGTGCCTGTTTTTGAAGCCAAGGTGCCTTATGTAGACTTGCTGGAAGGCTTGAACGAACAGCAAATCGTTAACAAAGTGGCACAAGAAAAGACCTATAACCGTTATCCCGGTATAAAGGTGGGCAGCATGACCGAAGCCATTACCGAAGGTAACTGGGAATAAGCTTATGAGCGTAAGCTGTCTAAAACGCAATATCAATCCTAATCTGTCCAATTACAGCGACAGCAATCTGCGGCTGTGCGTAAGCTTGCAGCAGTACAGCCTCGATTTGGGCATCAGCAGCATAGAAAACCGCAATCCGCTTGCTTTGGCGTCTTACCAATTGGATTCCCGCCAAAGTTTTTCCGCCTCCCTGCAAGAATTGGTAGAACACGAAAAGCTGCTCGACCCCTCTTTCGTTTACGGAAAACGGATTTTCAGCGTTCCCGACTTCAAGTCTACGCTGATTCCCGAAAAACTCTACGAAGCCGAACACGGCAAAGACTATTTGGATTCGCTTTTTCACCTGAACGGCAGGGAATGTATTACCTGCGAGCTGGAGCCAAACACGCGGAGCTATATCCTTACCGCCTTCAATCCCAATTACCTCAAGACCGCAAGGGATTTGTTCTGCCAAGACGAACAAATCGGTTTTTTGAGCGTATATGCCTGCCTTATTCGCGAAGTGTTCCGGGTTTCGCAAACCTACAAACGCTTTGCCCATCATATTCTGCTACACCTGCGCAACAGCAATTTTGACCTCTGCGTAAAAGGCGACGAAGGCTTGATTTTTATCAATTCCTTTCCCTGCCCCGACTTCAACAACCTGCTCTATTACTTTTTATACGCCATCAACAGCCTTAAGATAGACTTGGGCGCGGCGGCGCTTTTTCTGTGCGGCAAGGCTTCCGAACAGGATCTGTTAACTCGCTTGGAAGAACACGTATACGCTTCCACCTACCTACCCGCCCCCACCGGCGTGCGTTTTTCGCAGGAAATGCCTTACGACCGTTACTTTATCTGCCTCTAATCATGCGTATCATCAGCGGAGAATTCAAAGGTCGCCGTTTTCAGGCTCCCGACACCCTACCCGTGCGTCCCACCACCGATGCTGCCAAAGAAAGCCTGTTCAATATTTTGGGAAACCATCTGGATTGGGAAGATTTGGACGTGCTGGACCTCTTTGCCGGCATAGGCAGCATCTCCTTGGAATTTGTTTCGCGCGGAGCGCGGCAGGTTCACGCCGTAGACTCGCATACAGGCTGCACCAAGTTTATCCAAAGCATGGCGCAGAAATTCCAGATGGACAACCTCCACGTATTCCGTCAGGATGCCTTCGACTACCTCAAACGCGCCCGCTTTACCTATAACCTTATCTTTGCCGACCCTCCCTATCAATTACCCGGCATAGACGGGATTCCCGATATCGTATTAACCTCGAACTGCTTGGTAAAAGACGGCTTCTTTATACTCGAACACTCCGACAGATACCATTTTGACCACGACCCCCGCTGCATAGAAGAACGCCGCTACGGCAAGGTACATTTCAGCTTTTTCCGTAAGGTGGAGATGTAGCGGCTTATCGTTTTGCTATTGCCCATCATCCAACTGCCAATTTTCTTGCTTACTCCATTCGTTACCAGCCCCATCACAAAGATTGGCTTTCCCACACCATAAACCATAACTCAGTATTGGTAAACCGTGGGCTATTTCACTCAATAATCTTACACTCTTAGAATTAAATATGCTTTCGTTACTATCTATATCCTTGACAAAATTCACAATTACAGCCACAAGACTATTTTCTATTGGCAAATATTTTTCGCTTTCCGAGCGAACAACCATTCGCCATTCTTGTTCATACGACCAATCCCTAGTCTTTCTAAAGAAGATAACATTCCGTTGTTTTTCAATACTCCCACTAATATCTTGTTTATTGGGAATCAAGATATTTTCACTTCGTGATTTATGATAGACCACATCACGATAAATAATACCTTTTTCCAATCCTTCAATCAAACGACGCTTATCAAACACCAAACATACTCCATAACCGTTTTCCGCATAATGCCCCCACATGGCAGAAATATTGAAACCCTCATGAGGTGCTTTATCTTTCGTAAAACTAAGTTGTTTATATTTTGACAGTTCCCTATCAACAGCCTTTATATCTTCTATAGTTATTTCTTCCTTCTCCGCAAACCACGCTCTATGATATGCCTCTTGAAAATCATTCATTTTCTGCAGTTCACCAAACTTCAATTCATTTGACGAAAGTATCTGCACTGCAGAAAACAATGAAGTATAATGATATACCTTTTCTATCTGTCTAAAAACATTACAATCCATATTATTTCTTTTTTGCATTTTATTTTACCACAAACACGTCCCTATGGCAAGTCCGAAAAAAAATCCGTACCGCCATAGGGATATTTTCAGCTTTCAATAATTACATCTAGATGTATATCAGTCATTTTCTTTCTTTTCCGGAGTTACTCCAAAAATCTCAATATCACAATCCCCCCATCCGTATACATTCTTA
>JAFLTI010000015.1 GCA_022510485.1 Lentimicrobiaceae bacterium | reverse complement strand
AGAATCACGAGGGGCGAAGCCCCGAGTAATTCTTGGGGCGCGCGGCAGCGCGGCTTGGTTCCTTTTTTGTTAAGCCCAGTTAACTATTTCTTGAAATAGCGGTTGTAAAGCCCGGCAAAGCCCTGTCCGTGACGGGCTTCGTCTTTAGCCATTTCGTGAACCGTATCGTGGATAGCATCCAAGTTGAGTTCCTTGGCGCGTTTGGCAATGCGCATCTTGTCGGCGTTGGCACCGGCTTCGGCGTGCATCCTCTTTTCGAGATTGGTTTTGGTATCCCAAACCATTTCGCCCAACAGTTCGGCAAACTTGGCGCAGTGTTCGGCTTCTTCAAACGCATAACGCTTAAAGGCTTCCGCCACTTCGGGATAACCCTCGCGGTCTGCCTGACGGCTCATTGCCAGATACATTCCCACTTCGGTGGCTTCGCCCATAAAGTGGTTGTTCAGGTCTTTCTTCATTTCGTCGTCGCAATCCTTAGCCACGCCAATCACGTGTTCGGTAACGAAAGAAAGCTTGTTTTCTTCTTCTACCAATTCTTTGAACTTATCCGCACCTACCTTGCACTGAGGGCAGTTGGCAGGAGGATTGGCTCCTTCGTAGACAAATCCGCACACCGTGCAGATCCATTTTTTTGTCTTTACCATAATATTTGTTTTTGAAGTTTGTTTCGATGTGTAAAATTACAAAATAAGCGTTTACAAAAAAAGAGGCCGTGCTAAGCACGACCTCCCAAAAAGAACCTCGCACGAGCGAGGCTCCTTTATTAATTGATGTTAGCGTACAACCACACGCTTAACGGCGGATTGGCCGTTGGCGGCGGTAAGGCGTACAAAGTAGATGCCACTGTTGGCAAGCTGCAGGCTGTGAACACCCGCCGCTACTTCCATACGTCTTACTACCTGACCGTTGGCGGTAAATACTACTACCGTAGCGTCAACCGGAACAACTACGTTGAACTTACCGTCGTTGGGGTTAGGATAGATGTTTATTCCAGCCAGTTCGGCACCTTCTACAGCGGTGCTAACCGTGTAAGAAGCGGTAGCCACTTCCGACTTGAGTTCGCCCTTGATGGCGATAGCCTTGATGGTTACGGCTTCGTTGATTACGATAGCATCTTTGTATTCGGTGGCGTCAGCATCGGGCGTGGTACCGTCGAGGGTGTAGTAAATAACGGCTCCTTCGGTAGCACACTTGATTTCAACTTTCGTGCCGATCGCTACTTCACCTGCCGGTACGCTGAAGATAGGAGTAGCCACAGATTGAGCTTCTTCCTTAACCACGTAAGCAGCTACAGCAACAGGAGAGATAACCATATCAGCCCTATAAGCGATAGCCTTGATGGTCATGTCTGATTCAATAGCAATCGAATCGGTGTATTCGGTACTTTCAACAGTAGGAACATCACCGTTGGTGGTGTAGTAAATCTTGGCATCTTTGGTAGCACATTCGATAGCCACTTTCGTGCCTTTTACCACTTCTCCGGCTGCCACGCTGAACGTAGGAGCTTTTACGGTATCTATCACATAGACTGCCTTTACCACTTCGGAGTTATCCATATCGGCGCAAATGGCGATAGCCATAATGGTAGTGTCTTGCGTAACAACAATCGTATCACCTACCTTGAATTCGGTGCTTGCCTGAGTAGGTTCAGTACCGTTGGTGGTGTAGTAAATCTTGGCACCTTCGGTGGCGCAGTTGATAGCCACTTTCGTGCCTTTCGTTACCTTACCGGCTGCTACACTGAAAACAGGATCAAGTGCTTTGGGCTTAACGGTATATTCTTTAGCTACAAAGTTAGAACCGTATTGCAGCATACCGGGTTCACCCCTTCCATCGATTCCATAGGCAGTATAGTCATAGCAGATAGCCTGTATTTTAAGCTTACCGTCTTTAATGCGGATCTTGTCGCTACCATCGTAGTACTTGGTATTGGAGGGTATATAAGCATACATACCGTTTTCGTCTTGCTGGAAGACAACGATTACCTGCTTTGCATAAAGTTCCGTAAGGGCATCGTTTTCTTCGTCACCAGACACATTCCAGCCCGATTGGTAAACACCTTCATACAGGTGGGAGAAGGGAAGTTCACCGTTCACACTGAAGAAAATCTCATCGCTTTCTTCTGCATACGAGTCGTTCAGATTCTTGATGCGGAGGGTATCACCAATATGTACCTCACCGACTTCTACATCAAAGACGGGATCTTGGAGACCGAATACTACGTCAATTTCTTTGCTAAGCACATCAGAGAAAATCAAACCGCCTTCTCCTTCGCCCAACTCTATGTTGAGATATACCCTTGCCTTCAGATTAACCGATTCTTCTTGATCAAAGTAGATATAAGGATTGGTAGCAAAGTTGCCATATTCACTTTCTATCAATTTTCCTTCGGCTTTGAACACCTTGGTATCATCTTGTTTATAGGCTTCCATAGTAGGATCGGTTTCACCGTCGATAGAGTAATAAATTACAGCGGGACTGGGCGAATAGAATCCTAACTCGGGGCTTTCCTTAACATTGAAATTTACATCGATACCGATGTTCTTACCTACGCTGTCTGTAACAGGGAAGTAGCGACTTTGATCTACCAGTGTAAAGGTAAGGGTTGCATCTTCGTAAAGCGTAAAATGAGCGGTTGCCACATCCGAAGCTTCTCCTTCTTTTACGGCAATGGCTTTTATAACCATAGATTTATCAAGAGTAATCTCAGCAGAGGATTGTCCACCTTGAGCTTCGTCTGCCTTAGGCGCACTGCCATCGATCGTGTACCAAACCTTATATTCGTCACCCTCACCGACAATCTTTACCTTTTGACCCTTGGTGTACAATCCGATTTCGTCTGCCATAGCATTGCCTTGATACTGAATCTGCGGCATAGGCACATCGCTCGGGTCGTTTACTTGGTATGTTACATAATAGTCAAAGTCCGCACCGGTTTCTGCATTGTAGAGATTAAACAATACTAACGGGTTTTCCTTTGTAACTACAGGATAGCTTGCTCCATATTGAGAGAACGGATAAAACGCCTCTTCTTTGGAGGGATAAACATCGAAAGTTACCGCATAACCGTCAGCTTCTATTTCTTCGATATTGGTAATGATAACTTCGGTATTGTGAGCCACAGCGCCGTCTTTGGGATCGGGGTTCAAGCTAAGTTCGGGCTTTTTCACAAGGGTATAGGTAGCGGTAACCATATCGGAACCGTAGTGAGGAAACATCGTATTATCGCCACCACCACCCATAGGATCATCAAAAAATTCGTCATCCAAATCCAACGGATCCATACCGCCGCCACCAAAACTACCCATTGTATAACCGATTACCTTGATGGTTTCTTTTCCTTCGATTTCAATACCTTTTTCGGCATCATATACAAAAAGGCTTGCGTCGGGTTTGTCTTTCATTATTGTGAAATAATGCCTGTCATAAGTGGGGATAGAACCGTCTTTTGTATAAAGAATCACAACAAAATCATCGGCATTTTCAATCTTTACAGGTTCCGATGTTACTTTGCTGAAATAGGGGTGAGGATCGAGTATCAGTTCGGGAACCTCATCACCTTGCTCTACTTCAAAATCAAAAACTTCAGATTCGGCAACAAGCTCACCGTCATAGGTCAGATAAACCTTTATTTTTATCTGTTCCACATTATTCTGAGTAAGCATCATTATGGGGCTATGAAACGTCTCATCCAGCTGGTCAACATAATATACAGGACCTTTATTGCCTTCTTCCCATTTATCCATATCGGGTTCGGTTTTACCGTCAATCGTGTAATATACTCCGGCATACAATCCTTCGGGATCACACGAGATAGGGCTCCCGCCTTTTTCTATCATAACCCAAACAGAAAAAGGTACGTATTTTCCATAGCCAGCCCAGTCAATAGGCATAGGTTCGCCCATAAAGGTATACAGATCAACCGAAATGTCTAAGAAGAAGAATTTGGCTTGCGCCTCTTCAGATGTTACATCACCATTCGCGGCAATCGCCTTAATCACGATAGGCTTGCTGCTTTCTTCCAATTCAAAAGGACCGGTGTACTTGTGAGCCTTTTCTTCATCAGCTTCGGGAGTTGTGCCGTCGAGAGTGTACCAAATGGTTGCTCCTGTCTGGGCAGACATAGTAATCTTATCACCTTCAACATACAGACCGGCATATTTTCCCTCAATGATTCTTGTGCTTGTGATGGTCGGTTTTTCCAATGTGGTTACATCTCCTCCGGTACCCGCTTTTACTTCAAATTCTTCAGTAGAAGCGTCAAAAGTAAATTCGGCATCCGTGTACGGAGTGTATCGTCCGTTGCCAGTTACCGTTACAACACTGTATTCTAAAGTGTATTTATAGGCGCCTTCTACCACAAGATTAGCAAAAGATTCGGATTGGAGTTCAGATGAAGCCGATGTAAGATAGAATGTTTCCGTTGTGCCGTCGTATGAATCTTTGAAAAAAACCCTTATGGCATAGTCGCCAACTTCATTTCCCAAGGTAAATGCGTCAGTGGGATCCATAGCAACCGTAGCGGTAACTTTGTCGCTTTCGCCTATAGTCCATTCTGCCGGAGTAAAGGTAACGGTTATTGCGGCATTTTTGGGGGCTACAGCTGCTGCCTGTACCGTAAGCTTGTCAGTGGCAGGACTTACCTTAGCATCGGTGTAGGCTTCGTATTTCTCGCCGCTCTTTATCTGCAATTCATAAGTTATGGTCCAGTCTCCTTCTTCCGTCAATTTATCCGTTTCAATTTCGGTTACATTGCTTGTAAGTCTTTGTTCAAAGTTGTTGTCACCTTTGGCAACCGTAACCTTTATAGAAAGCTTACCTTCTTCATCACCCATCTCTTTTCCTTTTTCAGTAAGTTCCAAAGTATTGAGAACAAACGCAGGCTTGGTAGTGCTTCCCAACTTCCACGTGTTCGGATTTAAGGTTACCGTTACTTTGGGTTTTTCCTTAACGGTGTATTCGGCGTAGGTAATCGCAATAATCGTGCTAGTGATATAATCACTTATTGCGGCAGCAAGTACCGGAGCATCTTTTTCAATGGTAGGATTTCCGCTGTCCAGCCAAGAAACGTCGTCGCCATCAACTTTAAAATCTTGAGCTGCGTTTTGCTCAGCAGTTGTTTTGTCAGCATAGAACTTGAATACTATATAGTCTTCAAGCTCCTCTTCACTGCATGTGATTTCGATTTCCGATCCTTCTGTTACTTGACCGTTTGCAGGATTAAAGGTCAAGGTAGGGGTTTCTACGGTAAGTGCTTTAACGCAGTCTTCTGCCGTTTCGGCTTCAGTTCCAAAGACGTCGCTATCGTCACCTTTCCTTAGCTCATAAGACAAATTCCAAATTCCATCTTCCAATACTTCCGTTTCCGTACTCGGCTTAAGGGAGGTTTCGGCTGCCGTAAGGAGCTGCGTAATTTCCGTTTTGGCGGCAGGAGCATCTTGCTTGGTAAAGGTAACCTTTACAGCCAATTTGTCTGCGCCAGTTCCTAATTCCACGCCGTCAGATTGCTCGGGCGTAATTTCAACCTTAAACTTAGGCGTAGAGAGTCCACGTGTCCAAGTTGCCGGTTCCAGCGTGACTTTCACTTTTGCTGCATCTTGTCCTCGGGTACTACCCAAAGAAAAGAGCATCGTCAGGGCTGTCAACCCTAAATACAATAGCTTCTTCATGCTAAAAAATTTTTGATTGTTAATTAGATAAAAAGGACTTTCCTTTTTGTTTTTCTTAATGTTTGTTAATACTTTGTGTTTAGTTACCGGCTGCTAATCTCGTTTTGGCAGAACGAAACCGCAAACCGTTCGAGTTGCACTCGATTTGGTAGTTGGAAGCAAAAATAAGACAAAAAAAATTATCTGACAAATTTTTCAGAAGAAACTATTGAGAATCTATCTATTATGGAACATATTTTCGATTACCGAGAGTCCGTCTAACAGAATATGATATATTCGCGACAAAACAAAAACCTTTTGAGGTTTTACTATAGGATATAGTTTGCACTACGACCGCCTTCGCCGCTGTTTTTGAGCATTTTTTTGGCGAGCAAATCGTTAATGTCGCGAAGGGCGGTATCTTGAGAACAACTGCAAATCTTTGCCCATTTGGAAGTGGTCAGTTTTCCTTCAAAACCGTCCCACAGACGGTTTATTACCTTGCGTTGCCGCTCGTTAACCTCCACGTTTCTGAATTTATCCCAATAGGCGGCTTTTTGCAATACACGTTCAATATTTTTAGAAGCTGCGGATATGGCGTTTTCGAGGCAGCCTAAAAACCATAAAATCCATTCCGTAATATCGAGGTCTCCCTGCTGGGTGCGTTCCAGAATTTTGTAATACGCCTTTTTGTTGCGGTTAATCTCTGCCGACATACTGTAATATCGGGCAAAGTTTTTATCCATACGCGCAAGAATCATATCGACAAGTGTGCGACCTATACGTCCGTTGCCGTCATCAAAGGGGTGGATAGTAACAAACCATAGGTGGGCTACAGCAGCCATAAGAAAGGGCGATAAATCGGTAGTGTTGCACCATTCTATCAACTGCGCCATCTGTGCCGGAACATCGGCAGATGCCGGTGCCTGATAATGTACCTTTTCGTGGCCGAGCGCACCGGAAACCACTTGCATAGGTTCTTCTCCCTTGCGCCAATCAGCCACCGTAATTTTATACCTGCCGCTACGCCCCAAAGGAAACAATGCCGCGTGCCACCCAAACAGCCGTTCTTCGGTTAAGGGTTCCCTGCAATTGCTTACCGCCTCTATCATTACATCAACCAAGCCCTCTATATAGTGATCCTCTACACGCACCCCCTCTTCTTCTATACCGAGTTTGCGGGCTATACTGCTGCGTACCGAATCCAGATTGAGCGAAATTCCCTCTATAGCCGAAGAACCTATCAGTTCATCGGTCATAGCCGACAATAAGGAACGGCTTTTGTCGTTAAATCCAAGCATAGACATCTGGCCGTTGAGTTTGCCATATAGGTAACTGAGGCGATTCAAGGATTCCAACAAGGCTTCGGAATCCCAGCGAAACCGATGCCAATCTTTTCTTTGCCAAATGTATATGTTTTTTACAGAGGGCTTTCTCATAGGGCAAAGGTAACACTTTGCGGTGAAAAAGGCAATTATTCACCGCAAATTTGCGGTGAATAGACGGAATAATCGCCGCAGAAATGCGGAGAATAAAAAAAATCCCCTGTGCCGAAAAGGCACAGGGGATTTCGGGGGCGGGATTTATTTAACTAAATCCTGTTGTTGCTTCCCAATACGTTTACTATCTTGTGCATATAGAGCATCTTGAGGCTGTCGCGGGCGGGACCGAGGTATTTGCGGGGATCAAATTCGGCAGGCTTGTTTACCAATACCTCACGCACGGCGGCGGTCATAGCAAGACGGCCGTCGCTGTCGATATTGATTTTGCAAACTGCCGAAGAAGCGGCTTTACGCAACTGATCTTCGGGAATACCGATGGCATCTTTTAAGCCACCGCCGTAGCGGTTGATAATCGACACCAAATTTTGAGGCACGCTGCTGGCTCCGTGCAATACGATGGGGAATCCCGGAATACGTTTTTCCACTTCTTCCAAAATATCGAAACGCAAAGGAGGCGGAACCAATACGCCCTCGGCATTGCGCGTGCATTGTTCGGGCTTGAACTTGTTGGCTCCGTGCGAAGTTCCGATAGAAATAGCCAAAGAATCCACGCCGGTGTGCTTCAAAAAGTCTTCTACTTCTTCGGGGCGCGTGTAGGTATGGTGTTCTGCCTGTACTTCGTCTTCGATACCTGCCAGCACACCCAATTCGCCCTCAACGCTTACATCGTAGCGGTGGGCGTATTCCACTACCTTTTTGGTAAGGGCTATATTTTCTTCGTAAGGCAGGTGGGAACCGTCTATCATTACCGAAGAAAAGCCGGTTTCGATACAGTCGCAGCAAAGTTCAAAACTGTCGCCGTGATCCAAATGCAATACGATAGGCACGTTTACTCCCAATTCTTTGGCGTATTCCACCGCACCCTGCGCCATATAGCGCAACATGGTTTGATTGGCGTATTGACGCGCTCCTTTGGATACCTGCAATATTACGGGCGACTTGGTTTCGGCGCAAGCCTGCACAATGGCCTGCAACTGTTCCATATTGTTAAAATTGAAAGCCGGAATGGCATACCGACCTTGCATCGCCTTGCTGAAAAGTTCCCGGGTATTTACCAACCCTAATTCCTTGTAACTTGTCATAGCGGTTTATTTTTTGGTTTTTTTCTTGTTCACCATAATGTCGAGAATCACCTCGTCTGCCTGGTTCATAGCATCGGAAGCGATTCTACCTATATTGCATATAGTACATTCCACATCGTCTTCTACAATACCGTTTGAACCCGGCACATACACGTTTTCTTTTGCCAACATGGCTGCCTGCATGGCTGCGCTCGTTCCCGAAGCCACTTTGAGGGCGCAGCCTAATTTGGCTCCGTCGCATACCATACCGGTAAGGTTGCCTATCATATTCTTGACGGCATATTTTATCTGTTCTCCGTTGCCGTCTAAAAGATAGCAAACACCGCAGGCGGCTCCTGTAGATGCCACCACGCAACCGCAAGCGGCAGAAAGTCTGCCAAAGCCGTGCTTGATATGAATGGCGGTGAGGTTGCTCAAAATCAGGGCACGCGCCAATTTTTCACGGCTCGCCTTGGTTTTTTCGGCTACGGCAAGCACAGGCACCATAGCGGTTATGCCTTGGTTTCCGCTTCCCGAATTGCTCATAGCAGGCAGCAAGGCTCCCGACATACGCGCATCGGAAGCGGCGGCGGTCATTGCCATAGCGTATTCCATCAAGCAATTTGTACCCGACAGCTTGCGTTCTTTGAGCCTTTTCAAAAGCGTAGCGCCTATGCCCATACCGCTTTTATGCTTTAGCCCGTAGTCGGAGAGTTTTTTGTTGAGGGATGCTTCTTCTATAATGAATTCTATCTTTGAAAACGGTTGCTTGCAGGCAAACTCGTAGATGTCGTCCATCGTGATTTTGTAGAGCTCTTCTTCGGAAGCGGTTCCTGCAGCGGCGGCTTTCTTAGAAAAGACCTTTTTACCGTTGGCTTCTACCAGCACGATGTTCTGATGGGTTTCTTCTATTACGGCGCGTGCCTTGTTCTTGCCAAATGTGCAGATGGCTTCGGCATACACTTTGTTTACGCCGCTTTTGGTTTCTACGCTTACCCTACCCTCTTTTACAAAAGTCTTTGCCTTGCTTACGTGGGCGGGTTTTACGCCCGAAAGCACTTCCAGTTCTTTTTTAGAATCGCCCACAATGGCACCTAAGGCAGAGGCTATGTGCAATCCGGTAAGGTCGGTGCCGGGAATACCTACGCCCATACCGTTTTTATAGATGTTGAGGCTTGCAAATACCTCTATCTTTTCGGGCAGCAGCGTTTTATTGCCCGTTAAATCCCTCAGGGTTTCGGCGGCTTTTGCCACCGCCAAGGCTACCGCTATGGGTTCGGTGCAGCCCAATGCCGGCACTACCTCTTTTTTTAAGAGGCTATACATATTGCTGACCTTTTTTGCGCTCAACATGGTCTTATTGTTTTCTTTTTAGGATAATGGCTTGCTGCAAATACAGCATTGCAAACTTACGAAAAATGTAGCGTATCGAGATAGCCTGCCACAAAAGCCCGGGTTTCGCGGGGGCTTTCGTACATTCCCATATGCCCTACCGGCAGCAGCTGCACACAAGCCTTTTCGGGCAGGAGCGTCTGCGCCATAATTTTGACTTTATCCATACGCTCGTCGAGCGTGCCGATAATAAAGAGGAATGGCACTTTAAGCTCATACACACAAAGCCTGCCGGGGCGTTCCAGCATACCTTGCTGGGAGGCGGCTATGGCTTGCGCGCCCATAGCGCGGGCGTTTTCCTGCAGAAAGGCTATTTGGGCAGCGTAAATTTTTTCGGTGCCGGGGGCAAAGAGGGTGTGCATGGTGTCGGTAACAAAGCTGATGCGCTGGGCGCGCAAGAGTTCTAAGGAACGGCGGCGGCTTTCGGCTGCCTGCGGGGTATCGGCTCCGGGATGCGAGTGAAAGAATCCTATGCCCAGCACCATCTGCGGGTAGAGGCAGCCGAAAGCCGCCGCCACATAGCCGCCCATAGAGTGGCCTATCACCGCTGCCTTTTCTATATTTTCGGCTTCCAACACCTGCTTGGCTATGTCTGCCTGCAATTCCATACTGTGCACGCTGCCGAAGCTATCGGTTTTGCCGTGTCCCGCCATATCGAGGCATAGCACGTGGTAGCCGCGTTTGCTTAAGTATTGCGCCAAATCGTTCCACACAAAAACGGCTTCGGTAAAACCATGCAGCAGTAACACCGGTTTGCTTTGGGCTGCGGCATCTTGCCGCCATACGGTATAGTGTACGTTTTTGCCGTCTATGCTCAGGTTCTTGTCTTGAAATTCTTGCATAAAGGCTATTTCTTGAGGTTCAAAAGTTTTTCGCGTTCCCGCATTTCTTTGGGAGTAAGTTCCTCCGCCGGTTCTTCTATCTGCCGGTTTTGGCTGTAAGTGCGCCATTTTTCGAGAACGGCGTTCATATCGGCTGGCATCTTAGATTCAAAGCGGATGGTTTTATGCGTAAGGGGATGCACAAAACCTATGGTGGCGGCGTGCAGTGCCTGACGGGGCAGAATCGAAAAGCAATTTTCTACAAACTGCTTGTATTTGGTAAAGGTAGTGCCTTTTAGGATGCGGTCGCCACCATAAACGGCATCGCCGAAAAGAGGATGTTTGATATAACGCATATGGCAACGTATCTGATGGGTGCGTCCTGTTTCTAAAACACATTCCACCAAGCTAACGTAACCAAAGCGTTCCACCACGCGGTAGTGGGTAACGGCAGGCTTGCCCTTGTCGCCGTCGGGAAATACCGCCATTACCTTGCGGTCTTGTATGCTGCGGCCTATATTGCCCGTTACCGTGCCTTCTTCTTCGTCAAAATTGCCCCACACCAAGGCGCGGTATTTGCGTTCTATACTGTGGTCAAAAAACTGTTTGGCAAGATAGGTTTGGGCTTCTTCGGTTTTTGCCACCAACAGCAAGCCTGAGGTATCTTTGTCGATACGGTGAACCAAAAAGGGCTTTTCGCCTTTAAGATGATACATAAGCGCGTTGACCAGCGTGCCTGTAAAATTGCCGAAACCGGGATGAACCACCATACCGGGGGATTTGTCTACCACCAAAACCGCTTCGTCTTCGTAGACAACATTTATGGGTATGTTTTCGGGTTCCAAATCCACGTGCTGGGGCGGATTGGGCAACACAAGCGTTACCACATCGCCGGGCTTTACCTTATAGTTGGATTTTTCGCCCTTGCCGTTTACCAAGATATTGCCGGCTTTGGCGGCGTTCTGTATGCGGTTGCGTGCCGTTCCCGAAAGGCGGTCCACCAAAAATTTATCCAAGCGCAAAGGAGCTTGACCCGGATCCGCCACCACGCGAAAATGCTCGTAAAGACCTTGGGATTCCTCGTCTTCGCTTTCTTCGTCTATCTGCGGATTTTCGTTTTCGTCTATCATACTCTGATTATTCTTCGTAAGAATATTCGGTGTCGGTATATTCCAAATAGTCTTCTTCGGTGGAAAAATCTTCTTCTGAAATAGTGTCTTGCTGCGCCACAGGCAAGCTTCCCTTGTCGTCGCCCAACTGCAAATCTATATATGACCCCCGCCTTACCAAACTGCCCGGTTCTATTTCTTCGCCTTTATAAAGTTGATTTACCACCGCTCCTTTTACAATGGAGGGAACTATGGTTTTGCCTCCTACTTTCAAGCCGTAGGTTTCCAAGAGAGCCTCTGCCTGCCGCAAGGAAAGGTCGGTTAGGTCGGGCATATGCACCGATGCCGGAAGCGAGGCTGCCAACACTACGTAAAAGGTGCGGTTTTTCTTTACGTGTTCGCCGGGCTGGGGAGTCTGGGCTATGATTTCGCCGGGTGTTTTTTCGGGCTCGTACACCGAATCGCGCACCACAAACTTAAAGCCGAACTCTTTTTCAAAGGGTTCTAATTCCGGCAAATACATACCCCGGATATCCGCCACCCGTATATCCTGCCCGTGATGGGTAAAGAAACGCAAAGACAACAGCACTCCCGATACCAACACGATTACGATAAGCAGCATCCACAGGATCTGTTTCCAAAAGTTTCCTGTTTTTACGTAAGACCAAAAACTCATCTTCGTTCTATCCTTTCTGCCGGCTGTGCGGCTTTTGTTTTAATGGGCGTCTAGCCAATTGTCGGCGCAGTTAATCTCTACTTCTACCGGAACGCTCATAGGCAGGGCGTTCTTCATTTCTTTGTTTACGATTTGCGAAAGCTTTTCTATTTCGTTTTGGGGAACATCAAACACCAATTCGTCGTGTACCTGCAAAATCATACGTGCCGAAAGTTTTTCTTCTTCTATTCGTTTTTGCACGGCAATCATCGCTACCTTTATCATATCGGCGCTCGAACCTTGCACAGGGGCATTGATGGCGTTGCGCTCGGCATAGCCGCGCACGGTTGAATTGGAGGAATTGATGTCTTTGATATAGCGGCGGCGGTGCAGGAGAGTTTCGGTATAGCCTTTCTGCCGGGCTTCGTCGAGTGCCTTTTCTATATAGTTTTTTAGACCGGGATAATTGGCGTAATATCTTTCGATAAGGTCGGCTGCCTCTCTGCGCGGTATCTGCAAACGGTCGGCAAGCCCGAAGGCGGACATACCGTAAACGATACCGAAATTTACCGATTTTGCCTTGCGGCGCATCTCGGGCGTTACCTCTTCGGGCAAGACCCCGAACACGTTGGCTGCGGTTGCGGTATGAATGTCTTTATGGCGGGAAAAATCTGCCAGCATGGTTTTATCTCCGCTCAAATGGGCTATGATGCGGAGTTCTATCTGCGAATAGTCGGCTGCCAGCAAACGGTTTTGGGGCTGTGAGGGAACAAAGCAACGGCGTATTTCCTTGCCTAATTCGGTACGTATGGGAATGTTTTGCAGATTGGGATTCTGCGAACTCAAACGCCCGGTGGCGGTTACGGCTTGGTTGTAGGTGGTGTGTATCTTGTCGGTCTTGGCGTCTGCCAGCGCGGGCAAGGCATCTACGTATGTAGTCTTTAGTTTGGTGAGGCTGCGGTATTGCAGCACTTTTTCCACTATAGGATGTTTGTTCACCAACTTTTGCAACACATCTTCGGCGGTGCTGTACTGCTTGGTTTTAGTATGCTTGGGCTTTTCTACAATCTGCAATTTATCAAAAAGCACTTCGCCCAACTGTTTGGGAGAGGCGATATTGAACACCTGCCCCGAAAGGCTGTATATTTCCTGTTCGATTTTGCCTATCTGTTCCTGCAATTCCTTACCGTATTGGGCAAGACGAAGCCGGTCGAGCTTTACGCCGGCGCGTTCCATAAGGCAAAGCACGCGGCAAAGGGGTATTTCTACCTCGCTAAACAGTTTTTGAGCCCCTGCCCTTTCTAAATCGGGTTGCAGGCGATAATAGAGTTCCAAGACGAGCTTGGCGTTCTGTATGCTGTAACGTATGTCTTCGTCGGTGGCAGACAATCCGCCGCCAAACAGATTTTCGCTATACGAATAAGGAAGGTAGTTGGCAGTGAGCCTCGGCAGGTCGTGGGGAGATTCGGGGTCTATGAGATAATGCGCCAACAGGGTGTCGAACGCTTCAAAATCGGCTTCCACGCCCATATTTTTAAGTAGGTGCAGCTGGGTTTTTAAGTCGTGGCAGACTAAATTTCCAAAGGTGCGGGCTGCCGAAAAAAAGGCTTGCAGGGCAGCAGTTTCTTCGGGGCTGAAAACCGGCAGATAATAGAATGCGGCGGGGCTGTGGGGGGCGTTTTGGGGTTGGTGGCGGCAAAAGGCTATACACAGGCTTTTGGCTTGGCGTATATGGTTTGCCTTGCCTGAACAGAGATAAAAACTCACGGGGGTTTGCTCCTCAAGCAGCTTTTCCAATCCTGCTTTCAGTGCCGCTTCATTTGCCCACAAAGCCACATCGGCATCGTCTTTGGTATGGCAGATAACAGGTTTGCTTTCGGGCAGGTTCTGCGGGTCAAAGAGGTCGAGCGTGGTGTCTTGGGGTTTGTTGGTGCCGGTTTTGGAGCGTGGCGCAGGAGTGGCGGGGGTGGCGGAGGTGCTGAACAGTTGGGGCGTGGCGGACTGTTGTTTCTGCGGGCTTGATGCCGGGGCGTTCCAATCGCGATAGTATGACGAAATGCGCGTGGAAAGATGGCGCATTTCCAATTCGTCTAACAGGCTGAACACCGCTGCCGAATCGGGCGGGCAGAGTTGAAGTTCCTGCGGATTAAATTCTACCGGAGCATCAAGAATAATGGTTGCCAGCATCTTCGATTCCAATGCCTGCCCAACGTTCTGCTGTACTTTTTCACGCAATTTTGGGTTCTCTATCTCCGCAGCTTTTTCTATAAGGTTCTCCACCGAACCGAACTGCGCCAACAGCTTGCGCGCCGTTACCTCGCCCACTCCCGGAATACCGGGTATATTGTCGGCGGCATCACCCCAAAGCCCCAGCATATCTATAACCTGCAAGGGATTTTGTATGCCGAATTTTTCGCAAACTTCTTTGGGCCCGAGAATCTCTATATCGTTGCCCATACGGGCGGGCTTGTAAATATAGATATGCTCGCTCACCAACTGCCCGAAATCCTTATCGGGCGTTACCATATAAACGGTGTAGCCTTGCTTTTCGGCTTTCTTGCTCAGGGTGCCGATTACATCGTCGGCTTCGTAGCCGTCGGCATAGAGAATGGGAATGTTCATACCCTGCAAGAGCCTCTTGATATAGGGAATGGAAACGGCTATATCATCGGGAAGCGGAGGGCGGTTCGCCTTGTATTCGGTATATTCCAAATGGCGGGCGGTGGGAGCCATAGTATCGAAAGCCACGCCTAAATGCGTGGGCTTTTCTTTTTTGAGCAGTTCGAGCAGGGTGTTGGCAAAACCTAAGATTGCCGAGGTATTAAGCCCTTTGGAGGTAATGCGCGGATTTTTGTTCAGAGCAAAATACGCCCTGTATATCAAAGCCATCGCATCTAACAAAAACAGTTTTTTTTCTTGCATAATCGTTCTGCCCCCTCCTACCGGCTATCTCAGTTTTTGTATTGCTTCTTATAGAATTTTTCGTAGCCTGTTTCGTCTTCGGCTGCCTTTAGAATTTCAAGATTTTCGCGTGTTATCACAAAGGCTTTTTTCTTTTCGAGCGTTCCAAAAGCATAATCGTTTCTCAATGCCATCTTGACATACGACTGCGCTGCCTTTGCCGTAGCAAAATCGGAAACAACCAGATAATATTTGTCTCCTCTTGCCAAAACTTCTATCAGCAGGTCGTTTTCAGCATAAAATTTATCGTTGAAACCTTCCACACGCAAACGCATCACTTCCGGGTCGCGTTCTTCCGAAAAGCATACAAACAGTGCAAAGTGCCGAACATCGCCCGTAGGCATTACATATTCTTTGGGCGTTTGCTGCCGGGATTCTTCCTCTTGGGGCGTTTCGGGGATTTCTTCTCCCTCTTGTTGTTCCGCCACTACCGGAACTTCTTCTACCGGGTCGGTATCGGGATAGAACACACCTCTCTTTATATCTTCGGTAGCGCGTTCGATTGCCGCCTGAACCTTAGGTAACAAAGCACTTTCGGGATAAGAGCCCAAAAAGTTCTCAGCCAAGGGCAACATATGCCTGTAGCCTGATGTATGGGCAGTGGCAAATATCTTGAGAAAAAGGAACTGTTCGCGGAAAGAGTTTACAGTATAGCCTTTTTCCACACGCTCTATCAAGTTGAGCACACTATTAAAATCATTGCGGTTAAAATAATCGAAAGCCTGTGTGTAAAGGTTTTCTATTTCCTTGGCGTTCACGGCTAATTCTTTGTAGTAGTCGGGATTATTGACCCTCTCGTTCTGCTCGGTTCCCGGATAGCGTTCTGCCAATATATCCGCGTATTTGCGGAACTTAGTCATATCTCCGCCCTGACGGTAAATCTTGCACAAGGTTTCGCAAGCCGAGGGAATGTAGTACGAACCGGGATATTCGTTGATAAGCCGTATCAAGTATTTTTCGCCTTCTTCGTTCTGCCCCATCTTGTCGCTGTAAATCGTACCCACATGATAGAGCGAGGGTTCTATAACCGAGTCGAGGCGGCGGTATTCGCTTTCGCTTTGCGGCAGCTGCTGCAAATAATATTCGGCATCCGCCTGCGTGAGCACTCTGTTGGTTTGCGGATCATCTTCGCCCTCTTGTTCGTTCTGTTTGGAAGAGCGCAATACCGTTGCCTTGGGTTTGGAAGAAAGGAACCAAAGATCTTCTAAGGTGCGCCGCCCCCATTTTCGGTTAAACTCTGCCAAACCTGCAATTTTGGTCTGCTCGTTGTAGAAATACCAATTGGAGCGGGGCGCGATTCCCGGCGAAGTGTTGCCCTTAGCCAAACGGGCGGCTTCCTGTTGTTTTTGATATTCCTTTGCCTTTTGTTCGGCATATTTTTTCTGATCTTTCTTACTCATCTTACCCACTATGCGCAAGGTATCGGCTTCTACCAAGCGGTAGTAATAATTGGTAAGGTCAGAAAGATTCTTGGCACGGCTCACTATATCGTAGTATTCGGGGTCGTCGTCTTTTACCACCTGTGATGCCGCCGTATAATATTTACTCGATTCTATATACTTTTTCTTGTCGTAGAAATAGTTAGCCAACTTTCTTGCCGCCATAAGGGTTCTTTCGGGATCTCCCTGACTTGCGGCTATGCTTAAGTCAAGGTAGCGCACGGCATCTTCTTCGTTGTCCTGACGGAACGACATTTCGCCCATTACATAGTAGATACGTCCAAAATAGGCTTGATTCTTGGGGTCTTTAAGCATACGCTGCAAGCCCTTGAAAATATCTTTGGAATTGATGTTGCTGCCGTCGTAACAAAGGGCTATGTTCAAACGGGCATTGAACACCAAATCCAAGGGCGGGTTCATTTTGAGGCACTTTTTATAATATTCGTATGCCTGCATATTGTTGCCCTCTTTCTGGGCTATCTGTCCCAAAATAAAATGAAGACGTGCCCGCATATCGCGGTCTTTGCAAAGTTGAATACCCCTTTGCAGATAGGGTATTGCTTCTTGATATTTTTCTTGTTGTAGATAAAATTCGGCTTGCACCAAGGGCAGATCGCGATAGGTTTCTTTCATCAGGCTGATTTCGTTCTGAGCCTCTACCTGACTGATAAAGGAGGCTGCCATACCGAACTCGTTTTCGCGCATATAGGTCCGCGCAATCCAAAGCATGGCTTCGTAGCGTTCTTTGTTCTGGGCAAATTCAGACAAGACAAAATTAAATATCGAGCGTGCCTTTGAATAATCCTGTTGGTAAAAGAACCCTTTTCCAAGCAAGATGTAGGCGTTGTCTATCGTCTTTACATATTCTTTTCCCCTTATGGAAATGGAGTGTTTCTTAATCGTCTTCAAGGCTTTTTCCTGAATACGCGCGGTCTGCTGCGAAATAAGCACGGTATCTTCCGGATTGCCGTACTTAAAAACAGGAATCACGTTAAAATAGTTGTCTACCGATTGTTCCTTGAGTATAAAATCGGCATCTTCCAAGGTTTGCATTCCATTCCAATACACGTTGTAGTAAGAGGTAAGGTTATGAAAATTCCGTGTAAGGAATGTATTGCGCTTGGTTGAACAGCCTGCCGTAAACAACAGGCAGGCTGCCAATCCGAGCAATGTTATCCGGCTTTTGCCGGTTTTACGCCAATTTGTTTTCAATTGCGGTATTATAAATTTGCTTGTACTCCTTAATATTACCGAAATCTTCTTCGTCAACGGAGATATTTCCGCCGGTTACCTCGCCCAAATACACCACAGGGGTTTTGGTTTCCAGCATAAGGTCTTCAAATTCGTCTACCATAGCGGGATCTATCGACACCACCACGCGGCTCTGGCTTTCGCCAAACAAGAAAGCGTCCAAACGGATGGAATCGTCTACCATAAGAGTAAATCCCAACTCGTTTACAAGCGCGCTTTCCAAGAGCGTGGTCATCAAACCTCCGTCTGACACATCGTGTACCGACTTTGCCAAACCCGACTCAATCAAATCGAGCACAACTCTTTGCAAGTTGTATTCTTCGTCTAAGTCGAAGTAGGGCGCGGGCGAAAATTTCTCCTTTCGGTAGCCGTAAAGATACTGAGAACTATTGATATCTTCACGCACTTTTCCGAGCAAATATATGGAATGGCCTTTTTTCTGGAATCCTATGCCCATGTGATGCCTTTTTTCAAGCAGCCCTATCATACCGATTACCGGTGTGGGATATACGGCTTCCACTCTATTTTGCTCGCTGTATTGGTTGTAAAAGCTCACGTTGCCGCCCGTTACCGGAGTACCGAACTTTTCGCAAGCCAAACTCATACCCTTAATGGCTCCCACAAACTGCCAATACACTTCGGGATTATAGGGATTTCCAAAATTGAGGCAGTTGGTTACCGCCAACGGATGACCGCCCGAACAAACGATGTTGCGCGCCGCTTCCGCCACGGCAATCTGCGTTCCCACCAAAGGATTGGCATATACGTAGCGCGAATTGCAGTCTACGGTCATGGCAATGGCGCGGTCGGTGTGCTTGAGGTTCACCACTCCGGCATCCGAAAGCTTGTTGGTACCCATGTTTTTAGTACCCACCATACTGTCGTATTGTTCGTAAACCCAGCGTTTGGAGGCTATATTGGGATGCGAAAAGAGATAGCGCGTAACCTGCACGGCTTCTTTTAAGTCAATGTCTTTTACCGTGTGTATATCGAAACGCTTGCACTTGGCAAAGGCTTTATGTTCCTTGTATTTTCGGTCGTACACAGGTGCGCCGCCTCCCAGCACCAAGGTAGATGCCGGCACATCGGCAACCAATTTTCCGCCGCGATAGAACATCAGGCGGTCTTCGTTTATCACCTCTCCTATCTGTTCGCAACTCAGATCCCATTTGTCGAAAATAGCCTTTACTTCTTTTTCGCGACCTTTCTTAACCACAATCAACATACGTTCCTGCGATTCGGAAAGCAGAATTTCCCAAGCCTCCATATTGCTTTGGCGCAAGGGCACTTTGTCAAGGTCGATGCGCATTCCGCTCTTGCCTTTCTCGCTCATTTCGGAGGTAGAGCATATAATGCCTGCCGCTCCCATATCCTGCATTCCCACCAAGGCTTTGGTTTTAGACAGTTCCAAAGAGGCTTCCAGCAAAAGTTTTTCCTGAAACGGATCGCCCACTTGAATGGAGGGTATATCGTCTGCCGAGTCTTGCGTAATATCCGCCGAGGCGAATGTGGCTCCGTGAATACCGTCTTTTCCTGTGGCGGAACCTACAATAAACACGGGATTTCCTTTTCCTTTGGCAATGGCTGAAACCAAATCTTCCTTATGCATAATGCCCACCGACATGGCATTTACCAAGGGGTTGGCGTTATAGCAATCGTCGAAAGCAACTTCGCCAGCTACGACGGGCACGCCAAAGGCATTGCCGTAATCGCCTATACCTTTTACAACACCCTTTAATAAATGTTTGGTATGGTCTGAATCGAGGTTTCCGAAACGGAGAGAATTGAGTTGCGCTATAGGCCGCGCCCCCATAGTAAAAATATCGCGGTTGATGCCGCCCACCCCTGTTGCCGCACCCTGATAAGGCTCAACGGCGCAAGGATGGTTATGCGATTCTATTTTGAAAACACAGGCGTAACCGTCGCCCACATCCACCATACCCGCGTTTTCCTCGCCGGGAGCCACCAACATCTGCGGTCCTTTTTTGGGCAGAGTCTTGAGCCATTTGATGGAGTTTTTATACGAAGCGTGTTCGCTCCACATTACTGAATAGATGCTCAATTCAGTAAAATTGGGATTGCGTCCGAGAATAGCCTTGATGCGGGCATACTCTTCGGGCAACAATCCCAACTCTTTTGCCGTTTTTTCGGTAACTATCTCATCGGTACGGCATACACCGACTTTAGTGGTAGACGGTTTTACTTTCCGCTCACTTTTTTTTTAGCAACCGTTTTGGCTTTAGCGGTGGCTTTTTTAACGCCCGCTTTTACAGCCTTTTCGGCTTTCTTTACTTGTTTTTTAACTTTCTTGGTTTCGGCTTTCAATACTTTTTCTGCCTTTTTAACCTGCTTTTTAGCGGCGGTCTTTACTTTTTTAACCGCAGGCTTGAGAGCTTTTTCAGCTTTTTTAACCTGTTTTTTGGCAGCAGCTTTTACTTTTTTAACCGCAGGTTTTGCAGCCTTAACGGTTTTCTTTGCCGTAGTCTTTGCAGCCTTAACAGCTTTCTTAACCGCGGGCTTTGCAGCCTTAACGGTTTTCTTTGCCGTAGTTTTTACCGCAGCTTTTTTTGCCGTAGCTTTCTTTACTGCAGGTTTAGCAACTTTTTTGGTTGCGGTTTTCTTTGCTGCCGGTTTCGCAGCTTTGGCTGCGGGTTTCTTTGCGGCAGGTTTCTTGGCAGCCGGCTTAGCGGCTTTCTTTGCGGCGGGCTTTACAGCCTTGTCCGCTGCTTTCTGAGTTTTAGCCATTTTTTTTGTTTTTTTCTTCCATCATATAATGATGCAAGTGCGAAGTTATTATTTGTATTGCTTTTTCGTTTGCTCCACCCTCGGGTACGATAATATCGGCATACCTTTTGGTTGGTTCTATAAATTGCATATGCATCGGTTTTACCCAATTTTCGTAGTGGGCAAGAACCTGATCGTAACTGCGTCCCCTTTCGTGTATGTCGCGACGGATAATGCGCATCAGGCGGTCATCGCTGTCGGCATCTACAAAAATTTTAATATCCATACGGGCACGCATTTCAGGATCCGAAAGAATGAGGATGCCTTCCACTATCACCACATCGGTAGGCGTTACCGTTATGGTTTCTTTGGCGCGGGCACAGGTTAAGTATGAATATACGGGCATCTGTATTGTTTGCCCGTGACGCAACATATCAAGATGTTTTACGAGTAACGAAAATTCGATGGAAGAAGGATGATCGAAATTTATTTTCTGCTTTTCTTCCGCAGTGAGTCCGCCTTGATCTTTATAGTAGGCATCCTGCGGTATAACCGTTACGGATTGCGAACTGCAACCGGCAGCAATCTTTTTTACTACTGTTGTCTTGCCTGAGCCTGATCCTCCTGCAATACCGATAACGAGCATACTATAAATTTGTTTCGCTATGTTGCAAATGTACAAACTTTTCATAAATTTGTAATCAAAGCTTAAGCATAGGAAATCCACAATTGGCTGTTAATTTTTCAAAAGCGCGAAAACCCTTATGAAATCTACTGATACGGAGAATACAAAAACATATTCCGGTCTAAATCTTGAACAAGTTGAAGCAAATAGAATAAAACATGGTTCAAATATTCTTACTCCTCCTGCAGGAATTCCGATATGGAAAAGGTTTTTTGAAAAGTTTGGAGATCCTTTGATTCTTATCTTGCTTGTAGCGGGCGCACTCTCTGCTGGCATCTCGTGTTACGAGTTTTTTAATACGGATAGGGGCGCGAGTGTTTTTTTTGAACCTGCGGGAATCTTTATCGCCATACTGCTTGCCACAGGATTGTCTTTTGTTTTTGAATTGAAAGCCGAGCGCGAATTTGCCTTGCTGAATCAAGTAAACGACAACGAGGCGGTAAAGGTTTTTCGCAATGGCGGCATTGTGGAAATTGAACGCAAGGAGGTGGTGGTGGGCGATATTGTATTGATAGAAACAGGCGAGGAAGTGCCTGCCGACGGCGAGTTGCTGGAAGCCGTTTCTCTCCATATAGACGAATCTTCCTTAACCGGCGAACCGCTCTGCTTTAAGACTGCCGACCCAAATGAATTTGAAAAGGAAGCCACCTTTCCGTCGAATCATGTGCTGCGTGGCACAAAGGTTATGGAAGGGCACGGCATTATGCGGGTTTTTGCCGTAGGCGACAAAACCGAAAACGGAAAAGTTTTTGAATCCGTACGCATAGACGACAGCGTAAAAACTCCTCTCAACAAACAGCTGGAGGGGCTTGGTTCCCTCCTTTCAAAAATCAGTTATGTGCTTGCGGGCATCATTCTTGTGGGACGTGTGGTGCTGTATTTTTTACATACGCCCATAGCGTTTGGCAATGTTGATTTTTGGATGCCGTTTATCGCCTACCTGCTGCAAACATTTATGATTGCCGTTACCCTGATGGTGGTTGCCGTGCCGGAGGGTTTGCCTATGGCGGTTACGCTCAGTCTGGCATACTCCATGCGGCGTATGCTTAAAACGAACAATTTGGTGCGAAAGATGCACGCTTGCGAAACTATGGGAGCCACTACCGTTATATGTACCGACAAAACCGGAACGCTTACGCAAAACCGTATGCGGGTTTTTCAAAGCGAGTTTTATGGAAATCCTCCGCAAGAAATACTTTACGAAGGTATCGCGCTCAACTCTACCGCCCGATTGGATTTGCACGACCAAACGCCCAAGGTGCTGGGCAATCCCACCGAAGGCGCTCTTTTATTATGGCTCAAAGATCAGGGCATAGACTACGAAGCCTTGCGCCAAAAAGCGGTTCGTCTGGAAGAAGAACCTTTTAATACGGAACGCAAGTATATGAGCACGCTCGTAAAGTCGGCGAGCGGAAAAAACATACTGTATATAAAAGGTGCGCCCGAAATTGTGTTCGGTCTTTGCAATCAGATTCCCGAAGGCATAGACAGAACAAGTTTAGACAAACGCCTGTTGGAATACCAGAACCAAGCTATGCGCACGCTCGGTTTTGCCTATCGGGAAGAGAGCGAAAATGCCAAAACGGTTTTTCTCGGCATCGTTGCCATTTCGGATCCGGTGCGCGAAGATGTACCTGCGGCTGTAAAGACGGTATTGGATGCCGGCATACAGGTTAAGATTGTTACCGGTGATACGCCCGGCACTGCCAAAGAGATAGGCAGGCAAATCGGGCTTTGGAACGACAGTACCGACAATGAAAACAACATTACTACCGGCGTAGAATTTGAAGCCATTCCCGACCAAGAGCTGAATGCCCGTGTAGAATCGCTGAAAATTATTGCACGCGCCCGCCCGATGGATAAGAAACGTCTTGTGCAAGCCTTGCAGCAAAACGGCGAGGTGGTGGCGGTTACCGGCGACGGCACCAACGATGCGCCCGCGCTCAAAGCCGCCCAAGTGGGGCTTTCGATGGGCGACGGCACTTCGGTAGCCAAAGAAGCTTCCGATATTACGATTGTGGATAATTCTTTTTCGTCTATCGGCAGAGCCGTGATGTGGGGGCGTTCTCTCTACCGCAATATCCAGCGGTTTATTCTTTTTCAGATGACGGTAAATGTGGTGGCTTGCCTTATAGTGCTTTTCGGCGCGTTTATGGGCACTCAGTCTCCGCTTACAGTAACGCAGATGCTTTGGGTAAACCTTATAATGGATACCTTTGCCGCCATTGCCTTAGCTTCGCTGCCGCCCTCGGATTCGGTAATGAAAGAAAAACCCCGTCCGCGCCAAGATTTTATCATAAACCGCTCTATGTGGAACCGTATCATCGGCACAGGCAGCATTTTCTTTTTGCTCTTATTGGGCTTGCTCTATTACTTTGAACACACGGAAATAAGTTCGCTCTTGCAGATTGGGCGCGTGCCTTTTGGCAGCAGCAACGGGCTTTCGGCATACGAACTTTCTTTGTTCTTTACCCTTTTTGTGTTCCTGCAATTTTGGAATATGTTTAACGCAAGAACATTCGCCACCGGGCGTTCGGTTTTCCGTTCCAAAAACGGAAAAGGCTTTGGATTTATCGCCTTGCTTATCGTAGTGGGGCAAATCCTCATTGTAAGCGTGGGCGGCGAATTTTTTAGCGTAACGCCCCTCAAGCTCACCGACTGGCTTATCCTCATTGCCGCCACCTCTTTGGTTATGTGGGCAGGAGAAGTGTTCCGCTTTTTTTCGTTATCTTTGAGGAATAATTAATTTCTTACTATGAAAACATTCCAACTTCCCCCTCTTCCTTACGCGGAAAACGCGCTGGAACCTTTTATTTCCGCACAAACACTCTCGTTTCACTACGGAAAACACCACAAGGCATATATAGACAACTTGAACAAACTCAAGGAAGGCACTCCTTTTGCCGATGCAGGACTGGAACAAATCGTGCTGGAAGCCGAAGGCGGTCTTTACAACAATGCGGCTCAGGTATGGAACCATACGTTCTACTGGAACTGCCTTTCGCCCAAGGGCGGCGGCGAGCCGAGCGGAAAACTCTTGGAAGCCATAAACGAAAAATGGGGCGGTTTTGAAGAATTCAAGGCTGCATTTTCTGCCGCCGCCACCGCTTTGTTCGGTTCGGGCTGGGTTTGGTTGGTAGATGGCAAAAAGGGCTTGGAAATAGTTGCCACGCCCAATGCCGGCAATCCCCTGCGCGATAAGAAAAACCCGATTATGGTTATCGACGTGTGGGAACACGCCTACTACTTAGACAAGCAGAACCGCCGCGCCGACTATATAGCCGATTTTTGGAAAATCGTGGATTGGGAAACCGTTTGCGGCAGATACTAAGCACATGAATATCTATCTGACCGGCTTTATGGGATGCGGAAAGAGCAGCATAGGCAAAGAACTCTCCTCTGCCTTGAATATGGCTGTTTCCGATACCGATGCCTTGGTTCAGGAATCAACGGGAATGAGCATCCCTGAGATTTTTAACCAAAAGGGTGAAGCCGGGTTCAGAAAGATAGAAAGCGAGATTCTCCGTTCCATTCCCGATAAACGGCTTGTCGTTACCGGAGGCGGGCTTGCGTGTTCCGAAGACAATTGGAACTATATGAAGCAAAACGGATATATCGTTTACATAAAAGTTGCCGCCCCGGTGCTGTTTGAGCGTTTGCGGACTGATGAAAACCGGCAAAAACGACCTTTAATCTGCAAACTCAACGACAAAGAACTGAACGATTATATCCGGCAGATGCTGGAGCAAAGGGAATATTTTTATCGGCGGGCTGACTATGTGTTCCAAAGTCCTGAACAGAACTTGAACATACTTATTGAAAAACTTAAAACCATAAGACTATGAACGACTTTCAGACCGAAAAAATCAAAAACATTGCCATTTTGGGCAGTTCGGGCGCGGGTAAGACCACCCTTGCCGAAGCCATTCTTTACGAAGCGGGCATTATTAAACGCCGGGGAAGCGTGGAAGCCAAAAACACGGTATGCGATTATTTTCCGGTAGAAAAAGAATACGGATATTCCGTTTTCTCTACCATCTTTAGCGTTTGCTGGCAAGACCGCAAGCTCAATTTTATAGACTGCCCCGGTTCCGACGACTTTGCCGGAGCCGCCGTTTCGGCATTGAACGTTACCGATACCGCGCTTATGGTGCTCAATGCACAATATGGCGTTGAAGTGGGTACGATTAACCAGTTCCGTCAAACCGAACAATGCCACAAGCCCGTTATTTTTGTGGTGAACCAACTCGACCACGAAAAGGCAGACTACGACAGTACGCTCGCCCAACTGCACCAACAGTGGGGCAACCGCGTGGTTCCCGTGCAATATCCCGTAATGGTGGGCAACGGTTTCAATGCCGTTATCGACGTGCTCAAGATGAAGATGTACCAATGGAAGCCCGAAGGCGGTGTTCCCGAAATTCTGCCCGTTCCCGAATCCGAACAGGAAAAGGCGATGGAACTGCACAAGGCATTGGTAGAAGCCGCCGCCGAACACGACGATGAGCTGATGAACAAGTTTTTTGAAGAAGGAACGCTGAGCGAAGACGATATGCGCGCCGGTATCCGCGCCGGTTTGATTACCCGGGGTATGTTCCCCGTATTCTGCGTTTGCGCCGGTCGCGATATGTGCGTGCGCCGTACGCTCGAATTTTTGGGCAACGTAGTTCCCTGCACCGACAAGATGCCCCGTCCTGTAACCACCGACGGCCGCGAAGTTACTCCCGTTTCTGACGGTCCTACCAGCCTGTTCGTGTTCAAGACCGGTATAGAACCCCATATCGGACAGGTTGCCTACTTTAAGGTTATTTCCGGTACGGTGCGCGTAGGCGACGACTTGGTGAACGCCGACCGAGGCTCCAAGGAACGTATGTCGCAAATCTTCTCCATTGCCGGACAGAACCGCGAAGAAGTGAACGAAATGCGTGCCGGCGATATAGGGGCTACGGTTAAGATGAAAGACGTGCGCCGAGGCAATACGCTCAACAGCAAAGACTGCGACTACCGCTTTGACTTTATCCGTTATCCCGAACCCAAATACCGCCGCGCCATCAAGCCCGAAAACGAAGCGGATGCCGAAAAGATGATGGAAGTGCTTTTCCGTATGCACGAAGAAGATCCCACGTGGATTGTGGAACAATCCAAGGAACTCAAGCAGACTATCGTTTCGGGGCAGGGGGAATTTCATCTGCGCACCCTCAAATGGCGTATCGAAAACAACGATAAGATTCCCGTTGTATTTTCCGAACCCAAGATTCCTTACCGCGAAACCATCACCAAGGCGGCGCGTGCCGATTACCGCCATAAAAAGCAGTCGGGCGGAGCGGGTCAGTTTGCCGAAGTGCATCTTATTGTAGAACCCTACTACGAAGGAATGCCCGCGCCCTCGGTATATAAGTTCAAAGGGCAGGAATTTAAGGTTTCGGCTCGCGACACCCAAGTTATCAACTTAGACTGGGGCGGCAAATTGGTATTTGTAAACAGTATTGTGGGCGGTGCTATCGACGCCCGCTTTTTGCCGGCTATCCAAAAAGGTATTCTCGCCCGTATGGAACAAGGACCCCTTACCGGTTCTTATGCCCGCGATGTGCGCGTTATCGTTTACGACGGCAAGATGCACCCGGTAGACAGCAACGAAATTTCGTTTATGATTGCCGGACGTACCGCCTTCAGCGCAGCCTTTAAGGAAGCCGATCCCAAGATTCTCGAACCGGTTTACGATATAGAAGTATCCGTGCCCTCCGATTATATGGGCGACGTGATGAGCGATTTGCAAGGTCGCCGTGCGGTTATTTCGGGTATGAACAGCGAAAAAGGTTACGAAAAAATCTTGGCGAAAGTGCCTCTTAAGGAAATGTCGGACTTCTCTACTGCATTAAGTTCCATCAGTGGCGGCAGGGCTTCGTTTACGATGCGTTTCGACAGCTACGAGTTAGTGCCTTTCGATATTCAGGAAAAGCTGCTCAAAGAATACGACAGCAAAGAAGAAGAATAGTTTTTTGCAAGGATGGAAAATACATCCTCCGATAAACTGTATGCCAAAATTTCGCGCTACTGCGCCTACCAAGAGCGCAGTAGCGGCGAAGTAAGGCAGAAATTACGTCTGCTCGGCGCCGACAGCAACACCGCAGGCAAGCTGTTGGAGCGTTTGGCAGACGATAATTTTATAAACGAGGAGCGTTTTGCCCGTGCCTATGTTCGCGGCAAGTTCCGCATTAACGGCTGGGGCAGGCTCAAGATAAAAAACGGATTGCGCGCCAAAGGCGTTGACGAAAATCTGATACGCACCGTTCTGGCGCAAGAAATAGACACAGCCGAATACGCAGATCTCTTACATAAAACCGTATCGGAAAAAGGCGTAAAAACGGCTATTTCCCGGGGGTTTGAGCCGGGAATGATTCAGAATTGCGATTCTTATTGACAAGCGAAAGTATGCAGAGGGCGGCAAGCCCTGCCAGAATAATCAATGCCGTTTGAGTTCCCCATGCTATCCAGCCTGCGGTATATCCTACTGTTTTGGCATAACCGAACACCGCAAGGGTTTCGGAAATGATTACCGGATATACACCTATACCGCCGGGAGTGAGCATAACGCCTATCGTACCCATAGCCAAAGCCACCAACGCCAGCTTAAGCGTGCTGTTACACAAATCCTGCAGGCTGATAAAGGCAAAGTACATCATCAATAGATAGCAAGCCCACAATCCCACCGAATACACCACAAACAGCCAAGGTTTCTTAAGATGCCCCAGCGAGGTGAATCCTTCGGAAAAACCATTGATTACATTAGCCGTCTTAGCCATCAAACCGCCGGGCTTAAAGCGGGAAGCGTTTTTTCTGCAATAGACAACCAATACCCATATTGCCGCCACCAATGCTGCAATAATGGCAATGGCTAACCAAAGCCCTCCTTGCGAAACTTCCGCCTGACGGTTGAACAATCCGCGCACATAGGTACGCAGGGCTTTGTATTCTATCAAGAACGAAGCGGCAAAAATCAGAAAGAAAGTGAGCATATCGATAACGCGCTCGCTCAACACGGTTCCCAAGGATTTTTGAACCGGCACTTTTTCGTAGCGGAAAAGAAAAGTACACCTCAGCACCTCGCCCAAACGGGGCACCGCTAAATTGGCGAAATACGCCACCAGCACGCTACAGAACGTATTGATGAAGCGCGGTTTATAACCTAAGGGTTCAAACAGAAGATTCCAGCGAAGGGTACGGAAAACATTGCTCAGAAGCCCAAAAACGGCAATCCAGAACACCATAATCCACCGGGCGTTGCGCAAAGAACTGCCTATTTCCGCCTTCTCACCGGGCGTAAGGTTTCTTTGGAACAGCCAGATGATGAAGATACCGAAACCAAAGAACAGGGCAAATTTAAGCACCTGCTTCAGTATGTCGGAACCTGATCGGTGTTCTTTCATTTAACGATTCTGTTGTCTTCGGGAAAAATTACGGTGGGCGTGTGGGCGCGGGCTTCGTCGGGTGTCATGGAGGCATACGAAACGATAATCACCAAATCGCCCACCTGCGCTTTACGTGCCGCAGCACCGTTCAATCCGATAACGCCGCTCCCCCTTTTGCCTTTTATCACATAGGTTTCGAGCCTCTCGCCGTTCATAATATTGTAGATATGCACCCTTTCGTACTCGCAAAGGTTGGCGGCATCCATCAAATCTTCGTCTATGGTGATGCTGCCTACATAATTCAAGTCGGCATACGTTACCTTAACGCGGTGTATCTTGGATTTCAAAACTTCAATCTGCATGGGTTGACAGCTTTAAGCAAGGCACAAAAGTAAGAAAAATTATGTATTACAGAACCTTGTAAAAATTACCCGAGTTGGCTTGGGCAGTGGGCATAATCACAATGTCGTTGAGGCACACGTGGGCAGGCAGGTTTATGCAATACGCCACCAAATCGGCTATATCCTCGCCTTTGAGCGGGGTAAAGCCTTTGTAAACTTGGTCTGCACGTTGAGCGTCGCCGTGAAAGCGCACATTAGAAAATTCGGTCTGAACCGCGCCGGGGCAAATCTGCGTTACCTTTATACCGTAAGGCAGGCACTCCATACGCATGGAACGGCTCAGGGAATCTACCGCGTGCTTGGAGGCACAGTACACATTGCCGTTCATATAGGTTTCCTTACCGGCTATGGAACCCAAGTTGAACACATAACCGCTCTTGCGCGCCACCATACCCGGCAACACGGTGCGGCTCACATACAGCAAACCCTTTACATTGGTGTCTATCATACGTTCCCAATCGTCAATCAGCCCTTCGTGCAAGGGTTCAAGCCCAGCCGCCAAACCGGCGTTGTTTACCAGCACCTCTATATTCTTCCACTTTTCGGGCAGATTGCCCAAGTGCTGTTCCACCTCGGCAAGACTGCGCACATCAAAAACCAGCGGAAGCACTTCGGTTTTAGCCGAAAGTTCAGCGGAAAACGCTTCTAATTTTTCGCGGCGACGCCCTGTAATAATCAAGGCATATCCCTCTTCTGCCAAACGGGTGGCGATAGCTTTGCCTATACCCGAAGTGGCACCTGTAATCAAGGCTATTTTTTTCATTGTTCTTGTATTTTCTTTTTATTCAACGCCTATAAGTTTATGCATCTGCAAGGATAGGTTCCAACGCGGATGCGCTTTGGCGTAATCTACGATTTGCGGCAATATCCGCTTATATTCGCCCCATTCGGGCTGTAAAAAACAAAGACAGGACAAAGATACCCGCTCCGCCTGCCTTTCGGCAAATTCAAAGTCGGATGCCTGCCCTATCACTACTTTGAGTTCATGAGCCAAACCATAATATTCGGTATGAACAGGAACATTTTTTTTGGGAGAAAGACAGATCCAGTCAAACTCGCCAAACAGTTTCTCGCTTCCTGAGGTTTCCAACCACCGCTGCAAGCCCACCTTCTTTAAGGCATCACACAAAGCCGTTAAATCGTGCAATGTAGGTTCGCCACCGGTTATCACACAGTTTTTAGCTCCGCTCCGCTCCGCCCGCAATGCCAGTTCCTCTACCGAAATATGGGCAAAACCCTCGGTAGCCCACGATTGGGGCGTATCGCAAAAGGGGCACGCATTACGACAACCGGCCAGCCGCACAAAATAGGCAGGCCAGCCGGTATGTGTACCCTCCCCTTGCAGCGAATAAAATGTTTCTACTACGGGAAGCGAGTCCATACGTTTTATAGCATAGGCTTCAAGTCGGGAGAAACAATCAGCGTGGCTTCGGTAGCCGCCTGTACATCTTCGGGCTTGAATTCGGGATTGATTTCTATCAGTTCGATGCCTTTGGGAGTAACGCGCATCACGCCCATTTCGGTAACGATAAGGTTAACCCTGCCTTTTGCCGTAAGGGGAAGCGTGCATTTCTTCAAGATTTTAGGCTTGCCCTTAGCGGTGTGTTCCATAGCGAGGATTACCAATTTGGCACCGGTAAGAAGGTCCATCGCCCCGCCCATACCCGGGGTCATCTTGCCGGGAATCATCCAGTTTGCCAAGTCGCCTTCTTCGTCTACCTGCATGGCACCCAAAACGGTGGCGTCTACATGACCGCCGCGGATAATGCCAAATGAAGTGGCGCTGCTAAAGGTGCAGGCTCCGGTTGCGGGCGAAGTGAAACCGCCGCCGGCATTGATGTATTCGGGGTCTTCCTTGCCTTCTTCGGGGGTAGGTCCCATACCGAGCAATCCGTTTTCAGACTGCAAGATCACCTTTACTCCGGGAGCGAGATAATTGGGAACCATCGTGGGCAAACCGATACCAAGGTTCACCACATCGCCGTTCTTCAATTCCTTTGCCACACGCCGGGCAATGATTTCGCGAATTTGATTCTTATCCATTGTTGTCAGATTTTAAGCATAAAACAACCGATCTGCCCACCGCAAATCGGCTGTGAATTTACGAATTATTTTATTACCTGAACGCGGCGTGAAAACAAAATCTTTTTCCAAAAACAATTTTACTTATAAATGAAATTTTATACTTATCTTTGTGGAAGCCAAAATATAGAAAACTATGAGCGAAGCCGAACTTAGATTAATTGAGGAAGCCAAGAATTGTACGCTCTACACAATTCAATTTACATCGGAGGATAACAGCGAGTTTGAACGCTTCTATGCAAAGTTCAAAGATGATGTGGAACTGAACCCAGACTTGATGCGTATCGTAGGTTTTATCGACCGCATTGCCGATGTCGGAGCATTGGAGCGGTTCTTCCGCCCCGAAGGGAAGATGAGCGATAATGTTTGTGCTATGCCTGTCGTTTCATCAAAACTACGTCTGTATTGTTTGCGTTTGTCGGACAAGATTTTGATATTGGGCAATGGTGGTGAAAAGAAAACAAAGACCTACAACGAAGACGATGAACTGAAAGGCTATGTGCTGACTTTGCAAAAATTCGACAAGTTGATAAAAGAGGGCGTGAAAGACGGTACGATAACGGTTACGGAAAACACGTTGGAAACCGACAAAACCTTTGACTTATGAAAGCGATAAAGACATCTTTCCGTCAAATGGTGGCATCAATGCCTACTGAGATAAAACAAGAGGTGGATTTGGAATTTGCCATATCCAACCGTATTTATGAACTGATGACCAAGCGCGGCTTGTCAAAAGTTGAATTTGCACAGGCATTGGGCAAACGCCCAAGCGAAGTTACCAAATGGCTGAGCGGACAACACAACTTTACACTACGAACCATTTCGTTGCTGTCGGCATTTTTCAACGAGGAGGTGATAAGCGTAAAAGCCAACTAAACTCCTTACCCATTACATAAAAGGGAGAGGGGGCGCAACTGCGCCCCCTCTCCCTCGTAAATTTTCCTGACTACTACGAACCTAAGTTTTTCCCACAAAGAAAACTATGGGAGGCAAACCACGCGGAAGCCCAGATCGAAGATGCTATAATCCGGGTGGGTGATAACGCGACTCGCCACGCGACAATAGAGGGCGCTGAAGAACCAGCTGCCACCCCGACGCACGCGGTAGGAGCCATTTACGGGTCCCTGTGGATTATCGGTATCCGATTCATCATAGGTTCCATACCTGTCCGAACACCACTCCTCTACGTTCCCGCTCATATCGTAGATCCCCAATTCGTTGGCTTTCTTCGTTCCCACTCGATGCGTTCCATAATCGTAGCTATTGCCACTATACCACGCCACTTCCTCTATATCGTCGCTACCACTGTACTTGTAACCATTCGACTTCTTGCCGCCACGCGCCGCATACTCCCACTGCGCCTCGGTGGGCAACACGTACTTCTTCCCCGTCTTCTTGCTCAATCGCTTGCAGAACTCCTGTGCTTCATCCCAACTTACAAAGTACATCGGATAATCCGCTCCTTCTCCCACAATGCTGCCATCATAAGTTGACAACACCCGCTTTTCCTTCAGACTCGTGCCCATTACCGCCTTCCACTGCGCCTGCGTTACCTCATACTTCCCGATATGATACGAGTCCAACGTAACGGTACGCACCGGTTTCTCATATTCATCGTAATCATTCCCCTGCTCCGCCGTCGCCCCCATCTCGAATGTTCCGCCCTCCACATACACCATCTCCATATTCAGACCGAATTCTGTTTCGGTATAATTTCTCTTATCTTTTCCGCACGATACCAACAGCCCCATCGCCAACAAGCCACATAGGCTCATTCTTGTAAGTTTTTTCATCTTTTTAGGTTTTATATTATGAAATATTTATTGCCATAAACAATACAAAAATAAATAAATTCACTATACAATAAAAATAAACATTCCATATATCCATATTTTATTATTATAATGTGGGCACTGTTTTTATGCTGCCAAATCCTCAGAACCCCCTACCCATCACACTTCTCTCCTTTTCATCCCTCCATTATAATAATAAAATATTTGCAGGATTCAATAAAAAAAATCTGCCTTAGGATTGCAGATACTTGAACCGGCACTCGAAGAAGCCGGATATTAAAAAGGGCGAAACTCTATCGGAGTTTCGCCCTTTTGCGTTAGGGAGGGGAAATATTTCTATTTTCCCATGCGGGCGGCAATTTCTTGGGCGAGGTAGGAGGCTACGTCGTCGGCATAGGAATTCATACCGAAACCGGCGTCAAAACCGAGTTCCTTGCCTAATTCGTAGGTGATACGCGGACCGCCGCAACAAACGATAAGTTTGCCGCGCAAACCTTCGGCTTCGAGCATTTCCACCATCTGGGTCATGTTCTGAATATGAACATCCTTTTGGGTTACGGTCTGCGATACCAATATCGCATCGGCATTGAGTTCCACCGCCTTGGCTATAAGCTCTTCGTTAGGCACCTGACTGCCGAGGTTATAGGCGTCTATCATTTCGTAGCGTTCCAAACCGTAGTGACCGGCAAAACCCTTCATATTCATAATGGCGTCGATACCCACCGTATGGGCATCGGTTCCCGTACTGGCTCCCACCACCACGATTTTACGGCCTATGTGTTCCTTGATATAGGCATCGGTTTCTTCCATACTCATTACGGTCGATTCCACCTTGGGCACATGGATGGTGGTATAGTCTACCGTATGCGTGCAGTTTCCGTAGACGTTAAAGAATGTAAAGCCTTCGGTGAGCTCGTGGTAGTAAACAATCTGAGGGTTTTCAAAACCCATTTTGCGCAACAGCTGCTTGGCGGCTTCCACCGCCTCGTCTCCGCAGGGAACAGGCAGGGTAAAGCTCAACTGGGTCTTGCCGTCGTTCATCGTGTCGCCATACGGCTTAATCTTTTTGGGGTCGTATGTCTTGTCTATTTCTTCGTGCGAAGTAGAATATAATCCGCCGCTCATCTTATGCTCCTTTCTTCATTAAATCAATAAACGGGTTCTCGTAATTGTCGCGTTTTTCGGCAACGCCCTGCAAGCCTTTTCCACCGTTTTTAGGTCGCTTTATATCGGCAAAGATGCCTTTTTCGAGCGCGCTGAAAAGACCTTCTTTTTCCATCTGCTGCAAGAGTGCGGTAGCCTTGTCGAGCACTTCGGCGGCACGACGGCGCACCAATCCGCCTTCCTTAAACTCCATTTCCTCGCCGATACTCTTCATATTGTTAAAGATATATCGGGCGTTTTCGATAGACAGGTAGCGGTCGCTCATAAAGGGCGTGTGGATAGCCTCGGTGGGCATTCCCAACAGCTGCAAGCCTTGGTGTGTCCAGATACCTATCATATTGAAAAGGGCGTCTTGCAAATGACCTCTAAAAATATTGCCGGTCATAAACTTGGTGGGCGGCATATACTTAAGCGGAGCCTTGGGGAAAATCTCGCGCAACATCTGTGCCTGCGCCAATTCCATCAAGAAGCCGTTTTCTAATTTGGGATCCATTTCAAAGGCATGACCCAAGCCCATCTGTTCTTCGGGCAAGCCTGCCAAGAGCGCCAGCTGTTCGTTGATAAAGTCGGAAGCCAGCACGGTGTGGGCTTCTGCCACAGCATCGGCGGTGGTAAGGTAGTTATCTTCGCCGGTATTGATGATAACGCCTGCAAAGCCGTTGATGACCCGCGAGAAATATTGGTCTACCAAGGTGCGCTGCATGTTGATGTCGCGGAAAAGGATTCCGTAGAGCGCGTCGTTGAGCATCACATCCAAGCCTTCCAAAGCTCCCATCACGGCGATTTCGGGCATACAGAGACCCGAACAGTAGTTGCAAAGACGGATATAGCGACCCACTTCCTCGCCCACTTCGTCTAATGCCTTACGCATAATGCGGAAGTTTTCCTGCGTTGCCATAGTTCCGCCAAAACCTTCGGTAGTGGCACCGTAAGGCACGTAATCCAAAAGGCTCTGCCCTGTGGTGCGGATAACGGCAATGATGTCCGCTCCCTGACGGGCGGCTGCCTGCGCTTGGGTAACGTCTTCGTAGATATTGCCGGTTGCCACAATTACATACAGATAAGGTTTGGGACCCTCTCCTATGGTGCGGAGGTATTCCTCGCGGCGGGCGCGGCGGGCGCGAATCCGGTTCATGGAATCGTCGATGTAGGATTGCAGGGCGGCACGGCGTTTCTCTACCGGAGCCACAGGCGTTTTGCCCAAATCGTATTGCCCCTCGCCTACCATTTCGGCTATCTGCTGCGGGGTCTTGCCTGTTTGGCATACGGCATTGCCCATAGCGAACATAATACCTTCTCCCAACAAACCGGCATCCTTAATGGCATCTACCACCACATTAGGATAAGGCACGCCATCTTGGGTAACTCCGTCTATTCCCAGCAGGCGGGCAATTGTCCTTTCGGTGGCAACGGTAGTGTAGCCGTCAACAAAACGCTGCACCTGCGCCGCAATATTGCCGGCTGCTGTGCGCGCTTGCTTCACCTTGTCAAAATCAAGGCCTAATTTGCTTTTTGTCTGGTTCATCTTATATTAATATTTTCTTCTTTGCTTGCTTTTTATTCTTTCGTTTTTCCGTAATATTGTTCCGCATTCTTCAATACATCGGCATCAAAACCTATCAGTCTTGCTATGCGCAAGGCTTCTGCCGGCGGATTGGCTGCGGTGTTTTCTTCTATTACCGAATAATCCATACAGGCTTGTATGCGCGAAAGATCAAACTGCGTTTCATTTCCGCCGTCTGTCTTTTCTTCGCAAAATCCCTTTACGCGCAAGCGGCGCACTGCGTTGGGTATGGGTCCGTAGTGGGTGCTTACCATCGCCACGCAAGGCAGGTGCTGCAAGGCATCAAGCACCGCACAGACAATAGCCTTGCCCTCGGTAGGATTAGTGGTTCGCGCCAACTCGTCTATCAACAGCAGCATATCCGTACCCTGCTTCAATGCCTGCAAGATATGGTTGAGCCGCTGCATTTCGGCTCCGAAAGACGACAAACCGCGTTCTTCGTCTTGATTGTCCTGCACCAAAAGTTCTACCCGGCTGAACAAGGGCATTACGGCTTGCCGCGCGGGAACCAAAAAGCCAAACTGCAACAGGCACTGGGCAAGCGCAAGGCTTTTGAGCAAAACGGTTTTGCCGCTCATATTGGCTCCTGTAAACAAACACGCACCGGATTGCAGGCGCAAGTCTATGCTTTGGTAACGATGCCCTTTTTCTTCTAAAAGCTGTTTTACCACCGGGTGAAACAGCCCTTTGTAGCTCAGTTCGGGCGCAGCGTTCTTTTGCAGTTCGGGAAGCACCAAGTGATATTCTGCCGACAGATAGGCTTTGGCTATGAGCAAATCCCAGTAAGCCACCTTCTGCATAGCGTCTTGCAAGGATTCTACATACGGGCATAGCCGGTGTGCCAAATCCAAGCGGATTTCGTGTTCCAGCGCGGCACATTCTTCTTGCAGAACCGCCGTTTGCTGCTGCACTTCCCGCGCCTGTTCCAAGCGGGCAAGTTCCTGTATCTTATTCCGCTTTTGAGCCAAAAGCGGGTTGTATTCATCGTAAATGTAAAAGGCGGGTAAACGCTCGCTCCGGGGGTCTAAAACCGATACCGCCTTGCTCAAATCGGGAAAATTTTCCGGTTGCGGATGCAGGGCGCAATCGCGCAGCAATTCGGTTAACAGGGCGGCGCAGTCCGCCACCAAGAGCGAAAAGCGTTTTACTTCAAACAACTGCACATCGTCTACATCGCCTTTTTTTAGCAGAGCGAATGTGCCGCGTATATCCAGCACTTGAGAAAACTTGCGTTTGAGCTTATCCAATACTATTGTCTGCCCGCTTTCTATCAGGTTTTTGAGTGCTTCTATACGCAAAAGTTCCTGCAAAAGCTGCGCTTCCTGCCCCTTTGCATACCAAGGCGAATGTGAGAGCAATTCCCGCCCCACGCCCGACTGCAAATCCAGCCGCTGCAAGAGATATGCCAAGCCGCTTATGTTTTCTTTTGCCGAACTTACAAGCATAACTTGCAAAGTTAATGCTTTTTTGTTTTTACTTAAGAGATTCTTTTTAGCTCCAATCAACAACTCTCGTACATTTTCTTTATTTGTTCAAACCACCCTTTAACTTCCTCAAAAACTTCCAATTTCGTAAACAATTCTTTAGTCATTTGTTTTGAAAGCACCCCATTTGCAATACGCTTAATTTTAGATTCATCCAATCCTTTCTCTTTTCCTATTTTTTGTTCCACAAAATGCGGCACATCAAGATTTTTCCATTCTGGGGTAAGAGAGCATTCTATTCCAAAATGCTTTGCGTATAATTCCGGATGAATATAATTTTCCATTTCTTTCATTTGGGTCAACAAGGCTGCGGAACCATTCTCACGATTGTTTATTTTTTTCTGTTCCGCCCGATATTTTTCATCATTATCTTTATCGTATAAGTGAAATTCCACAACATTACTTCCTTTAAGATATTCTCGATTTACCCACTGCTTTAAATTGGAACCAATCATCGGTATTATACTTATGTTATTTTTATGTAAATCAATAATATTTCTCAATTCCGCAATATTTTGATTTATACCAAGCAGAAAGTTTCTATCATTTTCTCCTTCAACACAAATAACAAGCTTACCAATATAGGGCATGATTCCTAGCGTTTCAGCAATCAATTCTAATTTTAAACCATCTTTTATTATTTGATTATAACCATCTATGCATTTTATCAAAATTAGATTTTCATTTTTGCAAACTTTAGCTATCTCCGGAGAATGTGTTGTAATCATCACCTGGCAATTATCTTTCCCTGCAAGTTCACGAAGTGCTTCTATCAACTGCAATTGATGATTTGGGTGTTGTGAAGTTTCTGGCTCTTCTATTGCATATATTATTGATCTTTCGTTCTTACTTTTTCGTTCCGCTTCCGCTCTAAAATAGTTTAAAAGGATAAGCCTCCTAACTCCACTTCCTCTTTTATTCATTGGAATATTATCATCTCCAATAAAAGAAAAAGAAAACAGTGAATCCCATGCTTTATTTGACACTTCAGGCTTCAATATCTTTGCAAGGTTAGGATTCATTTCCTCCATCTTCTTTATGGTAGCCTCTCCAATCTGTTTAGCTCCCGCTTCAATTTGTCTTTTTATCTCTTCTAACTTGTCTGCAACTTCATCAATCGCAATCTTCGTTATAGCCTTCAAAGGGTCTTGCACCTCCTTATCCGTATCTTTATTAGCCCTATCCGACTGAAAAAGGCAATACAATGGAAAATCCCCTTTTATGCTATGCCAAATATCTTTTCCCTCTATTTTGTCTATAGGTATATTAACAATATCAAAATCTAAAGATTCTACATTTAGCACTTTATATATTGCCTGTCTCATTTCGGAATTTGTCGTCTCTCTCACAACCAAGCCTAAATTCTCCGCAGCTTCCTTATAACCCTCATAACATTTCTTTAATTCAGTATTTTTCATACATACCAAAGGGGACTCTTTGCAACAAGCAGGATAGTTAGCAACAATATATTCTTTCAAACTTGAGTTCGTTAACTTACCCTTAGAACAATCCCACTCTTTACGAATCTCAAGATTTCCTTCTTTATTTAGCAAAAACTCATCTTTTAATGAGATCGGTATCGTGTCAATAGTATACTTTTTATCTTTTTCTATCTCAAAAACACACGATATGGAGATTTCTCTTTTTGGTGCTGACACACATAGATCCTCCATTTCCATCTTGACTTTCTCGTTATTAAAAAAAATCTCCAATGATTCAAGTATGGTAGATTTGCCAACATCATTTTTTCCTATAATCACAGTTAGGTTCACATCAAAGTCAACCTGTATACTTTTATAACTACGAAAATTTTCAAGTTTCAAACTTTTAAGCCTCATCTCAAAAACTATTTAATTTGGGTACAAGTCAAATAACAAAACAAATTTCAACACAGCGTACTAAATTTTTCTGAAAACCACTACCGTTTTCTCCTATTAGTACGCTGATACTTTGGTGTTTTTTCCATAGCCAACTGCAATTGGACTCTTTTCCTTTTACCGTCTTTATCTAATTGCACCAATACCTTATCATTTACAAATACTTCACGAGATCCCTCTATTTTTATCTCCGTTTTCGGCACAATCTCCCTTATCTGTTTTAACGCCTTGCGAAAATACACTTCATTAATTTCACACGCTGTCAAATTAATGCCAGCCCTATAACATGCAATCGCTATGGTTCCACTTCCCAAGTGTGTATCTAAAATTTCATCCGTTGGCTTTGCATACATTTTCAACAGCCACTCATATAATTCAACAGGTTTTTGAGTTGGATGAATTTTATTTCTATTTCTACGAACACTGAAGTGGAATATTTTTGAAGGTCGATCAAAAGAAGACCATGCCATTTCTGCCATTGAAAAATTATTTAAGGCTTCTGGTTGATTCTTATCCCATACAATAAACCCTTTATTAAATTCATTTCTCGTCCATAGCTGTCCAAAATAATTCCCCCCCCAAATAATTTGATTTTTCGAGACACGAAACAACTCTTTAAAATAGTCATTGCTAGGTTTCACATCCCATTGGCTATATTCATCCTTATTAAACTTATGATCTCCACCTCTCGCTGTTTTATTCAATATACCATATGGAGGATCCACAATAGCGATGTCAAAGTATTTATCAGGATACCTTTTCATCAATTTCATATTGTCTTCTTGAGTTATTCTTATCATTTCGTCATTCCAAATTTAGAAATGGTCATATTGGATATATCCTGGCTAACATCATTGCCCAAATTAGCCTCTATAATCTTATCAAAATCCTCATAATCAATTTTTCGCAAGTCGTTATCTATGCAATTATACAGAAACTCTGCAAAAGTACTTGCTAATATTATCACATTCGGAGTTCCAATGATGTCCCGTCTTGCCGCAGGTACATATCGTGGCGTTATAATAATTGTATATCGTCCACCTATTTCTTCTCGATGTCCCCTCAAACGTCCTACGTTTATCCCTATTAATTTATTTGCTGTTGATTTAGATTCCACAGCAAATTTCTTATTTCTTGTCAAATACAAACATTCTATATCAGTATGTCCTGCTCCGCCAAGATGTTTTGCGGCTATATTGTAAAACATATTAAATCCTTGGACCAATACTTCCTCAAAGAGATTTGACGTCTCACCTTCTGGATTATTTGAGTACTCTTCTATTAACTTCGGAAGATTCAACAATTGGACAACTTTACTACTTTCGCCAATTTCGTCTAAGAGTATTTGGGGATAGAAACTATAAATCTCCTTTACAACATCTTCCCTCAACCGTTCTTCATCATTCAGACGTAACGGAATCTCATCGTAACGATATTGAGCCAACAACTGTTTCGTAAAATTCATCAATGACTTTGGAATCAATACATAATTCCTTGTCACCTTTCTAAAAGTTTTGGTGTTTCCATGTTGCAATTTACAAATCAGTTCTCCATCAACTTTTTCCAAAACACCGGCTTCTTGAAAAAAAGTAGAAACATAGTAATCCCATTCATAAGCTGCATTTACATACGCATGCGGATTCTTTTGAAAACGTTCTGTTAATTCTGCATTTGAGAGTTTTCGCAACCTCAAAAGTTCAACAACTAGTTTTTCGTATAAATCATTATTTATCTCTTTCGTAAATACTATTGAATATGCCACTTCATAGGCATATAATCTATTTTTCAATCTATCATCAAGCAACAACTTATATATTAGACGAAAAGGATACAATTGAAACTCACCATCCGTACCTCCATGTGGATGTGTATATTGAACAGCCCATAACATTGTAAGAAAAATCTTGGGAACATATGCATCCTTATTTATATTCTTCAACAATAAATTTCCCAATGGACTAAACATAAACCTATCAACACCATCTATCCTTGTCTGATACCCAAACATATAATATGAGAGCTGGTTGATTTTATGGTTTATAGCATCAAGAGGCAAGCTCAAATTTCGCTCGTTATAGAGATTTAATTCTTTCAACCGTAAGTTTAAGCGTTCTTTTTCTTTCTTTGTTATCGTTGTTTTGGAATACGATTTAAGAATTTTCGCAACCTCACATAAAAGATGAAAGTTTCTTGTATGTCTGTAAAGTATCCACTTTTTATTTTCAACCCTTGTTGTCATCTTATCGTTGTATTTTATCCACAATTTGTTTTATGAATAATGGAGGTATGCATTCACCTATACATTTTCGGATAAGCAATTCCGGAGTACTATCAGGAATGTTCCAATCCGCTGGCAACGATGAAAGTAACATCAGTTCAAGTGGAGTTAACACCCGTGCATCACTGTAAGTTCCGTCTTTTTTTAATCTTCCTGGATGAACATTCAGTTGCGAGCTAATTGCATCATTGCGAATAGTGATTGTAGGTGCGGGTTCATCCCAATACATACGACGAAATGTTGTTTTATACGCCCTTACACGTTCACCATTTTCTTTTTTTGGATAATGCACTATATTTTCAATGGCAGATTGTCCCGTTGGAGTATAACGCATACATTCTATGTGACTCTTCGAATGTTTTCGGGCAAAATGCCATTTTATATCTGACTTCTCCCCTGCTTCCAAACTCGGTAAATCTCCTATCACCTCCCGTACTGTTTTTCGTGCAACTTTTTCAGCAGATCCCCAAATCATACCTTTTCTATACAGTTTAATCAATGTCCTTGTCCTTCGTTGAGCAACACCATAATCAGCCACATCATAAACCGCCGAATCCATCTCATAATATCCGCCTAATTCCAAGCGCAAAATCTCTATAATATTCAATACATCACCATTAAAAGGTAACTTCAATTTTAAAAACGCTGGAACATTCTCAATTAAGATAAATCTAGGCTTCCTGATTTTCACAAACTCTATCACCCTAAATATCAAGAAATTTCGATTGTCAGAGTACATTTGTTCAATAGTCCTATTTTTACCTGCTACTGACATTCCTTGACAAGGAGGAGATGCTATTAAGAAATCTAAATTATTCGGTGTGGCATTAATTACATTCTGAAAAACAGCATCCTTTTGAATATTTCCACAAATCATATTCGTTTTGGGATATTGTGCTCGATATAAATCTGCTCTTTCTTGCAACAATTCATTAGCTACAACAATATCTATCCCAACATCAGATAGATATTGTTCTGCTATACCAGCACCTGAAAAAAGAGAAACGCCTACAAATCTTTTATCTCGCGTTTGCTTCATCGTATTCTAATTCTAAGTTATTGTCGAAGCGTTCTCGCTCAAATACGACGACTACGAAAATATGAAACTATCTTCTACTATAGGCAGAATAAGAAGAAAGTTATCAACAAAGTGGTAATAAAAATACGCCAAAAAGGCTGCCTGACACATATTCGCGCCATGCAGCCTTTAAGCAATACGTTTCCTAAAAATTAGAAACGACGTTCTTTGATACGGGCTTTCTTGCCGGTAAGGTTACGCAGGTAGAAAATACGGGCGCGACGAACAACCCCGCGTTTGTTAACTTCTACCTTTTCGATAAAGGGAGAGTTTACGGGAAAGATTCTTTCCACACCGATATTGCTCGACATCTTGCGAACCGTGAACGTAGCGGTGGTGCCGCTTCCGGAACGTTGCAGAACAACGCCTTGAAACTGCTGAATACGTTCTTTGTTACCTTCTTTAATCTTGTAACTTACGGTTATGGTGTCGCCCGCTTTGAAGGCAGGCAGCTCGTTGCTTTTTGTGAGCGTGTCAACAAATTGCATTAAAGCCGGTTTGCTCATGGTTTCTGATTTTTATATGTTAACAACTCTATTTTACGCTGTCTACAACAGCCTTGAAAGCTTCGGGATGATTCATCGCCAAATCGGCAAGCACCTTGCGGTTCAAGTCGATGTTTTTTTGGTGAAGCTTACCCATAAATGCCGAATACGACATTCCATAGGGCCGGATACCGGCGTTGATACGTACAATCCAAAGGTTGCGGAAACTTCTCTTTTTGGCCTTGCGGTCGCGATAAGCGTAAACCAAACCCTTTTCCAAAGAGTTCTTGGCCACTGTCCACACATTTTTTCTACGTCCGAATTGACCGCGGGTCAATTTCAGCATTTTTTTCCGGCGTGCCCTTGCGGCAACCACATTGACTGATCTTGGCATCTTTTTTGTTTTTTGTATGAGCGTTCCGTTTTTTCAGGAAACTTTGTGCTCATAATCAATTAATAATTTGTTTCTTCGGGTTGTTTTGAGGCGTTCCCGAACGCCTTACGGGTGGCAAAAGCCTACAGATTCAACATATCGCGTACCGCCGCTTCGTTAGCAGGGTGAACGATTGCCGAATAAGTAAGATTACGTTTGCGCTTGGTGCTTTTCTTGGTCAGGATATGACTCTTAAAAGCATGACGGCGTTTAATCTTGCCCGTTCCGGTGAAAGAAAATCTTTTCTTTGCAGCCGATTTGGTTTTTGTCTTTGGCATGATCGGTTAATTATTGTTTGTTTTACTCTTTTTCTTCCGTGTCGGGCTTGGGCGCGGCTTTCTTTACCGTAGCCTTTACCGGACTTATCATCATCATCATTCGCTTGCCTTCCAACTTAGGCATACTTTCGGGCTTACCGTATTCCAACAAGGCTTCGGCAAACTTTAACAGTATAAGTTCGCCCTGCTCCTTGTAAACAATGGTTCTTCCGCGAAAGAAAACATCCACCTTTACCTTAGAACCTTCCGAAAGGAAACGCTTGGCGTGGTTAAGCTTAAAGTTGAAATCGTGGTCGTCGGTCTGGGGTCCCAAACGGATTTCCTTTACTACAACCTTGGCGCTCTTTGCCTTGATTTCTTTCTGCTTGCGTTTCTGCTCGTAAAGAAACTTCTGATAGTCGATTACCTTACACACAGGGGGATTGGCAGAGGGTGAAATTTCAACCAGATCCAATCCTTGGTCTTCGGCTATCTTCAAGGCTTCTTTAAGATGCACGATTGCCGTTTCCACATTCTCGCCCACTACGCGCACTACCGGCGCGGTAATCCGGCGATTGATACGGTGTTCGGGCTCTTTCTTTACCGGAGCGCGAAAACCGCGGTTCTGACTTCTGTTACTCGTGATAGCGATGGTGCTGTCCTCCTAAATTAGTTTTACAAGTATTCTTTTATTTCTTGCTGAACCTTGGCGATAAAATCTTCTATCTTAAAGGTTCCCAAGTCTCCTTCTCCATGTTTGCGTACCGAAACGCTGCGCTCGGCGGCTTCTTTCTCGCCTACAATCAACATATAGGGAATGTGGCGCAATTCGGCATCGCGGATCTTGCGTCCCGTTTTTTCGCTGCGGTCATCCACTTCTCCGCGCAAATCGGCATCCTGCAACAATGCCTTTACTTCTTTGGCATAGTCGAGGTATTTGTCGCTGATAGGCAGAACGCTGAACTGAACCGGGGTAATCCACAAGGGGAACTTGCCGGCGGTATTTTCGGTAAGAACGGCTACAAAGCGTTCCATAGAACCGAAAGGCGCACGGTGAATCATAATGGGGCGGTGCTTCTGGTTGTCGGCTCCCACATATTCCAAGCCGAAACGCTCGGGCAGGTTGTAGTCTACCTGAACCGTTCCCAACTGCCATTTGCGGCCCAAGGCATCCTTTACCATAAAGTCGAGCTTGGGTCCGTAAAAAGCGGCTTCGCCATATTCCACGTAGGTGTTCAGACCCTTTTCCTGTGCGGCTTCGATAATGGCTTTTTCGGCTTTTTCCCAATTTTCGTCGGTACCGATATATTTGCTGTGATCCACCTTGTCGCGCAAGGAAATCTGAGCCGAATATTCCTTAAAGTGCAGGGTTTTGAAGATAAGCAGAATAATGTCGATTACCGATTCAAACTCTGTCTTAAGCTGGTCGGCAGTACAGAAAATATGGGCATCGTCTTGTGTAAAGCCGCGCACCCGCGTCAAGCCGTGCAATTCGCCGCTCTGCTCGTAACGGTAAACGGTTCCGAACTCGGCAATCCTTAAAGGCAGATCCTTGTAGGAATGGGGCTTGGAACGATATACCTCGCAGTGGTGGGGGCAGTTCATGGGTTTAAGGAAGAACTGTTCGCCCTCTACCGGCGTATTGATGGGCTGGAAAGAATCCTTTCCGTATTTTTCGTAGTGACCCGAAGTTTTGTACAGTTCCACATTGCCGATGTGCGGGCACATTACCTGCACATAGCCGGCTTTGCGCTGAACTTTTTTGAGAAAGTTTTCCAACTGTTCGCGCATGGCGGTTCCGTTGGGAAGCCAAATGGGAAGACCCGCCCCCACTTTTTGGGAGAAGGTAAACAGTTCCATTTCCTTGCCAATCTTGCGGTGGTCGCGTTTCTTGGCTTCTTCCAAAAATTCGAGATAGTCTTTGAGGTCTTTCTGCTTGGGGAACGCCACTCCGTAAACACGGGTCAGCATCTTGCGCTTTTCATCGCCGCGCCAGTAGGCTCCGGCAATGGAGGTAAGCTTAAAAGCCTTGATAAACGAGGTGTCGGGCAAGTGGGGACCCCGGCAGAGGTCGGTAAACGTACCGTTGGTGTAGAAAGTAATCTTGCCGTCTTCGAGGTCTTGCAAAAGGTCTACCTTGTACTCGTCGCCTTTTTTGGTAAAGTAGTCAATGGCGTCTGCCTTGCTTACCTCTTTGCGCACAAAAGCCTGCTTTTCGGCAGCAAGCTCCATAACGCGCTTTTCTATCTTTTCAAAGTCGTCGGAAGATATTTCCCTGTCGCCGAAATCTATATCGTAGTAGAATCCGGTATCGATATTGGGTCCGATGCCGAACTTGGCGCCGGGATAAAGCTGTTCTATGGCTTCTGCCGCCAAATGCGCGGTAGAATGCCAAAAGGCGGCGCGGCCGTCTTCGTCTTGCCAAGTAAGCAGGGTAAGCTTGCAATCTTCCTCAAGGGGGCGCGTAGCGTCCCATATTTTGTCGTCCACCTTGGCAGCCAACACATTGCGTGCCAAGCCTTCGCTGATACTCTTGGCAACCTCCAAAGCCGTAGTGCCTTTGGGGTACTGTTTTACTGAGCCGTCAGGTAATGTTATGTTTATCATCATATTATAAAAACAACTCCTTTCTCTCAAAAGGGAGGGCAAAGATAAGCAAAAAAATGAGAAAAAAAAGTGTTTGCAACGATTATATTTTCCGCAGGCATAAACACTTACATCTATGCAACTTTTTGTTATCAACAGCGGATGGTGGGTATCTACTTTATACCAAAAGCATAAGGTTAGGAAAATCCATCGCTGCAATAGAATCCTTTAGGTTTATTATCCTATGAAAAATACCCTGCTTGAATCCGAACAGGCAGGAATCAAAACAAGGAATTATAACAATTTAATACATACAGCCGAATAGCCAAAGCGGAATACGGTTGCCGCTTCC
>JAFLTI010000014.1 GCA_022510485.1 Lentimicrobiaceae bacterium | reverse complement strand
ACACGTCTGGGGGGCGTGTTGTCGCAGGTTCAAATCCTGTCATCCCGACCAAGAGCAACGGCAGGAGAGCCACACGGAGTATCCCTCCGCGTGGCTCTCCTGCCGTTTTGGATAAATAGGAGAGAATTGTTTAACCTCAAAAAAAAATAGCATTATGGAAGAACGTACCGGTTTTACCATGCAAAGACTTCCCATTACTTTGTGTGGTAAAGAAATTAAGGTAGGTGATACGGCACCCGATTTTACCGTGCTCAATTCGAGCCTTCAACCTGTTAAGTTGAGCGATTTCAAAGGACAGGTAAGGGTTATTTCCACTATTCCGTCGATAGATACGGGCGTTTGCGCTATGCAGACCCGTGAATTTAACAAAGAAGCCGCCGCTTTGAATGATGTGGCTATCCTTACCATTTCCTGCGACCTGCCTTTTGCCTTAGGGCGTTTCTGCGGAGCGGAAGGTATAGACAAGGTGATTACCTTATCTGACCACTTTGCTACGGAATTTGGCTTGAAATACGGTTTTCTGATTAAGGAACTGCGTCTGTTGAACCGGGGTGTGGTGGTAATAGACCGCAACGACAAGGTGGTTTACGTGCAGTACGTACAGGAAAATACCGAATTGCCCAATTTTACCGCCGCTATGGCTGCCGTTAAGGCTGCCCTGTAATCTTTTTTGAATGAATAAGATTCTGTTTGTCTGCCATGGGAATATATGCCGCTCTCCCATGGCAGAATACGTTATGAAGAAAATGGTGGCGGATGCCGGTTTGGAGGCGGATTTTGAAATAGCCTCAGCCGCCACCTCTACCGAAGAAATCGGCAATGGGGTCTATCCTCCCGTAAAAAGACTGTTGCAGGAGGAGGGTATTGATTGCTCCCTGCATCGGGCGCGGCAAATGACGATGGAAGATTATCGTCATTACGACCATATTGTGCTTATGGATACCAACAATATGCGCAATATCAGACATATTATAGGTGAAGATTCCCAAAATAAGGTATGCCGCTTGCTGGATTATACGGAACACCCGGGAGATATAGCCGACCCTTGGTACACGCGCGACTTTGAGCTTACATGGAGGCAGGTAAATGGCGGCTGTAAGGCGTTGTTAGAAAAACTTAGCCAATAAGACCGGCTTAGGGGCGGTAAGCGGAGTTTTGCAGTACCTCTTGCGCTGAGGCATGGAGTAGGGTTTGAAAGTTGTTTCCCGATTTTTTGAGATAGGATTTTACCATACGCCAGCCGATAAACTGGGCAAGACGGGAGGGAGCACCCTCTAAAAGCGGATTAAAGGGACCTTCGTTTACAAAATGCCGAAATTTTACAGGGTTGGTTTCAAACAGCAGGTTCTGTTGTACGATATACTGCCAAACTTCCCTTTCGTGAGCGCGACACCACAGGTACTGTTCTTTGGTATAGCCCAAAAGCGTTTCGGCATCGGCATCCGGTAGCACTTGTTCCATAAAATAAAGCACTTTCCCCTCCGCTACGATATAGTCGAGCAAGCTTTGCTTGGGTTGCGCCAGCAAGTCTGCCCCTATAACCCTCGCCACATCGGCAGTGAGGTGTTTGGAATTGAGCTTGCGGCTCATATAGCGCGGAACGCCGAGTTCGTCTAATTGTCCTTCGTTTCCGTTTATATAGAGGTCGAGCGCGATGGAAAGCGCCGAATCGAGGTAAATAATACGGTTCACAAAATCGAAATAGGAAATATAGGTATATATCCGCGGATTCTTGAAATCGGGAAAGAGTTTGCGGGTATGGTTGAAGATACGGTTCAAATCGCTACCCAATTTGCGGGAATCGGGATATTCTTCCATAATTTTGGCATAGGCGCGCCTTACCACAGGGTCTTCTATAAAATGGCGGATACGTTGCAGGTTGTATTGGTTTTCCCAATCGGCACCTGCGAGGTAAAGCGGAAAACTGTCGGTAAGGGCTTGCAGTCCGGTTTGTAGGTTTGTGGTATCTAACTGCATGATAGCCATATCGTAGCGCAATACGGATACAGGTTCAGTCTGCTTGTTGCCGCCTTGTTTGCAGGCAGTTGCCATTACCGTAAGCACAAAGAAAAGTCCTAAGAGGAAGCGCGTTGTTTTCGTGTTCATACTTAAATAATCTGAAAGCCGAGCATAAAGCTGAAAGTTCCTGTTTTGAAAGCCTGATGTTTGTATCTGAACAAATCCATTCCTGAAAATTCGTAGCGGAAAGCCAAGAAGATGAATTCGTATTTGAAGCGTACTTCTGCCAATGCCCCTACATTGACTACTTGCAGCGAATGTTCCACATCCTGACGGTTCACGCTGATTTGGCTCTTGTTATATTGGGGAAGCCCCAGCACGGCGCAGGCGATAAGCGAAACATTGAACTGGCTGGAAGCAGGCAGGAACGATACGCCAAGCCCCAATGGAACATTGATGTTGGTGTAGTGAATCGATAGATCGTAATTCCGTAAGTTGGTATCGGCAGAAGAACCGTTTGCCAAAAGGCGTCTTGCGGAAATATTCACTTCAAAATGGGCAAAAAAACGTTTGGCAAAATCCAGCTCGAAAAAAGCCCCGCCGCTAAACCCGATTTTGGTTTGCCGGTTGTCGAAATGCCAAGCTCCCGCAGTGGGAAAGGTGGTGTTGCAGGCTCCGCCTACAGAAAGACCGAAATGCAGTTTTTCATCGCCCGCGCTTTTAAGCATTTGTGCCGAAACCTGACAAGGAATCAACAAAAGGAATAAAAGTAAGCGGGAGAATAGAGATTTAATGTACATTTGCATACTCAGGCAGGCAAGAATTGTTTGCCTTTGCCAACTTTCAAAATTACGTAAAATTATGAAACGTTCTGTTTTTTCGATATTCGTGCTGCTGTGTATCTCGTTTGTCTATGCACAAAGCGGAACCACACGCTTTATAGACAGTCCTTCGTGGGTATTGGCAGAGGAAGAAGGGCAGGTGGATGTGGCAAGAGTGCAGGACAGCCGTACCACCGAAGCAAAGGAAGCGGTGCTGCCATCCGCAAACGATGCCAAGCAAAGCCCGGATAAGCCGGAAACTACCTCGACAACAGAAAAACCGGCTAAAAAGAAAAAGGATATACCGCCCTCCAAACCCTCGGAAGAAGGTTTCCTGCATATAGGCGTCTATGCCACTCCGGTAATCAATTGGCTCAGTTCCGTCAGTAAGCCTGTTTCCCGCTCAGGGGTAAATATGTGCGTAACACCGACCGTGATGTTTGATATGCGCATGATAGGGCGTCTGTATTTTGGCGTGGGGGCTTCTTTGAACACGATAGGAGGTAAGTTACGGCTTTCGGATACTATGGGGCTTACGCACACAAGGTCTACTTGGATTTCGTATGTGGAGGTTCCCTTGCGCCTCAAGTGGCAGACACGCAATTTTACGAACAGCCGGGGTTCTGTTTTCCTCTCGGCGGGACTGAACCTCGGATTCGGCGTACGCTATTGGGAAAAGGATACTTACGAAGGTATGATTTCCATTGCCGGGATGTCGCCTGTAGAGGGCGTGTTCAAGACCCATCAGCGTATGGAAAAGGAAAGCCGCCGGCTGGTCAATGTGGCAGGCGTGGCGCAGATTGGCTACAATTACCAATTGGCAAAGAGGATAAACCTGATTATCGGCGTAGAATATCACTATGGTTTTGTACGTCCGGTAAAAAATCAAAAACAATACCAATACCGTTTGGATAAGCCTTCTTACAACAATCAGCAGGTTGGTTTGATTTTGGGCGTGATGTTTTAACGGAAAGTGGAAAAAAAGATGAAAGTTTCGATATTGCAAGATACGTTCTTTCCGGGCGCGTGGGAAGATAATTTTAAGAAGATAAGCGATTTTTATAAGAAAGCCTGTCGGGAAAAGGTCGATTTGGCGGTGATTCCCACCGATGCCCTGTGCGGCTTTGAGCCTAAGTCGCTTTTGGAATATACGGACAGTTCCGACAAAATTGCCCGTTTGCAGAAAAAATTGGTGAGGGAAGTAAACAGGAGCACCGCCTTGGTGTTCGATACCCCTTTTGCCTTAGATGGTTCGTTCATGCCCTCTCTGTGCGTGGCTTGGGACTCTTGCATCCAGTTTTCGGTGAGTCAGATTCCCGAATGTGATACCGGGTTGCAGGGCAATATGTTCGAGTTTAAGGATACCAAGATTCTCCTTTCGTATCTGTCGGGCTCGTTTGTGTTGCAGGCAAGCATGGATATGGTGAGCCTTACGGAAGCGGATATGGCTATTTTTTTGGATGCCCGTCCGTTTATGGTAGAAAGCGAGAGGGAGCGGTCCCGATTTATATGCCAAGTGGCAGGAATGTTTGACCGAATGATGTACGTTGCCCAAAGCGGCGGGCAGGCGGGTAGGGTGCTTACCGGTGCTTCCGCCTATTACCGTCGGGGCGAATGTTGTGTGCAATTTCCTTATTTCAAGGCACATACCGCCACTTTTGATACCGAAGCGGCACCGAAACCGCAGCGCAAGACGCCCGCTGCCGACAAAGAAATCGCCTTGATACACGATGCCCTTGTATGCGGCATACGCGATTATTTTAAGCATAACGGCATAAAAAAAGCCGTAATCGGGCTGTCGGGGGGCATTGATTCGGCTGTGGTGCTGCCTTTGGCGGTAGAAGCCTTGGGTAGGCAAAATGTTTCGGGCTTGATGATGCCCTCGCAGTTTTCTACGGATCATTCGGTAAAAGATGCGGCTAAGGAAGCCGAAAACCTACAGATTTATTACGAAATTATACCGATAGAACCGCTTTACAAGGCTTTTATGAAGCAGTTGGCACCGGTGTTCAAGGGAACGCCCTTCGGCTTGGCGGAAGAAAACCTACAGGCACGGATTCGGGGAAACCTTTTGATGGCGGCAGCCAATAAAACGGACGCCATGCTGCTCAACACCTCCAACAAGAGCGAGGCTGCCTGCGGCTACGGCACCATGTACGGCGATTTATGCGGAGGCATATCGGTTATAGGCGATCTCTACAAGAGCCAAGTATATGCCTTGGCGCGCTATATCAACCGCAAAAAGGAGATTATTCCGCAAAACTGCATAGACAAGGCTCCCTCCGCCGAATTACGCCCCGGTCAGAAAGACAGCGACTCCCTGCCGCCCTACGATCTGATAGAAAAGGTGCTCCGTCTGCACTTGGAAGAAAAGAAAGACGAGAAAGAGATTGTAAAAGAAGGCGTTGATAAGGAAATAACCCAAAAGGTGCTAGGCTTGTTCTATCGAAATGCCTACAAACGCCGTCAAACGCCTCCTGTTATCCGTTTGAGCCACACAGTTTTGGCGGAGGATACCGAAATCCCCGCCGCCTACAAAAGAAAGTAGGTTTAAAAACCTACCGCCACCACCGATTTAACTTCGGGAATCTCGCGGCGGATAGCCACTTCAACCCCTTGCTTGAGGGTCATCTGCGCATGGGGACAGGAACCGCAGGCACCGTGCAGGCGCACGCTCACCACCATATCGTCGCTCATATCCACAAACGAAATATCCCCTCCGTCGGCTTGCAGGGCAGGGCGCATACGGGTTTCGATAATTTGCCGTACCTTTTCCATTACGGCTAATTTTTCTTGATTATCCATTTTATTGTTATTGTTTTAATTGTAACTATCTACTTAAATATTTTATTTAACTTATCGACAGCTCCTTGCCTCCATAATTTTTTGTGCCAAATTCATAAAGGCTTGGCTTACGGGGCCCTCTCCGCGCAATACTTCGGGCGTGCCGGCATCGCCGCTTCGGGCAGCCGATTCGGTCATGGGAATTTCTGCCAATACGGGGAATCCCGTCTGGGCGGCATAGGCTGCAAAGGCTTCCTTGCCAAAAATGTAATATTTCTTTTCCGGCATATCGTCAGGCACAAAATACGCCATATTCTCCACCAAGCCCAAAATGGGAATCCTTACGGACTGGAACATCTGCGCCGCCCGCTTTACGTCTGCCACAGCCACCTGCTGGGGGCCGCAAACCATCACCACGCCGCTTACAGGCAGCATCTGGGCAATCGTAATATGAATATCGCCCGTTCCGGGAGGGAGGTCCACCACCATATAGTCTATCTCCTCCCAGCGGGTTTCGGTAAAAAGCTGCCTGAGCGCGTTCGACGCCATAGGACCACGCCACAGCAAGCCCTTGTCGGTATCTACAAAAAATCCTATGGAAATCAGTTTGATACCGTATTTTTCTACCGGTAACAGCAGGGTTTTGTCGCCCTCCTGCACGCCTTGGGGCTGCACTTCTTCCAAACCGAACATGGTAGGGATAGAAGGGCCGTAAATATCGGCATCCACCAAAGCCACCTTATTGCCGCCTTTAGCCAATGCCAAAGCCAGATTCGCCGCTACGGTAGACTTGCCCACGCCGCCTTTTCCGGAGGCTACGGCAATGATATGCCTTACTTTAGAAAGCTGTTGCAAATCGGTGGCGGGGGCTTGCGGTTTAGCAGAGGTAAGGTTAATCTCTACTTCGTAGTCGGGCGAGATATACCGGGCTATCGCCTCTCTGCAATTATCGCTCATCACTTTCTTGAGCGGGCAGGCGGGGGTGGTAAGCACTAAATCGAAAGCGATGGTGTTGCCCTTTACGGCAATGTTGCGTATCATATCGAGGCTCACCAAGTCGGCGCCCAATTCGGGATCCATAACATGGCGCAATGCCTCTTTTACATCGTCTATCCTAACAATCTTTTCCATTATTGCAGATTGGAATGTTTTTCGATCTGCGCTACCAGACGCTCAAAAATTTCATCGAGGGAACCGGTGCCGTTTACAGGATAGTAGTTTCCCTTTTTCTCAAAATATTCGGCAACGGGCAGGGTCTTGGCTTCGTATTCTTTGAGGCGTTCCAGAATCACGTCTTCCCTGTCGTCGGAGCGACCCGAAACCTTGCCCCGGTTAATGAGGCGTTCTATCAATTCCTGACGTGGCACTTCAAGGCTCAGTACGCCGAAAAAGCGGGTATGCAGTTCCTCTATCAGACTTTCTAACAGCTTGGCTTGCGAAAGGGTGCGCGGAAAGCCGTCAAAAAGGATGCCTTTGGCGTGGGGATTGCTGTTGATGGTTTTGCGTATGATACGCATAATCAAATCGTCGGAAACCAAATGCCCTTGCGAGGTAACTTCGTTGATTTCTTTACCCAAGTCTGAACCGGAGGCGATTTCCTTGCGGAGCATATCTCCGGTAGAAATATAAAGCAAGCCGTATTTGGCGATAAGCCTTTCGGACTGCGTTCCTTTTCCGGCGCCCGGAGGGCCGAAGAGTGCGATATTCAACATGGTTTATACCTGTTTTGTTTTTTCGGAGAGAGGTGAGTGCCTTATTCGGCAAGGCTGTAAATATCGGGCAGATTGCGGCCGTAGCCGTCGTAATCGAAGCCGTAGCCCACCACAAATTCGTTGGGAATGGACTTGCCGATATAATCTATCCTGTAATCTTTGGTAAACTTGTCGGGCTTGAAAAGCAGGCTACAGATGGCAATGCTCTTGGGCTTCTTGTCTTTAAGCATATCCAATACGTGCGCCATAGTTACGCCGGTATCCACAATATCTTCGATAATGATGACATCCTCGTTTTCGATGCACTCCTGCAAGCCTATCAAGTCCTGCACCTTGTTGGTGCTCTGCAAGCCTTGGTAAGAAGAAACCTTCAGCATCGAGATGCGACATTCGAGCGTGATTTTTTTTACCAAGTCGGCGGCAAACATAAAGGCTCCGTTAAGCATGGGAAACAAGATAGGGGAGCGGCCGGCATAATCGCGGTTGATGCGTTCTGCCAATTCCGTAATGATACGGTCTAATTCCTCTGCCGGCAGATAAGGCTTGAACTCCTTGTCTTTGATCCGGATATTATCCTTGTTCATGGCGTTATTCAAAACTTATTGTTTCGATTTCCAAAAGTAGTATTTTTTCGGGAGAAAGTAGAATTTTACTAACTTTACGGCAATATTGTGGTTTTTTGACAAAAACGCATTGCCCATGAATAAGCAACGCCCCATTTACGCTATCGGACACCGCAATCCCGATACCGATTCCATCTGCGCGGCAATCTGCTATGCGCACCTCAAGACCGAATTGGGTATGAACGTAGTGCCTGCAAGGGCAGGCTCCATAAACAGGGAAACCGCTTTTGCCTTAAACTATTTTAAGGTGGAAGCCCCTTTGCTGCTTTCGGATGTTTATCCGCGCGTTGCCGATGTTGCCATTCCTTGGGATCTGACGATTAACGAAAGGCAGAACCTTCGCGAATTGGCTCAGATTATGTGTAAAGACGGCGTGAAATCGATTCCGGTGGTGAACGACAAGCGGGAGCTGGTAGGCATGGTTTCGGTGAGCGATGTGGCTAAACGCTACTTTGAGGACATCGAGATGCAGAGCTTTGCGGATGTAAACGTTTCCTTGCGAGAACTGGCGCATGTGTGCGACGCATCGGTAGAAACAGGCAATGAAAAGTTAGACGAAATCGTGTCGGGCGAGGTGAGGATTGCCGCCGGCAGCCTTCATACGGTTCAAAGCAGCGTAAAGCCTAAAGACGTTATTTTAGTGGGCGACCGCATCAACGAAATACTGATGGCGTGTATCGAAGGCGGTGCCGCCTGTCTTTTGCTTACAGGATGCAGTAAGGCAAATGCCGAAGTGATGGAAGCCGCCCGTCAGAAACAAGTGGTGATACTGTCGGCACCGCACGATACCTATACCTGCGCCCGCCTTATCAACCAGTGTGTGCCGGTATCTTCTATCATGCAGACCGATGTGATAAGTTTCAGGGCTTCCGATATGTTGAGCGACATCAAGGGATTGATGACAAAACATAGTCACCGCTCTTATCCTGTGGTTGAAAACAATAAACTGGTGGGCATCGTAAACAGCGAATCGGCTATGGTTCCCGAAAAGACCAAGCTGATTTTGGTGGACCACAACGAGCGCAGCCAAGCCTTGGAAGGCATAGAGATGGCAAAGATTATAGAAATTATAGACCACCACCGCTTGGGCGGCATACAGACCAACGACCCGATTTTTACCCGTCAGGACCCGGTTGGCTGCACCTGTACCATTGTTGCCGATATGCACCTGCACCGTCAGGTGGCTATTCCTCCTAAGATTGCTGGCTTGATGCTCTCCGCCATTATTTCGGACACGGTTCTGTTCAAGTCGCCCACCTGCACCGAGCACGACAGAGAGATGGCGCAGTATCTGTCGAAGATAGCCGGGGTGGATGTGCAGGAATACGGTATGGAATTGCTTAAGGCAGGTTCGGACATAGGCAATATGACGGCGGAAGAAATTGCCAAGAACGATATGAAAGAGTTCTTGATAGGGCGTTACCGCATCAGTATAAGCCAATGTTCGGTATTGGAAAGGCAGCAGGCGATAGACCGCAAGCAGGAAATTTTAGAAGCCTTAGACGGAATGCGCCGCAAGGCAGGCTATGATTTGTCTATTGTTATGATAACAAATGTGTTGGAAGAAGTTTCCATACTGCTTTTTATTGGAGAACCCACCAATTTGCTCAGTGAGGCTTTCCATATGGATGCCCAAGACAACGTACTGTTGCTGCCGGGGGTGATGTCGCGCAAAAAGCAGGTGGTTCCGCCCCTGTCTGAAGCGGTAAAGTTCCTGCCGGCATAAAGGCTTGAAAAAACTTTTTGGTAATTCGGAAAGATTATACTACTTTTGCGCCTCAAAATTGTGTTTGAAACCATGAAGAAAGACATTCACCCTAAAGATTATCGTTTGGTTGTATTTAAGGATATGTCGAACGATTATGCTTTTTTAAGCAAATCAACCATTCAGACGAAAGATACCATAAAGTGGGAAGACGGTAACGAATACCCCTTGGTAAAGTTGGAAATTTCGAGTGCATCCCATCCGTATTTTACCGGCAAGGTAAAATTGGTGGACACCGCCGGTCGTGTGGACAAGTTTATGAGCAAATACCAAAAGCAGCTCGAAAAGAAAAAGGCTGCCGGCAAATAGTCTTTGTGTTAGTTTGTTTGAGAAATTTTGAGAAAGCGGAGGCAGAAATACTTCCGCTTTCCTTGTATATGCACTTTTCATTCGATATACGATGAACTATCTGCTTTGCGACGAACCCTCCGTGCGGCAACAGTTGCTGCCTTTTACCTTTACCCGTCCGGTTGCCCTGCTGCGGGTGGGCATCACCACCTTGCAGCAAAAATGGAATTTCTTTTTAGGCGAGGACAGCGGTTTTATAACCGAAGCCTATCTGCAAAAGCGTTTTGCAAACCGTATGGCTGGGCAGAACCTCTTGGTAAACGCATCCTTTATTGCCAACAGGGAACTGGCGGATGCCATAAAAGCCTTGCCGCAGAACGGTGTGCTTACCTATCAGGGGCAATGGATAGCCTTTTACGCCAAGGCGGAGCAGTTGGTAAACGGAATAGATTGCACCTGCCTTTCTGGCAGGGAAGAAACGGAATATACCGGCTCCTGTCTGCAAATACGGCACCCTTGGGATATATTCAGTCTTAATGGCAAGCAAATTGGAGAGGATTTGGCGTGCTTGGACAAAAATCTGAGCTGTGCCGACTGGAAAGGCGAGGGGGTAGTGCAATACGGCGAATATCCGGTGTTTGCCGAAGAAGGGGCAAAAGTGCTGCACGCCATTATAGACACCACCCAAGGCCCGGTTTACATAGGCAGGAACGCCTGCATTATGCCCGGCAGTTTGATACAGGGACCCTTGGCTCTGTGCGAAGGCAGCCTTATCAAGATGGGCTCCAAGATTTACGGCGGCAATACCTTCGGACCCTATTGCAAAGTGGCGGGCGAGGTGGAAAACACCGTGATGATAGGCTATTCCAACAAGGCGCACGACGGTTTTTTGGGCGATGCCGTTTTGGGAGAATGGTGCAATTTGGGAGCGGGAACCAATAGTTCAAACCTGAAGAACGACTATTCTCCGGTACGGGTGTGGAGCTATGCCGAAGAACGCTTTGTAAAGACAGGTCTGCAATTTTGCGGCTTGTTGATGGGCGACCACTCCAAAAGCGCGATAGGCACCCAGTTCAATACCGGCACGGTGGTGGGCGTGGGCTGCAATGTGTTTGCGGCAGGCTTTCCTAAAAACTTTATTCCCTCCTTTACTTGGGGAAAGGAAACCTACCGCGTGGAACGCGCCATAGATACGGCAAAGATAGTATATGCCCGCCGCAACAGAACCTTTACCGAAGCCGATGCCCAAGTGCTGCGCGAAGTGTTTCAGCAGACCGTCGGCAACCGGATAAGAAACGAAATAGAAGATTAACAGCCCGACAGGCTCAACATACCTTATATGGCAAAGAAGAAAGAGAAAAGCAAGTCTGTGATGCCCGATGTGCCCTCCGCCGGAGCGGAAGAGCCCACTTTTATACAAATTATCAGCAAAGAAGAAGAAAAAGACCTGCACAACACCAAAGTGCCCGCCTTTTTGCCGATTCTCCCCCTGCGCAACAATGTGCTGTTTCCGGGAGAGATCATACCCATTACGATAGGCCGCCGCAAGTCGATAGATTTAGTAAAGGAAGCCTACGAGAACCATAGCGTTTTCGGCACCATTGCCCAAAAATCGCGCGAGGAGGAAGAACCTGACGAAAGTGGTCTATACACCATAGGCACGATGACGAGGGTCATGCGCATACTCAAGATGCCCGACGGTTCGCTCTCGGCATTGATTCAAGGAATAAGGCGTATCGAAACCTTAGGCTACAAAAAGAACAGCGCCTATCTGCTGGCTAAGGTAAAAGCCTGCGACGAACAGGAATCGCCCTCCAAGGAACTCAAATCGGCATTGGAAATGGTGCGCGAATCCTTTATGGCGTATGTACGGCTCACTCCCCATACCAAGCAAGACGTGATGTTTACCTTGCAGAATATCGACACGCCCGATGTTCTGCTTGCCTTTGTGGCAGACACTATCAATATATCCACCACCGAGAAGCAGGCTCTTTTAGAAAAAGACAACTTGGTGGAACGCGCTTCTGCCCTGATAAAGCATATCAACGCCAAGCAGCAGAATTTAGCGTGGAAACGCCAGATAGAGGGCAAGGTGGAAGCCGATATAGCCAAGCAGCAGAAAGAATACTTTTTAACCCAGCAGCTTAAGACTATACAGGATGAATTGGGCGGGTCTTCGGAGCAGGAGCTAAAAGACATCATCGAGGCGGGCAAGAACAAGAACTGGAAAGAAGAAGTAAAGGTTCACTTTGAAAAGGAAGTTGCCAAAACACGGCATATTCCCAGCATGAGCCCCGAATATTCGGTGCAGCTCAACTATCTGAGCACTTTGGTGGATCTGCCTTGGAACGAATGTACCACCGACAATTACAATGCCAAAGAAGCGCAGAAAGTTCTCGACAAAGACCATTTCGGCTTGGAAAAGGTAAAGGAGAGGATTCTTTCGTATATGGCGGTGCTCAAGCTCAGGGGCGATATGAAAGCCCCCATTCTTTGTCTGGTAGGACCTCCGGGCGTGGGCAAGACCTCTTTGGGTAAGTCTATCGCTTCGGCTATGGGCAGAAAGTATGTGCGTATGTCTTTGGGCGGCCTGCACGATGAAGCCGAAGTGCGCGGACACCGCAAAACCTATATCGGAGCCATGCCGGGCAGGGTGATACAGGGTATAAGGAAAGCCAAGTCTTCCAACCCCGTGTTTATGTTGGACGAGGTAGACAAATTAGCCGGTATGACCCATAACGGAGACCCCTCGGCGGCACTTCTGGAACTGCTGGACCCCGAACAGAACAGCAGCTTTCACGACAACTTTATCGAGGTGGATTACGACCTTTCAAAAGTATTGTTCATAGCCACCGCCAACACGCTTTCTACCATTCATCCTGCCTTGCTCGACCGCATGGAGATTATTGAAGTGCCCAGTTACGTGCTGGATGAAAAAGTAAAGATTGCCCAGCGGCACCTTATTCCCAAGCAGATTGCCGAACACGGCATGAAACCGGGCGATATGGCGTTTCCCGAAGAAATGATACGCTATGTGATTGCGGAATATACACGCGAAGCCGGGGTAAGGCAGTTAGAAAAGAATATCGCCGCCCTCATACGCGAGCGTGCCAAGTATATGGTATCTGAAAACGCCAAGGAAAAGCGGAAGGGGAGCCGCCTCAACAAGGCTTTTATCAAAGAAGCCTTGGGCGTGCCTTCGTTTACCGAACCTGAAAAACTTAAGAGCGATACCGTAGGCGTGGCTACCGGTTTGGCTTGGACAAGAACCGGAGGCGATGTGCTGTTTATAGAAGCCGCCATATCGCCCGGCAAGGGCGAGCTGCATATTACCGGCAATTTAGGCACGGTAATGCAGGAATCGGCTTCGGTGGCAATGGCATATATCAAATCGCACGCCAAAAGTTTGGGTATAAAAGAGGCGGTATTGAGCCAGAACGATATCCATATTCATGTGCCCGAAGGCGCCACGCCCAAAGACGGACCTTCTGCCGGTATCACGCTTTTTACCGCTATGGTTTCGGCACTTATGGGCAAAAAGGTAAAATGTTCGGTGGCGATGACTGGAGAGATTACGCTCCGCGGACAGATTCTGCCCATAGGCGGGGTGCGCGAGAAACTCCTTGCCGCCAAGCGGGCAGGCATTTCGCAGATTATTCTGTGCAAGGAAAATCTGCCACAGGTAGAAGAAATTCCCAAACTGTATACAGACGGCTTACAGATAACTTATATTGAACAGGCTGCCGATGTGTTAAAGGCGGCTTTGGTTTAGAAGTTGCAGAAAAGAAAAAAAAATACTACCTTAGCGAACTTTTTCAAAATAGGAACTAAACTAAAAGAACAACACTAAAAATCTAAACGATGAAAAAAATTTTGACTTTAGTTTGTGCTGTTGCTCTCGTAGCAGGAGCCAATGCACAGGTAAAACAGGCTCGTCAGGTAGGAGCCCCGCTTTCCAAATCTGCCAAGATGGAAGCCGTTTCTCCCCTGATGATGGATCAGGCAAAAGGTGCTGCCAAGGCTGCCATTGTCGACACTTTATGGGCGGAAGCCGCTTTTCATAGCCTCAGCGGTAGTATCGGCGGCGGTTATACCGCTACCGGTATCAGCAGCTGGGATGATGTAAACAACATTCCTACCGTATGGTGGCCTTATGGTACGGGTTGGGTAAACAACTTTGCCGGAAGCGGTGAATACGGACTTTTGTTCGATGTCAGCCCCGACGGCTACCTTTCTTCAGTATATCAGATTTACGTCGACAAATTCTACGTTACCGGTGCTATGGTTTATATCTGCCGTGCCAGAACTACCGCCACCGCCGCAGTTGATGTCAATAATACGCCTATGCCCCTGTACTACAAACTGTACACCTCCGACAAGGGACAGGTTACCGAACAGTATGCTTGGGATAATTTGATGGAAGCAGGCGAAGGCTCAAGGCAAATAAAAGTTCATTATCCCGTTAACACGAAAGAATATGCCAGCAGATCGAATACGGTTGACGTGCCTTTGATTCCCCTTGAAGATCCTACGGATATGATGAATGGTCAGTTCTGCTCCGCCCGCTTTGAAACTCCGAGTGTGGCAGGCGATTATTTCTGCGTAAGTATGGTGTTCCCCAACGATCAGGAAGAAACTGACACCTTGTGGAATGCTACCGCCTTGATTCTGATGGAACCCGGAACCACCACTACCTTGCAGAGTGAAGAACCCGGTGCCGTATATCTCGTATGGGATGCCCCAAAACAAAATATGTGGGGTCACCGCGAGGGCGATGATTTTATCTATGCCCGTGAACGTGAAGAGCTGGAATGGATGCTTCCCGATCCGGAAGCTCAGACCGACGAAACTGCTATTATCGCAGCCATGCGCGGTTGGGTATTTGACGGCGGTCAGGCTTTGGACGGCGAACCCTATATGCGCGTTATCTTGGCGAGCGAAACCGACGTTGAACGCGGTGCCGCTTACGACAAATACGTAGAAGTAAAGATCAACCCCGCTATCGACTTTACCGAAATCGTATCCGCAGACAGAATCCAGAAGGTGGAAATTTACAACACCAACGGTAAATTGGTTAAGACCCAAATTTGCGACAGCAATATCGAAACCATTGCGTTGAACGGTCTTGCCAGCGGTATGTATATTGCCAAAGTTACCACTGTTGCCGGTATTGCCAACAAGAAAATCATGGTTCGCTAATAAGCGGTTCCTTGATATAAAAAAAGGCGGTGTGAAAACACCGCCTTTTTTTTGTCTTTGCTTTTTCTATTTCTTTTTGGCTGTTTTCTTACCGGCAAATTTCTTTTGGGTAAGTTCAAAGCTTTCGTGAATCAGATTAAAGGTACGTTCTATATCGTTGTCTAAGCCTACCGAGAAACGTACCAGACCTTCGGAAAGTCCCATTCCTTTTTGAAATTCTTCGGGAATTTCGCTTGAGGTACTCTTGCCCGAATTGCTGAACAGGGTCTTGAAATAGCCCAAAGAAACCGCCAGATAACCCACTCCTTTTTTCTGCATGGTTTCCATCATAAAGTTGGCTTTCTGAGCCGTTTCCAAGTCGATGGCTATCATACCGCCAAAGCCGTAGCCGGGGTTCATGTCGCGCTTGATGATTTTGTGGTCGGGGTGGGTGGGCATGCCCGGATAGTTGGCTTTAAGCCCTATTTGCGCAAAGCGTTTGGCTAAATAGAGCGCGTTCTGCCCGTGCTGCTTCATGCGGATATGCAGGGTGTAGAGGTTCTTCATAATGCTCGATGCACGGAAAGGGTCGAGCACGGGACCGAGCAACATACTCGTGCCGTTGTTTACATCGATAAGCGAATTGATAAATTCCTGAGAGGCGCAGATGGCTCCCGCCACGCAGTCGTTCTTTCCGTTGATGAATTTGGTCATGGAATACACCACAATATCGGCACCTAAGCGGGCAGGGGAGAAAATCATGGGGGTAAAGGTGTTGTCTACCACCAGTTTTACCTTATGCTTGCGGGCAATCTTGCTTAAGCCGGGAATGTCGGCAATGCGCAGCATGGGGTTGTTCATGGTTTCGGTGTAGATGAACTTGGTGTTCTTTCGGATGGCTTTTTCTACCGCCTTGAGGTTGGTGGAATCGACAAAACTTACCTCGATGTTGAATTTGGGCAGGTAGTTCTTTAAGAAAGCGAAAGTGCCGCCATAGATAGTGGGGCTGGCTACGATATGATCGCCTGCGCTTACCAATTGCAGCATGGCGTTGGTAATGGCAGCCATACCCGAACCGGTAACCCATGCGGCTTCGGTGCCTTCCATAGCCGCCAATGCCTTGCAAAGGCTCATGTTCATAGGGTTCCAGTGGCGGGAATACAAAAAGGCGTCTTGCTTTTCGCCGTGAAAGGTGGCGGTCATATCCTCGCCTTTATCAAACATAAAGGTTGCCGAGTCGGTTACCGCCGGGTTCACATCGCCGAAGGGTCCCTTTTGAAAACTGTTCTGAACCTGCGTGGCAGGGTCAAAGGAAATTTGTTTTTTCATATACGGTTGAGTTTAAGTTTTCTTTAATCGGTTAATCTGTTGCAGGCAGGCGTCGGCTTCCAAAAAGTCCAAACGCGAGGCGGCTTCTTTCATCTGTTTTTCCAATTCTTCAATCCGCTTGGCGCGTTCCTCTGCCGAGAGCGTTTTGCTGTCGCCGTATTTCATAACGGGGTCGGCAAAGGCGGGAGCGTGCAAATCTTCGCTGTATGCCTTGGGTTCCACGCCTATTACCTCGTTTAAGGTTTGGTGCAGCGCCTTTACGATGGGGCGGGGCTTTTGGTGATGTTTTTTGTTGTAGGCATCCTGTATGTCGCGCCGCCGCTTGGTTTCTTCTATGGTCTGCGCCATAGCGTCGGTAATGCGGTCGGCATACATCACCACCTTGCCGTTTACGTTGCGGGCGGCGCGACCTGCGGTCTGGGTAAGGGATCTTGCCGAGCGCAGAAAGCCCTCTTTGTCGGCGTCCATAATGGCAACTAAAGAAACTTCCGGCAGGTCTATCCCTTCGCGCAGCAGGTTTACCCCTATAAGCACGTCGATAGCACCGGCGCGCAGGTCTTGCAGTATTTCCACCCGCTCCAAGGTTTCTACTTCGGAGTGTATATAGCGGCAGCGGATGCCGGTATTGGCAAGGTATTTAGACAGTTCTTCCGCCATTTTCTTGGTAAGCGTGGTTACCAGCACCCTTTCGCCACGGGCACAGATCTGTTCTATCTCGTCTAAGAGGTCATCCACCTGATGGGCGGTGGGGCGTACCTCGATAATCGGATCCAAGAGGCCGGTGGGGCGTATAAGCTGTTCCACCACCACGCCGCCCGATTTTTCCAATTCGTAATCGGCAGGGGTGGCGCTTACGTAGATAGTCTGCTTTTCCAATGCCTCGTATTCCTCAAACTTGAGGGGGCGGTTGTCCATAGCGGCAGGCAGCCTGAAGCCGTATTCCACCAAGTTTACCTTGCGGGAGCGGTCGCCTCCGTACATAGCGCCTAATTGAGGCACGGTTACATGGCTTTCGTCTATAATGGTAATGTAATCGTCGGGAAAATAGTCGAGCAGGCAGAAAGGACGCACGCCGGCAGCCCTGCCGTCAAAATAGCGGGAGTAGTTTTCTATGCCGGAGCAGAAGCCCAATTCCTTTATCATCTCCACATCGTAGGTAACGCGGTCTTCGAGGCGTTTGGCTTCCAAGGGTCTGCCGGTTTCCTTAAAAAAATCTACCTGTTTGCCCAAATCGAGCTGTATTTCTTTTATTGCCTGCTGTATGCGTGCCGAAGAGGGCACGAACATATTGGCAGGGTAGATGCGGATACTGTCTAATTCTTCCAAGATATGCCCGGATAGGGGATCTATCTTGCAGAGGCGTTCTATCTCGTTGTCGAAAAAGACAATGCGGTAGGCGTAGTCGTCGTATGCCACAAATACATCGAGGGTATCGCCTTTTACGCGGAACCGACCTCGGGTAAACTCCAGTTCGTGGCGGCTGTAGAGCGATTTTACCAAACGCAGCATTACTTCGCGCTGGTCTGTTTTTTCGCCTTTCTGCAGCACGATAACGTTTTCGTGGTAGTCTGCCGGATTGCCCGTGCCGTAGATACACGAAACGGAACTTACCACAATAACGTCGCGCCGCCCCGAAAGCAGGCTCGCCAATGTGTTGAGCCGCAGTTTTTCTATTTCATCGTTGATGGAAAGGTCTTTTTCGATATAGGTGTTGGAAGCCGGCAGATAGGCTTCGGGCTGGTAGTAGTCGTAGTAAGAAACGTAATACTCTATGGCGTTTTTTGGAAAAAACTGCTTGAACTCGCCGAACAGCTGCGCGGCAAGGGTCTTGTTGTGGCTTAGCACGAGGGCAGGGCGGTTCAGGCGGGCAAGCACATTGGCTATGGTAAAGGTTTTGCCCGAGCCGGTAACGCCGAGCAAAACCTGTGCCTTATCGCCGTTTTGAATACCGGAAACCAATTTCTCGATAGCCTGCGGTTGATCTCCGGTAGGTTTGAAATCTGCTGTTATTTCAAAGTTATTCACTAAAATAAGCCTTGAATTTTTGCAAACGTACTTCTAATTCGGGCAAATCTTCCATAGGAACGAGCGATACGCAGGCGCGGATGCCTTCGCGCTCGCTGCCGGTAATGCCCAAAGAAATGGCGCTGATGCCGAAGTAGAGTAGGTTATGCAGCAATTCTTCGCTGTTCATACCCGGATAGCCTACCGTAAAATAAAAACCGTCGGAGAGGTCTTTGTTTACGTCTTTGTCGTAGGCAAGGTAAAAGCCGTTCTTAAGAAACATCTCTTTCATCCGGTGGGCTTTTTCGCCATAGATGCGGGTTTCTTTAACAAAGTTGTAACGGCCTTCGTTGGCGGCTTTAAGAATGGCGTGCAAGGCGTATTGGGGTGAATGGGCGGTACCGGAGCTGAGGCAGTACACGGTTCCGAAAATCATGGTATGCCCGAACTGGGTGCTGTTGTAGTATGCCTTGAAGTCGGGAAACTCGCTTTGGTACAGGGCATCCGAAATCATCATCATACCGATGCGCTGCCCGGCGTAACTGAATGCTTTGGAACTCGATACAAACAGAATGTATTGGTCGGTGTATTGCGCTACGGTGGGCTGGAATGGCGGCACGCCCGGCGTGGAGATGTCGTGACGGAAGTCCATACCGAAATAGGCGAGGTCTTCCATTACGATAACATGGTATTTCTTTGCCAAGTCGGCTATGGTGCGCAGTTCGTCCTCGGTAAAGCAGATCCAAGAGGGATTGTTGGGGTTGGAATAGAAAATGGAGGAGATGTTTCCCTTGCTCAGATAACTTTCTAACTTTTCGCGCAGTTTATCGCCCCTGAAGTTGTAAACGTCAAAACTTTCAAAGGGAATACCCAATACTCTGTGCTGTTGCTTGTGAACCGCAAAACCGGGGTCTATGAAAAGGGTAGTGTTTTTGCCTTTTTGCGCACGGCTTACGGTAAGGAAAGCGGCAAAGCTGCCCTGCATGGAGCCTACGGTGGGAATACAGCCGGCAGGATTTACGTCAATGTTGAGAAAATTCTTGGCAAAACGCGAAATTTCCGTTTTGAGTTCGGGCAGACCGCCTACTTCGGGATAGAGCGAAGCGATGCCTTTTTGCAGCGCGGCTATTTCGGCATCCACACCGATTTTGGCGGCAGGCAGACCGGGAATACCCATTTCCATACGGATAAAGCGGGTTCCGGAGGCTTTTTCTACGTCATTGATAAGTTTTTTCACTTCGCGGATGGAGGCTTGCCCCACGCTCTTAAGCCCGTTTTGGCTGATAACGCCGTCTACGGTTTCTTTAGGGATAACTGTCTGTTTCATATATAGTGCTATTTTTTTTCTGAAGATGCCTTAATATGGCGTGCGAATGTACGCATTTTATGCTGAATGTTCAAGGGCGTGCCAATGTGTCATAAAAATGATACGAAAGCCGGAATGGTATTGTTTTTGCTGAATGGAAGCCGCTTTTATAAACATACAGGCATGAGTAAGAAAAACAATACGAGAGAGGAAGAGCCTTTGAAAGAGGCTGCCCAAGCCGCTCAGGAAGAGGTTTGCTCAGAAAAAGGCGAGATGGAGCAGGGAAGTGCAGGCGAGGGAGAAAGCCAATCGCAAACAACAGGAGAACAAGACCTTAAGGCTCAGTTAGCGGAACTGAACGACAAGTATCTGCGTCTTTATTCAGATTTTGACAACTACCGCCGCCGTGCCAATAAAGAAAAGTTGGAGATGATCAAAACGGCATGTTCCGGTGTCGTTTTGGCATTATTGCCTGTCATAGACGATATGGAGCGTGCCCTCAAGGCGATAGGTCAAACGGAAGAGGGGGCGGAACCCAATGCCTTGGCAGAAGGCGTGAACCTGATATACAACAAATTGATGTCTACCTTGAAGCAGCAGGGTTTGAGCGAGTGCGAGGTGGCGGATAAACCTTTCGATGCCGAAACGGCAGAAGCGGTGGCGCAGATTCCATCGCCCGAAGAAAGCAAGAAAGGCTATGTGTTGGAAGTGGTTCAGAAGGGTTATACTTTAGACGGCAAGGTGCTGCGCTTTGCCAAAGTGGTTGTGGGGTGTTAATCTTTCGGTAAAAGCAAAGGCAATCATGGCAGAAAAGCGAGATTATTACGAAGTATTGGGCGTGGCAAAAGGAGCCTCCGCCGACGAGATAAAGAAAGCCTACCGCAAATTGGCTCTCCAATATCATCCCGACCGTAATCCGGGCGATAAGGAGGCGGAAGAAAAATTTAAGGAAGCGGCGGAGGCTTACGGGGTTCTTTCCGACCCTGAAAAGAAGCAGCGTTACGACCAGTTCGGTCATGCCGGAATGGGAGGAGCCGGCGGTTTCGGCGGTATGGGCGGCATGAGTATGGAAGACATATTCAGTCAGTTCGGCGATATTTTCAGCGGCTTCGGTTTTTCCGGATTCGGAGGGGGACGACGCTCCCAGCGACCGGTTCTGAAAGGTTCCGACCTCAGGGTAACGCTCAAACTTACCTTGGAGGAAATCGCTACCGGAGTAGAAAAGAAAATCAAGGTGCATAAGGCGGTGAGCTGCGGAGATTGCCAAGGAACGGGTGCCAAGAACGGCACGGCGATGAAGACTTGCGAAACCTGTCACGGGCAGGGGCAGGTGGTAAGCCGGCAGCAAACCATTTTGGGTGTGATGCAGCAGGTGCAGGTTTGTCCTTCCTGTCATGGCTCGGGCAAAACCATTACCGAACGTTGCCCCAAATGCAGCGGCAAGGGAGTTACTTATGCCGATGAGGTTATCAGTATTCATATTCCTGCCGGGGTGGAAGCCGGTATGCAGCTTTCGGTATCGGGTAAGGGCAACGCGGCGCCTCAGGGCGGTATCAACGGCGATTTGCTCGTTTTAATAGAGGAATTGCCCCATACCGAGTTTCAGCGCGACCATCAGAATCTTCATTATACCTTGCCAATCAGTTATATGGATGCTGCTTTGGGCTGTTCAATCGAGGTTCCGACCTTGGGCGGCAAGGCTCGCATCAAGATTGAGCCGGGTACGCCTTCGGGCAAGCTGCTGCGTTTGCGCGGTCAGGGATTTCCTTCGGTACAGCGCGGTATGCCCAAGGGGGATTTGATTGTATATCTGAATGTAAGCGTTCCCAAATCGCTCAATAAGGAGGAAAAGGCTTTGTTGGAAAAGATGCGGGAGATGCCGGGCTTTGCGGCTGCCAAGGGTGCAAAGGAACCGGGATTCTTTGAGCGCATGAAGGAGTATTTTCGGTAGACTTTCAGCAGACACACCGATTTATTTTTAATCTATGATGATATTAAAGGGGGTGGCTTTTCAAAATTATTAGTTAACATAATATAAATTATATGCCAATTTTGATGTGAAGATCTTACTTTGGTAAGTGACCGAACAAGCCGAGGGCTACAACGAAGCAGATTGCCAACTAAAATCACTTTTACCTGAAAACAAAGTAAACCGCAAGAATCAAACAGGCAAATGCGGCAAGATGATTCCACTGAAAAGATTCGTGCTTAAACATGAACATGGCGATGACGGTAAAGACCACCAAGGAAACCACTTCTTGAATTACTTTTAACTGAACCAGACTGAACGGACCGCCGTTCTCGCGGAAACCCAGCCGGTTGGCAGGCACTTGAAACATATATTCAAATAAGGCAATGCCCCAGCAAAACAGAATGACGAGAATCAAGGGCCAGCCCGTGCTGATTTTCATTTCCTGAAGTTTGAGATGTCCGTACCAAGCCAAGGTCATGAATACGTTGGAGACCAAGAGCAGCAATATGGTATAAATTCCGTTCATCGAAGTGGTTTTAACAGTTTTTTTAAGTGCTCGCCAAGACGGAAAAACGTATCGTATCTTTCCAATCTGGAGTACGTTACCGTGCTTGCGCCAAAACTTAAATTAAATTGTGCAATTTGTTTGATATTAGAGCCTTCAAAATCAAATATAAGTTTGTTCCGGGCTGCGTACTCTATGCCTTTCCACTGCAAGAGGCTGCCCGCGCCCAAGTCCTGCCCAAGTTTATGAAAACCGTGCGTAAGACTGTAACAGACCGTATCGTCGTGTACAAAAAGTCCGCAAGCCATAATACGCTCCTGCGCATCCGCCAAGGCAACCAGGCAACCTGCATGATGTTCTTTTACAGCCTGATACAGATTTCTTACTATTTGTTCCGGGTACGGATTTTTTAAGCCCCTACGGCTAAACGTTTCGTTCTGTAATTTTATAAGAGGCTCTACATCATCTATTTGCAGGGCGTGCAAAAGACGTTCCGCCTTACGGATCTGCCGTTGGCGCGGTGCTTTAACCGCCTTAAACACCTTTTCTAAGTCGGAAAGGTCTTCCAATCGGTGGCTTACGCGCGGCAACACCCCTATCCCATTTTCTTGGGCAAAACGTAACTCATTCTCGTTCAGTTCAAATCCTATATTCAGGCAAAGCCGTTGCCTATCTGGAATTTGAGCAAGCAACTGGATAAAATCCTGTCTTTCGGCAAGAAACGGACCTGCGTGCTGGGTAAGAGGCGGCATGCCGTACACTTGAAAGATTCCCGTACGGCGAACCACAGCCATACGCCATAAACTGCGCCATTTCCCATTTTCCCCCCTAATGCCGATTTCGTGTCGGTTTTGGGGCGGACACACGGCATCCCACCACCAGTCTTGTGTAAATAATGTATTTTTATACAAAGACTTATCCATCTTTCAAAATCTGCTTGAAAAGTTGAAGGAATTGTTGCGCTTGCCCCGCCCTTGAGTAAAGTTGCCCGATTTCCGGGGCAACGGCAATAGCCGTACTGCCCGTTTGTTTCCACTTTTGATATTGAGCCTTAATAAATTCCATAACGGATTCCACGTTTTGGGCGGCTAATCCGCAGTGGTAACGCTCTATCAAGGCTGCCAGATAGCTTTCGTCGCTGCGTACCAACAAAAGCGGTTTCCCCACTGCCAATGCCTCAAAAATCTTGGTGGTCATAATCCCCTTGGGTCCTTTGGCATCCGCTATGTTGGAAAGCTGAAGCAGAATGGAACTTCGGTTCAACAAGGCGGGAACTTCGGTAGCGGGAATAAAATCGTAACATTCAGATACTTCTTCTATGCCATACTTTTGCGCCAAGTTCTGCAAAATGGGCTTCCCCGCCGCTTCCACATACCAGCAAAGCCTAAAATCGGAAGCAGAAATCACCCCTTCTTTCTTGAGTCGGGACACGGCTTCAAACACCCAGTCCGGGTTTCGTAGCGTGGAATGGATTATACTGCCGGTAAATACGATACGGAAGCAAGAATCGTGCCGATGGTCTGGAAAAAACAATTCTTGGTCGTAGCCGTTATAGATTAAATGGGTATTGTTGTTGAATCGTTTCAAAAAATCGCGATGCCATTCCGAAACGCTCACCACTGCCGCCGCTTTTTTGAGCACGCGGTTCCTTTCTTTTAATTGATGCCGAATAAAGAAAGATGCAAACGGCAGACGATGTGCAAGATAAGAATTGTCCGGATATTGCTCGCCAATGTCGCGCAAATCCGCCACCAAGGGTACGCGGAAATGTTTTGCCAAGCTTGCCGCCGCCCGGAGGGGAAAAGTTCGACACGTGCTGCACAATACCAAATCGTAGCCCGTAAACGATGTATCTTTTTTTATTTCACGAACCAAGCGTTTGTCTTTGTAATGAAAAAACAGGTCGCGGAGCATTAAGGTGCCCCACTCTGCCCGAGGTTTAGGCATTTTCAGCGAGCGAAAGAAACGGATACGTTTTACCCGGCTTGTGGCATCGGCAAGAAAATCGAAGCGACGGTCGTCGGAATACTGCTCGCATACCACCTCTGCCGTGCAGTTCATACGGGACAGGTATTTGCACAGATAGCCCATACGGGGAGCAAATTCAGGGGGAAAACCGTCGCAGACTACCAAAATTTTCATAACAGGGAACTTATGGTGCTTTCTTCCGAAATCGTATCCGGCGTTTCTATATTCGCCAAATAATCAAGAATGTATATATAAAAGGAACGTGCCCAAGGAACGGCAGGTCCGGGATAGCCGTTGTCTACGAGGGTTGTATTGTGCCAGAGAATACAGATCTCCCCTCCGAAACGACGGGTTTTCTCAAAAAGTCCGGCGCAGTATTCTTTGGCGTTATCCTCGTTAAGATACATATAATCTTTTTGATAGAGCGAATTATCCATTACGGTGAGCGGGTGCAGCACCAGTTTGGATAAGGTTCCTCTTGTGGGGTCAATCCAAATTACCGGGCGACAGGTTCCCAAACGGAAGCCTGCTACATCGGCATAGCCCATTGTAAAGTCATCGGTAATGCCGATTTTTTCCAATCTGCGGAAATCTTCGGGTTCACAGGCACGCAGGTAATGGCTTCTGAACAGAAATACTTTGTTTTTGCCAGACTCTATCCTATGTTTTATAAAAGATTCTAACGCTATCTTTTCCAACAAGGAAGCCCCGGTGTTTTGGGCTGCCGAATAACTGCCGTGCAAGCCTAAAAGAGCCTTATGGGAAACAATATCCTTAAGCAGCCTCCGAATCGGTTTGGAATGTAGTTTGTAGCGGGGTTTGTCGTAGGCGTGAATCCCGCCTGCCTTGATAAAATAAACGGTCTGCCAAGCGAAAGGAGCCTGTTTAAGATACTTTTCTTCGTTTTGGAACATCCAATGAAAAGTATGGTAAGGGTCTTCGATTTTACCGAAAAACACCTTCAAGGCATAAAAAATACCTTTTCCCTTAAACGTTTCGCGTGCCACAGAACGCAAGGTTTTGCAGAAAAAGGGAGAATCGAGGTCGTGGGTTACCCAAAGCTTGGCTACTTTGGCTTCAGGTTCGGGTACATCCTTGCCCACGCTGCGGAGCCATTGGCGTATCAAAACGCCATATTCGTCTACAAGGGGGCGGCAAAGCAGGTTATGTCTGCCGGCAAAAGATTCTTTGCCGGGAAAACGCCCGTGTTTGTCGCGCACATCGCGGCGGCATATTTCTTCGTAACGGGAAAGGAAAAAGAAAGCCGAGGCAGGAAGGTCGGCATAAACCAAGACCGTATCTCCCCTCTTTTCTACTGTCGGCTTGCCGTATAAAAATGGTATACCGTTGATTTCCTGAAAACTTTGAGGTATGGAAGCAGGCGTTCCGTAGTGTTCGGATTCAAAAAATCCGGAGGGAATGAAAACGAGGTCGTAATGCGCCAATTTTTCTTCGTCGGCGGTGTAACCGATACGGAAAGTGCGCAAAACCGCATCGTCGTCCAAACCGCTTAAAAAACGGAGCAGATATGTCAGTGCATTTTCGTGTAAGGTCATGGTTCTAAATGTATTGAATAATGGTACGGGCTATCTCCGTGCCGGCATCCCCTTTTCCATACAGAGCCGGAACAAAAGCGTCTGTGTGCGATTTGCAAAGCTTGGCAGCGGCTTCCGTAATTCTTTCGGTATCGCTTCCGACAAGAATATTACAATGGTTGTCAACTAATTCAGTCCATTCGGTTTCTTCTCTCAAGGTAAGGCACATTTTGTTAAAGAAGTAGGCTTCCTTTTGGAGCCCTCCGCTGTCGGTCATTACAAAATGGCAATGTTGCAACAAGAAAATCATTTCTAAATAGCCTACAGGCTCTATAAACCGAATCGGGGAAGACGCAAAATCATAGCCGTAGGCGTGCAGGTGTTTCCGTGTGCCCGGATGCAGGGGCATCACCACCGGCATAAGTTCCGCTATCTGGTTCAAGGCTTGAAAAATTTGCCTGAGAACCGTAGGATTTGATGTATTTTCTTTTCTGTGTATTGTACACAAAATAAAACTTTTGGGTAAATTTACATCAAGTATTGGTTTAGATTTGTTTGCGTAGTAAATGGCAGCATCCTGCATCAGGTCTCCGCAGCGGAAAACCCGGGCGGAAGTCTTGTCAAAGCCTTCTTCTTGCAGATTCTTAACGGCGCGGTCTGTGGGGCAGAAAAGAAGTTTTGACATACGGTCTGTCAGTATGCGGTTCAGTTCCTCCGGCATCAAGTCGTTGTATGAACGTAGTCCGGCTTCTACATGAATCAACGGAATTCCGGTTTTGGCTGCCGCCAAGGCTCCTGCCAAAGTGGAATCGGTATCCCCGTACACCAATACCCAGTCTGGCTGTTCCCGATATAAGAGGCTCGAAAGTTCCTGCACGGTTTTCCCCAACACGAAAGCGGCATTTGATTCCTCCCCTACGGAATTTTTGTTGATACCCAGATTATAGCGGGCAGGAGGAATTTCCATCTCCTGAAAAAAGACTTCCGACATAGAGGTGTCGTAATGCTGCCCTGTATGGATAATACATTCATTTATTTCGGGATACGCGCTAAAAGCGCGGCTCAAAACGGCGGCTTTTACAAACTGGGGACGTGCCCCGACCACGGTGGCAATCTTTATCATGGGGCATATATAGCTGTAGAGGCAACAAATGTATGAAAAAAACACGTATTTTTACCACTTTGTAGCGGCTTGCCTAAGCCTATAAATAAAAAACTATAAACCATGCAGATAAAAGAAGTTATATCTGCCTCCGACAAGGCGGTGTGGCATAAGTTCCAGCGGGATTTCTACCGGAACGACCCTAATTTTTCGGCTCCGTTTGAAAAAAGGATAGAAGCCATCTTTACGCCCGGCAAGAACGAATTTTACGAAAACGGAGATGCGACCCGCTTTCTGCTCTACGATGAGGGGGGGATGGTTATAGGGCGTACGGCAGTTTTTATCAATGGAAAAAAGGCATATACCTTTAAGCAGCCTACCGGCGGCATGGGTTTTTTTGAGTGCGTGAACGACCAAAAGGCGGCGGATATGCTGTTTGACGCCTGCCGCGACTGGTTGCGGGAACGGGGTATGGAAGCTATGGACGGTCCCATCAATTTCGGGGAAAACGACAACTACTGGGGGCTGCTCGTAGAGGGATTCACGGCTTCGGGCTGGGGCATGAACTACAATCCCCCCTACTACAAAGAATTATTTGAAAATTACGGTTTTAAACTTTATTTTGAACAGGTGAGCAACCTGCTCGATTACACCAAACCCTTTCCTGAACGCTTTTGGAAAGTGGCGGACTGGGTGCGTTCCAAGCCCGAATATTCCTGCCGGCATCTGGAGATGAAAAAGGTGGAGAAGTATATGCACGATATGAAAGAGGTGTATGACGATGCCTGGCAGTTTCACGAAAACTTTGTGCCCTTGCAGACCGAAACCATGCGGAAGGAACTCCGTGAGGGCAAGGGGCTGATTGACGAGCGTATGATATGGTTCGCCTATTGCCACGAAGAGCCCATCGCCTTTTTGGTTATGATTCCCGATGCCTCGCCCATTTTCCGTAAGTTTAATGGAAAACTTAATTTAATCAATAAGTTACGTTTTCTTTGGATGAAGCATCGGCATGTAATGACCCGCACCCGGCTCACGATTATGGGCATCAAGCCCCGGTACCAACGTGCCGGTATAGAATCCTTGCTGTTCTGGCATCTCAACAAGGTAATAAAAAAGTTGAATTACACTCACTTGGAGCTTTCTTGGGTGGGCGATTTCAACCCCAAGATGCGCGCCCTGCACGAAAATGTGGGCGCCGACTTTCATCAAAGGCATTATACCTACCGTATTATGTTCAACGAGGAGAAAGCCTTTGAGCGTTCTTCCATTATAGCCAAGGATACCAAACAACAATATTTACAAGAAGAAAGTATAAACAATTAAAACTTACGTATATGAAGAGGAAAATTCAAGTGGCGTGCCTGCTCGGTCTGAGTTTGCTGATGGGCGGTTGCTGCACCCAAAACAAGAAATCGCAGGCTGTGATTATCGATAAGCAGGAAGTGGAAATAAAGGATGGCTTGCTTAGCCCTGAAGCCTTGTGGGCTATGGGGCGTTTGGGCGAGGTGGCGGTAAGCCCTGACGGAAAGCATATCGCTTATTCGGTTCGTTATTATAGCGTTGCGGAAAACAAAGGCAATACCGACCTCTACCTTTGCGATGTAGACGGAAAGAATGTTCGCCGCCTTACCCGCACCGCCGCTTCCGAAAACAATCTGCACTGGCTCAACGAGCATACGTTGGCTTATCTCTACCCTGCCGGCGACGGTATGCAGCTGTTTGGAATTGACTTAAAGAACGTATTCAATAAAGACGTTGAAAACGGCATAATATCAGAAGATTATAAAATATTAAAACCTGTTCAGATTACTACGGTTCCGGGGGGTATGGAAGGCTTTAAGCTCAATCCTGCCCAAAACAGAATAGCCTTTGTGCGCCAAGTTCAGGTGGAACCTTCGGTAAAGGACCGCTACCCCGATTTGGATAAATCGAGCGGTATGATATTCAACGATTTGAACTACCGCCATTGGGACGAATGGGTAACGAGCGTGCCCCATATCTTTGTTGCCTCCCTGAGCGGTATCGATTTGAACGTGGAATTGGGCAAGGTGCAGCACTCAGAACCTATCGACTTGCTTAAGAATGAGCCTTACGAAGCTCCTGTAAAGCCTTTTGGCGGTATAGAACAGTTCGACTGGAGCAGCGACGGCCGCTTTATAGCCTACACCTGCCGCAAACTTACCGGCAAGGCTTATGCCGTTTCCACCAATACCGATATTTACCTCTACAACCTTGAAACGGGCAAGACCTCTAACCTGAGCGAAGGCATGATGGGCTACGATGTGAACCCCGTGTTCAGCCCCGACGGCAACTACTTGGCATGGGAAAGTATGGAAAGAGACGGCTATGAATCCGACAAGAGCCGCCTGATGTTGCTTAACCTGCACACGGCTCAGAAAACCGACGCTACCGTTAATTTCGATCAGAATGCCAACTCGCTGCAATGGAGCGCCGACGGACAATACCTGTACTTTATCAGTAATTGGCACGCCCTTTCGCAAATTTACCGTTTGAATGTAAAAGACAATACGATAGAATGTCTTACCGGCGGGGTTCACGACTACAACAGCGTATATCCCGTTAACGAAAACCTCTTGCTCGGTACCCGCGCCTCCATGTCCTGTCCCGAAGAAATGTTTACGGTGGACTTGAATGCCCCCGATGCGGAATTGATTCATACGCAGACCCAAATCAGCTTTATCAACAAGGATATTATGGATCGCCTGACGCCCGGCAAGGTAGAAGAACGCTGGATAAAGACCACCGACAACCAGAAGATGCTGACTTGGGTTATCTATCCGCCCCATTTCGACCCCTCCAAGAAATATCCTACCCTGCTCTATTGTCAAGGCGGCCCCCAAAGCACGGTAAGTCAGTTTTGGAGCTACCGCTGGAATTTGCAGATTATGGCTGCCAACGACTATATTATTGTGGCACCCAACCGTCGCGGTCTGCCCGGTTTCGGTCAGGAATGGCTTGAACAGATCAGCGGCGATTACGGCGGTCAGAATATGAAAGACTACCTTTCGGCTATTGACGAACTTTGCACCGAGCCCTATGTGGATAAAGACCGTTTGGGCTGTGTAGGAGCAAGTTACGGTGGTTTTTCGGTGTATTGGTTGGCAGGACATCACCAAAAACGCTTCAAAGGCTTTATCGCCCACGACGGTATGTTTAACTTTGACCAACAATATCTTGAAACCGAAGAAGTTTGGTTTGAAAACTGGGATTTGGGCGGTGCGTTCTGGGAAAAAGACAATCCGGTGGTTCGCCGCAGCTATGCCAATTCGCCCCATCTCTTTGTAGACCAATGGGATGCGCCTATCTTTGTGATTCACGGAGAGTTAGATTACCGTATCGTGGCTTCGCAAGGTATGGCGGCTTTCAATGCGGCGGTATTGCGCGGTATTCCCGCCGAACTGCTGATTTTCCCCGACGAAAACCACTGGGTATTGCAGCCTCAGAACGGTATTCTTTGGCAACGCCGCTTTTTCCGTTTTTTGGATAAGTATGTAAAGGGTCTTTCCGACAGCGAGCTGGAAGCCAAATACTATGGCGAACAGCCGTTCAGCATTAAGGAGCCCTTTGCCGGCGATAGGCATCCCGTATCTCCCGAAAAAGAGCAAAATACAGAAAAACAAGTAGCTCAATAAGGCATCGAATAATGCGCCGTTTTTTATTCTCGCTTTTGTTGGCGGCTTTTATTGCACCCCTTGCCGCCCAACCCGATGAAACGTATAATTTTAATCCGGGGCGTCCTGGCTTTGCTTACGGCAGTACGCCCCTTATACGCCATACTCTCTCGGCAGAAGCCTTTGTGCGCACGGATGGCTTTGCCTATATGCCGCTTACAGAGGCAGGGCATGTGCTGAACCGCTATACTGTCCGCTACAGCCCGTTGGACCGTTTGGAATTAGCCCTTGGGGTCGGATTGGAACATATTCCAAGTAATCCGGCTGGGCAACGTACCATGCTGTCTCCCCTTTCGCTTATGGCGAGAATCAATATCTTAAAAAAGCAAGGGAATCTGCCCGGACTGGCATTTATCGGAGAATTGAGTCTGCCGGTCGGAGCCGGCAGCAGCGAAGCCGTTTCACCCGGAGTAAACCCTACGGGGGTAATAGCTATTGACCACAATTACAAACGCTTTAGCTTTATTTACAATGTAGGGGCAGAATGGCTGTTAGACGATCATGGGGTTGATTTATTTTACGCCTTTATGGTATGTTATGGCGTAGATACCAAAGGCCGTTGGAATATTTACGGAGAGTTTGTAGGGCATCATGCTTGGGCATGGGATTTTGAAGACGGAAACGATGAGTGGAAATTTAAAGGCATTCTCTATGATTTGAAATTTCGTTTCGGTGCGGACTTTTTTATAACCAAGAATCTCAAACTGGATTTTTCGTTTGCCCTTAATCCGTTTTATGTCGAGTTGCAGGGCGAAATCGGGCTTTCTTACGGAATCCCTCTTAAAAAATTGCAACGGTAATGCAGACCGCCGCCATATCAAAACCTAAGTTGTGGTCGCTTTTCGCCACCTTTTTCAAGATAGGGCTTTTTACGGTGGGCGGCGGTTATGCTATGTTGGCTTTGGTTCGCAAAATTATTGTGAATGAACGCCGTTGGATAGACGAAGACGAGTTTGTGGAAACTATTGCCGTAGTGCAGAGCCTGCCGGGTATTTTTGCCGTAAATACGGCATTGAGCGTAGGAACGCGCATACGCGGCAAGGGCGGCAGCCTTATGGCGGCTTTGGGAGCGGTGCTGCCCTCTATCATTATTGTGCTGGCATTAGTGGTGTTTGCCCATTCGGCAAAAGATAATCCGACAGTAATGAGTTGTTTTAAGGGCGTAAGACCCTGCGTGGTGGCGCTTATCCTATCGCCTGCGCTGCAAATGGCAAAGCGTGCCGGAATTACATGGCGTAATGTTTATTTACCGGTACTCGCTACGGTTTTGGTATGTTTTTGGAGCGTGTCGCCGGTGTGGGTTATCTTGGCGGCTGGCGCGCTGGGAGGTGTGCATGGTCTGTATATCCAAAAGAAAGGCATCAAGGCATGATTTACTTGCTTCTGTTTTGGGTGTTCTTTAAGCAGGGGCTGTTGGGCTTCGGGGGCGGCTATGCCATGCTCTCGCTTATGCAGCACGATGTGGTGGAACGCCAAGCGTGGATAGATGCCGGGCAGTTTGCCGATATTGTGGCTCTCAGTCAGATGACTCCCGGTCCGGTATCTATCAATGCCGCCACCTACGTGGGCTATCACGCCGCTTTTGAGGCAGGCGGAAGCGTGTACGCCGGCATTATCGGTTCGCTCGTGGCAAGTTTTGCCGTTTGCCTCCCCTCCCTCTTTTTAATATGGATAGTGATGGCTTTTCTGCTCCGCCATAAGAAAAATCCTGTCGTGGGGGGCGTGGTAGGCGGCTTCAAATTAGTGTCGGTGGCATTGATTGCTTCGGTGGCGCTTACTATGATGAATCCCTATAACTTTACAGACTACAAGAGCCTGATTATTTTTTCTGCGGTTTTTGCCGCCTCTTTTCATAAAAAGTTCAATCCTGTTTTTGCCATCCTGCTCTGCGCTCTGGCAGGCTATATCCTCTACTGACCATGACTTTCTTTCACCACCATATTATAACGGGACCTATCCGCAGCCGTCGCTTGGGGCTTTCGTTGGGGGTTAACCTGTTGCCATTGCAGAACAAAGTCTGCAATTACGATTGCGTGTACTGCGAGTGCGGCTGGAATACCGTAGCAGAAGCCCAGCCGGAGCGGTTGCCCAGGCCGGAGGCGGTAGAAGAAGCCTTGGATAAGGCTTTGACGGAATTGCGGCAGCAAGGTGTCAGGCCGGATTCCATAACCTTTTCGGGCAACGGAGAACCCACCCTGCACCCTGCGTTTGCAACTATAGTGGGCAAGGTAAAGGCTTGGGCGGAAAAACATTATCCCCAAGATACGCCGGGACTGACCGTAATTTCAAACGCCACGCGCATAGAGGTGCCGGAAGTGGCGGAAGCCTTGGGGCTGTGCCGGCGTGTTCTATTGAAATTAGATGCGGGAACGCCCGCTATGTATGCGCGTATAAACCAAGTACAGAAGGGATTCCGTCTTGGAACTTACACACAGGGCGAGGCTGCGGAAACTTATTTTGAACGATTGATTGGGAACCTTAAGGCGTTTCCCCATCCTTTTATGGTTCAAACGCTCTTGTTCCGGGGAGAGCATCAAGGGGCGGCTATCGACAACACTTCGGGCAGAGAATGGGAGGCTTACGTTGAAAAACTTTTGCTAATCCGCCCGCAAGGGGTTATGCTCTACGGCTTGGACAGGGAAACGCCTGCCAAAGACCTGCAAAAACTTTCGGCGGCAGAATTAGAACAAAAGGCGGAGGATTTGCGCCACCGTGGATTAAAAAACATTTCAGCTTTTTTTTAGCTATGCGAATAACCGAGTATCCTATAGAGGTCTATCAAGATTTTGAAAAAGCGGTTCAGGGAGATGCCAAGTTTTTGGAAAAACTTATGAAAGACGGCTATCCCGAATGGGCAGCCTTTGCCAACGGCATCTTAGGCGATGAACAGGCCATAATGTGGCTCATTAAGAACGGCTATCCCGAAATGGGGATTCTCGCCAACGGTATGGACGATGAACCGGCGGCTATGAAATGGCTCAAGGAACACCCCTCCCCTTTCTATCACTGTTTCTGTCAGGCAACTAAAAACGATAAAGATGCCATTGCGTGGTTAGAAAACTATTTTCCCGCTTTCGCGATTCTATCCAAAGCGATCCGCAAATCCATGCTCCAACGTATCAAGCGCGAAACTTTTTGGTATAAAATTAATTGGTAAAGAAAATTTTATTACATTTGCACCCCTCTAAGAGACTGTGTTTCTAAACCCGGTACGGTCTCATAATAAAAAAGTTAAACAAAGGCAGACGGAACGCCTTTCCGGGTTTGGCGCAATGTATGCCGCAATTTTTTACCCTAATGGCAAACGAATTTGCTAAAACAGGAATCGAAGAATTCGATTGGAATTCCCTTTCGCATCACCAAATCAAAAAAGAAAAAGAAAAGGATGCCGATCAAAGCCCGCTTGACAGACAGTATGGCGACACGCTTAAACAAATCGCCGACCAGCAGGTTATCGAAGGCTTTGTAGTTTCCAAAAACAACCGCGAAGTGGTGGTGAACATCGGCTACAAATCCGACGGTATCATTCCCGTTTCCGAATTCCGCTACAATCCCGACCTCAAACCCGGCGACAAAGTGGAAGTTTATGTAGAAAGTCAGGAAGATGCTACCGGTCAATTGATCCTTTCTCATAAAAAGGCGCGTATCCTCAAATCTTGGGAACGCATCAACGAAGCTTACGACAATCAGGAAATCATTAACGGTTACGTTAAGAGCCGTACCAAAGGCGGCTTGATTGTAGACGTGTTCGGCATCGAATCTTTCTTGCCCGGTTCTCAAATCGACGTAAAGCCCATCCGCGATTACGATGTGTTCGTAAACAAGACGATGGAATTCAAGGTGGTAAAAATCAACCACGAATACAAGAACGTAGTAGTTTCGCACAAGGCTCTTATCGAAGACGAAATCGAACAGCAGAAAGCCGAAATCATGTCCAAGCTCGAAAAAGGACAGGTTCTGGAAGGAACCGTCAAGAACATTACCTCCTACGGTGTGTTTGTGGACTTGGGCGGCGTAGACGGGTTGATCCATATCACCGACTTGAGCTGGGGCCGTGTAAACCACCCCGAAGAAGTGGTGAAGTTAGACGAAAAGATCAATGTGGTTATCCTCGACTTCGACGAAAACAAAAAGCGTATCGCGCTCGGTTTGAAACAGCTTACCCCGCATCCTTGGGATTCGCTCGACCCCGAATTGAAGGTTGGCGACAAGGTAAAGGGCAAAGTGGTTGTTTTGGCAGACTACGGAGCTTTTGTAGAAATCATTCCCGGTGTGGAAGGTCTTATCCACGTATCGGAAATGTCTTGGTCGCAGCACCTGCGCTCGGCACAGGAATTTCTTAAAGTGGGCGACGAAGTAGAAGCCGTTATCCTCACCCTCGACCGCGACGAACGCAAGATGTCGCTCGGCATCAAGCAGCTTACGCCGGATCCTTGGCAGCATATCGCCGAAAAATATCCGGTAAGCTCGCGCCACATGGCTACGGTCCGCAACTTTACCAACTTCGGTATCTTCGTAGAATTGGAAGAAGGCATCGACGGTCTGCTCCATATCTCCGACCTGAGCTGGTCTAAGAAAATCAAACACCCGGCAGAATTTACCAAGATCGGCGAAAAAATCGAAGTTATCGTATTGGATATCGATGTTGAAAACCGTCGATTGAGCCTCGGTCACAAACAGCTTGAAGAAAATCCTTGGGATGTTTACGAAACCCTGTTCTCGGTTGGCAGCATCCAAAAAGGAACGGTGGCTTCCGCCAACGATAAGGGCGGTGTTATCGTACTGCCTTACGGCGTAGAGGGCTTCTGTCCCAACCGCCATATGCTTAAGGCAGACGGCACCAACCTCAAGGTAGAAGAACAGGCCGATTTCAAGGTTATCGAATTCAGCAAGGAAAACAAACGTATCGTGGTTTCCCATATGCGTATCCACCAAGAAGAAGCGGCAGAAGAACGCGCCAAAGCGGAAAACGAAAACCGCAAGAACGCCGACAACACCGCCAAGGCTGTCAAGAAGCTCAACGAATCGTCTGAAAAGACCACCTTGGGTGATATTGAAGCGCTTTCTAACTTGAAGGATGCGATGGAAGCCGCCGAAAAAAATAAGTAAAAATTGTTTTGGATGGCGACCTGCTTTGTTGCAGTCCTCGGACTGCGCCTCGCATCTCTCCCTCCAAAAACAATTTTACCCCCTTCGATAGGGTTCGGTACAAAAGAAGAACGCCCCGGATTTCCGGGGCGTTCTTCTTTTATGTCAAGTTAAGGCAACAGCCTGTTTTTATTTTCCGGTGTCATAAGCGAAAATTACGGTTTTCTGACGATACCGGGCGCGGCTATTTCTGCTCTTCTAATTTAGAATATTCTTCTTCGGAAACGGGTTCCAGCCAGATGTTTTCTATGTTTTCGCCGGGAACGCTGAAAGCCAGATGGGCGAACCATGAATCGGAGGCGGCACCGTGCCAATGCTTTACGTTGGCAGGAATGTGGATTATCGTGCCCGGCAGGATTTCTACCGCCGGCTTGCCTTCTTCTTGATACCAGCCGCGACCCGCCACACCGATAAGCATCTGCCCTCCCCCCGATTGAGCCTTATGTATGTGCCAGTTGTTGCGGCAGCGCGGCTCAAAGGTAACGTTTGCCACCGAAACCTGTTCCGAGGACAGCGGCGCCAAATAACTGTTGCCTACAAAATATTGGGCGTATGCCGTATTAGGTTCCCCTATGGGGAAAATCATTTCCTTTTGGAATGAGGCTTTGGCATCCTGTACCGCCTCCTCTTCTTTCCACACATCCTTTGCCAGACGGAAGGCTGCCCACGCCTTGGGCCAGCCCGCATAAAACGCCAAGTGGGTCAGAATTTCGGCTATTTCGGTGCGGGTAATGCCATTTTTCTTGGCTTCCTGCAAATGATAGAGCAGCGAAGCATCGGTAATGCCTTGGCTTATCAAGGAGGTAAGGGTAACAAGGCTGCGGTCGCGGAGGCTCAGCAAGTGGTTGCGGCTCCACACCTCGCCAAATAGAATATCATCGTTGAGACGGGCAAATTCGGGGGCGAACTCGCCCAGCGCGTCACGTCCGGCGGTCTGAATGATTTTTTGTTGAGCCATGGCTTGTAAAACTATTGCAGAAAAAATGATAAGGATGATTGTCTTTTTCATGGAAATGCGTTTTCCGTCTGCAAATATAGGCATCTTTCTCTATGGAATATGTATCTTCGCGCTCCCGTTCAAGTCTTTTCGGGAAAAGCACTACCTTATTATGAATACGCAGGCTATCAGGGAAACAAGACGCAACAAAGTCATTTCCTTTTGCTGGCAGCATCTGTTGCTGTTGGTTTCGTTGTTCATTATGACACTCGGCGTAGCCCTATGTGTACGCTCCATGCTTGGTTCCAGCGTTATCAGCGTGTTACCCTATGTATTTGAGCGGGCGGGCAAAGACGGCATGGTTCCGGCTCTCACGATAGGGCAATATACCTACATTATGAACTTTTTGCTGGTGTTCGGACAGATTTTGGTACTCCGCAGGCGGTTCGAGTGGGTTCAGCTATTTCAGTTGGTAATCGGATTCCTTTTCGGAACTTTGCTCGATATATGTATGTTCCTTACCGACTGGATAAATCCCGTTTCTTTGGGACAACAGGCATTGGCGCAGGTGGTCGGTTGCACGGTATTGGGATTCGGTATTGCCCTCGAGGTATGCTGCGGAAGCATTACTATGCCGGGCGAAGGCTTGCCCGTAGCGGTGAGCCGGGTAACCGGCATCGATTTTCCGAAAGTGAAAATCGGCGTGGATATTTTGCTCGTGCTGCTCGGCATTGTTGCCTGTTACGGATTTTTTGGAAAATGGCAGTGGCATATCATCGGGGCGGGAACGCTCTTTGCCATGTTTTATGTGGGGATGGCGGTGCGCTTTTTTAGCCGGCATATAGGCTGGTTTCAACGGCTACTGGCATACCGTCCCGGATTTCGCCGCTATCTCTACGGTCTTGCCCGGTTCATTTACCGACGCAATGACGGAGATTGATTCCCTCCCACTCTTGGCAAAGACTTTCCAAAGAAAACCGGGCGTTGGCGGGGCTGGTGCTGGGCAGCGACAGATAGCGCAGGTTTGGAATACGTGCAAAATAGCGGTCGTAGAGGCGTTCCGCCGTCTTGCCGTTGAACGCGATGGTGTGCAGCTGGGGCAAGGATGCCGCCAATGCCGGAATATCGTTGGGGCTTTCATCGCGGATATCGCTGTCCATACTGCCGGGGCGGAAAGCCTTGTGCGCCACATCCCATAGGGCGATGCCGTTTTGGAGCAACATTTCCCGCTTTTCGGGGTACGAAACCGGCGTTTCCTGCGCGCAAAGCCGTGCCATAACGCGCCAAAACCGGTTCTGCGGATGCCCGTAATACTCGTTCTGCGCCAAGGAACGATCTCCCGGAATGGAGCCGAGTATCAGCACGCGGGCGTTCTCGCCCGCTATCGGTTCAAACGAAAACTTGTAGTCCATCCTGCTGTTTTAACAAAGTGTAAATATACTGCTATATTTTTTCTTCGTGGATTGGATAGAATAATGTACTTTTACAAGTTCTTTGCGCGGAGAAAGGCATCTTTCACGGCAAAGAAGTGTAGCGAACAAACATAAAAATATAAAGTCATGTCTATCATCAAACCGTTCAAAGGTTTCAGACCTCCTGTAGACCTTGTAGAAAAATTGGCGAGCCGTCCTTATGATGTGCTCAATTCCGAAGAAGCCCGTAAGGAATGTGAAGGCAATCCGTACAGCCTGCTTCATGTAACCAAAGCCGAAATAGACCTGCCCCAAGGCACCGACGAACATTCGCCCGAAGTGTATTTGCAGGTGGTTAACAACTACAACAAATTCAAAGACAACGGCTGGTTGGTAAAAGATGAGGAAGAAAAGCTCTATATCTATGCCCAGAGCATGGACCTCAAGAAATGGCAATACGGTATCGTTGCCTGTGCCGCCAGTGAAGACTATATTAATAAAATTATCAAGAAACACGAACTTACCCGCAAGGACAAGGAAGAAGACCGTATGAAACACGTGCGCATTACCAACGCCAATGTGGAACCGGTGTTCTTTGCCTACCCTGCCGTTAAGCGCATCGATGAAATCGTTGCCGGCATCACCGCTCAAAAGCCTCTCTACGACTTCGTGGCTAAAGAAGACGGATTCGGCCACCGTTTCTGGGTAATCGACGACAAGGCAATTATTGCCGAATTGGTGGAACTGTTTAAGAAAGACGTTCCTGCCATGTATATCGCCGACGGTCACCACCGTAGTGCCGCCGCCGCTTTGGTAGGTCAGGAAAAGAAAGAAAACAACCCCAACCATACCGGTAAGGAAGAATACAATTTCTTTATGACGGTAATCTTTCCCGACAACCAGCTCAATATTATCGACTACAACCGCGTGGTAAAGGATTTGAACGGTTTGACGAAAGATCAGTTTATCGCCGCCCTCGGTGAATCGTTTGAAGTAAAGGATATGGGCACCGAAATTTACAAACCCTCCTGCCTGCACGAGTTCAGCGTATATGTAGACGGTCATTGGTTCAAACTCAACGCCAAGCCCGGAACCTTTAACGATTCCGACCCCATCGGTGTTCTCGACGTTACAATCCTTTCTAATCTCGTTCTTGACAAGATTTTGGGCATAAAGGATTTGCGTACCGACAAGCGTATCGACTTTGTAGGCGGTATACGCGGTTTGGGCGAACTCAAACGCCGTGTGGATAACGGAGAGATGAAGGTGGCTTTTGCCCTCTATCCGGTAAGCATGAAGCAGATTATCGACATTGCCGACAGCGGCAACATCATGCCTCCCAAGACCACTTGGTTTGAACCCAAATTGCGTTCGGGTCTGGTAATCCACGAATTGGTATAATCCACCCTCCAGCAACGTACGGGGTGCCGGAAATGCTGTTTTCGGCACCCTTTTCTTTATTCCGACTCAAAAAAGCAAAGTTATGAACTACTCCATATCCATAAAGGACGATTGCTGCATCCGTTGCCGCCGTTGCGAAAAAGCCTGCCCTGCCGGTATATTCGCGTGGAACGAAGGCAATATGCTGGTGCAGAAAGAACAGTTCTGCATCGGTTGCGGGCATTGTGCCGCCATCTGCCCCTCTCATGCGGTGGTGCATACGCTTTTTCCTCCCGATACGGTGCACGAATATGCTGCGGGCGACCTGCCTACCCCCGAACAGGTGGAACTCCTGCTCAAATCCCGCCGCAGCAACCGGTCGTTTACTTCTAAGAGCATTCCCGAAGATATGCTTCTGCGCATTATCGATGCGGCGTACGCGGCTCCTACGGCTCAGAACATACGCAGCGTGCAGGTGGTGGCGGTAACGGATCCGGTAATGTTGTACACCATTTCCGCCCTTACTGTGGATTCTTTTGCCAAGGCAGCCAAAAAGTTAGAAAATCCCTTTATAAAATTGTTGTTGCATAGGCAGATGGCATCGGTATATGCTATGATACCCAAATTCAAGGCTATGCACCGCAAGCTGCACGACGGTAAGGGAGACCCTGTTTTGCACCGTGCCCGGGCGGTCTTGTTTTTCTGCGCGCCTCCCGACAGCCGTTTCGGTTATGCCGACTGCAATCTGGCTTATCAGAACGCTTCGCTTATGGCGGAAAGTTTGGGTGTGTCGCAATTCTATACAGGCTTTGTGCTTTCCGGAATGAAGCAAGACAAAAAGAACCAATTGATTAAAACCTTAAACTTAACGGATGTTAAAATTTTTGCCGGTATGGCGTTGGGAATGCCCTCATTCCGCTTTGAACGCTATACCGACCGTGCCCATTCAAAACCCATTATCATAAAGTAAAACAGTCTCTTAATTTGTAATCCCACTTTCGATATAGGGTAAAAAAAACTCTATTTGGAAGTGGGATTTTTGTTTTTATTGTTAATACTCAATGTAATTTTTATTAAAACAAGATAATTTTAATATATAGTTTAATAAATTAAAAATTTATTGATATTCATTTAGTTTAGTTGAAATTTGGAAATGTTAATATTTGTTAAAAATACTTAAAATACACTATTTAATGCAATTTTATAGAAAATTTATCGTACTTTTGAGTCGAAAACAAAAAATAGTAATCAACATATTTATCAACAAACGGTAAAACGATTGCGTTAAATATTCTATCAACCGAACACACTATGAAGAGAACACTAACTAAAACTGAAATTTCTAAAGAGCGGGATGCCCTAAGCCGAGCATCTTTTGAAGAAAATGTAATCGTTTATTGCAAACGTTTGTACAACTTTTTATACGGTTTGTGCCGGGATGAGGAACTGAGCAAGGATTTGCTGCAAGATACCATGTTGCGTGCCCAATATCAGTTTATGCACGGTTTTTACAGCGAAAAAGGGCTTGTATGGTGTTGGTTGCGCACCATAGCGCAGAATATATTGTATAAACACTATCGCACCCAAAGCAGGATAAAGCTCAAGAGCGTGGAAGAAAAACAACAGATTTGCGAGAATTTAGGTTGGCAGTCTATCAGCGTGGAGATGGAAACTCCGGATGCGGGATTGCTGCCCGGCATAGACCGCAGGCAGACCAAAGAACGCCTAAGCGAGCATATATCGCTCTTGCTCCAGTCTGATTTCCGGTTTTTCAAACTCAGCGCGGAGGAAAAGACCTTGGTGAGCGGGCGGCATCTTCAGATGAAATCTTTTAAGGAACTTGCCTGTATATATGGCGTACCTATTTCTACCGTGATGAGCCGGTATTATACTGCCATGAAAAAGATGCAACGTCAGATTATAGAATGGGAGGCAAAAGGTATCTTTCAGGAAGAACTGAACCTGCAAGCCTTGCAGAAGATGCAACAGTTGCAGCCTAAAGCCAAGAAAATCGGGTCTATCCCCCGCCCCAAACCGGGTCGTCCGCGTAAAAATCCGCCGACAGCTTAATTTACCAACGATAAATAAGGGCTGCACCGGGTTCTTTTACCGCTTTGGGTAATTTGCCGCACAAATAGTATTTCTTTCCGTTCCATTCCACGTAATCTCCCATATAAAAGGGCGATTCGGGCGAAGATTCCCCATCGGCAAGGCACACTGCCGCCATAGCGAAATTGGGATAGACTACCAATATGGCGGGAATCTTCAGTATTCGGTTGGAAATATGGCAAAGCAGAATGGAGCGGTCTAAAATATCGCCCGAACCTCGCTTAAAGAACATCGTTTCGGGATAAAGGTGGCGGGTTCCTAAGCGGGCGGACTGTTTGGTCTGACTGCTCAGGGCGCGGTTCAGGAATTGGCTTACATTGATAATCTTTATTTCCTGTATCTCACGCTCGGAAAGCCGGTCTTTGAGGTTGGCATCCTGCCTTTTGCTTACCATACTGTCGGTTTCCGGCAAAAGTTTATACAGAAAGGTCTTGTTCATCAAGTCGCTGAAATCTGCATCCGCATAGAGTTCCATAGGACCGGCAGGCAGTTCTGTCTGCATCTGTGCCATGCGTTCATCAAAAGTGTAGCCTTGAAATTTGCCGTAGATCGGCGCGATTTTGGCGTTTTGGGGTTCATTCCGTATGGAAATCGGGTGCGTGGCGTTGGCATGCGCCTTGTTATAGACTTTTACCGAACTCTGCGCCAATTTCTTGCCCGGCATTATATCCATCAGATAATAGCTGTTGTTGCCTATACGCAGGTAAGGCGTATAAGCCACCTCCTCAAAAAAGGGCAACAAAACGGCAAGCTGGCTGCCACCCTCTCCCTGAAATTGTGCGATACGGGCATCATAGCCGGTCTGGTTGAGCAAGAAAACGGTAAAAATCAGGTTTTCCCCTTTCTTTGCTTTGTTGAAAACAAGGTCGGCGAACTGCCGCGTAAGAAGGTAGTACTGGTAGTCGTTCAAGCCAAGCTCTTCCTTGTATTGGTAGAGTTGAAACAGAACCGGATCGAACTCTTGATCAGAAAGATATTGCCATACTTTTGCCACGCCTTTTTCCAGTCCCTTGCCTAAATTGATGTTGCGGATAGTGGGATTGTAATAAACCTTGATGTCCTGCCCATAAAACTTAAATGCGGCGAACTGCTGCTTAGACACCAAGTTGGAAACCGCCTCGGTTCCGGCTCCCTCGTAATAGTTTTCGGGTACGGGAGGCAGTATGTGCTTTAAGGGTTCGATAACGGACACCACCTGAACCACAAGCACCGAATCCGTTCCGTTTTTCGGGCTTTTTCCGGTAAAGAACATCCCTTCTTCCATTTGGTTCCGTTCCCGTATCTCAAGGGTATAATCTTCCCAAGGCGAGCGAATGTAATCGCAAAAAGCCTGATTGTTCTGTCGTTGTATTTCGGCAAACTCCCCTACCGTATTGGCGGCTATATTTTCGTTGAACCATTCGGTAAGATTGGCTTTGGTACGGGAAAAAGATTCCTTGATTGCCTCTTTTTTATTTTGCAACTCCTCCTTGACACTTTCTTCCAATTCTGTGGCAGCATCCTTTATTTCGGTCTTGATATGCTCACTCTCGTTCTTTATCGCCTCTTTCCTATCTGCCTTCCTTTCTTCATGCAATTGCTTTTTTTCGTTTACCGTGCTGTCGGCTGCGGCAACTTCCTGCTGGGGTACGTTTACCGTATCGGCTGCAAAAAATACTTCTGCCCTGCCGCCTGCAAGGCAGCTCAGGCAAAATACAATAGATATAAGGATATTTCTATTTTTCATGGCAGTAATTTATAAGCAAAGTTAACTAAAAAAACAGCAGAAATCGCTAAGATGCAAGACCGGAGGGAGCGTTGGCGCAGCCGCGTACTTTTTACCAATTGACGAAGGCGCGCTGGTATATATCATCCACCAGTTCTTCTACAATCTCCTCTATTAGAGAAGCTTCTACCGAGGCAAGACTCAGACGTGCATCGTAATCGCGGTAGCGCGAAAAATTTTGAGAAAAGTTCGCCTTGGCGTCAAAGCGGTTCACATAGCGCACCTGCACGGTAATGGTGAGGCGGTTCATCGCCGCTTGGTCGTTGCTTTGAATCGATACGGGATTGATGGCATAGCCGGTGATATCGCCCGAAAATTGCAGGTCTGCAAAGCCGTCTACCAACGAAAGGTTGCTCTGCGAAACCAAGTATTCCTTAAGCTTATCGGTAAAAACGGAACTCAAGGTGGGCTGAACCGAAGGCGCGCGGTTACGGAAAAAGCCCACGCTTAGGGTCTTGGCATCGGCAGGGATAGACGCCCCCGAAAGCGAATACACCCCGCAGCCCGTCAACAGCAGCAGGAATCCAAGACCTAAGAACAGCCATGCCCTTTTCATGCCTGATTTTCTATCAAGATGTTATATTCCTTTATCTTGCGATAGATGGTGCGTTCCGAGATGCCCAACTCGGCAGAGGCTTTGCGGCGGTTGCCGTGATACTTGGCTAAAGCCTGCTCTATCATTTTTTTCTCGCGTTTTTCCAAACTCAAATCCTCTTCGTGCACGGCAATCGGTTCATTGATGATTTCCGCATGGGGCACCGAAACCGGATATACCGGCATCTGAGGCTCGGAAGGAAGGATTGTGTAGGGTTCGGGCGAGATGCTTTCGGGGCGGCTTTCGCCCAGCCGGGCTACCGCCTGCTTGAGTTGATGAATGTCTTTCTGCATATCGAACAGCACGCTGTAAAGTATCTCGCGTTCCGACATGCCGTTGGGAGCGTTCTTGCCCAAGAGCACCGGCAAGCGGGAGCTTTCGATATTGGGCAGCGAGCGTTTCAATGCCTCGGCGGTAAGGGTACGGTCTTTTTCTACAATCGTTATCTGTTCGCTGACGTTCTTTAGTTCGCGCACGTTTCCCGGCCAAGGATATGAAAGGAGCAATTGCCTTGCCTCCTCGGTAAGCTGCAGGGGCGGAATCCGGTATTTTTCGCTTATGTCGGCAGAAAACTTGCGGAACAGCAATTCTATATCTTCCGGCCGCTGCTTTAAGGAGGGAACCTGAATGGTAATGGCGTTGAGACGGTAATAGAGATCCTCGCGGAACTTGCCCAGCTGTATTTGCTCTGCCACGTTTACGTTGGTGGCAGCCACCACGCGCACATCGGTTTTTTGCGCCTTGGAAGACCCTACCTTCAGGAACTCTCCGGTTTCTAAAACCCGCAAAAGGCGAACCTGCGTGCTTAAAGGCAGTTCTGCCACCTCGTCCATAAAGATGGTGCCTTTGTCGGCTTCCTCGAAATAACCTTTACGGGCTTCGCGGGCATCGGTAAAAGAGCCCTTTTCGTGCCCGAACAGTTCAGAATCTATCGTGCCTTCGGGAATGGCGCCGCAGTTTATAGCCACATAACTGTTGTGCTTGCGCGCGCTCAGTTCGTGAATGATTTTTGGAAAGAACTCCTTTCCCACCCCGCTTTCGCCCAATACAAGCACGCTCAAATCGGTGTTCGCCACCTGCATTGCCACATCAATGGCGCGGTTGAGCAAGGGGGAGTTGCCGATAATGCCGAATCGTTGTTTGATACTTTGAATATCCATGGGCGAGAGAGGGTCTTATTTCATGTTGGTAAACACGTTCTGTACGTCGTCGTCTTCCTCGATGCGGTCTATAAGCTTCTGCACGTCTTCCTGTTCGGCTTCCGAAAGTTCTTTGGTATCGGTGGGAATACGGTCAAAGCGGGCGCTTACCAATTCAAAGCCGTTGTTTTCGATATATTTCTGAATATCGCCGTAGGCTTCAAAGGGAGCGTAAATCGTAATGTTGCCGGTTTCGTCGTCTACAAACACTTCTTCCATGCCGCAGTCTATCAATTCCAGCTCCAAATCGTCCATTCCTACCCCTTCCTTGGGTTTGATATTGAACACGCACTTGTGTTCAAACATAAAGGTAAGACAGCCGGTAACGCCCAATGAGCAGCCAGCCTTGGTAAAGTAAGAACGGATATTGGCAACCGTACGCTGGTGGTTGTCGGTAGCGGTCTCAATCAAGATGCCGATACCGTGAGGGCCGTAGCCTTCATATACGATTTCCTTGTAATCCTTCTGATCTTTTTCGGTAGCGCGCTTGATAGCCCTTTCGATGTTGTCCTTGGGCATATTTTCGGACTTTGCCGTTTGAATGATGGCACGCAGACGCGGGTTGGTGGCAGGGTCGCTGCCGCTCTTGGCGGCTATGGTAATTTCCTTGCCCAAGCGTGTAAAGGTACGCGCCATATTGCCCCATCTCTTGAACTTACGGGCTTTCCGGTATTCAAATGCTCTTCCCATTCTATTTATTATTTAATGTTATTGTCTGTTAACGGCGGCGTTGGGCGGCTTGTTGCCGGGCTATTTCCTGCTGGCGTTTCGCCATTTCTTCCAAACGCTGCTGAAATTTTGATTTCTTAATCGGTTTTTTCTTGTTTTCCTGAATCTTTGCCATCACTTTGGCATCGTCTATCATACGGCGTATAAAGAACATCTGCAAGAAAGTGATCAACATCGACAGGCAGTAGTAATAGTTAAGCCCCGAAGCATAGCTGTTGAGGAAACAGAGCAGCATAACCGGCATAAAGTACATCATGAACTTCATACCGGGCATCTGGTTGGTCTGCGCCTGCTGCTTCATCGTCATGTGGGTGTAAAGCAGGTTAGACAATGCCATCAGGAGCGCGAAAAGGCTCACATGGTTTCCGTAAAAAGGAATGTTGAACGAAAGGTTTAGCACGCTGTCGTATGCCGAAAGGTCGTCTGCCCACCAAAAGGATTTCTGCCGCAGCTCGATGGAGGCGGGCAAAAAGCGGAACATCGCCAGAACGATAGGAAACTGCAACAGCATGGGAATACAGCCTGCCAAAGGACTGATACCGGCTTTTTTGTATAAAGCCATCGTGGCGCGCTGCTTATCCATAGCCTGTTCGGGCTTGGGGTATTTCTTGTTTATTTCAGCCACTTCCGGCTGTATTACGCGCATCTTGGCAGAAGAGGCGTAAGACTTGTAGGTAAGCGGAAACAGCACGATCTTCAGCAGAATCGTAAGGATAAGGATAATCAAGCCGTAATGCAGACCTTTGGATTCCAAAAAGTCAAAAACGGGAATCACCGCTCCCCGGTTTATCCACTGCATCAGGAAAAAGCTCCAGCCAAGGGGAATCTGCCGTTCCAAATCTAAATTGAGATCCCGCAAGGTACGGTATTTGTTGGGACCGGCATAGATATTCATACCGATATGTTGCTGCCCTGCCCCCTCGTAAGGCAAACCTATAACCGCTTCAAGGTCTTTGAGGTAGCCTGCCGGCGCGCTTTTTTGCGTAAAGTTGCGTATTTCGGCACTCGGAAAATCCTTGTCCGCAATCAAGCTTACGCTAAAGAACTGCTGCTTGAACGAAATCCAGCGGCTGGGCGTGGTCAGCGATTTGGCGTCATCGCGGGTTTCTTTGAGATAGCGCACTTTGTCGTTGAGCGGCTTGTAGTAAACCGCCGTGTTCATGCTTTCCATCTGCAAAGACTTTTCCAACTGTTGCAGGCGGGCGTTCCATACCAAATCGAGAAAAGAAGTATTGGCGGCAATCAGGTCTTCCATACCCGACAGATTGAGGTCGAAACCCATCAGATAGCTGTTGCCGTAAAGGGTATAGACAAACTCTATATAAGCGTTTCTTGCCGAATCCTGCTGCTCCGGATAGAGCCGCATACGAACCTTGAGGCTGTCCGAACCGCTTACCTGCGTAGAGGCGGGCATAATGCACTCAAAATAGAGTCGGTCGGTGCGTATGGCGCGGTTGTTGGCAAAAAATTGCAGGTAAAAGTCAGACAAGTCTTCGTTAAAGAGAATCAGATCCTCTTTTTGATACGTAAGGTAGTCTTTAAGCGTGATGCCGGCTATGCGCCCGCCCTTAGTGGAAAAGCGCAGCCTGAACACTTCGTTTTCCACCTCAAGGTAACGGTTTTCCCCCTGTGTGCAGAGCGAAAAGGGATTGCCTTTGTCGAGTTCGCGCTCTTCTTTCCTTTCGGTGGATTCCGGAGCGGCTTGAGCCTTGGAAACGAGGCTCAGACTGTCGGAAGCGGGGG
>JAFLTI010000013.1 GCA_022510485.1 Lentimicrobiaceae bacterium | reverse complement strand
TAAACGAAATAGCCTGCCACCAACAAGGCAAGAGCCACAAAGAAAGAAATCATAGTCGGGGTGACAGGATTCGAACCTGCGACAACCTGCTCCCAAAGCAGGTGCGCTACCGGGCTGCGCTACACCCCGAAAGAGGAGGCAAAGGTATTAAAAATTTATGGGTAAGCCTATGCTGGCATCAACAACAAACTCTTTTTTGAGTTTACCGTTCTTGGTCCATACACGCTGCAAGCCTTGATGCTCACCGTTTACAAAATTCTCTTCCGTTTTGAGATTGCCGTTTTCGTGATAGGTTTTGCGGATTCCGTGCAGTTTGCCGGCTTCGTAATTTTCTTCTTCGGCAAGTTGTCCGTCTTCACTGTATTTTTTGCAAAGTCCATGCAGCAATCCTTCGTGATAAAAGGCTTCAATCAACTTTATACCCTCACGGTTCCACCATTGATACTTGCCTTCTAAAAGGTCGTTCTGATAACTTTTTTCTTCAATCAAACGGCCGTGAGCACCCCATTTGCGGGAAAAACCCTCGCGCAATCCCTCCTCGTAAACGGTTTCTTCGCAGACATTGCCGTTTTCGTAGTATTCCTGACATATACCGTGCGGTTGCTCGTCTTTAAGCATCTTGCTGCGCAAGAGTTTGCCGTTTTCGTAGTATTCGTGCTGCAAACCGTAAAGCTGACGGTCGTTTTCGTAAAAGGCTTCCTTGTAGAGCTGCCCGCGTTCGTTCCACATCTTGCAGGTACCGTTGAGCCTACCGTGCAGGTAGTATTCTTCCGAACTGATCTTGCCGTCGGCATGGCATTGCCTTACAAGCCCCTCTTCCATACCGTTAACGTAGTATGCCTGACGCATCAGCTGTCCGTTATCATACCAGAATTGACACATACCGCTGAGCTTGCCCTCTTTGCTATAGCGGTTTTCTTTACGGATATGACCGTTAGACCAATAATCCCGTATCACGTAAGAGCCGTCGCTGTAATTTTTTTTGTCCATGACAAGTTCGCTTTGTTTTGAACAAGAAACATAAGGGTGTATAAAGATGCAAATTTACAAAACCAATGTATAAAGACAAATCTTGCGAAAAACATAGCAAAAACATTTGCTTTTATGGAAAATTTATTTTCCTTTGCACTCTGTACTCCCTGTTGCAAGGCAGGCATATTTTTTGGATATGGCAACAAAAAAAACAGCTAAGGAAAACATTTCTAAAAAAGTAAAACCTTCTAAACCGGCAGTTTCCAAAGCGGTGAAGCCCGTTGCGAAGAAATCTCCGGTAAAGGCAACAATCAAAAAGACGGTGGCAAAAAAGCCTACGGTAAAGGTACAGGCAAAGCCCGTTGTAAAGAAAACTTCCGCAAAAACGCTAACCAAAAAGGCAACTGTAAAACCCGCTCCCAAAACTGCGTCAAAGAAGCCTGCGGTAAAGATACAGGCAAAGAAAACTCAGGTAAAGGCAGTGGCGAAAAAAACGGTAGCCAAGAAACCGGTGGTAAAAGCAGCTGTAAAAGCGGTAAAGGCAGCGGAAAAAAAGGCAGTGGTAAAGAAAGCCCCGGCAAAGGCGGTGGCAAAAAAAACGGCAGCCAAGAAGCCGGTGGTAAAATCGGTGGTAAAAAAAGTTGCGGTAAAGCAAGCCCCGGTAAAGGCAGCAACCAAAAAAGCGCCTGCAAAGCCTGCTTCCAAGCCAACGCCAAAACCAACGCCTAAGCCCGCCCCTAAGCCGGCGCCCAAAGCCGTAGCCAAGAAAGCGGTATCAAAACCTGCACCCAAACCGGCACCTAAACCCGCCCCTAAGCCGGCGCCCAAAGCTGTAGCCAAGAAAGCGGTATCAAAACCCGCACCCAAACCGGCACCTAAGCCCACCCCTAAGCCCGCGCCCAAAGCTGTAGCCAAGAAAGCGGTATCAAAACTCGCACCCAAACCGGCACCTAAGCCCGCCCCTAAGCCAGCACCCAAAGCATCCGTCAAGAAAGAGGTAACAAAACCTGCACCTAAACCGGCACCTAAGCCCGTAGCTAAGCCCACAGTTAAGCCCGCGCCCGAACCGAGCCCCAAGCCGGTTTCCACCGCGACCGCAGCCAAACCAGCAGCTACGGCACAGAAAAAGCTTTGCCGCATTATCAGTTACGATAAGATGACTCCCGAGCTAAAGGAACTTTTTGAAGAACGCTATCCCGAAGGCTATGCCGATTACGTGATGCGTTATCCCAAACCCAACGGAGAATCGTTTTATGCCGTAGGCATATATACCAGCGAAGCCGATTATCTGATTAAGGTGGATGTACAGGTGGATATGGGCATAGACGAAGACTACGACACCGATATGTCGGGTTCTGAAGAAGTAGAGGGCGAAGAAGGCGTAGGCGACAAGAACAGCCCTGATGTGAACGACTTGGCGGACAGCCTTGCCGACGAAGTATCGGATTCTATGTAATCAATAAAGAGGAAAAACTACCGGAACGCCGTTTTGCGGGTGAGAACCTATGCAGAGCGGCGTTTTGTATATGGATTCCAAACGTTCTTTTTGCAGTATCTCGGAAACATTTCCATAGGCAACTTTTTTGCCCTCGCACAGGCACAGCAAACTGTTGCAGAAAGCGGCGGCTAAATTTAAGTCGTGCATAACCAAAAGCGTGGCGGCACGGTTTTGTTCGGTAATATGGCGAATTGTTCTTAGAATCCTTATCTGGTGAGCCAAATCGAGGTTTGCCGTAGGTTCATCTAAGAGAAGCACACGCGCCTCTTGGCACAAAGCGCGGGCGATTGCAGCCAATTGACGCTCTCCGCCGCTGAGTTCATCGATACGTTTTTGCAGAGGGTCAAAACCGCAAAACCCCACCATCTCTAAGTTTTTAAGAGCTATTTCCCGATCCTGCTCCGAGTGGGAAAGTTCGTACCATTTTTTGAAAGGCGTTCTGCCCGAGAGCACAAAATCCAAGAGTTTGGTGGGCGATTTGTCTATAGACTGGGGAACATAGGCAATAAAACGGGCCCTGCGCCGAGGCTGCATCGTCCAAAGTTCCTCGCCGCAAACCTTTACGCTGCCCGTAGCGGAAAGTTCGTGGCAGAGCGCGTTGAGGAGCGTGCTTTTACCAGCCCCATTGGGTCCTATAACCCCCGTAAGGCTGCTTTCGTGCAGGCAAAAAGAAATATCCTCCAGATGGAATCCGCTCCGATAGCCAGCCGAAAGTTTTTCTACGCAAAGCAAGGCTTCATTCATTCCTTGGTTCTTTTTTAATGAGCAGATAAATGAATACCGAGCCGCCCAAAATGCCGCTTACCACGCCTATAGGCAGCTGGGAGGGGGCTATGATGTTGCGGGCAATCAGATCACATGCCAAAAGAAAGATACCGCCGCCTATAAAAGAAAGGGGAACGAGCAGGCGATAGTCGTTGGAGGACAGGCGGCGCAAGATATGCGGAACTACCAATCCCACAAAGCCTATAATGCCTGCCTGAGCCGTACTCACCGCTGTAAGCAGCGAAGTGAGCGCGAGCAGAACCGGCACCAAGACCGCCGTGTTGACGCCAAGCAAGCGGGCGTTGCGGCTGCCGCCCGAAAGCAGGTTCAGCCGTTGGGACAGCAAGATGCCCAAAGTCAAGCCGCACAAGGCAAAAACACACAGAAAGAAGCTTTGCCCCATATCGGTGTTTTCGATAGAACCCATAGTCCAATAAATAATGCGGTTCATGTTTTGAGGCGAAGAAAGGCTCATAAGCAAAGTAGTGCCCGAAGAACAGAGAATACCGGTCATAATACCGGTAAGCAGCAGGTTGTTTATGCCGTTGCCCCTACGCCCATACAGCAGCAGAAGCACACTTACCGCAAAGGCTCCGGCAAAGGCAAAACTGCCCGTACCCCAAACGCCCGCAAGCGGAAAACCGCATACCACCGCCACAGCAACGCCCAAAGACGCGCCCCCCGAAATACCCAAAGTATAAGGTTCTACCAAAGGATTTCTGAATAAGCCCTGCAACAGGCAGCCGGACATGGCAAGCATACCCCCGATGCAAAGGGCGCAGAGGCTGCGGGGCAGGCGTATATAGCGGAGAATCGCCATTTCCATACCGTCTTTTTCCATTCCAGCCCATTGCCAAGGAAATAGCCTGATTTCTCCCCAAGAAAGTGAGAAAACAAAGCATACCACGAGCAAGAGCGAGGCAGAGAACAACCAAAGGAAACGCTTAGACATGGTATTACATTTTACGCAGGTAAGCGGCAATGAACTCTAAGGTCTTTCTAAAGAAAACCGGGGTGGGGCAGCATGCCATGCTGTCGTCTACCAATACGATACGCCCCTCGCGAACCGCCGGTATGTTCTCAAATTTTTTCCAATAAGCGGCGGCGGCATCGTCAAGACCGGACATCAGGCTCAGAAAGATAATATCGGGCTGCTTTGCCACCACGTACTCATGCGAGATGCCGCCGCCCTTGTAATCCGTTACTATGTTCGTCAAGCCCAAAAAGCTAAGGTATTGGTTCATATAGGTGCCCTCTATAACGGGAAAAAGCGGATTGTCGCCAATCTGAAAGAATACCGACAGGGGAGCGGTGTAGGGAGGGTGGTTGCGGAACTCCTCCCGGAGCGTGGCAACAGCCTTTCTTTCGGCATCCACCATAAGCCGGGCTTTGGATTCAAAACCGCATAAACTTCCTATTTCCAACGTCTGTTCGCAAATTTCCTCAAAGCTTTTGGGCGTTTGATACTCTTTTACCTTGATGCCGGCTTTCCGCAGTTTTTCTAAGGTTTCGGCTTTGGTAAAAGCCATACAGAACACCAAGTCGGGTCGGAGGGCTATGATTTTTTCGATATTGGTTTCTAAAACATTGCCTACCGTAACGTTAGGTTTTCCGTTTAAGGCGGCAGGGCAGTAAGAAGTGCGCCCCACAATAATAGGGTCGGCATCGAGCTGCTGCAAGGTGGTGGTGATGGAGGGAGCTAAGGAAACGACCCGTAAGACTTTCTGCGCCATGCCTGCCCCTATGAAAAGGAAAAGGAGCAGACCCAAGATTCCGTATCGCAAGAGATTTTTCATACAGCAAAAATACCACAATTAAAGAATTGTTGACCCTACGCAAGCGAATTTTAACCGGGGTACTTGTTTGTTAGAAAAAAAAATGCGACCTTTGCACTCCATTTTGGCGGTTGGTCGCGGCGCGGCCCATATTGACGCCGCGTAATTAAAACATTTACAGTCATGTCAAAAGTTTGTGAGATAACCGGAAAGAAGGTGATTAGCGGAAACCACGTTTCCCACTCCAACATCAAGACCCGTCGCAAATTCTATCCCAATTTGCAGGTAAAGAAATTTTACGTACCCGAAGAAGATGCGTGGATTACCTTGCGCGTTTCTGCCAAAGGTATCAAGAACATCAACAAGAAAGGCATTATGGCTTGCCTGCTGGAAGCCGAAGCCAACGGTCTGTTGAAACTCTAATCGGGTTGTCGTTCTAATAATTCTATAAAAAGAGGGGGATGGGATCGCAGAGTCCATCCCCCTCTTTTTATTCTCTCGGAAAAAAATATCTGCAAAATTTCCGGGACTGTACCTTGTACCACGAAATGATGCAGCCCCATCTAACTATGCAGTCTAAAAAACGCGAAACAAAGGGAAAAATAATATCATTAACTCTGTAATATGAAACCCTCCCTCATATTTACTCAATACGTCTGGCTGGTGAACACGCTTCGCCGGTACGGGCGTTTGACAATCGAGGAACTGAATGAAAAATGGAAGGACGATGATATGGCTGATGGAAATCCGCTTTCCAGATCCACCTTCAATCGCCATCGCGAGGCTGTCCTGTATATGTTCGGAGTGATCATCGAATGTGATGCACAGGATGGGTACCGGTATTATATCGATAATCCAGAAGTGCTGGAAGATGATACGCTGGAACGTTGGATGCTTAACTCCCTGACAGTAGGATCCGTGTTGGCGGATAGCCAGTCTATCCACAACAGGATTCTTTTGGAGAATGTTCCTGCGGGTGAAGAATATCTTCAAACGCTCATCAAAGCCATTAAGATAGGACATAAAGTCGAAATCCGCTATGCCAGATTCGGCCATAGCGAGTATAACATTTACGTTGAGCCATATGCACTGAAACTGTGGCATCAACGTTGGTATCTTCTTTCGTTCAATGGAAAGTATCTTACTACCTATTCGCTGGATAGGATGCGCTCAATCAAGATTTTGGATCAGACTTTCAAACTTCCGGATAATTTTTCAGCTGAGGTCTATTTCAAGGAGTTCTATGGTGTATTGACCGATGTAGATGTGCCTCTCCAGCATATCCGAGTGCGTGCGTATGGGTATACGCCCGATTATATGCGAACCCTCCCGTACCATTCTTCGCAAAAGGAGGTCGGGACAACGGACTCTTATACCGATTTCACTTTTGACATCCGCCCTACTTATGACTTCCTTAATGAACTCGCGTCAGCTGGTCCGGGGCTTGAAATTATGGAACCGGTGGAATTGAGAAGACAAATGAAAGAGTGGTTGACGACAACCCTAAATAGGTATATAGGCGATTAATCAAAAAAGAATATTTCTTTTATAGGGCTGTACCGAGAAATGGTACAACCCTACTGTAAATTTGCCTCATAAACATTAATAGAAACTATTATGAGAGCAAAAGAAAACAAATCAATCAAAAAGGTTCATCTTGCTAATTTTCACATTGCCGGTTTCGGATACTGGGAAGGCTGTGAAGCTTTCGAACATTTAAAGATTGGAACCAAATTGGATCTCGTGCGTGAGGAAGATAATGCTTTTGACCCTTATGCGGTAGCAATTCACTACGGAGAGTATAAACTGGGCTTTATCCCTCGCAGTGCCAATCACGACATTTCCAAGTACCTTGATATGGGGCTGGAGGACATATACGATGTTCGCATTACCCGTATTACACCGGATACCCATCCCGAGAATCAGGTTGAAGTAATCATTAATATTCTTAACCAGCGGTAGCGGATTTGCACAAAGAGAGTCTACCACCGAAGCAGTTGGTGTAACAAAAAAGCCGGATTGAAATCAACCCGGCTTTTTTATTGAGAACAAAGCAACGATTAGTAGTCTTCGCGTTCCTTGCCCTTGGCGGTAGAGTAGTTAATCTTCAAAGCGTTCATCTTGCGCAATTCCTGCTTTACGTCGGTAATGATACCCATCTTTACCGATTTGTCGGCTTTAATGGAGGTGGTCATCATAGGACGGTCCACTTCATCGCGAGCCTGACGTTCCACTTCGATAAACTGGGTAATATCGCGCACGCCCGAAATCTGGTCGTTGAGCTGGATACGTGGCTCAGTACCGAATTTTTGGGCATCCATGGGAGGTCCGATGTAGATAAAGCTTACCAGCGACTTCTTTTCCAATTTCTGTACTTCGGTGGCGGTAGGCGGGTTGATGCGCACAAACAAGGTGCTTTCACGCATGGTGGTAATAACCATAAAGAAGAACAACAGCATAAAGATGATGTCGCTCATACTTCCGGTGTTGATTTCCGGCGTGCCTTTCTTGGCGTTTTTATTGAACTTTCCCATTAGTTTCCTGTATTTACGGCAGCACTGGTGGGTTCTGCCTCTGAAATGGTAAGAGGTATCGCTTTCTGAATTGCCTCGATTTGGGCATCTTTCTTCAAGTCATCGAATTTGATGCCGAATCGCTCTTGGGCAAGATCGTTCCTCAATTCGTGAAAGGCTGCGGTAAGTTCGTTCTGCACCCTTACGTACATCTCGTAAGAAGTACCGCGGTCGTTACGCAAGGAAACAACGCCTTTAGAAACGGGAACGGTACCCAAACCTTCGATTTCCTCTATCTTCTTTTCCGATTTTTTGGGGTCATTAGCCGGGTTCGCCAAAAACTCCTTTGCCATAGCGCGCAAATCGGCAATGTCGATACGCGCACCCTGAACCTGCAGCTCATCCCGGAAATTAACGGCAACCTTAAATACGTTGCGGTCGTGAATTTCGGGCTTAGGCGCATCGGGGGGCAGGGGGGGAGGCAATTTTCTGGCAATACCCAAGTCCGTATTGATAGATGATGTCAACAAGAAGAATGTCAACAACAAGAACGAAATATCGGACATGGACCCTCCATTGATGGTGGGTGATTTCTTAGCCATGAGTTTTACTTTTTAAGCGGTCTGGCAATTTCAGTACCGATAAGCGTGAGCAAGGTAATGCCGAACAGAATGTAGAACATATACATACCCGCGCCAATCAACTTTGAGGATTCGTAGTTTCCACCTACTTTTTCAAATACGGCAGGACTGATGTCGGAGCCTGACGAAACGAGGTAGGAGATAACGAAGATAACAATCAAGCCAACGATACCGTAGAGAGAGGTCTTGCTGTGCTTGAAATTACCTATGAATTGGTAGATGGAGAAGCCTACGGCTGCGAGGATTCCGAGGAACAGCAGCGCGTAAACCGCAAACATCCCTATATTAATCAATGCATTCATGATACAAAACCCTCCCCCGTATTATTTCTGGTGGTTGTATTTTACAATAAGGTCCATAAACGAAATGGAAGCGTCTTCCATCTTGTTTACGATAGCGTCAACCTTAGAACTGAGGTAGTTGTAGAATGTTTGGATTACGATAGCTACGATAAGCCCGAATACGGTGGTCAACAAAGCCACTTTCATACCGCCGGCAACAACGGTCGGAGAAATATCACCGGCAGCTTCAATATCGTCGAATGCCTGCACCATACCTACTACCGTACCCAAGAACCCCAACATAGGAGCCACGGCGATAACGAAGGCAATCCAAGAAAGGTTCTTTTCCAGACGGCCTACCTGAACGCCGCCGTAGGAGGTAACCGATTTTTCAATCATATCGATGCCTTCATCGGCACGTTCCAGACCTTGATAGAAGATGCTGGCTACAGGGCCCCGGGTGTTGCGGCAAACTTCTTTGGCAGCAACCAGACCGCCTTTGTTCAAGGCATCTTCAACGCTGTTGAGGAGCTTTTCGGTATTGGTGGTGGCAAGGTTCAGATAAATGATACGTTCAAATACCAAAGCCAAACCAAGGATGAAAACTAAAAGAACGGGCGTCATCCAGCCGGCACCGCCTTCAATGAATTTTTGTTTGAGAGCCTGATGAAACGATTTGTGTTGGGTCTGAACGGGAGCTTGTTCCATAGCCACTGCTTCTTCAGCAACAACGGTTTCAGCTTCTTCTTGTTCAACAACAGCTTCGGTTCCTTCCGCCTGCGGTTCGGCTTGGGCGGCTTCCTGAGCCATCAAAGAGGAACCAAGAACAAACATGGCTCCTACGAAAAGGGATGCAATCAATTTTTTCATGATGATTAGAACTTTTTCGTTTTTATCCTTTTGTTTTTTTTGTTTTCGATCAATCGGAGGCTAACACCTCCTCTTAAAGTCGGGCAAATATACGGAATTTTTTTGTTGGTTTTACAGCGTGGCAACTTTTCGTGTAAACTGCCGTTTTCCGGCTGAGATACGTACAATATAGATACCGGCGGAGGGCAAACGGTAGCCAAAGCGGTTCTGACGTACAAAGGTGGCGCAGATACGGATGCCGGTGGCGGAAAAAATCTCTATCGACTCCATCAGTCCTTCGGCGTAGTCGATTTGCAGAAAGCGGTCTGCGATAGTTACCGAACATTTGTTCCAAAACGGATGTTGCACGGCTGTAGTATCGGAGCCTTCAGGATCATCAGGGTCGTCAGGGGTGTTGTTCCAAGCGGTGGTGTCGTTGCCCCAAATCTTTTCCACCAATTCGGGATAGTCGATAAAGGGGTTGCGGTTGCCCTGAATTTCGTAAACGGCTTCGTTGCGCAAGATTTCCTTTTCGCTTACGGGGTCTTGATGATGCCATTTGAGCAGCAGAGCCTTGCTCCATTCGGTAAAATCGTCGATGTTGTTACCCGCCAGCATTTCCGATTTCCAAGTTTCAATGCGGTTGTGGTAGCAGGTTGCCATATAGAAATAGGTACGTGCAAAATCGCCTTTGTATTCGTCTATCGGTTCAAAAACGATGCCTTCGTAGCCGGGAAAGTTACACTTTCCTAATTTGCTGCCTGAGGTGGAGGTGAATCTGGCTTCGCCCACCTCACCGAAAGGATAGTTGTTGCGGCGCGAGTTTACATAACCCGAAACAGGGTAGAGGTGAAACAGGTCGGTGTACATGGGATATTCGTTGTTGAACCAGCTTTTGGGCATAGCGTGCTCGCGGTTATAGCATACGCACTGGTTGGTTGAATCTCCCGAACTGCCGCTTCCGCATTGGTCTTCCTTAAACTTAAAGTCGCAATCGTTATACATATCGAAGATATTGCCGTCTTCATCGGCATCGGTAAACTGATAGGCGTTCCAAAGCTCGGCATACTCCAGCTGCTTGTGCTTTCTGAGAATATTGGAAAGAGCTTTTTTTAACTCCAATCCGCTCTTATTCGAGGCGGGTGCGTAATAGCCTTGGGGTTCATCCGCGTGGCATACTATGGCAAAACCACAGCATACAAGCAGGAATAAGACGATTTTTTTCATAGCTTTTTATTTTTGCTCAGGAGCGGTCGATTTGAGGAAAAGCTCGTCCATCTGCGCTTGGCTGATGGGAGAGGGCGATTCGCTCATCACGTCGCGGCCCGAGTTGTTTTTAGGAAATGCGATATAGTCGCGAATGCTGTCCGCCCCGCCAAAGAGCGCGCAAAGACGGTCAAAGCCGAATGCTAAACCGCCGTGGGGAGGTGCGCCGTATTCAAAGGCGTTCATCAAGAAACCAAATTGGTTTTGGGCTTCTTCATCGCTGAATCCAAGCACGTTGAACATACGTTTCTGCAAGTCGCGGTTGTGAATACGGATAGAACCTCCGCCTACTTCCACGCCGTTAATCACCATATCGTAAGCATTGGCGCGCACCTTGCCCGGATCGCTTTCCAACAAAGCCACGTCTTCGGGCTTGGGAGCGGTAAAGGGATGGTGCATGGCAAAGAAACGCTGCGCCTCTTCGTCCCATTCCAAAAGCGGAAAATCCACTACCCAAAGCACTTTGTAGTTAAACGGATCGCGCAATCCCAAACGGTTGCCCATCTCAAGACGCAACTGCCCCAATGCCGTCTTGGTCTTGGCGGTTTTTCCCGAAAGCACAAGGATAAGGTCTCCGGCTTTTGCTTGACAGGCTTGCGCCACTTTCTGCAGTTCTTCGGGCGTATAGAATTTGTCTACCGAAGACTTGAAACTGCCGTCTGCCGCACATTTGATATATACCAAACCGCCCGCGCCCACCTGAGGACGCTTTACAAATTCGGTAAGTTCGTCAAGTTGCTTGCGGGTATATTCGGCGGCTTTTTCCACACAGATACCGCCAATCCATTCGCTTTGGTCGAACACGCTGAACTTGCCTTGCGGAAAAACCTCCTTGAGCGCGGTAAATTCCATACCGAAACGTATATCGGGCTTGTCGGAACCGTACTTATCCATAGCAGTCTGCCAGCTCATACGTTGCAGGGGCGGCAGCTCGATACCTTTTTCTGTCTTGAACAGATGCCGTATCAATCCTTCAAAAGTTTGCAGCACGTCTTCTTGTTCTACAAAAGACATCTCGCAGTCTAATTGCGTAAATTCAGGCTGACGGTCGGCGCGCAGGTCTTCGTCGCGGAAGCAGCGCACAATCTGAAAATAGCGGTCAAAGCCCGCCACCATAAGCAATTGCTTGTATTGTTGCGGCGATTGGGGCAGGGCATAGAACTCGCCCGGATTCATACGGGAGGGAACCACAAAGTCGCGTGCTCCTTCGGGCGTAGACTTGATGAGGAAAGGGGTTTCGATTTCCATAAACCCCAAATTATCCATGTATTTGCGGATTTCAATACCCAAGCGGTGCCGCAGGCTGATATTCTTGCGCACACAGTCGCGCCTGAGGTCGAGATAGCGGTATTTCATACGCAGTTCATCACCCCCGTCGCTATGGTCTTCGATAGTAAAGGGAGGCGTTTTGGCAGGATTGAGCACCTTGAGTTCCGAAGCGATGATTTCGATTTCACCGGTAGGAATCTTGGTATTTTTGTTACTGCGTTCCGCCACCTTGCCTTTTACCTGCACTACAAATTCCCTGCCTAAAGCGCGGGCTTGCGTGCAAAGATCCGCATGGGTTTCCATATTGAAAACGATTTGCGTAATGCCGTAACGGTCGCGCAAATCCACAAAGGTCATACCGCCCAGATCGCGGGAGCGTTGCACCCAGCCGCACAGGCAAACTTCCTTTCCTGCATCGGAGAGCCTCAGTTCGCCGTTGTTATGTGTTCTATACATGGTGTTCTTTGTTTCCTCTTAATTTTTATTATTTTGTTTTGCCTTGGTTCGCCACCGCTTCCATCAATGCCTTTATGGTTTCGGGATCACCCAGAAAACGGTCGCTTTTAAGGTTCATATCATCGTCGAACTCAAACAGGTAGGGAACGGCGGTAGGCAGGTTCAACGAAACGATGTCGGCATCCGAAATGCCTTTGATATATTTGATGATGCCCCGCAGGGAATTACCGTGGGCGGCAACGATTACTTGGTCGCAATGCTTCATCGCAGGCACGATGGTTTGGGTCCAGTAAGGCACAATGCGGTTCACCGTGTCTTTGAGCGATTCGGTAAGCGGCAGGTTCTTTTTGTCCACACCGGCATAGCGTGTATCCATAAAGGGGCTGCGCGGATCGTTTTCCGCCATCGGGTCGGGAGCCACATCATAGCTGCGGCGCCAAACCTTTACCTGTTCTTCTCCGTATTTCTGGGCGGTTTCCGCCTTGTTGAGACCTTGCAGCATACCGTAGTGCTTTTCGTTGAGCCGCCAAGTCTTTTCTACCGGAATCCAAAGCTGCCCCATTTCTTCCAGCACCGTGTTCAAGGTCTTGATGGCGCGGGTCAGATAGGAGGTATATGCCATATCGAAACGGAATCCTTCTTCTTTGAGTAATTTTCCTGCCTGACGGGCTTCATCCATGCCCTTGGGGCTCAAATCCACATCGGTCCATCCGGTAAAGCGGTTTTCTTTGTTCCATTCGCTTTCGCCGTGTCTGATCAAAACAACTTTTTTCATAATCGTATCGTGCTAAAATTTTTTATTCATGTATATGTAAAGACCTCACCACGCGGCGGTTGTTGGGCAGAACGAATTCTACAAAATAATCGTCGGGCGGCAGTATGGAGGCATCAATCAGGTTAGGGCAGGAGGGCAGGCAGTCGGTTTCTTCCTCCACCAGCACAAGATGCCCTTCTTTGCTGTATATGTTGTAGCTTAAAACATCTTCTTCGGGAACCACTTCAAAGGTGTAGGCATTGGGTTTGTCGGTCTCGTTAAAGTAAATGCGGTAGTCGGTTGTCAGCAACGCGCTGTCCTGCCCCACATAATCGAACCAGATACGGAGGGTGTTCAGATAGGCATCGGGCGTGTAGGCGTCGGGTTTGGTTTCAAGACCTACAATAAGGTAGAGCATACCGGTATGGTTGGTTGCCACAATGGCGGGAGCGTCGTAGTTTTGCGCAAAGAACCTCCGCGCCGTATCGTTTTTCTGCACATGGATGCTGCCTATGCAAGACAGGTCGCGCCCTCCCTCGCTGCCCTTGCCCTTAGAAAAATTGGGTCTGCCCGAATTTACTTTGGGGCGGATGGGCGTTCCGCCCACTTTCAGGTGCAGTTTGCCCGGTTCCAAACTGTCTGTTCCAGCCAAGGTAAAGGAAGAAGCGGTTGAGATGCGGTAGAGCGAATTGGGTTTGAGACCGCCGAAAGGCTTAAAGATAAACAGGAACTCGCCCGCACCGGTGTGAGAACTCGAAAACAGCATGCCTTTGCCTGCCGAATCGTTCTTGGGCAAGGGCATCCAGCCCACAAAAGGGCGCCCATCCCTGCTTTTGGACTCGCTTGCCGCCATACCAATCCATTCGCCGTCTCCGTTCTTGAACATCCACGAATATACTTCGGTCTGCGCCTGCAAAAAGGCGGAAAAACCGGCAAGCAATCCTATCGTCAGCAAGCGGCGGATATGTTTCGCTGCACTACACATAAAGGCTCATTTGTTGTTGCATACGGGCTGCTTCTTGGGCTGCCGCGGCGGCAAAGTCGGCTTCTTTGGAGGCATACAATATGCTTCGCGAAGCATTGATAAGAAGCCCTATGTCGTTTTTAACCAAACCTTTTTGGCATACTTCCTCAAGGCTTCCTCCCTGCGCGCCGACCCCCGGCACCAAGAGGAAGTGCTCCGGTACGATGCGGCGTATTTCCTCCAGCATATCGGCTTTGGTGGCACCTACCACATACATCATATTTTGGGGCGTTCCCCATTGCTTGGAAACCTCCAGCACCTTTTGGTAAAGAGGCTTAGGGCAATCTTGGGCAGTCTGAAAATCGGCGGAACCGGCATTGGAGGTCAATGCAAGGAGAATTACCCATTTGTCCTTTTCCTGCAAGAAAGGCTGAACCGAATCGGAACCCATATAGGGCGCAACGGTTATGGCGTCGAAGTTAAAGCCGCCCTCCTCGCTCAGAAAAGCCTTGGCATAGCGGGCGGAGGTGTTGCCAATATCGCCGCGTTTGGCGTCGGCAATCGTAAATACGTTTTTATTGCGCAGGTAATCAATTGTTTTTTGCAGGCTCGTCAAGCCCTTTAATCCATAGGCTTCGTAAAAAGCCGTATTGGGCTTGTATGCCACCGCATAGGGCAATGTGGCATCTATAATGGCGCGGTTAAACGCAAAGACAGGGTCGCTCTCGCCCTTAAGGCAGGCGGGCAGTTTGTCCATATCCGGGTCAAGCCCCACGCACAGAAAAGATTTCTTGGCGTGTATCTGTTCTATAAGTTGTTGCCTGTTCATGTGTAAAAGATTAACCCACCGATTCTTTCATCTTTTCGGCGTTTTCCGCCAGCTGCAAGGCATCTATGATTTCTTGAATGTCGCCGTCCATAAACGTGCCCAAAGAATGGGTGGTAAAGTTGATGCGGTGGTCGGTAACACGGCTTTGGGGATAGTTGTATGTACGTATTTTTGCCGACCTGTCGCCGGTAGAAACCATAGTTTTGCGCTTGGAAGAAATATCGTCTAAGTATTTTTGGTATTCGATTTCGTAGATGCGGGTACGGAGCACGCGCAAAGCCTTTTCGTAGTTCTTTATCTGCGATTTTTCGTCTTGTATCGCCACCACGATGCCGGTAGGAATGTGGGTTAGGCGTACTGCCGAATAGGTAGTGTTTACCGACTGACCGCCCGGTCCGGAAGAACAATAGGTGTCTTTACGTATATCGGATGCCTTGAGTTCCACATCAAATTCATCGGCTTCGGGCAGCACGGCTACCGAAGCGGCGGAGGTATGCACACGCCCCATCGTTTCGGTGGCAGGCACGCGCTGCACGCGGTGTACCCCCGACTCGTATTTGAGAATACCGTACACTCCGTCGCCCGATACATTAAAAATTACTTCTTTGTATCCGCCTGCCGTACCTTCGGTATAATCTACGGTTTCTACACGCCAGCCCTTGGCATCGCAATAGCGGGTGTACATACGGTATAGGTCGCCGGCAAAGATGGCGGCTTCGTCGCCCCCCGTTCCGGCACGTATTTCCACAATGGCGTTTTTGGAATCCTGAGGGTCGGCGGGAATGAGCAGAATACGGATTCTCTCTTCCGTTTCGTCTTTCTGGCGCAGGTAGGTGTTCAGTTCTTCCTTAGCCATTTCGCGAAATTCCTCGTCTTTTTCGGTATTGAGCACCTCTTTTGCCGCCGCGATATTGGAAAGCAGATTGCGGTATTCCTTGTGGGCGGCTATAATGGGCTGCATATCCTTATAGTCCTTGCTCAGCTTGATATACCGCTTCATATCCTGCATTACTTCAGGGCGGTTCATCTCTTCCTCGATTTCCTTATACCTGAGGCTGAGCGCGTCTAATTTTTCTAACATATTGTCCATCTCTTCTTAGGGCATAGTGCAAACTCGCAAAGATATAAAAGTTGAGAGCAAAAGCCAAGCTGCCATATCCCTAAAATAATTTACGTTAAATTTGCAGTTGTGAGAGGAGAGAGTGAATGGAAAAGAAAATGAGTTTGGTCGTTCCCGCGCCGGTTACCCGCATTATGAATATTCTGCAAGAGCGGAACTATCCCTCTTATCTGGTGGGCGGCTGTGTACGCGACTGTCTTTTAGGCAAGATTCCTCACGATTGGGATATATGCACTCCGGCTCCCATAGCGCAAATCCGTCCGCTGTTTGAAGAAAAAGGCTATTATGTGGCGGCTACCGGGCTAAGGCACGGCACCTTGACGGTAATTGACCGTGGGCATCCCTACGAGATAACCGTTTTTAGAAAAAAAAGCGACTTTGCCGCCGTGCACGGCAAGAAAGCCGGTAAAAAGAAAGGCATGCCGGAAACTGCATCCTTGCAGGAAGATTTAGAACTGCGCGATTTTACGATTAATTCTATCGCATGGTCTGAGCAGGAAGGTATTGTAGACCCCTTTGGCGGAGTAAAGGATTTGCAGGCGCAACGCTTGCGTTGCGCCTGTTCGGCACAGGAACGCCTTACGGAAGACCCCTTGCGTATTATGCGCGCCCTGCGTTTTGCCGCCTTATTGAACTTTACGATAGACCCTGCCTTGAAAGAGGCTGTATACCAAACGCTTAGTCTGTTAAAAAACGTGGCGGTGGAACGCATCACTTCCGAACTTTACCGTTTTATGCAGGCTCCGGGCATTCGCGTGGCAGCCCTTTTGCGCGAATATGCCGAGGTGTTCTGTACCGTGATGCCCGAACTAAAGCCCATGATAGGCTTTGACCAAAACAATTTTCATCATTCCTACGATGTTTGGGAACATACCATGAAGGCTATGGAAGCCTGTCCGAGGGATGAAGATATAGTGCTTAAGTTTACCATATTGTTTCATGATATGGGCAAGCCGGCATCCTATACCGTAGATGCCGAGGGCGTAGGGCATTTTTACGGGCACGGCGAGGTAAGCCGCAAGCTGTGTGCGGGTATTATGAAGCGTTTGCGTTTCGATACCAAGACCGCTTCGGAGGTGCGTACCTTGGTGGAGGTGCACGATGCGCGGGTGGAAGTCAATACCCGGAGCATAAGGCGCTGGCTCAACCGTTTGGGATTGGAGCAGTTTGAGCGGCTTTTGATTATGAAAACCTGCGATGCGGCAGGGCAGAACCCCCGTTTTTGGCCCGAAAGGGAAGCTTATGTAAACTCCCTGCGGGCGGGTCTTCAGGAAATATTGGCGCAGGATTCCTGCTTTAGCCTTAAGGATTTGGCAGTAAAGGGCAGCGATTTGATAGCTGTAGGATACCAGACAGGCAGCGTTTTGGGCAGATGCCTGCAACGGCTTTTAGATGAAGTGTTGGATGAACGCCTGCCCAACGAAAAAGACGCGCTGTTGGCAAAGGCGGTTTCTTGGTTAGTAAAAACAAAGCGAAGTGGATAAACAGATTATATGGATTACCGGTGCTTCTTCGGGTATAGGAGAAGCTTTGGCATACGAATATTCCCGGCAGGGAGAGTTGCTTATCCTTTCTTCTCGTAAACAGGAAGAATTGGAAAGGGTTCGCAAGGCTTGCGCCCATCCCGAAAACTGCCATATAGAATGTCTTGATCTGAGCGAACCCCAAACGATAGACAAGGCGGCGCAAAACGTACTTTCCAAGTTCGGCTATGTAGATGTGCTGGTCAATAACGGAGGCATCAGCCAGCGTTCTTTGGTGGCGGAAACTCCGCTTGAGGTAGACCGCAAGATTATGCAGGTAGACTATTTTGGCGGCGTGCAGCTAAGCAAGGCGGTCTTGCCCTCCATGCTCGCCCGAGGCAAAGGTCGCTTTGTGGTTATCAGCAGCATTGTGGGGGTGTTCGGTTTTCCGCAACGCTCGGCATATTCGGCAGCCAAGCACGCCTTGCACGGCTTTTACGAAAGCCTTCGTGCCGAAAATGGCAGGAACGGAATTTCCGTAACTATGGTCTGCCCCGGAAGAATCCTTACCAATGTGTCTTTACACGCCCTAAAAGCCGACGGCAGCGAATACGGCATTATGGACCACGCTCAAAAGAACGGCATCAGTGCCCAAAATTGCGCTAAGCGCATTGTGCGTGCCGTAAAACGCAATAAAAAGGAAATCTATATATGCCAAAAGGATATACTGATGGTGTATTTTCGCCGATATATACCGGCTTTGTACTATATGTTGGCAGGCAAGGTAAAACCAAATTGAAAAACTGAAATATGAAGGCAAATCAGACCTCAGAAATGCAGCCCGTTGTTTCGGGCATACAGCAGATAGGTATCGGCGTGCGCGATGTGGCGGGTGCGTGGCGGTGGTACAACCGTTTTTTCGGTACGGATGCCATAATATTCGATGAACGCGCTCCGGCAGAATATATGTTGCCTTACACGGGAGGCAAACCGCGCAACCGCCGTGCGGTGCTGGCGGTAAACCTGCAAGGCGGCGGAGGTTTTGAAATATGGCAGCACCGCGATTTTGAACCTCGTTCGGCAGATTTTGCCGTTCTGCCCGGCGATTACGGGGTTTTTGCCTGCAAGATAAAATGTAAGGATGCCGTAGCCACCCACAAACTCTACGTGAATATGGGCGCTACCGTGAGCGAACTCTATAAAGACAGTTTGAACCGCGGCTATTTCTACCTTTGGGATCCCGACGGCAATATCTTTCAGCTGGTGGAAGTAAAGAATCCCGGAGCTTGGTTTGTAAACGAAAACAAGCCTACCGGCGGAGTGTATGGGGCAGTGGTGGGCTGTGCCGATATGGATGCCGCCATAGCGTTCTACAAAGAAATGTTGGGTTACGACAAGATATGTTCCGATACAACCGAAGTGTTTTCCGATTTAGAAAAATTGGGCACACCCGGAGTAAGGTTCCGCCGGGTATTGCTGACTCATTCCCAAGATAGAACCGGCGGTTTTTCCCGTTTATTGGGCAGCTCCGAAATAGAGTTGATACAGGCTATGGACCGCCCTGTGCCGGCACGCAAGATTTTTGAGAACCGATATTGGGGAGAATTAGGCTTTATACAGATCTGTTATGATATACGCCATATCGACGCGATGCGCGAAAGGGCGCGGAAGATAGGCAGTGCCTTTACGGTAGACAGCATAAAGCAGAATCCCAATTTTGATATGGGCGATGCCGCCGGGCATTTCGCCTACAACGAAGACCCTTCGGGAACCTTGATAGAGTATGTGGAAACCTGCCGCGTGCCTATCCTTAAAAAGTGGGGGCTTTATTTGAACCTGCAACGGTTCAACGCTAATAAGCCTTTGCCCGACTGGATAGTAAAAGCCTTGCGCTTTACAAAGAAAAAAGACATTCCAGAATAGGCAGGTCCTGAGCGTGGGTGAGTTTTAGATTGCGTTCCTCGCCCTTTACTACAAAAATAGGAATCTGCGGAAGATAGCGGATCAGTACGCCGCAATCGTCGGTGGCGGTGAAGTGGGGGTCTTTTATAGCCATTTCGTATGCCTTGGCTATGATTTCGGTTCGGAATGCCTGCGGGGTCTGGCTGCACATAAGCCGGTTGCGGTCGGGAATCCTTTCGATAAAGCCGTTGGCTACCTGCAAGACGGTATCGGTGCAGGGCAGCGCCACATCTACGGCTTGGTGCTGCTTAAGGGCGGCGCATACATCGTTTATGATGCGCTGGCTCACCAAGGGGCGGGCAGCATCGTGAAAAATCAGGTTGGCACCGCTGTCTTTATAGGCATTGATAGCCGAAAGGGTAGAATGATAGCGTTCCGCACCTCCCCTCAGGATTTTATCTAACTTGCCCCAATGATTCCGGCTTACCAACTCGTCTATCTTCGCTTTCCATTCGGGAGCGCAGACAATGGCGGTCTGGTGTATGTTCGCATTGTTTTCAAATGCGTCTACGGCAAGTTCCAAAACCGTTTTTCCGCCCAAAGGTAAAAACTGCTTAGGCAAAGCCCCGCCCACGCGGCTACCGCTGCCCCCTGCCAAAATGATGGCTATATTGCGTAAAGTGGTGTTCATAATGGTTTCTTTCTCGTTAACACTTTGCGGATGCCGCCTTTGGCGTAGGATAGAAATTCTTTGTAGATATTGGAACCGCTTAGGTGCATGGCAAGGCAGTAGAGGGCTGCGGCGCAGATGATTTTTGCCAAGATACGCAGATAGATATTGCTTAAAGGCAGGGTGATATAGTGCGTGGCAATCATTACGGCAGCGGCAATCAAGAAAAACGGCAGCACATCTTTTACCGTGTCGCGCAGACGCAAGTGAATTTCCCGTCGCACCAACAGCTGCCAAACCAGTAACCAAAGAATGGAAACCGAAGTGTAAGCCATTGTCATATAAAGGATTCCGGTTTTACGGAACAGATAAGCCGTTGCAAGCTGCACTGCCGAAAGACATACGGTGCTGGCGAGCGTGATGTTGGATTTGCCCCGGCTCAAGATAAAATTGGAGAAGATGCTAAGCAAAGGCAGGAACGCCCCCCCGATGCACAGCACCCGAAGGAGAGGAATGGCATTTGCCCACTTATCGGTAATCGTGATGATGATGAATTCGGGTGCGATCAACGCCAGACCGAACATACAGGGAAATGAAATGAACGCCATAAAACGAAGCATTTTCCGTAACACCCGCCGGCTCCGTTCCTCTTCATCGTCGGCTTGCACAAAAACCGGTTGCGCCGTACTGTTTATCATAAAAGACAAAGAAGAATAAGCCATGTAGTTCCATTTGTTCGCCTGATTATAGTAACCTACCGCAGTTTTAGAAAAGAAACGCCCCAAGAAAATAGTCAGGATATTGTTGGTGATGGTTTCAAAAACGCGGGTCAACAATATATTTACCCCGAATTTCCATAAGGGAACGATGGGTCTGAACCGGATGTTCCAAGATGGCTTCCATTTTACTGTATACCATGCGAATATGCCTCGTAGCATATATATGCTGATAGACTGTATCGCCAGTCCCCAATAAGCCATACCGTAAAGAGCCATAACAATTCCACCGATACCGGCTATAAGACATGAGGTAAAATTGATAATCGCTATCTTGCTTGATTGTATTTCCTTGAGCATCATAGCATAAGGAACTATGCCGATAGAGGAGAAAACAAAGCTCAAGAACGCAATTCTACCCAAGGCTGTAAGTTCCGGTATATGATAGAATCGGGCAATTAATGGAGAAGCGCAAAAGAGAATGATGTAAAGTGTTATGCTCGTTAAAAAACTAAACCAGAAAACGGCGTTGTAATCTTCGTGACGGCAATCTTTCTTGTTGATAAGGGCTGAGGTCAGCCCGCTTTCCTGAAGAGCGGAGGCGATGCCGGTAAACACTACCAACAGACCCACCATGCCGTAGTCGTCGGGCAAGAGGATACGGGCAATTACAATGCCGAAAAGCATGTTTATCACCTGCGTGGCAAAGTTTCCGACCCCGGTCCACAGCAATCCTTTGGCGGTTCTGTCTTTTAGGCTCTGTTCGGGCATATTTTAGATAAAACTATCTTGGCAAAGATAGCATAAATAATGCTTTTTGCTTACATTTGCAAAGTTTAGATAAATTCAGATAAACACTATGCTAAACCAAGCAGAATTGCAACAAATGGCAACCCAAGTCCGTCGCGACGTGGTGCGTATGATACATGGAGCCAAATCGGGTCATACGGGCGGATCTTTAGGCTGTGCCGATTTTATGACGGTATTGTATTTCAACATAATGGAACACAGTCCGGAAAAGTTTACGATAGACGGCAAGGGGCAGGACGTATTCTTTCTGTCTAACGGCCATATCGCCCCGGTGCTTTACAGTGTGCTGGCAAGAACCGGCTATTTTCCGATTTCTGAATTGGGAACATTGCGCCAATTGGGAAGCCGTCTGCAAGGGCATCCCAGCATATCCCACCATTTACCCGGCATCCGTATGGCATCGGGTTCCTTGGGGCAAGGCATGTCTAACGCCATCGGTATGGCATTGGCTAAAAAGATGGACGGCGACAAACACCTTGTTTACACCTTGCACGGCGACGGGGAATTGGAAGAAGGGCAGATTTGGGAAAGTGCCATGTTTGCCGGTTCCAAGCAGGTAGACAACCTTATTTCGGTGGTGGATCACAATGGCTTGCAAATAGACGGTGCCACGAAAGAGGTGATGGATCTGGGCGATTTGAACGCCAAGTTTGCCGCTTTTGGCTGGGATGTGCTCACGATGAACGGCAACGATACCGAGTCGGTGGAAAAAACGCTGCGCACCGCCAAGGAACATACAGGTAAAGGCAAACCGGTAATGATTGTGATGCGTACCGAAATGGGCTACGGTGTTGATTTTATGAAAAACCTTGCCAAATGGCACGGCACGGCTCCCAACGACGAACAGGCAAGCGCGGCATTGGCACAACTGCCCGAAACGCAATACGGAGATTATTAAAATGCGGGGAATGGGCGGGTTTCTGAAGCGTATGGTAGGCTTAGGGCTGTGTGCCCTCTGCGCCTTTTCGTTTTTGAGAGGGCAGGAGGGATCGCGCCCCCTGAACCGTATTCTGCTTATATACGATGCTTCCAACTCAATGAACGCCCGCTGGCAGAGTGCCTCCAAAATGTCTATATCCAAACGGCTCATAGCGGAAATCGTGGATTCGCTGAGCGGGCTTGACAACGTGCAGCTTGCCTTGCGGGTCTATGGGCACCAAAGCCACTATCCTCCTTTGGATTGCAACGACAGCAAATTAGAAGTTCCTTTTTCGTCAGACAACGCTAAAAAGATAATACAGGTAATAAAGGGTTTGGTTCCCAAGGGGGCTACGCCTATAGCGTATTCGCTTACCGAAGCTGCCAATGATTTTCCGCCCTGTGAGGATTGCCGGAACCTGATTATCTTGATAACCGACGGCATAGAAGAATGTGGGGGGGATCCTTGTGAGGCATCCCGTATTCTGCAGAAACAGGGCATCGCGCTCAAACCTTTCATTATTGGTATCGGCAAAGACTTTTCAAACGAGTTTCAATGTGTGGGCGAATATTTTGACGCCGCCGATGAAAACGACTTTGTGCGTGCCTTTGAAATCGTGATATCCCAAGCCCTGAACAACACCACCGCGCAGGTAAACCTGCTGGATACCGACGGTTCGCCTACGGTAACCAACCTGAACATGACTTTTTACGACCATGTTTCTGGCAATGTGGTTTACAACTACGTTCATACGCTCAATTATTACGGCCGCCCCGATACCCTTACCCTCGACCCTTTGCATGTGTATGATATGGTGGTGCATACCTTGCCGCCTTTGCGTAAGGATTCGATTGTGGTGCGCACCGGACGGCACAATACGATAGCCATTCCTGCCGCGCAGGGCAATCTGCTGGTATCGATGAAAGGTTCACGCGCTTCGGTTACCGAAAACACACCCTGCGTGATAAGGAAACCGGGTCAGACGGAAATAGTGAACGTGCAGTACATAAACGCCAACAACCGCTATTTAGCGGGCAAGTACGATGTGGATATACTTACCTTGCCGCCTGTAAGCCTCAAGAATGTGGAGATAAGCCCCAACAAGACCACCACTATTGATTTACCTATGCTTGGCATCTTGGTGTTCAAACGCAACGGTTCGGGCTACGGTACGCTCTATTCCTTAGAATCGGAAAAGGAGCAAAAACTGGTGTATAATTTTTCGGAAGACAAGAGCATAGAAACCCTTTACCTTAGACCGGGAACTTACCGCATCGTATATCGCTCGCGCTACAATCTGCGTACCTCGGCAACGCGAGAAAAAACCTTTGTTCTCAAACCGGGAGCAACGGTAGATGTTAATTTGTAATACAGCGAAAAATCAGTCAATTATGAATAAATATTCCTTCACCGAGAAAAAAGATACACGCTCAGGATTTGGGGCGGGCTTGATGCTGGCGGCAAAAGAACTGCCGCAGGTGGTGGCTCTCGCCGCCGATTTAACGGGTTCGGTAAAAATGGACGCCTTTGCCAAGGCTTATCCTGACCGCTTTTTTCAGGTAGGTATAGCCGAAGCCAATATGATAGGCATCGCTGCCGGTTTGGCGGTGGCGGGCAAGATTCCTTTTACGGGCACTTTTGCCGAATTTTCCACCGGGCGTGTGTACGACCAGATTCGTCAGTCGGTGGCTTATTCGCACGCCAATGTTAAGATTTACGCGCCGCATGCGGGTTTGAGCGTGGGAGAAGACGGCGCTACCCACCAAGCTCTGGAAGATATGGGTATGATGCGCATGATGCCGGGTATGGCGGTGGTTCATCCTTGCGATTATAATCAGGCAGTGCAGGCAACGGTGGCGGTGGCAAAATATGCAGGACCGGTATATCTGCGCTGCGGTCGCCCTACGGTTCCCAATTTTACGCCGGCAGACCGTACTTTTGAAATAGGCAAGGGCTATGTGTTGCAGGAGGGGAGCGATATTACGATTATCGCTATCGGGCATTTGGTATGGCCGGCTTTGGAAGCGGCGGAAGCCTTGCAGCAAAAGGGCATCCAAGCCGAAGTAATCGATATGGCAACCCTGAAGCCTCTCGATACGGCTTGTGTGCTGGCTTCGGTAAAGAAAACGGGCTGCGTGCTCACTTGCGAAGAACATCAGATTAACGGCGGCTTGGGCGATGCGGTGGCTAACTTCTTGGTGCGGAACTATCCTGTGCCTATGGAAATGCTGGGCGTTGACGACCGTTTTGGGCAAAGCGGAAAACCACAGGAACTGCTTGACCTTTACGGCTTGAACACAGAAGGCATCGTAAAGAAAGCCGAAGCCTTGCTTGCCCGCAAGAAATAAGTTTTCGACTTTGTTCTAATTCTCGATATGAAGGTACATTTTATCGCCATAGGAGGCAGTGCCATGCATAATCTGGCTATGGCATTGCATTTGAAAGGGTATCGGGTAAGCGGTTCCGACGACGAGATTTTTGACCCTGCCCGGAGTAGATTGGAAAAATACGGACTGCTGCCCGACGCTCCGGGTTGGTTTCCCGACCGTATCACGTCTGATTTGGATGCCGTAATTTTGGGTATGCACGCCCGCGAGGACAATCCCGAACTTTTACGCGCCAAGGAATTGGGACTTAAGATTTATTCTTATCCGGAATACCTTTACGAACAGTCTAAAGACAAAACGAGGGTAGTGATAGGCGGCAGCCACGGCAAGACTTCGGTAACGGCTATGATTCTGCACGTGTTTAAGGATGCCGGCGTGGAATGTGACTATATGGTGGGCGCGCAGCTGGAGGGTTACGACATTATGGTGCGCCTTAGCAGTACGGCAGGTGTAATGGTGCTGGAGGGAGATGAATACCTTACTTCGCCTATCGACCGCCGTCCCAAATTTCATCTCTATCATCCGGACATTGCGGTAATAAACGGCATAGCTTGGGATCACATCAATGTTTTTCCCACCTTTGAAAACTATGTTTCCCAGTTCGATATTTTTGCCAAAAGCATAGAACCCAAAGGCTCTTTGGTGTATTACGAAGAAGACCCGGAAGTAAAGAAGATTGCCGAAAATCTTGTCAAGGAACGCGCCGATATAAGTTTTCGCCCTTACAGCGTGCCTCAATACCGCGTTACGGAAAACGGCACCGAATTGCTTTACGAGGGCAGGGCATATCCCTTGCAGGTGTTCGGGCGGCACAATATGCAGAATATACTTGCCGCATGGCAGGTATGCCACAGTTTGGGCGTGGCGGATGCCGATTTCCTCAAGAGCATCGTGCATTTCAAGGGGGCGTCGCGCCGTTTGGAAAAGATTGCCGAAAACAAAAAGACGGAGGTAACGGTCTATAAGGATTTTGCCCATTCTCCCTCTAAACTGCGCGCCACCATCGCGGCGGTAAAGGAGCAATATCCGCAGCGGGCTTTGGTAGCCTGTATGGAACTGCATACTTTCAGCAGCCTCAGCAAGATTTTCTTCTCGCATTACGGGGGCTGTATGGAAAAGGCGGATACGGCTATCGTCTATTTTAACCCCAAGGCGGTGGAACACAAAAAATTGGAACCGATTACAGCCCAAATGATTTACGAGGCTTTTGGCAGAAAAGACTTAAAGGTTTACGACAACAGCGCGTTGTTGGTGCAGGATTTGAAAGCCATGCAGTGGAAAAACACCAATCTGCTCTGGATGACCTCGGGTAATTTTGACGGGGTAGACGAAAAGGCTTTGGCTGCCGAAATCACTGCATAAAAATAACGGACATTGCCTCAAGGTCTTGCATCCTCGCGCAGTTCCTTCGCGGCGGTTTTCAGAGGTGCGGTCAGTTGACGCTTTCGTATTTTAGGTCGTTCATCGAGAGCCCTACGTAATGGAACTGCCAGCCTTTTTTATGCTTGGCAGTTATTGCGCGTGCTTTCTCCTTTAGGGTGTGCAGGTCTATCCGTTTGGCATTACGTTTTATCTCGCCTATTACAACTTCCTTATCCGCCTCGTTAACGGCTATAAGGTCTATTTCGTTGTGTCCGTCTTTTTCCCAATAGTTGGTAACGATGTTGTAACGTCCGGTTTCCCGATATTGCTGACGGAAATAGCGCTCAAGAATCCAGCCCGAATACGTTTCGTAATCGGCTCGCACTTTGTCGTACACGTAGCCGAGGTTGCCTATCTCTACAGAACTCCGATATTTATAGATAAAGCGGAACCAAAAGGTAAGGAAATTGTCTTTGATGCCATATTTCACGCTTTGGCTTCTTTCGGTGGCAAGATAGGGACGATAACGATAAATAAGGTCGTAGGTATTCTCTAACTTTTCGAGGTAGCCGCCCGCCTCGATGCCGGTATAAGACTTTATAGCTCCCCGCTCGTTATAGCCCGATGCAATCGCCGACATGATGGAAAAATAGTTGCCGTAATCTTTTCCGAACTCATCCGAAAGCATCTCCATGCCTTCTTCAATAAAGTAGGAACCGAAAGAAAGGACGGATTTCAAAATGGAGTCTTTTGTAAAAGCTTGTTGTATAATTAATTGTTCTACGTATTTGGCAACTCCGCCCGTCAGCATATAAAACGCCAATAAGTCCTCAGGTTTATAGGAGGGGTTATAATCAAGGAGAATCTCCCGAAGGGTATGTAAAGGGAAAGCCTGCAAACGTATTCGTGCGGTGGCGCGACCATAGAGCGGTTCTTTGCGGTCGTCGAATATCTTGGTCATCATCGAATACAACGAGCCACAGACAATAAGGTTTATCTTCGCTTCGTTCTTGTGGGTGTCCCACACGTTCTGCATATCGCTGAAAAACGCCTCGTTGATATATTTGAAATTTTGGAACTCATCGAAAATCAACGTAAAGTGCTTCCGTTTGGCTATCTGCATAATGGCGGCAAACAAACGCGCCATGGAACTGAACGTTCCAATGTCCTCGCCCAAGCGGTCGCGGACAGCTTCCGTCAACTCTTGGCATAACAAGGTCTCGCTTTTGCGCGCCACAAAAAAGTATATCATCTTATCCGCCCCGAAAACGTGCTTGATAAGGGTGGTTTTACCGATACGCCTACGTCCGGTAATAACCGTCATTTGAGCGAAATTTTGAGATATTTTCTCAATTCGCTTCAATGTTTTTGTTTCTAATTCTCTATTATAGAATTTCATGGTTTTGTAATAGCAGTTACAGTAACAGCGGTTACAAAGTTATAAAATTTAACTTGAAATCAAAAATCGAATTGGTGTAAGCAAAAAGCCAGCCGCGTTTTTCGCGCTTGGCTTTTTAATGCAAGCCGAGAACGAGCAAGTTCGATGAGATGGTTTGAGGGATTAGCTCGCTACGCTCGCTGATCCCGGGGGGTGGGGTATCAAAGCGAAGCAAAAAGCCAGTTGCGTTTTTCGCGCTTGGCTTTTTAATGCAAGCCGAGAACGAGCAAGTTCGATGTGATTGTTTGAGGGATTAGCTCGCTGCGCTCGCTGATCCCGGGGGGGTGTCAAAGCGAAGCAAAAAGCCAGTTGCGCTTTTCGCGCTTGGCTTTTTAATGCCCACCCTTAGGAGAGCAAGCTCTCCACGGATGGGCATTAAAAAAGCCCTGAGGCTTCGCCTCAAGGCTTTTTGCTTCGCTTGCGGAAAGTGAGGGATTCGAACCCCCGGAGACTCGCGCCTCAACGGTTTTCAAGACCGCCGCAATCGACCACTCTGCCAACTTTCCAATAGGGCAACTTTCGTCGTTGTGGAGCATATGGGACTCGAACCCACTACCTTTTGATTGCGAACCAAACGCTCTACCAGATGAGCTAATGCCCCAAAATTTTTGCGAAGATATAAAAAATAGAGCGTATCCGCAAACGGCGTAATTTCGTATATTCGCACACTTTTTCAATGTAAAACGATGAGTAATAGAATAGCTTTCTGGTATCATAATGCACGCCCGATTTCGCTTCCGCAAAGTCTGCTTCCTGCCATTACGGCATTGGCGGCGGCTTCCGGTACGGAGGGCTTTTCGTGGGTTGCCGGCATATTGGCGGTAATAGGCGTAGGCTTGGCGCATTTGGGTATGAACCTTGCCGACGACTGGTTCGATTACAAAGTACACTTTGGCGAAACAAGACAGCAATTGGCTTCCGACGGAATCCGCGCCCGCGTGGTCAAATATCCCTACCTCACATCAGGGCAGACAACACCCAAACAGCTTTTGCTAGCCACTGCTGTTTTCTTGTTCTTGGCGGCTTGTATCGGATTCGGGCTGGCATATATGCGCGGTCTTCCTGTCTTATATCTGGCATTCGCCGCATTTCTGCTCGGCATTTTCTATTCGGGAAAGCCGCTGCGCCTTGCTTTTCGCGGCTGGGGAGAAGCGGTTATCTTTCTGATGTTCGGCCCCCTTTGTATGACAGGGGTGTTCTATGCCGCCACCGGCGTTTTTTCGGGCAAAATAGCATGGATTTCGGTAGCGGTGGGGCTGTTGGTTACCAATATCGTATATACCCATTCCATAATGGATGCCGAGCCCGACCTGCGTATGGGTAAACGCACTATGGCTCACCTGATGGGCGGTTATAAAGGGCAGCTCGTGCTTTCGGGCATCTTTAATTTTGTGCCTTATCTGCTTATTACCGCCGGCGTAATTGTAAAACAGTTGCATTGGGCATATTTGGCCGTATGGATAGTGTTTCCGCTTTCGGTATGGTTAATGCGCTCGCTCACGGAATTTTGTTCCGGCAAGAAAGAAGATAATATGCAGACCCGTTGGTGGGTGGCACCCAAAAAAGATTTTGAAGACTACCGCAAGGCAGGTATCGAGTGGTTTATGATTCGCTGGCTTACCGCCCGCAACATCATCACGTTCTTTTGCATTATCCTGTTGGCTGTCAGCTTTATATTTCCCGAAACTTGGTAGAGATGAAAAAGATGCTGTACTTGGCGCAATGGTTTTTCCGCGCCCGCTTTTTGGGGCGTCGCGCCCCCTTGCAGACCGTTCTGTTTGTTGGCGACCGCTGCAATCTGCAATGCAGGCATTGCAGTGTCTACCAAAAGGAGAACCCGCACGAAATGACAATGGAGCAGGTAAGGGAACACTTGGAGTATTCCTATGCCTTGGGTTCCCGCTTTGTGGATTTCGAGGGAGGGGAAACCATGCTTTGGCGCGACGGTGAAAAAACTATCAACGACCTGATAGATTTGGCAAAGCAGATAGGCTTTTTTTCGGCAACCATCACCACCAACGCCCAGTTACCTTTTGGCGGATGCCGGGCTGATTCCATTTGGGTAAGCTTAGACGGCACGGAAAAATTTCACGAAGAAGTGCGCGGAGCGGGAACCTTTGCCCGATTGGAGAAAAACATCGCTGCCGCCGCTCATCCTCACCTGAGCGTTAATATGGTGGTGAACACGCTCAACTGGCAGGATGTGGAAAACACCATCGAATATGCCGAGAAAAATCCGCATATCGAATCGATAAGCATCAATTTCCATACGCCCTTTCCCGGCACCGAATACCTGAGCCTTGACCAAGCACGTCGCCGGCAGATTATAGATAAGGTAATATCGTATAAGAAAAAGGGTTACCATATTATGAATTCGGTTTCGGGGCTTAAGAAAATGCGTTCCGGAAACTTCAAGAGGCGTTGCTGGGTAACCAATTTCATCTATCCTGACGGCAGTCGTGGGCTGTGCATCGGCAACGGTACGGACATCTGTAAGGACTGCGGTTTCTGTATGGCAGGCGAAATGGCTTGTGTGTTCGCCTTTAAGCCCGATACCGTTTTTGCCGGATTGAAGTTGCGCGTTTAAGCCAAAAGGTCTTAAAGATTTTTTGTATTTTCGCGAGATGTTTTACACTAAATTGAGGTGTTTTGCGGCTTTATGCTGTATCGTATTGTTGTCGGGTTGTGCCTATCAAAAAGAGTATAACCGAGTTAGCAAAAACGGTACGATAGAGGATAAGTACAATTTTGCGCTAAAGGCATACGATAAACAAGACTACAAGAAGTCGAGCGCGGTTTTTGAGGAATTGCTGCCTCTTTTCCGCGGCAAGGATGCCTTGGAGGGCTTGTTGTATAATTTAGCCTATTCGTATTTCTACGACAAGGATTATTATATGGCGGCATATTATTTCCTTACGCTTTCCCGACAGTTTCCCAACGGCTCTAAAGTGGAGGAAGCCACCTATATGTCGGCTTATTGCAAAACCTTGGAATCGCCCGACTTCCGCTTGGATCAGAGTTCCACCAAGGAGGCTATCAAGCAGTTGCAGCTGTATATCAACTACTATCCCGACAGCCCTCGGGTAGAGGAGGCAAGCCGCCTGATTGTGGAGATGCGCAAGAAACTTGCCCTAAAGGCGTTCAATATAGCCGGTATGTACTACAGGCGAAACCTTTACAATGCCGCTGCCATTTGCTACAACAACTTTTTGCGCGATTTTCCCGAATCGCCCGACAGGGAACAGGCCATGTTCTTGATGCTCAAGTGCCGTTACCTGTATGCCAAAAATAGTTTTAAGCATCTGCAACCGGAGCGTTACCGCAAGGTGGTGGATATTTACGACCTGTTCCTGCGCTCCTATGCGGATTCGCGCTATAGGGACGATGCCGACAAACTGGTGCAGACAGCTAAGGAAAAGATGTAGAAAAGAATAATTGAAAACACTATATAAACGATGGATTACAAGAAAATCAAAGCGACACACGAAGCGGTTACCCGCGACCTATCCAACTTCGACAAGGAAACGGGCAATCTTTACGAAACGGTGGTGAACCTTTCTAAAAGAGCCAATCAGATTTCGGCTTCCCTGCGTCAGGAATTGGTAAACAAGATTGCAGACTTTGCGGCTCAGAATTCGGGAGGCGACGGCATAGACGAAATCTATGAAAACCGTGAACAGATAGAGATTGCGCGTTATTACGAACAAATCTCCAAACCCAGCCTGATTGCCACTCAGGAACTCTTAGACGGCACGCTCAAATTTAAGCGCGCCAACAGCGAAGAGGAAGAATAATCTTTAGAATGTCGTTGCAGGGCAAGAAAATCATCGTGGGGCTTAGCGGCGGCATTGCCGCTTACAAGACCCTTACGCTCGTGCGTCTGTTAGTAAAGGCAGGCGCACAGGTTCGCTGCGTGTGCACGCCTTCTGCCTTGCAGTTCGTTACCCCTTTGAGCCTTTCCACACTGAGCGGCTATCCCTTGTATTCGGATATGTTTTCTTCCCGCAACGAAAGTGCTACCGAGCATATATCGTATGCCGACTGGGGCGATTTGTTGGTGGTGGCGCCGGCAACGGCAAATACCTTGGGCAAGTTTGCCAACGGCATAGCCGACAACGCGCTAAGCACGCTTTTTAATGCCTTTAACAAAACGGTCTTGCTTGTACCGGCAATGAACACGCAGATGTACCGGCATCCTGCCACGCAGGAGAACTTGCAAAAACTGCGCGCTTGGGGTGCGGAAATCATGCCTGCCGCAACAGGGTCTTTGGCTTGCGGTACGGAGGGTGAGGGCAGGATGCCGGAAGCCGAGGCGATTTTTGAAAGGATAAACGAACTTCTTCAAAAGTCTTGCGCCAGTCTGCAAGAAAAAAAGATTCTCATTACCGCCGGTCCTACGGTAGAGGCGATAGACCCGGTGCGTTATATCAGCAATCATTCTACAGGCTTGATGGGCTGCTGCATAGCCGACGAATTGGCAAAGCGGGGCGCGGCAGTGTATTTGGTTCACGGACCAATGCAGGCAAGCCCCAAGGCAAAAATGTTCCGCAGCATTGCCGTTACTTCCGCCCAAGAAATGTTCAAGGCGGCAACGGAACTGTGGGCAGATATGGATATGGCGGTGCTTTCGGCGGCGGTTGCCGATTATACGCCCTTGAATCCGAGCAAGGAAAAAATCAAGAAACACGACGAATCCTTGCAGCTGAGGCTTTCTAAAACGCAGGATATTCTTGCCGCTTTGGGAAAGAACAAGCAGGCAAAACAGCTTTTGGTAGGCTTTGCCTTGGAAACGGAAAACGAACTGTCTAACGCGGGAGAAAAACTGCATAAGAAAAATGCTGATCTAATCGTGCTCAATTCGCTAAAAGACAGCGGTGCGGGCTTTGCGCAGGCTACCAACCGCGTTACTTTTTTAGAAAAAGACGGCACGATAAGCCCCATGCCGCTTAAAAGCAAGCAAGAAGTGGCGGTTGATTTGGCAGACCGCATGGAATACCTGTACGGTAAACTCTAATCGAGAACTTATGAAAAAACGCTTTCCATACACGCTCCTGTTCTGTTGCCTTTTAATATTGGGCATTACCACGCCAAAGCTTTCGGCACAGGAATTAGACTGCCGGCTCTCGGTGGTTTCCACCAAGATAACCTCCGGCGACAAAACCGTTTTCGATGTGCTATCCAAGGCTCTCAACCAGTTCGTGAACGGGCGTAAGTGGACCAATATCCAGTTTCAAAGTCAGGAAAGGATTCCCTGTTCCATGACTATCGACATTCAGGAGTACAATCAGAGCACGGGGCAGATAAAGGCATACCTTTCGGTGCAGTTGCGCCGTCAGTGCTTCAAATCCACCTATACGAGCACTATGCTCAACATCATCGATAAAGATTTTTCGTTCCGTTATATCAAGAACGACCCCTTGGAATACAACGACAACAGCATAGGAACCAACCTCACCGCCACCATAGCCTTTTACGCCTATATCATCTTGGGCAATTATATGGATTCGGGCTATCCGCGCGGAGGCGAATCGTTTTTTGAAAGGGCACAGAATATCGTGATGCAGGCGCAGTCGCTCAACGAACAAGGCTGGAGACCGAGCGAGAAGAACGACAAGAACCGCTATTGGATAGCCGAAAACTACAATAACGGCAACTATCAGGCTATACACGAAGTGATATACCGCTATTTCCGTCTTGGCATGGATATGATGTACGACCATCCCGACCAAGGGCGCACCAATATTTTAGAAGCGGTTTCCCAGCTCAACGCGCTCAAGCGTATGCGCAACAACTTGGCTTGCGTGCAGCTGTTTTTGGAATCGCGCGCAGACGAATTGGTAAATATTTTTCAGCCCGCCCCGCAGGAAGAACGTCAAAAAGCGATAGACCTGTTTGTGGAAGTAGACCCCTCCAATGTGGCGCAGTATCGTAAAATCGCTGGCGGAGCCCGCTAAGTGTTTCCTTTAACCGGTGCCTCATGTTGCAACACCTTCGCATAGAAAACTACGTGCTTATCCGCTCTTTGGATGTGGATATGGATTCCGGCTTCTGCGTCATTACGGGCGAAACTGGAGCGGGCAAGTCTATTCTTTTAGGCGCGCTGGGCTTGGTGTTGGGGCAGAGGGCAGACAGCGGCATTCTTTCGGATGCCGGCAAAAAATGTGTGATAGAGGCGCATTTTAATGTGGAGAACATAGACCTGTCGGGCTTTTTTGCCAAGAACGACTTGGATTTCGATGTTTCCGACAGCTTGCTTATTCTGCGCAGGGAAGTGTTGCCGGGCGGCAAATCGAGGGCGTTTGTAAACGATACGCCTGTATTGTTGCCGGTGCTGAAAGAACTCTCGTTTTTATTGATCGATATACATTCCCAGCACGAAACCCTTACCTTGGGGCGTGCCGGCTTTCAGTTGCAGCTACTGGACAGCTATATGGAAGATGCCGGAGGACTGTTGCCTGCCTATGCCGAAACCTATAGGCTCTACAAGGAATTATACCGGCAGATTGAGCGACAAAAAGAAGAACAGGCACAATCGGCAAGGGAACAGGATTATTGGCAGTTTCTCTTTGATGAATTAGACAAACTCAAGCTTATTCCCGGCGAGCAGAAGCAGATGGAAGATGCCTTGGAAAGGCTCGCGCACGCCGAATTATTGCAGACCACTTTAACTTCTGCGGTGGCAGAGACCGACGGAGAGGAAATGAGCCTGCGTTCAAGGGTAGACAACCTGTTGCGTTCCCTCAAAAAGATAGCTCCATATCACAAAGGAGTGGAAGAATCCTTGCCGCGATGGCAGTCGCTTGCCGCCGAATTGGCGGATTTGGGAGCGGATTTGAACCGTTGGAGCGAAGAAGACGCTACCGACCCCGATTGCAAGAACCGCTACGAAGAACGTCTTGATGCCTTGTACCGTTTGGAACGCAAACACAAGGTAGACGACGATAACGCGCTGATTGCCCTGCGCGACGAATTGGCGGATAAATTGGCAAAAATCAACGGTTCGGAAGAAGATTTGGCAGCTAAGGAAGCCGAATTGGAAGGCTACCGGAAAGAACTGGAGCAGCTGTGTGAACGCTTGCACGCCAAACGGCTTTCGGCGGCGCAGAGTTTGCAAACGGCTATTGTAAACGCTTTGGCGGAACTCGGTATGGAGCAGTCCCGCCTTGAGATAAAATTATCCGACACCGGGCAGTTTACCGCTACCGGCAGCGACAAGGTGGAATTTTTGTTTACCGCCAACTTAGGCAGCGAACCCAAAGAACTTTCCAAAGTGGCATCGGGCGGTGAACTGTCGCGCCTGATGCTGGCAATCAAGTCGGTGATACACCGCCGCAATTTATTAGGCACCATTATTTTTGACGAGATAGACACCGGCGTTTCGGGTAAGATAGCCGGCAAGGTGGCGGCGATGATGCAGCGCATGAGCCGCTATATGCAGGTAATCGCCATTTCGCACCTGCCGCAGATAGCCGCCAAGGCGAGTACGCATTTTTATGTGTATAAGGCAGAAGAAGAGGGTAAGACGGTTTCGTGCATACGCCGCCTCAACCAAGAAGAACATATAGCCTCCATTGCCTCGATGTTGAGTAACGAGCAGGTTACCGAAGCGGCGATACAGGCAGCCAAAGAATTGATTAAAGGATAGGAGAAAGGACAGTGGAAGACTCTTTGGAAGATTATATGGACGAGGAAACGGCGCGGCTGTTGGAACGTTATACGCAGCAGTCGGAATCGGGCAATATAGGCTTTTACGATGTAGACGAATACGTGGAGCTGATAGATGCCTATATATGGAGCGGGGAACTGAACAAAGCCACTGGGGTGCTTACCCGCGCGCAGGATCAATATCCCGAAGCGGTGGAATTAAAGCTCAAGCAAGCCGAAATATGCCTCGAAATGGATCTTCTCGACCGTGCGTTGCAATTGATTTCGGAAGTGGAACAGGTAGAACCGTACATCTACGACACCTATATCGTAAAAGGGCATACATTACTCTGTATGCGTCGTTTTGAACAGGCTCGCGAAAGTTTCCGCACGGCAGGCGAAAAAGGAGCGGAGAAAGTAGATGTGGAAATGGGACTGGCGCAGACCGAAATCGAAGCGGGCAATCCCGACAAGGCATGGATTCATATGCAGCGGATTATCGGGTATGAGAACGACACGATAGAAACCGGAAACCGCTTTATCGATATGGCGCAAAAGAGCGATAAGTTGCCGGAAGCCATAGAGTTGGTAAGGAATCTGCTTAAGGAAAATCCTTATTCGCTGCTGTATTGGAAAATGTTGGTGGAACTTTCCGATGCCGCCGGGTGTTACGAACAGGCTTTAGACGCTTGCGATTATGTGTTGGCGATAGCCCCCGACGATTTAGAGACGCTCAAGAACAAGTTCAATCTTTTTGAAAACGTAGACACCGAAGAAAACCGCCTTGATTTTTACCTCCGTATGGAACAGATAGCCGTTGAAAACGGCGACGAGGGGTTTTTAGCGGCGGTTATGCTGCGGGTGGCTCAGGAATATGAGTTGGATTCGGCTTGGGAACAGGCGGAAATATATTACCATCGCCTTACCGATGTGCCGGCGGTGCGCCAATATGCCTTGTTCCGTTTGGGCGTGATAGCCGATTTCAGGCGTTCTTACGTGGCGTCTTTGGCGTATTTTGCGCAAGCCTTACAGGCAGGCACCGATACCGACGACGACCGTAGCAACCGGGCTAAGATTTATCGTGGAATGGCGCGTACCCTCTTTAACTTGGGCAATACGGAAGATGGTATGAAATACAGCCGTATGGCATACGAAGAAGATCCCGACCACCGTTTCCACTTCTATGCCTATATTGCCGATTGCCTTGAGCAAGGCAGAGAAAAGGAGGCTGAATCCTGTCTTTACGAAACGGCGACAATAGGAAAGAGAAAGGCGGATCTGATGTTGGCAAGAGCCGTGTTTGCCTATTACACCGGCAAAAAGGAAGAAGCCTATTCCCTGTTTTCGCTCTCGTTTACGGCAGATGCCCGCATGATGCGCGATTTGGCAGAGGTATTTCCCGGCATACTTACGGAAGATGCCAATATAAGTGAACTTCTGGAATCTTTAATGAAAGGCGCGGAAATACCTTATGACCCCGAAGACGGAGAACCACTCTATTATTACGGACCGGATGTGCAGGAATGAACAACTTTCGATTTTCGGCTTGATAGGGCATCCTTTGGGACATTCTTTTTCGGCGGCTTATTTCAATGAGAAGTTTAGCCAAGAAGGTCTGCAAGGCTTTTCCTACCGCAATTTTGACCTGCCCGACTTAGAAACAGGCATTGCTGCCCTGAAAGCCGATACCGCCTGTCGTGGCTTTAATGTTACCGTTCCATACAAGCAGGAAATCCTGCGCTTTTTAGATAAACTTTCGCCCCAGGCGCAAGCCATAGGCGCGGTCAATACCGTCAAGGTAGAAAACAACGGCACTTGGACAGGCTACAATACCGATTATATCGGCTTTTACGATAGTTTGAAAGCCTTTTTGCCGCAAGGCAAGTCCAAGGCATTGATAATGGGAAACGGCGGAGCCTCTCAGGCAGTGCAATACGCCTTGCGTACCCATAATTGGGAATATATCGTGGTCTGCCGCAACCCTAAAGCCGGTATGGAAAATATGATTTCCTATGCGGAACTTACACCTCAGATAGTTTCCTGTTGTGGTTTATTGGTCAATACCACCCGATTGGGTATGTTTCCCGATGCGGATTCCTGCCCTGATATTCCTTATGAAGCGGTAGGCGGAAACCACTGCGCCTTCGATTTGGTGTATAATCCCGAAACCACCGCCTTTATGAAACGCTGCGCCGCGCAAGGCGCCCGCACGATCAACGGCTTGGATATGCTGCACCGTCAGGCTGAGGCTGCTTGGAAAATATGGCGGTAAGCGGCTTGTGGTCTGAATAATCCACATTGCGCGTATCGAAATAAAGCGTTTCTAATCCGCCTTTGTAAAGAATATAGTCTATACGGTAAGAAGGGTAGTAGCCTCGGTAAGATTGCCCGAAACCGCTGCCGGCATCCACAAAGGCATCTCCAAAACCGTTTCGGCGCATATATCCGTAAGCGTAAGATACCGGCTGGTCGTTCATATCCCCGCAAACTATAATGCGGGAAGGGGCATGCGAAATCTGTGTATGCAGCGAAATTTGGCGAATCTGTTCGCTTCGGCTAATGGTAGCCTTACGCATCTTGCCCAACATACGCTTGGCTCCGTGCGTATATTTTTTGTCTTTTACCGGATTGGAGGAGGCTGCCAGCACGGATTCAAAAAAAGCACGGTCGGTCTTGTCAAAGCGGTTGGATTCCAAGTGAATGTTATAGACCCTTAGGGTATCTTTGCCCATAAGCAGGTCGGCAAACACTACATCGAAAGTGCTCATGCCCTCCAAACAGCCTTGATTTAGAATAGGGTATTTGCTATAGATGATATTGCCGTAATAAAAATTCTTATTGGAGGCGGCTCGTGTATGGTAGAGGTAGCCTGCATCGGGCAGAACCCTGCCTAAGGAAAAGCTGCCGTCTTTGCTCTCGTAGTATTCCTGCAGGCACACAATATCGGCATCTTGGTCCTTTATATAATCGAGCAGCTCATCTTTAATCGCGCCTTTTTCGCCCGGAATCTCCCCGTAAAAATTAAATAACCGCACATTATAGGTAAGCATCTTAAACCTATCGGGAGCAGCCCATTCGCTCCGGGGAGGCTCACTCATTCCCTTGCCCCGCAAAAGACATACGGTATTGGTGTAGTTCAAGCCAACGCAGAGTGCAAAAACTAAAACTTCCCAACGCAGAAAAATCAGATAGAGTATGGTAAGACCCATGCCCAAGAGCAAAAGTACGGGAAATGCCAGTCCGAACAGGGAAGGAAAGAACAGTTTTTCGGGGGCTATGAAACGCAGGGCAAAGCACAGAAATAATCCTATTGCCACCAACATGGCAGGCACAAATACTATGCGATGCAGCCAGCCTCCTTTTTTCTTTTTGCTTGCCCCCATAATGTTTAGTTCAGGTAATTGCTACGGCTATACGCCTCAAGAAATTCCCGCTCGTCTTTGCTCAGGCTTTCCTTGCCCTTTTCGCTTATCTTGCGCAAAAGTTGCAGGGCATAGACCTCCTGACGGTGTTTAATCCGGTTATATTCCTCATCGCTTACGGCTATTCCGCTCAAATCCACGAAAGCCGTTTTCCGATTCCGCTTAAAAAGTTTTCCGACCCAAGACATACTTGTCCATTCAAAGCAACTAAGGTACGAAAAAAGGCGGAAATGCCTAAATTTGCGAGCCGGTAAAACCTATGTATCAATGACAGACTTGGTAGAAAAACGCCTCGGCGACCTTTGCGCTTTGGGAAACTATCTGCAAGAGGCGGATTCCGACCCGCAATGGGAACGCATAATAGACAAGGCTTGCGCTGCAAACAGTTTCTTTACGCCCCAAAACATCAAAAGGGCGGTAAGCCAATGGGCATCCTTGCTTAAAGAAGAAACGCTGCGGGCGTGGATAGAACCCTATGCCGGCAAGATACCCAAAAAGCAGAGAGAAATAGCCCTCGTTATGGCAGGCAATATTCCCTTGGTGGGCTTTCACGATTATTTGTGCGTGCTTGTGTGCGGGTATTCGGCGCAAATCAAACTGTCTTCTAAAGATGCCGTGCTCCTGCCTTTTTTGAACGCCAAAATGCAAAGCTGTGCGGATATACGTTTTACACAGGATAGTGTTAAGAACTTTGATGCGATTATAGCTACCGGCAGCGGTAATACATTTCGGTATTTTGATTATTATTTTGGGAAATATCCGCATTTGTTACGAAAGAACCGTACGTCTTGCGCCGTGCTGAACGGCCAGGAAAGCCGAGATGATTTGGAAAACTTGGCAGACGATATATTTTCTTACTTTGGTTTAGGCTGCCGCAACGTATCTAAGCTTTACCTGCCGCAGAACTACGATGTTTCCATATTGGCGGAGGCATTTGCCCCCTACACGCAAGAACTTGCCGAAAACAAAGGCTACAAAAACAATTACGATTACTATAAGTCGGTTTATTTGGTAAACCGGCAGCCCCATTACGACAACGGTTCGGCACTTTTTGTAGAGGCGCAAGGTATGGCATCGCCCCTGTCGGTGGTATATTACGGCTATTACAAGAACGGTGAAGAAGTGGATGCCCTGTTGCAGGCAAACCGGGAGCAGATACAATGTATGCTTGGAAAAGGCGGGCTGCCGTTCGGTTCTGCCCAGCAACCCGGCCTTTCCGATTGGGCTGACGGAGAAGATGTACTTGCCTTTCTTACCTCGATTTAGGCATCAGTCTTCGGTCAGTTCAAAATCAATATCTTCTATTGCATTGTTTACGATGCGCTTGCCTGCCTTTTTAAGTTTGGAACGTATGTGCAGCAGCATAATAAGGTTGGTAATTCCGTAAAACATACAGCCGCAGCCAACTAAAATCATCAGGGTCTGTTCGGACTGGATAGGTCGGAAACAGATAAAAATTCCCAAAAGCAGAAGCAAGATTCCCAGAATGTATTCGGCAATGTTGGGTTTGATGCCGGAACGTCTTACTCCAATCAAAGAAGCCAGCTGGCTGATACCGCACAGAGCGATAAAGATACCCAATGCAATTATCACGAATTCAACCCAGAATCCGGGTGCGATAATCAATGCCAGTCCAACTAACAGGCTCAATGCGAGGTTAAAGTAATTCATACCCTCAGGTTTGCCATCTCCCATAAAAAGGCTCAGAAAAGAAACCGCGCCTATAAATAGGATGATACCACCGGTAATTACCACGAACAATCGAGAGATGATGTCGGAGAAGCAACAGAAAAACAAGCCTGCAAGAACCAATATGATGGAACGGGTCAGGCTTTTCTTCAAATCGAAAGCGGAAAGGAATATATTCATTTTTTTCTACGTTTTTTTGGATCAGGGTTACGGGCGATGATATCTTGGTGCAGCCGCCATTTGCCGTTTTCAAACACGTAAGCTTGATATACGCCTCCTTCGGGAACATAATAGGCGTAGTCGTCTGCCATAGCGGTCTGCTGCGGCACAAGGCGGTCAAAGATAATCATGTTCGCCTTTTTTTCCTTTTTCTGTCCCTTGGCATTCTTTTGCAGATAGGTTTGGTAGTCGTACCGCAGTATCATGCCGGTTTGCCTGCCAAAGCGGAATACCACCCGTTTCTGTTCGGAATCCTTACGGCTTTTGTCTATCCGTGCGCTGCCCGCGATATGCCCTTTGTTTACAAACAGGCTCGCGCCCCATTGCAGTTGTCCGTCGGGCTTTACGTACAGCACTTCGATAATGCTCTGTTGGTAAAGTTCCTGTCCCGAATTCCAGCCCAGCAGGGTGTAGTAGGTGCGGTTGCCCACCTTATTTTCTATACATTCGTAATAATAAGCTCCCCACCAGTTTTTTTCCGTGCCGGTAATTTGTTCGGGAAAAGGCTGGTAAAGCGACATATCGTTTAAGTCGTACAGCAGGTAATCGTTTTTGGTGCTGCGTTTTACCTGCACCAAAGCCTTGTAGGATACCGTGCCGTCTTGGTCGGGAACCCCCCAGTTGAGCATTCGCATATTCAAATCGCTGCCCTTAAAATAATTAAGCCCCTTAACTTTCTCAAAAGGGAAATCCATACCTTGGTACAGATTCAGCGTTTCTATAGCGAAAAAACGAAAACTGTCGCTGGCGTTCCAGCGGTAGTCGGTAGGGCAGGAGTATATTTTAGAAAATAGCCGGTTTAGTTCGGCAACGCGCAAGGAAACAGAATCTTGCCCGCTTAAAGCCGGTACGTGCGCGGTCAATGCCTCGCAAGGAAGCATACCCAAACACAGCGATAAGCAGGCAAGCAGGATTTTCATATTATTTAACTACAACCAATTTGCGGTGAACCGATTGACCATCTTGCGTAAGGCGCACCACGTAAGTACCTTCGGCAAAAGCGGTCAGAGAAACTTGTAAATCGCCGTTTGCTTGGGCAGTGGCGTAAACCCGACGGCCGGTAAGCTCAAAAATTTCCACATCGGCGTTTTCTAAGTTCGTAATGTTTACGAAATTGGCGGCAGGGTTGGGATATACGCGGATATTGCCCAGTGTTTCAAGGCTTTCGTTGGCTGCGCCATCCGATTTTATAACGGCAGAAGCCGACTGGAAGATATATCCGCTTTCGTGCTGTATAAAGCATACAACTTTCAGGTCGCTCATTTCTTCCACATGGGTATTGGTCATATCTACCGTATAGGAGCGGGTTTCTTTCTTGCCGGATTCAAACGGGATAGCCTCGCCTGTGTCATCGGTAACGAATGCCATAGCAACATCATGAAATGCCGTTTCGCCATTGTTGCCTTTGTTGCCGGTAGTGGTTCCCTCCACAACTATAACAAAAAACTTGCCGTTGGCATCGATGGCAGGCATAAGGTCTATTTCGAGCGAGACTTCTCCCGCTTCATTCACCTCTGCCTTGTTGATGTCAATGCTCATCATGGCTTTGAGTTTATGGTCTACGTTAGTCTTGCTCTTCAATTGGTTAGTCCATTCAGGATAAGCACTGTTTTCATATTCCCAAGTCAGGATTTCTTCCATTCCGTTGTAAATCGGATCGGGTACCTTCCAAGCCATCTTCCAGTTGAAAATGCTGTCATAGAATAGCATACGGGTATAGTTCCCTTCAATATAATATGGGTCTTTGCCGGGAAAATGCATCTGGTATTTTATTACATTGAGCGAGCCGGCTTTCTTGAGTTGTTCCAAAACGGGATTGAAAGTCTTGTTGAGTCCGGAGCAGGAAGAGCAGTATGAAGAGGAGAAGCCTTCAAACAAAGGAACATATGCTTGGTCAAGCAGGGCGTCATCAGGTGTGAGGAAGTTCCATACTATCGTGTCGTTTGCCTCTACATCCGTGCCATTTACCGCAGCAAGATATATTTTCAATACATGGTTCCCTTTGCCTACTCCGGTCATATCGAGATTTGCCGTACGGGAAGCCGTACCGATTAAGGGACTGATGGCTTGCGACGGGGTGAAACTTATCGAAATATCGTCTTCTACAATATCGTCAATCGTATAAATGTATTTAAGACTGTTTACGGCAACAAGCCCGGAATTGCGGAAAGTCATATATACATCGTATGTTTTGCCGGCAAATGCCACCGGAGCGGCGGACAGCTCGCACGTAAGGATAGGTTTGTCGTCGTAGGCGGCAAACTTGAGGTTGCTCATCAAGAAATAGTACGACGCTCCGAGGGATACGGTATAAAAAGTGAATTTCAATTCCACTTTTTTACCGATTAAGGAATCATGCAAGGTGGTGGTAATAAGTCCGCGTTGGCTAAAAGAGGAAATTTTGTACACTCTGGTCCATGTATCATTTCCTTCCTCCCTTACTGAAATCGAGAAGTTATGGGAAGACGTACTGGATTGTGCATGGTGCAGATACTCAAAAGAAATAACATTTTTTCCGCTGTCTAATTGCACGGGCTTGGAAACGATGCTGTAGTCCCCGTTCAGTTCGACGGAAGTGCCTCCTTGGGAAAACAGACTGCCCTTCGGGTCATAAATCCAACCTCCGTAAGGGGTACCTTTAGTATATACATGATACAACGGACCGACTTCAGGAGAAATAAGGGTACATTCGTCTAAATTCCAGACAGCAGTATCCATTTCTTTTGTAAAGTCTTCCGACAGATAGGTTTTGAGCTGCGCCTGCGAGGGCAGAACCGTAAATGTCGTTACCGCAAGCAAAGTTGTTGCGAGTAAGATTGATTTTTTCATGGTATTTTGGTGTCTTAAGGGTTTTTCGGGGGCGCAAATGTACTTTTTTTGGAGCATATAAAATAAAAAAAGAGGGGGGCAACTTCCCCCCTCTTTTTTTATTTGGTTGTAACGCACTTGCTTATTTAACCACAACCAATTTGCGGTGAACCGATTGACCATCTTGCGTAAGGCGAACCACATAAGTACCTTCGGCAAAAGCGGTCAGAGAAACTTGTAAATCGCCGTTTACAGAGTTGTTGGCGTAAACCCGACGGCCGGTAAGGTCAAAAATTTCCACATCGGCGTTTTCTAAGTTCGTAATGTTCACGAACTTGGCGGCAGGGTTGGGATATACGCGGATATTGCCCATTACATCAAGGCTTTCGTTGGCTGTAGGATCCTGATAATCCGATTCCACAGCGGCAGAAGCCGACTGGAAGATATATCCGCTTTCATGCTGTACGAAACAAACCACCTTCAAGTCGCTCATCTCTTCTACCTTGGTGTTCTTCATATTCGTCTTGTAGGAGAAGGTTTCTTTTTGTCCTTCTTCAAACGATTTTGCCACACCGTTGGCTCCGGAGGCGAAAGCCATAGTAACATCGTGAAATTCCTTTTCTCCGTTGCTCCGCTTGTTTTGGGTGGTGGTGCCTTCTACAACTACGGCAAATACCTTGCCATCTACAGCCAAGTGAGGCGTAACTTCAAATTCAAGCGTCAGGTAACCATTCTCAGCAACCTCAGCCGTGAGGATGTCTATATCCATGGTGGCTTTGCGCTTATGGTCGTCGGCAGCCCTGCTCTTCAACTCATTGGCTACATCAGACCAATATTGACCTTCCCATTCCATAATTTCTTCCATTCCGTTGTAAATCGGAGCGGGAACACCCCAATAACCATTCCAGCCGAAAACGCCGTCATAGAAAAGCATACGGGTCTGGTTGCCGGCAATATAGTAGGGGTCTCCGGTGGAGGGAAAGTTCATCTGGTACTTTATCACATTAATTGAGCCGGCGTTCTTAAGCTGATCCAATGCCGGGTTCAATGCGGCGTTTGCATTGGCGCAAGGAGCGCAGGTAGAAGATGTGAAGCCTTCGTACAAAGGCATATACGCTTGGCTTAGCAGACTTTCGTCGGGAGTAATGAACTTCCATACAAAAGTATCGCCTTCCGCAGCTGCCTGACCGTTTATTTTAGATAAGTACATCTTCAATTCATGTTCGCCGGTTTCTACCCCTTCCATATCGAGGTCTATCGGACCGGAAGCCAAGCCTACAATGGGAGCGAGTTCTCCATCCAAATCTATCTGAATGAAGTCTTTTACTATACCGTCAATCGTGTAGCAATATTCCCAGCTGCCTACGGGAACAGGACCTACATTGGTGATATTTACTTTGATTCGGAACTCTTTACCGGCGTATGCCACCGGAGAGGCGGTAACTTTGGTAGAAAGAGCCGCTACTGATTCGTAGGCGGCAACCTTAATGTCGTCCATCAAGAGATAATATGCGGCGGATGCTTTTACCGTAGTAAAACGGAATTTCAGCTCCACTTCTTTTCCATTATAGACTGGATCCAAAACGGCGGCGATAGAGCCATCCATTTCATTGTTGGAAAGTTTGAGAACCTCGCTCCATGTCGTCTCTTCCACGGCTTTTACCAGAATGCTGAAAGAACGGGTTCCGGCAGTCATATAATCGTACATAAGTTCCATAGAAACAACGTTGGATACATTGTCGTCAAGCTGTATGGGATTAGTAACGATATCGTAGGAACCTTCCAATATATCAGTTTTTTCTCCAATAATCTGTCCGTTGGGGTCGTTGAGCCAACCGCCCCAAACGTTACCGTCGGTAGTTTGCAGATAATACAGAGGTCCTATGTCTTCCGAAATCGGAGTACAGGCATCCATATTCCAAAGGGTAGGATTCAGTCCCTTTGAAAAGTCTTCCAGCAGATAGGTTTTGATTTGCGCCTGCGAGGGCAGAACCGTAAGTGCCGTTGCCGCAACCGAAAGCGCGGTGAATAAGAATTTGAGTTTTTTCATAATGTTTTTATGTGTTTAGGTTTTTTCGAGAGCGTAAATATACTACTTTTTGTAGTAAATTTGCACCCGTTTTTCGATGTAAAATAATTAAAACACAAAAAATATGGCAATTACAAAATTAGAAGACCTTTTCGACATGGTTAAGGCCAAAGGCAAGAAACGCCTTGTAGCGGCATATGCCGTAGACGACCACACTATCTGCGCGGTAAGCAAGGCGGTAGACTTGGGTATCGTAGACGCCACCTTGGTGGGCGATGAAGCCACCATTAAAAAGGTGTGCGAAAGCGAAAAGATTGATGCCGGCAAGTTCAAGATTGTGCAGGAAAGCGACGACACCAAGGCGGCAGCCAAGGCGGTGCAGTTGATTAACGAGGGCGAAGGCGACCTTTTGATGAAAGGTTTGGTAAGCACCGATAAGTATATGCGCGCCATTCTTAACAAAGAAAAAGGTTTGATGCCCGGTCCCAAAGCTATGCTGACCCATATTGCGCTCCTGCAAAATCCATTCTATCATAAACTCTTGGTAGTAAGCGATATGGCTATTATCCCCGCTCCCGATTTGAAGCAGAAAACCGCTATTTGCGGCTATTTGGTTTCTACCGCCAAGAGCGTGGGCATAGAAAAACCCAAAGTGGCTGTACTGGCAGCTACCGAACAGGTTTCCACCGGTATGCAGGCTTGTGTAGACGGCGCTTTATTAGCCAAGATGGCGGAACGCGGTCAGATAAAGGGTTGCTATGTAGACGGTCCTTTGGCTTTGGACGTGGCTATCGACAAGGAAGCCTGCGAAATTAAAGGGGTAGGCGGTCCTGTGGCTGGCGATGCCGACTGTCTTTTGTTTCCCAATATCGAGTCGGGTAATGTTTTCTACAAGGCGCACACCAAGTTCTGCAAGGGCGAAGTGGCGGCTATGGTGGTTGGCGCGCGCGTGCCCTGCGTGCTGTCCTCGCGTGGCGACAGCATCAACACCAAGCTGTATTCTATTGCCTTGGCGGCTCTTTCCTGCAAGAAATAAGCCCAAGAGGAATCCATTGGAAAAGCCGGGGCAGGAAGTGCTCCGGCTTTTTTTTACCTGATTAACGCTTTTTGTATATCCCTCAAACAGTACCCTTTTGTGGTACTGCTATTGTCTGTTGATAAAAAATTTATATTATTATAATGGAGCGGATTTTCAATAAGAGAAATGCTATATAATTAAAAGCCAATATATTTAGCTAATGTATTGAAAATTATAATAATATAAATTTGAGGTTTCTTCGTAAGGTTACATTTTTGCCCGTCAAAATATATGTTATCTTTGCGTTTTACGTTTTTGCAAAACCGATGAAATATATTCAAGGTGATATGGAACCCTTCAACCAAGCCCCAACCCAAACCGATATCCTAAGGTTTAAGGTCAAGCCCGACGGAAAATCCAGCATAGAGTATTATTTTTCAGAAAAGGTAAGAAAGGGCATAGAAATAGAATGGGTTTCCGCTGATGGTTCGGGCAAGGGCAGGTTTACACCTGACGAAAACGGAAAGTGCACCCAGACAGTAAATACCGATACTTGGATTTATGTCTATTACACCTATCAAGAATCGGATACCTATTCGGCATACCTCAGTAGAGATGCTTACAGCTTCAACTCCAACTCCGATATAAAGATACTAACCGGAGGTGACCGTATTATTACCTCTTTGGACGTAAGCCAAAGCACCGCCTTGACGGAGTTGGTTTGCACCGCCAATCAATTGACGAGTTTAGACGCAAGCAAGAACACCGCCTTGGAGAAGTTGTATTGCGACCATAATCAATTGACGAGTTTAGACGTAAGCGGCTGCACCGCCTTGACGGAGTTGGACTGCGACAACAATCAATTGACAAGTTTAGACGTAAGTGGCTGTATCGCCTTGACGAACTTGCAGTGCAGCTGTAATCAATTGACGGTATTGGACGTAAGCGGCTGCACCGCCTTGGAGAAGTTGTATTGCGACCACAATCAATTGACGGCATTGGACGTAAGTCAAAACACCGCCTTGGCGGTGTTGGATTGCTGGTACAATCAATTGACGAGTTTAGACGCAAGCAAGAATACCGCCTTGGAGAAGTTGTATTGCTCCCACAATCAATTGACGGCATTGGACGTAAGCCCAAACACCGTCTTGACGGAGTTGTATTGCGACCACAATCAATTGACGGCATTGGACGTAAGCCCAAACACCGCCTTGACGGAGTTGTATTGCGACAACAATCAATTGACGGCATTGGACATAAGCCAGAACATAGCCTTGCATTATTTGGTTTGCTACGACAATCAATTGACGAGTTTAGACGTAAGTAAGAACACCGTCTTGACGACTTTGTCTTGCGGAGGCAATCCATTGACGAGTTTAGACGTAAGTAAGAATACCTACTTGACGGAGTTGTATTGCTACAACAATCAATTGAGGAGTTTAGACGTAAGTAAGAATACCTATTTGACGGAGTTGTATTGCTACAACAATCATATTCCGTTATCCGATCTGTATAAGGCATATATCCAAAATTCCGATTGGGAGTATTTTGTAGCTTACGGACAATCCGATACCCTTATTTTGCCTATCAACCAAGTTTTGGATTTATCTTCGGAAAGACTGTTGGGTGAAAGTCTTTCCACTTTTGAAATATCGCCCGATGCTTATACGGAAAACAACTTTACATTCCAATTTAAGAAAGCCCAAGTCTATACGCTGAGCATAGAAAATTCAGGCATCATTAACCATAGACCAGAATCTTGTGATGATGATTCGTTAGATGGAACGGTGCCTACCTTTACCTATCATATTTCGGTACATTCTGAAGAAAGTGCCCGATGATGTGGCTGCCGAGAACCGGGGCTTGGTACAGATGTTCAACGCCATAGGGCAATGCGTTTACAGCGGCAATGCCACGATTATCCCGGTTCGCCAGAGCGGAGTGTATGTTGTCCGCGCAGGGGCAAACAGCCATAAGGTGATTGTTAAATAGCCAGTTCGTTACCCGATATTCAGCGGAGGGAGGTCTGCTTTGCGGCTTTCTCTCCGCTTTTTATTTGTTATACAGTAAAATATATCGCTTTATTTCGATAAAATTAACTTTTTGGGTTATATAGATAACCAACAAAAAGTTGTTATGAAAAAAGGATCTAGAATTAAAGTTATCTTTGGACAAGTGGGCAAGTTATGCCTTGACTTGGCAAAGATTGTTTTTGGAGGAATCCTTGTGGCGGGAATCATGCAAGATGAGGATCTTTCAAGTTCTATAATTTTTCGTATATTCGCTGTGATTACAGCGGTTGCATTGGTAACCGTTGGACTTATGTTTTTTTATTACGCAGAAAGGAGTGCGAAATGAATATTTTGATGACATTGTTTTCTGTTTGTCTATTGGCTTGTACAGGGGCGATTATCGGACTTTTGATATATGGGCATAAACAGAAAAAAGCCAAGGTGTGAGAAAAATGTAAATCGAAGAAAAAATAAATCGAAGGTAAAAAAGCAGATTGCCACCCTAACTGCTTTTTTTTCTTTGGCGGAGAGCCTCATAGAGAAAAACCCCATTAGCCACCGACACATTCAGCGAATCTATCTTTCCCAGCAGGGGTA
>JAFLTI010000012.1 GCA_022510485.1 Lentimicrobiaceae bacterium | reverse complement strand
CTTACAACATCGTTTTTCATTTTGATCTCTGTTTTCTTATATAACCCCAAAATTGAATTTTAACGAAGTTTTGCCAAATAAATCTTGATTGCCATTATCCACCGAAAGGGGAAAAGGCGTTTTCTATATGTTCTATAACGCGACAAATGTTGCCTCGGCGTTCAACCCATACGATGTCGAAACGCACGTTGTCGGTGCAACGGGTCTGATGAATGTATTTGGAAGCTACCGAATAGAGAAACTGTTGCTTTCGCCTATCCACCGCTCCCGGAGCCATAATAAGGCTGTCGGGCGCACGGGTCTTTACCTCAACGAACACCACTTCGCCGTCTTTGCGCATAATAAGGTCTATTTCGCGATGGGCGAAACGGTAATTGGAAGTTAATAATTCGTAACCTTTTAACTTGAGATAGGCGGCGGCAAGCACTTCGCCTGCCATACCTATTTGATAAGATGTTTCCATTGGGGTTTTCTTATATAACCCCAAAATCAGGATTTATCGAAATAAAAGGGCGGCGGCTCCTAACACAGCGGCATCCGTGCTTGAATCCATAAGTCCGGACAATTCTATTTTTATGCTGTCTTTATAGCAGAAAAGCAGATTTTCGTTGAACGCGCGGCGCGTGGGTTCCAACAAAATATCGCCTACTTGTGCCACGCCTCCAAAGAGAAAGATATGCGTAGGGGCGGTAACGCAAGCTAAATTGGCAAGGAATCTGCCGAGATGATAGCCCATTTGTCCGTAGGTTTGCAGTGCCTGAGGGTCTGACGCCAAGGCGAGCGCCGCCAGTTCGCGGTAACGATCGGTTTTTGGCTCTATATGATTCTCACGGCAAATTTCAAAATAGGTATCTACCGCTCCTTGTGCCGATACATAGCGTTCTATGCAGCCTTTGCGCCCGCAACCGCAGGGGCGTCCGTGGGGTTCCACAATAATATGCCCTATCTCGCCTGCCATAGCGTTAAAGCCATATACCAACTTTTTGTTGCAGACCACGCCGCCACCTACGCCGGTACCTAAGGTTACGAACAGAAAATCGTCAAGGCCTTTTGCCTTGCCGTAGTGCTGCTCTCCCAAGGTGGCGGCGTTGGCATCGTTGTCTACCGCTATGGGGGTATCCGGAAAATAGGTTCTAAAAAGCTCTGTTAACGAAAACTTTTGCTTGAACTTGAGATTGGCGGCGTTCTCTACCGTGCCGTCTAAGGCGCAGGCATTGGCACAGCAAACGCCTATGCCCTCTATCGTGACGCGATTTACTTTTGCCAAGCGTAGAATGGTGTATGCCAAGGTAAGCACCAAATCGGCGGGGGTTTCATACAAGGCGGTCTTTACCGTGTCGTGGTCTACCAAACAACCGCTTTTATCCACCAAGCCTACCTTGGCATTGGTTCCTCCTATATCTACACCGCAAAACATATTACTATTCGCGAATCATAAACGAACCGCGACCTATTTCAACACCTTCGGCGTAGAGCATTATTTCGTAAGTGCCTGCCATAGCCGGAGCGGAAACATCCTTGCGGTCCCAGAACATCTTTACAGGAACTGCCTCGTTGCGGTAGTCGATTTCTTGCTTAAGGGTATATTGCAGGGTCTTTCCGTTTAATTCAAAGGAATAGTTGTCTTCGGTACCCAATGCCATTACCTCGCCGTCGGGACGGGAAATACGGGCGTAAACCGTTTTTAGACCCGGTTCCACCACTTTGTTTTCGCCAATGGTAAATTGCAGATTGATGCGGGTAACGCGGGCTGCGCGGTCGGTGGGCTTTTCTTTGCCGTCGGCTCGCATTCGCACCGTAGTGGCTTGCAAATCGTAGGCTTTGAGAGCCGAAGCCACCGTTATCTTTTCTTGCAGCTGGGCTTTGTCGGCTTCGAGACGGTTGTTTTGCGCCTTAACTTGGGTAACCGTTTCTGCCAGCTGGGTGTTTTCTTCAGCCAGTTCGCGGTTCACCACTACCAAAGAGTCAATGCGTGCCACGTAATCTTGGGTTATCTTGCGCAAGAGTTCGAGTTTTCGGCGAATCTTGTTGTAGTCTGCCTGTGTGGCGATAAGTTTTTCTATTTCGGCGCGGTTTGCCATAATGATGCTGTCTTTTTCTGACATCTGCGCCGACAGATCCTGATTTTCCATCTTGATGGTGGTGTATTCATCCATCACCTTGTCTAACTCTCCTTTGAGTTCAACCCCTCGGGTAAAGCTTTCATTGCGTTCATTCACTGCCTTTTGACTGCGAATAAACATATACACCAAGGCTGCCGCCAACAAGAGTACAATAATGTAAAGAACTCGGTTTGTTTTGCGAAGGGATCCCATCTTTTTGTAGTTTTTAACGTGAACTTTGCGTTTTTAACTTTTTTTAACACAAAGATGAGCAAAGTTAGGCTATTTTTGCCAACATGCAAACAAGTGGGCGTTCATTGATACGGACATTATTAAAAAGTCTGCTCGATTTTTTCTATCCGGCATGCTGCATAGGCTGCGGCGGGGAACTTATGGCACACGAAGAATTGCTGTGTGCCGACTGTAGGGAGCAGCTGCCTTATATAGGGTGTGAGGAGGGTATGCGCGGAAACCCTGTCTTTGCCAATATTGCCGGACGGGTGCCGGTGCTTTTTGCCGCCGCCGTGTTCGATTTTAAGAAAAAAGGTATCGTTCAGCATCTGCTGCATGAACTCAAATACAAGGGTCGACCTGAAATCGGAGTGTTTTTGGGGCGTATCGCCGGAGAAAGAATGTGTAATTCGGGCTGTTTTCCGACACCCGACTATATTGTGCCGGTTCCTTTGCACAGGCGCAAGGAAAAGAAAAGGGGCTATAATCAAAGCTTGTGTATTACCGAGGGCTTTGCCCAATTTTTTCCGGAGGCGACAATCGAAAAGGATTTGCTTGAAAAACGGAGCGAGTCGGAGAGCCAGACGCGCAAGAACAGGGCGGCGCGTTGGGAAAATGTAAAGACGTCTTTTTGCCTTTCGGAGGCGGCTTTGCAGGAAAGTCGTTTTATCGGCAAGCATTTTTTGATTGTAGATGATGTTTTTACCACCGGTGCCACAGTGGAGAGCTGCGCCCGGCAAATCTTAAAGATTCCGGATACCAAGGTGTCGGTTGTAACTATCGCTTCGCCTATTTAGCGTAACCGGGATTATCGGTTTCTTTATCTTTTTTATCTTTGTTGAACCAAAATCAACTCTATTATGAAACCTTTAATGCGGGCAGCCGTTTTATCGGCAGCCTTTATTTTAACCTTTACCTTTATGCAAGCTCAAACTTCCGCCTATCCCGCAGGCGAAACCGAACAGATTGCGGTAATCCATACGCCTTTTGGCAATATAACCGTAAAACTCTACAACGAAACGCCGCAACACCGCGACAATTTTATCAAACTCGTCAAGACGCAGATTTTTGACGGAACGCTGTTTCACCGCGTTATCAAGAATTTTATGATTCAAGGCGGCGACCCGCAGTCGAAGAACGCCCAGCCGGGACAGATGTTGGGTTCCGGCGATTTGGGATATACCGTTCCGGCAGAGTTCGTGCCCGGACTGATTCATAAAAAGGGGGCTCTTTCGGCTGCCCGCATGGGAGATAATGTAAACCCCACCAAGGCATCTTCGGCATCTCAGTTTTATTTGGTGCAGGGTCGGGTCTACACGCCTGAAGAAATTGCCATGCTGCGCCAAAGGGGCGTAAAGATAAGCCCTGAAAGCGAAGCGGTTTACACTACGGTCGGAGGAACGCCGTTTTTGGATGGCGAATACACGGTATTTGGCGAAGTAATTGAGGGATTGGAAATTATAGACCGCATCGCCACCCAAGCCACCGACAGGAACGACCGCCCTCTTGAAGATATTCCCATGACCGTTACCTTAAAATAAGGACACCGTGAACCTCAAGGAAAGAATAGACAATTTGTTGGAAGAAGCCCGTAAAATCAATCTGGCTTCTGCCGAAGAATCCGAAAAATACCGTATCCGCATCTTGGGAAAGAAGGGCGAGATGAACGATCTTTTTGAAGAGTTCAAGAAGATTCAGCCCGAACTGAAAAAGAGCATAGGTCAGGCTCTCAACGAGTTAAAGTCTGCCGTTCAAGAAAAGATACAGAAAGCGAAAGAAGATTTTGGTGCCGCACGCCACTCCGACAGCGGGCAGGCGGATTTTGATATGAGCCGCCCGGTAGAAGACTCGGTGGGGCATCGGCATCCGCTCTCGCTTATACGCGAGGAGATTTACCGTATTTTCGGCAAGATAGGCTTTGACATTTCTGACGGACCCGAAATTGAAGACGACTGGCATCTGTTTACTGCCCTCAACTTTGCACCCGAACACCCTGCTCGCGATATGCAGGATACGTTTTTTGTAGAAAAGAACGGCTTGAACGATGTGGCATTGCGCACCCACACGTCTTCGGTTCAGATACGCACCATGCAGCAAAAGCCGCTGCCTATCCGCACGCTCTGCCCCGGTAGGGTTTACCGCAACGAGGCGGTTTCGGCTCGCGCCCACTGCTTTTTTCATCAGGTGGAGGGTCTGTATGTAGACAAGGGAGTTTCGTATGCCGATTTGCGCGAGGTGCTGTTGTACTTTGCCAAAGAAATGTTCGGTTCCAAAACCGAAATACGGCTCCGCCCCTCTTACTTTCCTTTTACCGAACCTTCGGCGGAGATGGATATAGCCTGCTCTATCTGCGGCGGCAAGGGTTGCCAACTGTGCAAAGGCACGGGCTGGGTGGAGATTCTGGGCTGCGGTATGGTGGATCCCAACGTGCTTGAAAACTGCGGCATAGACCCCGGTACGTATAGCGGCTTCGCATTCGGTATGGGTGTGGAACGTATTGCCAACCTGCTTTATAGGGTAAACGATTTGCGGCTCTTTTCGGAAAACGACCGCCGGTTTTTGGCTCAATTCTAAAATCGAAAGCGCATCATGCGGTTAAAGAAACGTATTTGGAGCATTTTGCCAATAGTACTGTGTTTAGGGCTTTTTGCCGGATGCCGTCAAAACAATGCCCCCAGTTCAGACACACCCAAGACACAGCCGGCAAACACCCCTGTGTGCCATACCGATTCTCTGTTTGCCTTTGTAAAGGCGCAAACGGACTTTGGCCCGAGGATTCCCAATTCGGCGGCTCAGAAAGCATGCGCGGATTGGTTGCGTACCCGACTGGAGGGCTTCGGCGCCCAAGTGGAGGTGCAGGAATTTGAAAGTCTGCGCTGGGACAAGGCACGGCTTAAAGGCTACAATATCACGGCTTCTTTTTTTCCTCAAAAGACAAACCGTATTCTGCTCTGCGCGCATTGGGATTCTCGCCCTTATGCCGACCATGATCCCGACCCGAATATGGTTCTGAATCCCATAGACGGAGCCAACGACGGAGCGAGCGGCACGGCGGTATTGCTTGAAATAGCGCGTCTTTTGCAGACCGACACTCCTCAAATGGGCGTGGATATAGTGCTGTTCGACTTGGAGGATTCGGGCAGACCCAGCCATGTGCCCCACGTATCGGGCGACGAATACACTTGGTGTTTGGGGGCTCAGTATTGGAGCGAGAATTTTTCGGGCGTGAACCGTCCCCTGTTCGGCATCTTGTTGGATATGGTGGGAACCCAAGAGCCTTGTTTTACTATGGAAGCAACCTCTATGTATTACGCGCCCGACATTATGCGTAAAGTATGGGAAAAGGCTGCCCTGATGGGCTACGGCAATATCTTTTTGAACCGCAGCACGGGGGCTTTGATAGACGACCACCTGTTTGTGAACAACATAGCCAACATTCCCACTATCGACATCGTGCACCACGACAACGGCACTTCCAGCGGATTTTTTCCGCAGTGGCACACGCTCCAAGATAATTTGGAACATATTTCTCCCGCCACGCTCAAAATGGTTGGAGATGTATTGCTGGCGGTTATCTTCGGGAAATAAAGGGCGGTGTTCCCAATCCCGAAATTTTTCTTACATTTGCGCTGTTTCTTTGAAACGGCGGTTTAATACCAACTTAACAGCGTTCAACAATGGAACTTAAAAAATCTCCCAAAGCGGATCTTGAAAGCCAGAAAGGGATGTTCGGCGCTTTCGGATTAGTGCTGGCACTCGCTATCACTTTAGTGGCATTTGAGTGGAAGTCTTACGACCGGGAACAGATTCAAGTGGCCTCCAGAACGGCGGTGGATACTGAAGAAGAAGTAATTATCCAAACCGAGCAGAATCTGCCTCCTCCCCCTCCCCCTCCTCCTGCCCAAATCTCTCAAGAAATTGAGATTGTGGAAGATGATGTGGAAATCGAAAACGAGGTGGAAATCAATGCCGAATCTGATGAAAACACCGTAGTTGAAGATTACGTGGCTCCTCCGGTGGTAGAAGAAGAAGTGGTTCCCGAAGAAGAAATCTTTCAGATTGTAGAAGAAATGCCCGGTCCTGCCGGCGGTACACAAGCCCTTTACGAATATCTGAGTAAGAATATCCGTTACCCGATTGCGGCTTTGGAAAGCGGTATTCAGGGGCGTGTCTATATCAACTTTGTGGTTGAAAAAGACGGTAGCATTACCGATGTAAAGGTAATGCGCGGTATCGGAGGCGGTTGCGACGAGGAAGCCGTGAGGGTGGTAAAGATGATGCCCAAATGGAATCCCGGTAAGCAGCGCGGTCGTCCGGTGCGGGTACTTTACTCCATTCCCGTTATCTTTAACTTGAATTAGTTTTCATTACGAATCAGTAACAGACCGCTTGCAAAATGTAAGCGGTCTGTTTTTATACACTACCCATGAGCAGATACGGCATTTGCCACATAGCCCAAGCACCTTTGCGCGATACCATTTCGCACTCTTCCGAGATGATTTCGCAGGTACTTTTCGGCGATATTGTGGAGATAAAAGATAAGTATCAGAACTGGAACAAGGTGGAAACGCTTTTTGACGGCTACGAAGGCTGGTTGGACGAAAAGCAGTTTATTGCTATTGAACAGGAAGATTACGAAGCCTATAAAGCCGATAAGAATCCTGTGTTCAGCACCGGTTTTTTATCGGAAGCCGAACGCGATGCCGACCATTCCATTTTCCGTATCGGTATGGGGTGCCGCCTGCCTTTGTTCAAAGACGGCTCTTTTAAGTTAGGCAAATTAGACTATTCTTATAAGAATCCTGTCTGGGAGATACCTGCCGATGCCGAGCAGAAAAAGAAAGCGGTGCTGGAGCGCGCTTCGCTCTTGATAAACACGCCTTATCTGTGGGGCGGCAAATCTTCGGTGGGTACGGATTGCTCGGGCTTTACCCAACTGATTTTACGTAGCTGCGGCATCAACCTTTTGCGCAATGCGTCCCAGCAAGCCGGTCAAGGCACGCTCATCAACCTTCTTGCCGAGGCGCAGGCGGGTGATCTCCTGTTTTTCGATAATGAAAACGAACAGATAGTGCATACGGGCATCTACACCGGAAACGGTCATGTGATTCACGCCAGCGGTTATGTGCGTATAGACCCGGTAGACCACGAGGGTATCTACCGTCAGGATATGGGCAGTTATACCCACCACCTGCGCCTCATAAGGCGAATGTTCTAAGATTTATCCTACAGATTAGTCGAAAAGGCTGCCTTGAACGGGATTGGCTCGTTCCTCCCTTTCTGCGGATTGGGATTCTTCTTTGCTTTCAAACAGATCGGGAGCGGGTTCTCCGCCTATCATCGCATAAAATTCGGATTCGCTTATTATCGGAATATTCTCTTTTTCGGCTTTCTTGCGCTTTTCGGGTCCTGTCTTTTCGCCGGCAAGCAGGTAATCTGTTTTAGAGGATATGCCCGACTGCAACTTGCCGCCAAAATATTCTACAATACGCTTCATTTCTTCGCGGGAGCGCGAAAAGGTGCCGCTGATAACCCAGTTTTTTCCGTCTAACAGGTTTTCGCCTTTCTTTTCTTCGTATTCCATACGTAAGCCTGCCGCCTTAAGGCGCGAAATGATTTGGCGTTCCTGTTCCCGCGTAAAAAATTCGGTTACAGAACTGGCTATGGCTTCCCCCACTTCTTCTACCTCGCATAACTGCTCAAAAGTGGCGTTCATCAGGGCATCTATCGTGCCGAAATGCCTTGCCAGTACTTTTGCCGTAGTTTCTCCAACATAGCGTATGCCGATAGCGTAAAGAACCCGCTCAAAGGGTCGTGTTTTGGAGCGGGCTATGCCGTTGAGGATATTCTCTACCGTTTTTTCTTTGAACGAGAGCTGGCGCTTTTCGCCGTCTTTGCCCTCTATGGTCTTTTCTATGGCAAACAAATCTTGGTATCGGAGGTCGTAAAAATCCGCCACGTTCTTTACCAAGCCTTTTTCGTAAAGCAATTCTGTCTTGCCCTCGCCGAGAGAATCTATATCCATTGCCTTACGGCTGATAAAATGCTCCAACTTGCCTTTTATCTGGGGCGGGCAGCCTTCTTCGTTGGGGCAGTAATGCCCGGCTTCGCCCTCTTTGCGAACCAAAGCCGCGCCACATTCGGGACAATGCGTAATAAAACCGTATTCCTTAACGCCTGCCTCACGGCGAGAGAGTTCAACGCCCACTATCTTAGGTATCACTTCCCCGCCCTTTTCCACATATACAAAATCTCCCGGGCGCACATCCATTTTTTGAATGATGTCGGCATTATGCAGCGAAGCCCTTTTTACAATGGTGCCGCCCAAAGAAACCGCTTCCAGATTGGCTACCGGAGTAACCGCGCCGGTTCTGCCTACCTGAAACGAAATGCTGTTGAGCCGGGTAAGCACCCTTTGCGCCTTGAACTTATAGGCTATCGCCCAGCGGGGGCTTTTGGCGGTGGTACCCAAACGGGACCAAAGCGAGGTATCGTTTACCTTAATTACGATGCCGTCTATATCAAAAGGCAGGTTTTCTCTTTCTTTTTCCCAATAATCTATATAGTTGAACACATCTTGCAGCGTGGCGCAGCGTTTGTAGTAGTTGCCGGTCTTAAAGCCCCAGCATGCAGCCAATTGCAGGCGTTTTTCGTGCAGGGGTTCCGTAATGGAATCGCCTATGAGAAAGTAGAGAAAGCAATCTAAATGCCGCTGCGCCACCTGTGCCGGGTCCTGTAGTTTTAAGCTGCCCGAAGCGGCGTTGCGCGTATTGGCGAACAAGGGTTCTCCTATTTCTTCTTTCTGACGGTTAAGTGCCTCAAAAGAAGATTTGGGCATCAACACTTCTCCCCTTATCTCAAACTGTTCGGGATAGCCGTTTTGTTTTAGGCGTAAGGGTACGCTGCGGATAGTCTTTACATTGCCGGTAACATCGTCGCCTTTGCTACCGTCGCCTCGGGTAAGTGCCTGCGTGAGCACTCCGTTCTTATAGGTAAGCGAAATGGAAAGCCCGTCGTATTTGAGTTCGCACACGTAATCGAAGGGTTGGTCGGTGAGTTTGCGCAAGCGGGCGTCAAATTCGGTGAGGTCTTCTCTCGAATAGGTATTGCCCAACGAAAGCATAGGCACGGTATGATATACCGTTTTGAAATTCTTTACCGGTTCTCCGCCCACCCTCTGTGTAGGCGAATAAGGCAAACGAAACTGGGGATAGCGGTCTTCAAGTTCTTCTAACTCCCTTAGCAGGCGGTCAAACTCGTAATCGCTTACCAAAGAGGTATCTTCTTGATAATAGGCGTAGGTATAGCGTTCCAGCAATCCTGTAAGCTCGGTTATCCTTTCTTTTGCCCACGCAAGATTTTCCACCTATGCCTGTTTTTTGATGAACAGACGCCGCCATGTATCGGCATCCAACAAAGAAGAATCGATGGTTGCCTGTACGGTAAGAAACAGTCCGAAAGGCAAAAACACAAACGTGGCGAGCCACGAGCCGAGGGTACAGGTAAGGGTGCCTTCGATAGCCGCTTTTTCGCCGATAACCGAAATCATATAGTATATGATGAACAGCAAAACCGACACCACTACTGGCATTCCCATACCACCCTTGCGTATCAAGGCTCCCAAGGGGGCACCGATAAAAAAGAGGATAAGGCATCCCACCGAAAGGCTGAATTTTTTGTGTTCTTCTACCCTATAGGCGTTAAGTCTTTCCTGATGATATTTGATGTCGTTCTTGTAATAGTTCATATCGTCTGCCATAGCGGTGGCAATCAGGGCGGCATCTTCCAACTCTTTTGCCGAATAGGAAGATACTCCGTAGGTAGGTTTATAGTCTTTCTGCGCCACAAGAGTATTGAGCTTTGCCACCAAGGCACTGTCCTGACCTATCAAAGAATGGAGGTAATAGTTACGTCCGTTTATGCTTTTCTGCAAATCGCGGCATCTTTCGTCTGTGCGGAAACGCAACGTGTCTATCTGCGGTCCGAGGTCTTTTAATCCCAAGGATTTTTGATGACGCACGTAGAGATTATCATCACGGTCGGGAGAGTCGTAACGGCTCAAATCCATAATCAGAATCTGAGTATCGAACTTGATGCGGGTAAAGGGATTTTCTGCCGAAGTGCGGGAAGAGCCCATACCTGCCTGCCCCGAACCGAGATCCTCTCCATACGAATAGCCGTCGTAAAGGTTAAACACTAAATATTTGCCGTTTTCCCGGGTAAACATACTGCCCGTGTTCGACATGGTAACGGCTTGGTTTCCTCCTTTTCCGGAATGGTCGTAAATCTGCACATTCTCCAAGTAGCGGCCGTCGTCGCGAACGGTTCCCACACGAATTACATAATCGGGAATATCGTAGTAATACATACCTTCCGGCACATTGACCGCAGGTCTGGTGGTCTTTATTTCGTGGTATTTCTGACGATGCAGCATATACGCCTTGGGCACGGCGTTGTTGGCAAAGAAAAAGGCAATTCCGCTGATAACAAAACTGAGAAAAACGGCAGAACGCATAACCCGGCGCAGCGGTATGCCGGCAGATTTCATAGCCACCAATTCGTAGTGTTCGCCAAAATTGCCGAACACCATCAAAGACGAGAGCAATACCGCCAAAGGCAAAGACATAGGCACGAAAGTCCAGCAGGCATACCAGAGAAATTCTAAAATATCGGCTATATGCAAGCCTTTGCCTACCAAGTCGTCCATATAACGCCACAAAAACTGCAAAAGCAGCACAAAGGTGGCTATAAAGAAAGTAAGCACCAGCGGTCCTATAAACGACTTGATTACAAACTTGTCTATCTTTTTCATATTATGCAGTTTTGAGCCGGGCTTCCAAAACGGCTATCTTTTGCTCGGCATCCGCCTGTTTTTTGCGTTCGGCTTCTACTACGGCGGCAGGTGCGGATTCCACAAAGCGTTTGTTCTCCAATTTCTTGAGAACCGATTGCAAAAATCCTTTCATGTATTCGAGTTCTTTTACAAGGCGTTCTCTTTCTGCCCCGGCATCCACATTGCCTTCCATCGGTACAAAGTATTCCACACCGCCCGATACGAATGAAAGCACATTTTGGGGATCTTCTTTTACGGTTGAAACACTTTGGAGATTGCTCATCTTTGCCACGATGCCTTCAAACTGCCCCATGCAGGAAGTTTCGGCTTTTACCAAGAGTTTAAGCGGATTCTTTTGGGGTATGTTCTTTTCGTTGCGCAAGGTGCGGATATCCATAATCACTTCCTGTGCCTTGGCAAACTCTTGCAGAAGAACGTTCTTTTCGTCGTTCAATTCAATTTGGGGTAGCGGTTGAAACATGACGCTCTGACCCTCTTGACGTTCCCGCAGAACCTGCCATATTTCTTCGGTAATAAACGGCATAAAGGGGTGCAACGCCTGCATAAGCGTTTCCATAAATCCGATGGCGGATTGCAGGGTTTGGGCGTCGACCGGCTGTCCGTAAGCGGGTTTTGCCATTTCGAGGAACCAAGAGCAGAAATCGTCCCATGTGAGGCGGTAAAGCTGCATCAAGGCTTCGCTGAGCCTGTATTTGGAGGCGTTGTCTTCTACTTCGTGCAGAACTTTCGCCAAACGTGCCTCAAACCAGCGGCAGGCGGTCTGAGCCGTTTGCGGTTGAGGCAAGGTTGCATCGCAGTTCCAGCCCTTAATCAGGCGCAGCGCGTTCCAAACCTTGTTGCAGAAGTTACGCCCCTGTTCGCAGAGGCTTTCGTCAAAAGGCAGGTCGTTGCCGGCAGGCGAGGTAAGCAACATTCCCACACGTACGCCGTCGGTACCGTATTTATCCATCAGTTCGAGCGGGTCGGGAGAGTTTCCGAGCTGTTTGGACATCTTGCGCCCCAACTTATCGCGCACCGTACCGGTAAAGTAAACGTGCCTGAAAGGTATTTCCTTGCGGAGGTCAAAGCCTGCCATAATCATACGCGATACCCAGAAGAAGATGATATCGGGTGCCGTTACCAAATCGGCGGTGGGATAATAGTAGTTGATTTCGGCATTGTTCGGCTTGCGCACGCCGTCAAACACTTCGATAGGCCACAGCCACGAAGAAAACCATGTATCGAGCACATCGTCGTCTTGACGGAGATCTGCCAAAGTATAGGAAGCCGCCTCCGGATATTTTTCTTTTGCTGTCTGCAAGGCTTCTTGCGGGCTTTTTGCCACTACCACCTCGCGGTTGGGCAAGTAATAAGCAGGAATACGGTGCCCCCACCAAAGCTGACGGGAAATGCACCAATCCTTGATGTTTTCCATCCAATGGCGGTAGGTATTCTTTAATTTGGCGGGAACGAACGCTATCTTGTCGTTCATCACCGCTTCCAATGCCGGTTTTGCCAACTCGTCCATCTTAAGGAACCACTGCATGGAAAGCTTGGGTTCGATAGCCGCGTTGGTACGTTCCGAATAGCCTACGTTGTTGGTGTAGTCTTCTTCTTTTTCGAGCAGACCGGCGTGTTTAAGGTCTACCACAATCTGACGGCGAACCTCAAAACGGTCCATACCGGCATATTTTCCGCCTGCCTCGTTCAAAGTGCCGTCGTCGTTGAAAACATCAATGGTTTCCAACTTGTATTTTTCGCCTATCGTATAGTCGTTGATATCGTGAGCCGGGGTTATCTTAAGGCAGCCCGTTCCAAACTCCTTATCCACGTATTCGTCAAAAACCACCGGCACTTCCCTGCCCACCAAAGGCACGATAAGGTGCTTGCCCTTAAGGTCGGCATAGCGTTCATCGGTAGGATTTACGCACACCGCCGTATCGCCCATAATGGTTTCGGGTCGAGTGGTTGCCACGATAACAAAGCGGCCCGGTTCCTCCTTTACGGCATATTTGAGATAATACAGGCTGCCTTTGGTTTCTTTGTAGATTACTTCTTCGTCAGAAAGTGCCGTCTGTGCCTGCGGATCCCAGTTAACCATACGCACGCCGCGATAAATCAGCCCACGGCGATAAAGGTCTACAAACACATCGAGCACCGATTCGGAACAGATTTCATCCATTGTAAAACGGGTGCGTTCCCAATCGCAGGAAGCTCCCAATTTACGCAACTGGCTTAGAATGATGCCGCCGTATTTTTCTTTCCACGCCCATGCGTGTTCCATAAACTCATCGCGGGTAAGGGTGTTTTTTTCAATACCCTTTTCTTTAAGAAATGCCACCACCTTGGCTTCGGTGGCTATAGAGGCGTGGTCCATACCGGGCACCCAGCAGGCATTTTTGCCCTGCATGCGGGCACGGCGCACCAAAACATCCTGTATGGTATTGTTGAGCATATGCCCCATATGCAGGATTCCCGTAACGTTGGGAGGGGGTATCACTACGCAATAAGCCTCGCGCCCATCAGGCTCGGAGTGAAAAAAGTTGTTCTTAATCCAATAGGCATACCATTTATCCTCTATCTGATGAGGATCATACTTGCTTGACAATTCCGCCATCGTTTTTCATTTTTAAGCCCGACCGGAGCTGTTTAGCCGGACTTCTAAAAAGTTTCGAAGATACGAAGAATTTTGCTTCGATATGCTGTTGAAGGAGCAATCGCACCGAGTATTCTGAAAAGTGGCGATTTTTTGTTATCTTGTGCGGTTTTTGTAATTCGACCATGTTTAGAAAGACTTTTTTTACCGGACTGTGGCTTTGCCTCTTGGCAGGCATAGGAAGTAACCTTTTTGCCCAAACCGAAGACATTCATCGCGCTTGGGCTACGGTTTTCGGAAAAGCGGATACGACCGATGACTTTTTGATTTACGATGCCACGATTCCCGACTTCGATACCACACGCATCTATATTGTGGGTTTGGCTCGAAACGGAAACGCATTTCCAGTTAAGGCGGAACCGGGAAACTTTTTTTACGCCAAAGACAGCTCCACCGATGCTTTTCTCGCCTGTTTCTCCACCTACGGCAACTTACTTTGGAGCACATGGCTGCCTCCTGCCCAAGACGGTTATATCAACGGTTTTGCCTCCTGTGTGCGCTCTGTTTTCGACAGCAATATTATAGTAGTCTGCAACGATTACGACTACCGCTCTGCCGATATGCCCTTGGAAGATTTTAGAAAAACGATTCCTATCGCGCAAGGACAACTGCATCTGCTGGAATTTCATAAAGACGGAAGATTTCTGCGGGAAAAAGCCTTTACAACAAGACCCTCGATTATTCCGCCCCGGATCTTTGATATTATTGTTCAGGATATCTATACCGAAGCTTACTCTTTGCCTTTGAAATTAGCAGGACACCACCTGTTTACAAAATCCCTCCCTGCTTCTTTTTCCATAAGCGACGGTTGCCTGTACTCCCTATCCCTTCCATGGAGCGAAGATACACTTACCACACCCCAATTCCGCTCCGATGACGCAGGTTCCTCTGTCTATTCCTCCGCTTACTACATCCGTAGGGCGGTACTTGTAAATTACATTCATTTTTCCTCATCTTACGATTTTGCCAATAGCGAGCCTGTTGGAAAAGGTAAACTGAATGTAGGGTATTACGACGGTAGCCTATTTAATCTGGGTATGGATGCTCAAATAACTCTTTCCCTTGCGCCAAGATACGATCTTTTTCCCGACTTCGTAGAAGAATGGGATGTTCACAACGAAGACACCGGCGGCGGATTTCAATATTATGCCTCACCTTCCTCCTCTAACGGTTTTTTTACGGGCACCTCTCATACAATAGGACTGAGCCTTTTTTCCGGAACAGTGCAGAACACGAAGAAACTCAATAATCGCTATATTGTACAAGGCATTCACTGTAAAGACTATCAAAACGGTTTTTTCCGAAAAGGGAATGAACTCTACGCTTACAGCCACAACGAAACCGATGTCTTAGCCGACTATGGCGAGCGCAACCCCGACTACACGACGGTGCCTTTCCTGTACCTCTACGATGAATCTTTTGAAGGAACATCCATTCTATATCCCGATTCCCTTCATCTTGTTGGGAGTACCTTTCTCGATATGGACTGGTATTTTGAAGACTTTTTTTTCAGAACGGATCTCTCCCGACCCCAGAATCTCTTTATGCCCTACGACCCGGTACTGTTAACTTCGGGAAACCGATTTTTTATGATAGGCAATGTTCGGAAAATAGGAGAAAAGATACTTACCTCCGGAGAATCCGACCCTGACGCGCATCATCAAGGAATTATCTTATCCTTTTCGATTGGATGCCCGCCCGACACCACCTCTTTTCAAAATGTGGAGTTTCTCTGTCCCGGTGATTCGGCGGAACTGAAAGTTACTCCCGACTATAGCGGTTTCAAATTCCGTTTTGACGCCTCGCTGTTAGAAAACGGTTCTATCGTGCTCAATGCCGACAGTACGCAGGCATGGGCTAAGCAAGCCGGACTTTTTGCCGCCACCTTAGACGGTTCTGCTTTGGGCTGCCCCGATGTTGCGGTCGATACCGTGCAGATTTCTCCAAGCCCTTATCCCGAACCGATAAGCAGCCTGAACCCGGACAGCACGATTGCAGTTTGTGCGGCGGCATCGGTGTTGCTAAACCCTGTTACCGAACACGACAGCACCTTTTCTTACCTTTGGTTCGACGGCGATACAGCTGCCACCAAAATCTTAGGTTTTGACGGCGACAGTATTTTCTTTGCCTCTGTGGAGGTAAAGGGTTATTGTAGCTCGTTTACCGATTCCGCCCAAATACGTTTTTTGCCACCTTATGTAAATTTAGGCAAGGATACTACACTTTGTGTTACCCACTTGCAAATGTTCACGGATTCCAGCGTGCTGCTGCAACTCAACGCACGGCAAGACTACTATCCCGATGCGGACTGGATTTTTAGATGGAAGATAAACGGCAGGGAGGCTTCTGACAACGATTCTCTCCTATTGCATTTTTCCGATCTGGAAGAAAGCGGAATCAATACTAAAAGTGCTTTTATTACTATCGCCGTTTCGCTTTCCGATACTACAAACAGCTGCACCGCTCACGATACCTTGGTGTTCTCGCTGATTTCCCTGCCCGATGCTTCGGACAATATTTTTCTACCCGAAAGCGAGATTCTTTGCGCCCACCAAGACCTTGAACTGGTTTTGCCCGATACTGCCGACCTGTACCACTGCTTTTGGCTCGACAAAGACAGCGTGCAGTTGCCCTACGGTGCCGACACCAACCGTTTTACCATAAGCGGTATGCACGGTACCGACGGCTTCGGTGCCAATACCGATACCCGCGAGCCACGATTTTTCCAACTGCGGCTCGACCATAAATTATGCGGTGTTTCTTTCTTTGACACCCTGCTGGTTTACGACCAAGTGAAGCCCGCCTTTGAACTGCCTTTTCACGATACCGTTATCTGCTTGAACGAAGCGATAGAGTTAGACAGCCTTAATCCTTTCGTATATCGCCCGTTCTACGAATTTGTATGGGATGACGGAACAAAAGGATCCGCCTACACCCTTGCCGATTCGGGTTCATACAGACTGTTTTTCTTTGTACGTGAAGAATTTGCCGTATGCGGATACGATACTGCCTTTGACACCGTGCATACCTTTTGGTCTGACCCTGCGCTCACTTTGATTTCTCTTCCTGCGGACACCTCTTTTTGCGAAAGGCTTTCCATTACCCTCGACGCTTCGGTGCCCTATCCCTCCACACGCTACAGCTGGCAGGAAGGCATTCTCGAAGACCTTTTTTCTCCTCTTGACGATTCTACCCTCTTTACCTCTCCGATCATTACGGTAGACAAGGATGTGTCTTACGGCTTGTTTGTGGTAGATACGATGGGTTGCGTAAACATTCAACAAGTTAATATCAGAGAAGAAGACTGCAAGCCTCAGCTTTCCATTCCCAATGTTTTTACACCCAACGGCGACGGGGTAAACGATGTGCTCAAGTTCAAGCAGATCGAAAAGTGCTATGATGTGGATATTCTTATCGTAGACCGCAAGGGATATCAGGTATTGCACGAAAAGGTTCGGAATCCCGATGATTTTTCGTGGAACGGCTGCTATAAGAACGGTTCTCGGAAATTGCCCGACGGAGCGTATTTCTACCTCGTTTCTTACAAGGATGCCTACGGAAAAAAGAAAGTGCAGAGCGGCAGCATTACCATTTTAGGTTCGACGGAATAAATTGGGTATGTTCGATTTCGGTTCACAGGAAATAGAATATCTGAAAGGGGTCGGTCCTGTAAAGGCTCAGGTGCTCAAGTCCGAGGCGGGCATCCGTACCTATTGGGATTTGCTGAATTATTTTCCGTTCCGCTACATCGAAAAGGGAAACTTTATTAATATAAAGGAGATACGGGATGACCGCAATGCGGTGGCGATAAGGGGACGTATAACCGGCATAGCCGAAAAGGGATTCGGTAAGAACAAACGCTTTATAGCCCGGCTGAACGACGATACGGGCAGCATCGAATTGGTTTGGTTTTCCGGCATAAAATGGATTTCGCAGAAAGTAAAGACCAACGCTTTTATAAGCGCGTTCGGCAAGCCTGTTATCTTTAACCATCAGTTGAGCATCAATCATCCGGAGGTAGAGATTATAGACCCCAACAAGCCTTTGGGCGAAGACGGCTTGGGAATACAGCCGCTCTATCCCTCTACCGAAACCATGAAAGACAAGGGGCTGACGCCAAGAGTAATGGCAAACATCACGCAGAACCTGTGCCAGCAGGCATATAAGAGTATTCCCGAAATACTGCCTGCCGGCATAATAAACCGTTACCGCCTGCTCTCGCGCGAAGATGCCTACCGACAGATACACCACCCCTCCAGCATGGCTTTTGCCGAAGCGGCGCGGCAACGCCTCAAGTTTGAGGAACTGCTTTTTTTGCAGTTGAAGATTCTTAAGCAGAAACTGCGCACAAGCAAGGTTAAGGGCATAGTGTTCGACAAGGTGGGCGACCATTTTCTGTATTTCTTTAACAACAACCTTGCCTTTGAACTTACCAACGCGCAAAAGCGGGTTATTAAGGAAATACGCGGCGACACACGCTCCGGCTATCAGATGAACCGTCTTTTGCAGGGAGATGTGGGCAGCGGAAAAACCATCGTGGCGTTGATGTGTATGCTGCTGGCGGTAGACAACGGTTTTCAGGCTTGCCTGATGGCTCCCACCGAAATTTTGGCGAAACAGCATTTTGCGAGCCTGTCGAAGATGCTTGCCGGAATGAACGTGCGCATTGGCTTGCTCACGGGTTCCACCACTAAGAAAGACCGCGATATTCTGCTGAACCTGCTTGCCGACGGGCAGATGCACCTTTTGGTGGGTACGCACGCGGTTTTAGAAGACAGCGTGGAGTTTAAGAACCTTGGGCTTGCGGTAATCGACGAACAGCACCGCTTCGGTGTGGCGCAGCGCGCCAGACTGTGGGCTAAGAGCAAGCTTCCTCCTCATGTGCTGGTAATGACCGCAACTCCCATTCCACGCACGCTCGGCATGACGCTTTACGGCGATTTGGAGGTATCGGTGATTGACGAACTGCCGCCCAACCGCAAGCCGGTAAAAACCTTGCACCTTACCGACAAAGACCGCCTTAAGCTCTTTGCCTTTATGCGGCAGGAAATAGCCAAAGGCAGGCAGGTATATATCGTTTATCCGTTGATACAGGAGTCGGAAAATTCGGATTTGAAAGACTTGATGGACGGTTACGAGAGCATAAGCCGCGCCTTTCCCATACCCGACTATCAGCTCAGCATCGTACACGGCAAAATGAAAGCCGATGCCAAGGAATTTGAGATGCAGCGGTTTAAGAAAGGCGAAACGCATATTATGGTTGCCACCACCGTGATTGAAGTGGGGGTAGATGTTCCCAACGCCAGCGTAATGGTGATTGAAAACAGCGAGCGTTTCGGGCTGGCGCAACTGCACCAGCTGCGCGGCAGAGTGGGCAGAGGGGCAGAACAGTCTTTCTGCATACTCATGACTTCCGACAAACTGAGCGAAGACGCCAAAGAGCGCATCCACACAATGGTGGAAACCAACGACGGTTTTAAGATTGCCGAAGCCGACCTGAGGCTGCGCGGTCCGGGCGACCTGCAAGGCACGCGGCAAAGCGGTCTTTTATCCTTAAAACTGGCGGATATAGTGCAAGACGAGAATATAGTGCGCGCCGCCCGCTTTTCCGCCACAGAGATACTACAGCGAGATCCCGACTTAGCGATGCCCGAACACCGGGAACTTGCCAGAGAGCTGCAAAAAGAGGGGAACGAGAACTTTTGGGCAAAAATAAGCTGACATGGAAAACAAACAATTGTCTGTATACGGGGCGCGGGCGCACAACCTGCAAAACATAGACCTTACTTTGCCGCTCAACAAATTGATTGTAATTACGGGGCTGAGCGGAAGCGGCAAGTCGTCTATCGCCTTCGATACCATTTACGCCGAAGGTCAACGCCGTTATATGGAAACTTTTTCGGCATACGCCCGGCAGTTTATAGGCACTTTGGAACGCCCCGACGTAGACAAGATAGAGGGTTTAAGCCCGGTTATCGCCATAGAGCAGAAAACCACCAATAAAAACCCGCGTTCTACGGTGGGAACCGTTACCGAAATTTACGATTACCTGCGATTGCTTTTTGCCCGTATCGGGGAAGCCTATTCTTACGTGAGCGGCGAAAAGATGGTTAAATACTCCGAAGAGCAGATACAGGATCTGATTCTGAAAGAATATGACGAAAAGCGCATTTTGGTGCTGGCTCCCATAGTGAGCGGGCGCAAAGGGCATTATCGCGAACTGTTTGAGAGCGTGCGAAAGCAAGGCTATCTTAAGGTGCGAACCGACGGAGAGATACAGGACCTTAGTTTCGGAATGTACTTAGACCGTTATAAAACGCACGATATTGAGGTGGTTATCGACAAGATGACGGTAAACGACAAGAACCGGAACCGTCTCAGTCAAAGTATCAAGGCTGCCCTTAAACAAGGCAAGGGGCGAGTGATGATTTTTGATGAAGCCACGCAAAAGGCGCATTATTACAGCAAAACCTTGATGTGTCCCACTTCCGGCATTTCTTACCCCGAACCCGAACCCAACACTTTTTCGTTCAATTCGCCTTATGGGGCTTGCCCTGTGTGCAACGGTTTAGGCAAGGAGGTATTGCCCGACACGAACAAAATCATTCCCAATCCTCAGCTTTGCATAAACCAAGGCGGCATAGCCCCTATCGATATGGATAAAAAGGAGGGGCATCTTGGAGAGGGCTGGATTTTGTCGCAAATAGAACTGATAGGCAGGGTCTATGGTTTTGATTTGCGCACGCCTATCTGCAATTTCAGCAAAGAGGGCTTGCACGCCATTCTGCATGGGGAACACCGTTACGTGGAAGAAAAGAGCAAGAGTTTGGGTGTTACGCGCAAGATAGATATAGATTTTGACGGCATTTTTTCTTTTCTCAAACGGCTTTACGAAGAGGGCGGTCCCCGCGAACAGAAATGGGCGTCTCAATTTATGACCACCCGCACTTGCAGCGAGTGCGGCGGCGACCGTCTGCAAAAAATATCCCTGCATTACAGGATTGCCGGCAAGAACATTGCCCAATTGTCTGCTATGGGGCTTGACGAGCTTTACCAATGGATAGAGGAAACCGAACCTAAGCTGAGCGAAAGCCAGCGTAAGATAGGCCACGAAATATTGCGCGAAATAAAAAACCGTATCGGATTTTTGCTCAATGTGGGTATCGGATACCTGTCTTTGGGGCGCGAAACAAACGGTTTATCGGGGGGAGAATCCCAGCGCATCCGCCTTGCCACGCAGATAGGTTCTAAATTGGTGGGGGTTCTCTATATTTTAGACGAACCCAGCATAGGGCTGCACCAGCGCGACAACCACAAGCTGATTGAATCGCTTAAACAGTTGCGCGATATGGGCAATACCGTAATTGTGGTGGAACACGACGAGGAAATGATGCGCGAGGCGGATTACATTGTGGATATAGGTCCCGGCTCGGGCTTGCAGGGCGGCAAGGTAACCGCCTTTGGTGTGCCTGCCGAATTTCTAAAACAGAAATCCATCACCACCGACTACCTCAACGGCATACGGCAGATAGCCGTTCCTGAAAAAAGGCGCAAGGGTAACGGAAAACACCTGTTGTTAGAGGGAGCTACCGGGCATAACCTTAAAAATATAGACCTCGATATTCCCTTGGGTACCCTTATCTGCATAACCGGCGTTTCGGGCAGCGGCAAATCGTCTTTGATAGGGCAGACCCTGCAACCGGTGCTGAGCCAACATTTCTACCATTCTTCCGTAGAGCCTCTCCCCTACCGCAACATTCAGGGCTTGAAAAACATCGACAAGGTAATCGAGGTGGACCAAGCACCTATCGGGCGGTCGCCGCGCTCCAACCCTGCCACCTACGTAGGCGTTTTTGACGATATACGCCAACTTTACGCCGAATTGCCCGATTCAAAGATACGCGGCTACAAGGCGGGGCGTTTTTCGTTTAACGTAAAGGGCGGTCGCTGCGAAAAATGCAGCGGCGCGGGTGTGGAAACTATCGAAATGAACTTTTTGCCCGATGTATATGTAACCTGCGAGGAATGTAACGGCAAACGCTACAACCGTGAGACTCTTGAAATACGCTACAAGGGCAAGTCGATTAACGATGTGCTTGATATGAGCATATCTCAGGCGGTGGAATTTTTTGAGAACGTGCCCTACATTGTTTCCAAACTCAAAACGCTCAACGACGTGGGCTTAGGTTATATCACGCTCGGACAGCCCTCCACCACGCTTTCGGGCGGCGAGGCGCAACGCATAAAACTTGCCGCCGAACTATCGAAAAAAGAAACCGGAAACACGCTTTATATACTTGACGAACCAACCACCGGCCTGCATTTTGAAGATATACGCATTTTGCTTTCGGTATTGCAGAAACTGGTAGATGCCGGCAACACGGTATTGGTGATAGAGCATAATTTAGACGTGATAAAATGCGCCGATTATATTATTGATATGGGACCTGAAGGCGGTCGGGAAGGCGGTCTTATCATTGCCGAGGGAACGCCCGAAGAGGTAGCCAAAAGCAAAAAGAGCCACACTGCCCGATACCTCGCCCCAGTCTTGTCAAACCAAAAACCAAACAAAAAATGTCGCAAGTAGAAATCATCTGCAAAAACACGGGCATCCGCAAGGAATACCCCAAGGGAACAACTTTGGCACAAATCGCCGCCGATCAGAACGTGGTGCTGAGCCACGATATATTGGGTGCCAAATGCAACAACAGCCTGCGCGAACTGTCGTACGAAGTGTATAAGCCGCAAATGGTGGAGTTCATCGATATAAACGACCCCATAGGCTATGGCATGTACCTGCGTTCTATGGTTTTTATACTCTTTAAGGCGGTGCGCGACCTTTGGCATGAATGTACGCTCAAGGTGGAACATACCCTTCCTTTGGGCAGTTATTGCGAAATTATGGGGCACTCCGGCCCTCTCACGCTCGATATGGTAGTGCAACTGCGTCACCGTATGCAGGAAATCATAGACAGCAAGATTCCCTTTGTGCGCAGCGTTCTGCCTACCGACGAGGCGATAGAGATATTTAAGAAAAACCGCCTGAGCGAAAAAGTGCTGCTGTTTCAGACCCGTAAGGAACTCTACACTACCGTTTATACCTTAGACGATGTGGCGAATTATTTTTACGGCTATTTGGTTCCCGACACAGGTTATATCAAGCATTTTCATATAGACCGCTATTTCGACAACGGCATTATCGCCATGCGGCCCGACATACAGGAACTTACCGGCAATGATTCCCACGCCTTGATAAAGACTTTGATTAAAGATACCGCTCAAGGCGGCAGCAAGCTGTTCAAGACTTTTCAGGAGCAGAAAGAATGGCTGTCTATTATGGGCGTGCCCTACGTAGGAACTCTCAACAAAACGATTATGGAAGAAGGCGCGGGGCGGATCATCAAGATTTCGGAAGCCTTGCAGGAAAAGAAAATTGCCAATATCGCCGACAAAGTGGCACAAAAACCCGACTGCCGCATCGTGCTTATCAGCGGTCCATCCAGTTCGGGCAAGACTTCTTTCTGCAAGCGGCTTTCGATACAGTTGCAGGTATTGGGCTATCAGACTGCCGAAATTTCGTTAGACGACTATTTTGTAGACCGCGAAAACAGCCCGCGAGATGAAAACGGAGACTATGATTTTGAATGTCTGGAAGCCATCGACTGCGCGTTCTTTAACCAGCAGTTGGATCAGATGCTGCAAGCCAAGAAAGATACCGAGATAAAGCTGCCCACCTACGATTTTAAGGATGGCAAACGCAAGTTCCTCGGCAAAAAAGTAAGGGTAACGCCCAAGACCATTCTGATTATAGAGGGCATACATGGATTGAACCCGGGTCTGACTTCCATAGATCCTAAATTTACCTTTAAGATTTTTGTTTCGGCACTGACCCATATCAGCATTGATACGCAGAACCCGGTGAGCAGCACCGACAACCGCCTTATACGGCGCATCGTGCGCGACAACAATTTCAGGGCGAACACGGCATTGGATACCCTGAACCGTTGGGCAAGCGTGCGTAGGGGCGAAAACAAAAATATTTTTCCCTATCAGGAAAATGCCGATGTAATGTTTAACTCCGCCCTCTTGTTTGAGTTGGGCGTATTGAAAAAACACGCCGAACCGCTCCTGCGCGAGATACCCGAAAGTTCGGAACACTACGGAGAGGCGCACCGTCTGCTCAAATTCCTGTCTTATTTTGTATCGATAGACGAAAAAGAAATCCCGCCCACTTCGATCTTGCGCGAATTTTTGGGAGGAAGCAGTTTTATGTATTAAGCATAGTAAGATGAATACGTTTTGCACCGACAAGGAGGTTTTTGAGCTTTTTTTGAAATACCGCAAAATCTGCACCGACACGCGCCAAATCGTGCCCGGTTCTATCTTCTTTGCACTTCAGGGAGAAAATTTTGACGCCAACGCCTTTGCCGCCGACGCGCTTGCCAAAGGCTGCGCCCTTGCGGTGGTAGACAAGAGCGAATATGCGGGTCCTGATTGCCTGTTGGTAAAAGATACCTTAGAAACTTTGCGGAACATAGCCCTTATGTACCGCAAATCGCTGCACATTCCGGTTATCGGCATTACGGGAACCAACGGCAAGACCACCACCAAAGAACTTGTACGCTCGGTGCTTTCGGTAAAGTTTAAGGTTTACGCCACCCAAGGAAACCTCAACAACCATATAGGCGTACCCTTGAGCCTGCTTTCCATTCCCGAAGACTCGCAGATAGCCGTTATCGAAATGGGAGCGAACCATCCGGGAGAAATAGCCGATTTGTGCCAGCTGTCGCTGCCCGATTACGGTATTGTAACCAATGTGGGCAAGGCGCATCTGGAGGGCTTCGGTTCTTTTGAGAATATAGTAAAGACAAAAACCGCCTTATACGAAGCGGTGCGGCAGAATCACGGAAAAGTGTTCGTGAGCGAAAAAAGTCGCATACTGATGAACGCCAGCGGAGATATGGAGCGTTTTTGCTATGGCGAATCGTCGGGTATTTTTTTGCAGATAACTCCTATGGAATTGCAGAATACCTTTTTGTCTTGCACGCTGCACGCGGCAAAGGGTCCTGAAAAAACGGAGATTCATTCGCACTTGGTGGGTCTTTACAATATCGAAAACGTGTCGGCGGCGGCATGCGTGGGGCGTTACTTCGGCTTAAGCGATGCCGAAATAAAACAGGGCATAGAGAATTATGTGCCCACCAACCTGCGTTCTCAAAGCATACAGGCGGGAACAAACACGATTATTGCCGATACCTACAACGCCAACCCTACGAGTATGGAAGCCTCCCTCGCCAATTTTTCCGCCCTCCCCTCCCAAGGAAAAAAGATAGCGGTGCTGGGGGATATGTTGGAATTGGGGGATGCCTCTGCCGCCGAACACCAATATGTGGTGGGCTTGCTCAAGATACACCGTATCGAAAAGGCTTTTCTGGTGGGGAAATGTTTTTCTAAAACCGACTGTCCGCCTAATTTCGCACGCTTTGATTCGGCACAGAAGCTGGTGGAGTTCCTTAAACTCAATCCGCTTATCCATAGCCATATCCTTGTTAAGGGCTCACGCGGCATCCACTTGGAACAAGTGGTAGACTTTCTGCAGGCAGAAAGTCGGCAGGCTTAGCAAAACACTTGCGTTGCCCGCTCAAAGATGCCCCCCGCCCATGCCAGCGCCATACCGTAGTTGGCTACCGGCAAGCCTGCCTGCCGCATACTCTCTACCCGGTGGCTCAACTGACGGGCTGTAGCCATGCAGCCGCCACATTGTATGGCAAGAGCGAATCCGGAAAGATTTTCGGGCAAGGGGTCGAGTCCCGACACAAAGCAAAACTCCAATTCCTTTCCGCTCTTTTGGCGGATAGCCGACGGCAGTTTGACCCTGCCTATATCCTGACAGTTTATCTGATGCGTGCAGGATTCCAATATCAATATCTTTTGTCCGTCTTGGAGGTGGTCTAACTGCCGCGTTCCTTGCAGATAGGTTTCAAAATTGCCTTTTTGCCGCGCAAGGCAAATGCTGAATCCGGTAAGCGGCTGGCTTGCGGGCAGCAGTTTTTCCACTTGAGAGAATGCCTGACTGTCGGTAATCACCAAGGCAGGCGGGCAAGGCAGGGAATCCATTACCTGAGACAGTTCCTCCACCCGGCAGAGTATAGGCACGGCATGAAAGTCCAAGCATTGGCGCGTTAACATTACCTGCGGCAGAATCAAACGGTCTTTGGGGGCTTCTTCGTCGATAGGGCAAACCAGCACCACCCTGTCTCCTGTCTTTACCAAGCCTTGCAGAGCCGGCACCGCTCCGCTGCGGTCAGTATTTCTTTCGATAATTTGATGCAAAGTTTGCGTTATCTCCGCCACCGGGTCGTATGCCGCCTCCTGCCTTGCTTTTTTAAGTGCCGCTTCTACGCTGAAATCCATCACATCGCACTGGGGATAGCGGGTGCGCAGCATGGAACGCAAAGCCGCCGAAAGCGGCTTTTGGTCGGCTTTGTTGTGAATAATCAAAAAAGGAATGTCCGCTTTTTGCAGGCGGTCGGCAAAGGCTTGCTCGTCGAGGGCGAAAGTGTTGTCGGATATAACCAGCAAAGCCGCATCCAAGCCCGGCACAACGGCAAAAGCCCGCTCCGCCCGCCTGCCTCCCAGTTCGCCTGTATCGTCAAAGCCCGCCGTATCGATAAGCACGCAATTACCCAAGCCCAAAAGTTCGCAGGATTTGCGCACCGGGTCGGCGGTCGTGCCGGGGGTTTGAGAAACGATAGAGGTCTGTTGCCCTGTAAGGAGGTTCATCAGGCTGCTTTTGCCTTGGTTCCTTTTGCCAAAAAGGGCAATATGCAAGGGATGGTTGTTTTTCATAGTATGCAAAATTACAAAATGCTTTACCTTTACAGCATGGAACAGAAGCGGATTTTATCGGGACACAGCCTGAAGGACTTGCAGAACTTTTGCACGGAAGCGGGCTTAAAGAAGTTTACCGCCCAACAGATTTGCGAGTGGATTTATCAAAAAAAGGCTCACTCTTTCGGGCAAATGACCAATATTTCGCTCAAAGACCGCGCCGCTTTGGAACAAATGGCGCAAGTGGGTTCAGACTCTCCCTTGCAGGTTCAGCAATCGGCAGACGGCACCAAGAAATATCTTTTTTCCAGCCCTAATCCCGATAAGGAGACAAGCCAAGACAAGTTTATCGAATCGGTATTGATTCCCGACGGAGATCGCGCCACGCTCTGCGTAAGTTCCCAATCGGGCTGCCGTATGGACTGCGATTTCTGCGCCACCGGAAGCCAAGGGTTTAACCATCACCTGCCCGCATCTCAGATTCTGAACCAAATTTTATCCATACCCGAAGCGGATAGCCTTACAAACCTTGTCTTTATGGGTATGGGCGAACCCTTTGACAATCTCGACAACGTACTTAAGTCGATCGATGTCCTTACCTCGCCTTGGGGCTTGGCATGGAGCCCTACCCGAATCACGGTGTCTACGGTGGGCATCACGCCCCAATTAGACCGTTTTATGCAAGAGTGCCGCTGCCACCTTGCCGTAAGCCTGCACAATCCTTTTTCCGACGAAAGGGCGGAACTTATGCCGGTAGAAAAAAGCTATCCCGTAAAGGAACTTGTGGAGATGCTCAAAACCTACAACTGGTCTGGGCAAAGGCGGGTTTCTTTTGAATATATCCTGATAAGCGGCTTTAACGACAACCCGCGCCACGCCCTTGCCACCGCCCGCCTGTTACACGGGCTTCCCTGCCGCGTAAACCTGATACGCTATCACGAAGTGCCGGGCAAGGCTTATCGCAAATCAAGCCTTGAGAAAACGGAAATTTTTCAGAACATACTGCAAGAAAAAGGCATTATCTGCACCCTACGCAAATCGAGGGGCGAAGACATTATGGCTGCCTGCGGACTCTTGGCAAAAACCGGCGGAAAAAAGTAACTGCGAAAACTACCGGTTTCTAAGACGGAGCAGAAAATCCTGCGTTTTTTCCTCGCTGTCGATGTTGAGTTTTTTGCGAATCTTGTAAACGGCGGTTTCTACCGTACGCACGGAACGATTGCTTATATCGGCTATATCCTTGGAGGTCATACCCAAAGACAGCAGGGCGCAAAGTCTTAATTCAAAGGGGGTCATCTCTCCCTCACCGGCAATCTGTTCCACTTTTTTCCAGAAACCGGGATATATCTTTTCAAAACAGTTCTTGTATTCTTCCCATTCGTTTTTGGCATCCAACAAACTAACGGCTTCCATAAGCTCGTTCAGCTTGTCTTTGCGCGAAGCCTCGGTTTTTGCCGCCGCCGCTTTGCGCAATCCTTCGGTAAGGGTCAACAATAATTCGTGGCTCTTGAACAGCAGCAGTTGTTCATCTATATTCCAATCCGACGAGGGGGCGGATTCTTCTTTCGCTTGCGGCAGTATAGTTTCCGATTCCGCTGGCTGGTTTTCCAAATCCGTCGGCTGGATTTCCAATTCCGTTGGCTGGCTTTCCAAACCTAAAATGGCTTGTAAACCGGGAGTTTCTATCTGGATAGGTGCGGGCTTAAGTTCGGCAAGGCTTTCCGTCTTTTGGATAAAGCCGGCAAAGGAGGCTTCCTGTTTTGTTTCAGAACTCTGCTTACGATAATCCCAGCTGGTGTAAGGTCCTACCGGAGTTGCCTGCACGGTGGGATCCACCTGATTGAAAACGGGTAGAAACTCTTCTTCGGGTTCTTCTTCCGGCTCGGCTTCCCTGCCATGCAAGGTATCGAAACCGAAAGAAAGGTCGTGCATCTTGTGCACCTTGCCGTCGTTCACCAAAAAGCGGTCCTTATTCCGCGTACGGCGGGACTTGCTTGCCAATACTATGATTCCGGCTACTATCAGCGCCACACAGAAACCACAGATAATCCACGCATAAACCGGAATTTCTTCGATGTCGATAAAATAATCGCCCATAGCTTATTCTTTTATTCGGGATTCTTCTCCCGCTTGTACTTCGGCATCTATTTCTTGCTGCGTTGCCTTGCGCACGCTCAATACCTTACCCATAAAATGCAGGGTTTCACCGGCTAACGGATGGTTGAAATCGAGGGTTACTTTTCCGTCTTCCTTTTTCAGCACGACCGCCTGATATTCAACCCCGTCCATATCTTCTACAGGAATGATGTCTCCCTCCTGTATCTCGGGGGCGTCGTTTTTGGGAACTTCCGCCATCAGTTCCGCCTGCGGCACGGTAACCACTTTTTCCTCGTCGTATTCGCCGTAGCCCTCTCCTTCTCCGATAATGAACTCGAAATGGTCACCCGCCTGCAAGCCTTGCAGATTGCGTTCCAATACTTCCAGCATCACATCGTGCCCCATCAAGGCTGTCATCGGCTCTTTTTCGTCTACCTGCTCTATAATGTCGCCCTCGGCATTATCGTAGCGCAGCGTATAAACCAACTCGGCAACGGTGTCTTTTCCTATCTTAATCGTATTTGCCATAAATTACAAAGATAGTGTAAATTTGGCGTTTTTGCCCGCATCTTGCATTTTACACTCAAAAAGCGTACCTTTGCAACTCTTTTGAAAACTTAAAAGTTAAACAATATGCCCAGCGGAAAGAAACGTAAGAGACATAAAATGGCTACGCACAAACGCAAAAAGCGTTTGCGCAAGAATCGTCATAAGAACAAATAAGCCGCCCGGCTGTTTGTTGTCGGAAAAAAGCCTCGCATGGATGCGGGGCTTTTTTTTATCCCAAGCGAGATTAGGATTTGTATCTTTTATTCCGCTGCGCTTCGTTGAAGATTCTGCGGCTCGGCATAAACCAAGCCAAGTTCACACTTGGCTTGGCGGCGGGCACTACCTTGTCAGATCCAAAGCGAGCTTGTACGCAGTGTATCTTTAACTCCGCTGCGCTTCGTTGAAGATTCTGTGTCTCGGCATAAGCCAAGCCAAGTTCACACTTGGCTTGGATGTGGGCACTACCTCGTCAGCACCCAAGCGAGCTTGTACGTAGCGAATCTTTAACTCCGCTGCGCTCCGTTGAAGATTCTGTGTCTCGGCATAAGCCAAGCCACGCGAACGTGGCTCGCATAGGGTTGCGGTCTTTCCATAATCCAAGCAAGCTTGGCTTCTGTCAAAACCGCAACCCTATGCCAAACTTGCGTTTGGCTTCTGCTCTCAACTTTTGTATCTTTGCTATCTTCGGAAAACGGTATGTGATACCATGCAGTTAAAGAGCCTTGCCAAACAAACGGTTATTTATGGGCTGCCCTCCATTGTGGGGCGGTTCCTGAACTTTTTGCTGGTACCGCTCTACACCTACAATTTTGCTCCCGACCAATACGGCATCGTTACCGAATTATACGCCTATGTGGCGTTTCTCTTGGTGCTGCTTACCTACGGTATGGAAACCACCTTTTTTCGCTTTATGCAGAAGTATAAAGACGACCGGCGCGTGTACAGCACTTCCGTTTGGTCCATTGCAGCCACCACCGCCGTTTTCTTAAGCCTCGTGGTGGGCTTTCACAACCAAATCGGGCAGAAGATGGGCTATCCCGAAGCGGGGCAATACATCACATGGTTCGGCATCATCCTCTCGGCAGACGTACTTGCCGCCATACCTTTCTGTCTTTTGCGCGAACAGAACAAAGCCATGCGTTTTGCGCTGCTTAAGTCGCTCAACATAGCGGTCAACATTTTTCTAAACCTGTTCTTTATTCTCTATTGCCCGGCACGCTTGCAGGCAAATCCCGATTCTTGGCTGCGTTTTATCTACGACCCAAGCGTGGGTGTGGGCTATATCTTTATCAGTAACCTTATCGCCAGCCTGTTTACCTTTATCTGCCTGATTCCCGAATGGAGGCAGATGCGTTTTGTATTCAGCGGAAAAATATGGAGGGAAATGATGGTGTACACGCTGCCTGTAATGGTTTGGGGTATGGCCGGCATCATCAACGGCACTTTTGACCGCATCCTGCTGCGCTACCTCAATCCCGACCCTGCCACCGCCATGAGCCAGCTGGGCATTTACGGGGCGTGCTACAAACTGTCGATTATCATGACGCTCTTTGTGCAGGCGTTCCGCTTTGCCGCCGAACCCTTTTTCTTTAAGCAGATGGATTCGGGCGATGCCCAAGCCACTTATGCCAAGGTGATGAAATATTTTGTGATTACCTGCGCCTTTATCTACTTGGTGTGTGTGCTTTTCCTCGATCAACTGATGTATTTTGTGGGCGCCGATTATCGCCAAGGTGCCGATGTGGTGCCCATTTTGTTGATGGCGAACCTCTTTTTGGGCGTATTCTTTAACCTGTCGGTATGGTACAAGGTAAGCGACAAGACCCATATCGGAATGTATATTTCGCTTATCGGGGCGGCTATCACGATTGGTATGAACTTTTTGCTGATACCTGTTTTTGGCTACCACGGTGCGGCATGGACCGCCCTTTCCTGCTACGTGGTTTTGAGCGTGGTTTCTTACCTGTGGGGGCAGAAGTGCTATCCGGTGCCCTACCCCATAAAACGGATTCTGCTTTATTTGGCAGTAGTGGTGGGTATCGGGCTGCCAAGTCTGTATCTGTCTTTCGGTTCCACTTGGCTCAAGGTGGTTTACGGCTTTGCCGGACTGCTTGTTTTCGGGGCTTTGGTTCTTAAAAAAGAACCCGGATTGCCGGCTATGGCAAAGGGTATCCTTAATCATGCCAAAAGCATGGTTCACAAACGATAAAAACAACAAAGATGAGCAGCAATACGCTTAAAGTACGCATTGTTAACCATTCGGGGCACGCCTTGCCGCAATATGCTACGGAGGCTTCGGCAGGTATGGATATTCGTGCCTGCATAGACAGCCCTATCGTAGTAGCTCCGGGTCAAAGGGTTTTTGTGCCCACCGGTCTGTTTATAGAACTGCCTGTCGGGTTTGAAGCCCAGATACGCCCCCGCAGCGGGCTTGCCGCCAAACACGGCATTACGGTGCTCAACACGCCCGGAACGATTGATGCCGACTACCGGGGCGAAATCAAAGTGATTCTGATAAACCTCTCCCAAGAAACTTTTACGATAGAAAACGGTGAGCGCATTGCCCAGATGGTGGTGGCACGGCACGAAAAAGTGGAATGGCAGACTGCCGAAAACCTTTCGGACACCGAGCGGGGTGCGGGCGGATTCGGACATACTGGAAAAAACTAAGGAAATGAAGATAATCATCCCTATGGCTGGCATGGGAAAACGTATGCGGCCTCATACTCTCACCACTCCCAAACCACTTATCCGCTTTGCCGGCAAGTCGATTGTGGAGCACTTAATCGGGCAAATATCGCAGGCGGTGAACGAACCGATAGACGAGATAGCCTTTATTACAGGTCATTTCGGGCAAAAAACGGAAGACGACCTGAAGCAAGCCGCAAAAAACATCGGAGCCAAGGCATCTATTTACTACCAAGAAGAAGCTTTGGGCACCGCTCACGCTATTCTGTGCGCCGCTCCAAGCCTGCAAGGACCGCTCGTAGTGGCTTTTGCCGACACGCTTTTTTACTGTTCCAACAAACTCGACACCACGCAGGATTCGGTTATCTGGACCAAAAGGGTGCCCGATCCGAGCGCGTTCGGCGTGGTTCTTACCGATGCCTCCCGCAACATTACCGGTTTTGTAGAAAAGCCCCAAACGCCGGTATCTGACTTGGCGATTATCGGTATCTATTTCTTTAAGGACGGAAACAACCTCAAAAACGAACTGCAATACTTGATAGAGCACGATGTGCGCAAGGGTAACGAATACCAGCTTACCGACGCACTTCAGAACATGATGCAGAAAGGTATCCGCTTTTATAGCGAAACGGTAGACGAATGGCTGGATTGCGGCAACAAGGAAGCCACCGTGCAGACCCATGCCTGCGTGCTGCAACATCAAGGAAATAGTGTGGATTCCGCAGCCACGATAGAAAACTCGGTGATTGTGCCGCCCTGCCATATCGAAGCCGGTGCGTTCATCAGCCATTCGGTGGTGGGTCCTTACGTTACGGTAGATGCCGGCAGCCGCATCGAACACTCGGTGGTATCGAACAGCATAGTGCAGAAAAACGTAAGGATAAAGGACCTTGTGCTGCACCGTTCGATGTTAGGCAACGATGCCTGCGCCCAAGATGCCGCACGGGTCTTGAACCTGAGCGATTTCTCGGGCATGGAAGTTTAAGAATTTGCCATGATTTTTTTGAAAAACATACGTCTTTTTCTGCTTGCCTCCTGTTTGGGAACTGTTTTACTCTCAAACGGATTGGCGCAATCCCGGCGGGAGACTTTTCGTCAGGACAGCCTGTTTTTAGAAGCCACTTCGCTCTATATTACCGACCGACCGCAACAGGCATTGGATATGTACCGCCTTTTGCTGGAAAAAGAACCCGACAATGCAACGGCAGCCTATCAGATAAGCAATATCCTTGCCGAAAGCGGTAAACTTTCTGATGCCGTTATTTATGCCGAAAGAGCCTGCCTTACACGCCCCGAAAACGAATGGTTCCAACTCTTGCGTGCCCAACTATACAAGACCACCCGCCAGTTTAAGAAAGCCGGCGAGGTTTTTGGCTTGTTGAGCGAAGCCTATCCCGAAAAATTAGACTACGCCTACGAAAAAGCCAATATGGCGGTGCTGTCGGGCAATATGGGAGAAGCTATCGCCGTTTATGACGATTTGCAGAACCGTTATGGCTTTAACGATGAGTGGAGCATGCAAAAGTACAAGCTGTATACAGGGGTAGGCAACACCAAGGCGGCACGCGCCGAATTGATAAAGATTAGCGAGGCGATGCCGGGGCAGACCAAATACCTTGAAATGCTGGCACAGCTCTGTATGAAAGAAAAAGACTACAAGCAGGCTTACCGCTATTTCAAAAAAATTCTGGAACTCAAGCCCGACGACCCTTATATCCATGTTTCGCTTGCCGAATACTACCGCAACACAGGCAATTTCAACGAAGCTTTCCGTTCTTTGGAAAAGGCGGTGGCAAACCCCCAGTTAGATTTCAAGACCAAGCTGAGCGTTTTGCAGGCGTATTATACAGGTCAAGACGAGAAGCCGCAAGGCGATATGATTGAACAGGCATCCAAACTGTTTGCCATACTTAACCGCGTGCATCCCGACGAGGCGGAGGGCTTTTTTATGCACGCCAAATTTTTGATTCTGCTCAACGAACCCAAACCTGCCGTTAATCTTTTAGAACGCGCCATCGCCTTAGATTCTAACGTATTCGGAAGTTGGGAACTGTTGCTGTATGCCGCCAATCAAACCGCCGACACCGCCCTTTTAGACAAAGCCGGAAAACTTGCCTGCGAGCGATTTCCCGAACAGGCAGCCCCTTATATGTACCGTGCTATGGCGGCATTGCTGCAAGACCACTTTGTCGAAGCGGTCGATTTGGCGGAAAAAGGCAAGAAACGCAATATGGGCGGCAATCCTTTTATGGAAAAGGTGCTTTTGCAGGTTCTCGGCGAAGCCTATTTTGCATTAGACCAATATGACCAAAGCCTGAACGCCTACGAACTGCTGTTCCGCTCGGATCCCGACGATCGCTACGTGCGCAACAACTACGCCTACTATCTGGCGGTAATCGGGCGCGAGCTTGTTAAAGCCGAAGTCTTGGCATCGAAACTATGCAGGGAAGAACCGCAAAACGCCACCTTTGCCGATACCTACGCTTGGGTTCTGTTTCGTATGGGCAACTATGCCAAAGCGCTCGAATATATAGAAAAAGCCTTGAAAAACGGGGCGGAAAAGGATGCCACAGTTTGGGATCACGCAGGCGATATATATTACCGTTTAGAACGTACCGATAAGGCTATGGAAGCATGGAAAACGGCACACCGGCTCTCTTCGGGAAAACTAAAGGAAAAAATTGAACGCAAAATCAAAAATCCCGCACTTGCCGATGAATAAGACAAGATTTATCAAGAATTGTTGCTTTGTGGCATTTTGGCTCTGCTTTGCAGCTGGCGTGCTGTCTTCTTGCAAAGAAGACAAACAAGATACCGGCTGGCAGAATCAAGATTTTGCGTTGGATGAAGACTTGGTGCGCGATTCCCGCGATTCGGCTGATTTTATCTTAAAGAAGTCCATAGCGCGCAACACCCGCTTTCCCACCTTTGCCGCCAATGTAGACTTTAAGCTGCTGACAGAAAACAGGCACATTAATTTTAGCGGACAGTTGCGTGTGCAGAAAGACCGCACGCTATGGCTCACCTGCCAAAAATTCATGTTTGAATTGTTCCGCGTTAAAATAACCCCCGACACCTTTGCCCTATACAGCAAACTCGGCAACACGGCAGTACTCTACGATGACGATTCGGCAAAAAATCTGTTGGCGATGTCTTTCGGCTTAATGCAGGCATTGTTTATGCGTAGCGCCGATTCGGTAATGTTTCAAGGAGAACGCACATTCTCTTCCGATACCGAAAACTGGATTATCCAAGGCGTTTCGGGCGACAGTGTGGCGTGGCAATTGTATATCGGCAAGAACGACTTCCGCCCCTCAAGTATCGGCATCCAGATAAAATACAAGGGTTCCGCCCTACAGATTGCCGTAATTTATCAAAACGACGACGGCTTCTCTATCCGCCTTTCGGAAGACCAGAAGCTGCTTGCCGAAGCGATTGTTTCGTATAGCAAAATACGCTGGAACGAAACTATTTCCTTTCCCTTTTCGATTCCTGCCGGCATCGAAATTCAACGGGGTCATGGATTATTGAAAAACATAGAACAGAGCCGTGAAAACGGTTTGATGATAGAATAAAAAATTGAAAGATGAGTGCCATTGCCCTCAAATATCTGCGGTTTCTTTGCGTGCTGTTGTTAACGGCGGCATTTTTCTATGCCCCGGCACAAGACAGAAAGACGCTCGAAGCCAATAAGAAAAAATTGGAACAGGAAATAGCGCAAACCAACAAACAGCTCAACAAGACCAGCAAACAGAAAAATGCTACCGTTGCCGAACTACAGTTGGTAAACAGCAACATCAACAAGCGGCGGCAGCTTATCGACGGATTGAACAAGGAAGTTACGCTTACCGAGCGCGAAATAGGTCGGTTGCAGAGCAAAATAACCCGCCTCAGCAACGATATCGAGAACCTCAAGAAAGAATATGCCAAACTGCTTACTATGGCGCGGCGGCATCGCAACCAGTACTCCCTGCTCATGTTCATCTTTTCTTCGCAAAACTTTAATCAAGCTTGGCGCAGAATACGCTATATAAGCCAATACGACGACTATTCACGCAAGCAGGTAGCCATTATTACCGAAAAACAGGAAGTTCTGACAAGCAGCCGAAAAACCTTAGAAGAAGAAAAAAACAACAAGCAGCAATTGGTGGCTCAGCAGGTAAAGGCTAAAAAAGAATTAGAAAAGGAGCAGAAAAACAAGAACCAAATGGTGGCTCAGCTCAAAAAGCAGGAAAAAACGCTCAAGAGCAAGCTTCAGGAACAGCAGAACAAGGTAAATAAGCTCAACGATCAGATTAAGAAAAAAATAGAAGAAGAAATACGAGCCTCCCAAAAGAAAGAAGCTCAAAAAACAGGCGGCACTTCCTTTGCCCTTACACCTGCCGAAAAAGCCCTTTCCTCGAATTTTGAAAGCAATAAGGGCAAGTTGCCTTGGCCGCTTGAACGGGGCACGATTTCAAGCCGCTTCGGAACCCACCCCCACCCGGTTGTCAGCAGCCTTACGGTAACCAACAACGGTATCGACATACTTACCGAAAAGGGCGCCGTGGCGCGTGCGGTGTTCAAAGGCGAGGTGTGCAACGTAGAATCGGCATACGGGCTTAGATTCGTGATGGTGCGCCACGGCGCATACATGACCGTTTACGCCAACTTAGACCAAGTGTTCGTAAAACCGGGGCAGACGGTAGATACCAAGCAGAAGATAGGTCGCGTTTACCACGATGCAGACGAAAACAAGACCGAATTACAGTTTCAAGTATGGAAAAACACCACCAAATTAAACCCCGAAGCATGGATAGCCCGATAAAATACATCTGCGTTTACTGCGGTTCCTCTATGGGAAACGGAAATCTCTTTGCCGATACCGCATGGGAAACAGGGCGTATGATTGCCCGCCTCGGATTGGGGCTGCTCTATGGCGGTGCCTGCTGCGGTACGATGGGCAAGGTAGCGGATGCAGCCCTTGAAAACGGCGCGGAGGTTTGCGGCATCATTCCCGATTTTTTTGAAAACTACGAATTTGAAGTACTGCATACCGGACTTACGCAATTGGTGCGGGTAAAGACTATGGCTGAGCGCAAGCAAATGCTGATTGATATGGCGGATTGCTTTTTGGCCCTGCCCGGCTCTTACGGCACGCTCGACGAACTGTTTGAAACCTTGGTGTTGGTACAGTTAAAACAGATTGCGAAACCTGTTTTTTTACTAAATTTGAACGGCTTTTACGACCCGCTGCTCAAACAGTTGGACAAGATGCAGGAATGTGGGTTCCTGCAAGCCGAAAACCTTAGGCTGCTGCAAGTATGCCAAACTTTGGATGAACTCGAAATGAAACTGAAAAGATGAAGAAATCTGTTTTTGCCTGTCTTGCCCTTTTGATTGGATTGAGCATTGCCAGCCCGCTGTGGAGCGCAGACGGTTTTGAAATTAAGGTAAAGGTAAAAGACTATCCCGATTCACTGAAAAGCGAACTCTATTTGGGGTATTACAACTGGTCTTCGCAATACATTTCCGACACTGCCCGCTACGATGCCAGAACCAAGTCGTATATCTTTAAGGGCGACACGCCCAAGCCCGGCGGAATGTATATGATCATTACCTCCGACAAACAATATGTGGATTTTATTTTCGACCACGACCAGCATATCGAAATCGAGGTAAATTATCCCAATCTGTTTGAGGGTATCAAATTCCGCAACTCTCCCGAAAACGAGGCTTATCAGAATTTTGCCGCAGGAGCCACCAAAGACTACCGCGAAATGCGTAAGTTGCAAGAAGAATTTCAAGCGGCGGAATCTGCCCAAGACAAGGGAAAGGCAGAGGAGTTGCGCGCCCGAATGGAAGACATTCGCAAAAAAATGGAAACCGACCGCGAGGATTTTATGCAGAACAATCCGAAAAACCTGATGTCTGCCATTTTCAAGGCGCAGAAAGAGGTGGATGTTCCCCAAGCCCCCGAATCCGTACCCGATTCCCTTGCTGTGAATTGGCAATACGAATATTATAAAAACCACTATTTTGAAAATTTTGACCTTTGCGACGACCGTCTTATCCGCACGCCTTTAGTGTATCAGCGCATCAAGTCCTTTCACGAAAAGGTGCTCAATATGCAAAGCCCCGACACCATCAAATACGCATGGGAAAGGCAGATCGAGAATGCCCGCTGCGGAGATGGTAAGGGAGAAATCTTCAAATATATGATTTGGTTTCCCGTAGATGCCTACCAGCGTTCCGAAATCATCGGGCAGGATGCCATTTGGGTTTATTTGGCAAAAAAATACTACTTAGGCGGTGATGCTTATTGGGCATCCAAAAGCATTGTAGAAAATTTCCGCAAGCGCATCGAAAGGGTGGAACCTCTTTTAATCGGCAATAAACCGCTTGAATTCTACTGTCCCGACACAAGTATCGTAAGCAAGGGCGACAACCACGATTGGGTATCTGTTTTTTCTTCGCCCAAAAGGTATTCGGTTATCATTTTTTGGTCTACCACCTGCGGGCACTGCCGCACCGCCATGCCTCAATGGCATAAGCTCTATATGGAAAAGAAAGACGTTCTCGACTTTGAGGTGTTTGCCGTCTGCAAGGATTTTGATGTTCCGGCATGGATAAAATATATTCAGGAACACGACTTGGGCGATTGGATCAACCTCAACGGCAAGGAATCGAATCTCGACTATAACGATGCGTGGGATATAACCACTACGCCCACTGTGTATGTGTTAGACCGCGAAAAGCGAATCGTTACCAAGAAAATCGATCCGCAGTACTTACGGGATTTTATCCTCAATTGGCAGGAAACGCACTATCCCAACGAGAAACCCTTGGAATAAGGTACGAATCCTTTGCTCTCTTTACGAAAAAAGCTCTTTGAGAACGGGGAGGGATTTGAAACTTCCTTCGGTGCCGCATTGCAGTTGGCAATAGTGCGTTAGAGCCTGCACCAAGTTAAAGCGCAAACTTGAAGAAAACAAGGTAAGCGGCGGAAATTCGCCCTGTGCGGCGCGTTCAGACAATAAGCGCGCAAGACCAAGGGCGGCTTCGGCTTCTAAAACATCGTGGTGCGCCGGCGGAAATTTACAGAAACAGCCCTCCCTTAAGTCGAAATAAGCGGTTCCACCCTCCATACGCGGAGCAAAACCTAAGTTAGAAGCCAACTCCAAAAGAAAGAACAAATGGAACTCGGCGATATTTTCCTTGCGGCTGTCAAATTCACACAAAGCCTGCGCCAGCTTATCGTATAAAACCTCATCCTGCTCCGATTGGGATATAAAACGCGCCATAGCTTCCGCCAAGAAAAAAGCCACACTGCTTTTGCGTATATCGGAATACATATCCTTATACGGGCGGGACAGCCTGATTTCGCGCAAAAACGGCATTCCGCCGCCTTGCTTGCCACGCTGATAAGAAATTTCCACCTGACTCAAGGGAAAAAAGCACGAAGAACGGAATTTTCCGCCTGACTTTAAGCCACCCCTTACCATAAACGACTGCATTCCCTCGCACCGCGTGTAGATGTTCGCCACTATCGCATTGTCGCCGTATCGGGTCTGACGCACCACAATCCCCTCGGTAACTATGGTCATCGAATGTAAAAGATTTTGCAAACTAATTTTTGAGAACTACCGTCAGGACAGGCAAAAACATACAGCACACCGCTGTCGGGGCGTTTGCCGTTCATCGCGTAACCGTCCCACGAGAGTTGTCCGCCGGTTGCTTTGCCCTGATAGATAAGCAATCCCCGCGCATCGGTAATCTTTACAATCGCATTCTGAGGTAATCCGTTTACATTGATAAAGCCTTGGTAACCGGGACGTACCGGATTAGGATAAACCCGTGCCTCATCTTTGGGATTCCCTTCGGTAACGGTAGCCGTGCCTCCGTATCCGATAAGCCCCTTGTCTGTTCCGATAAATACTTCTCCCGTCTTGTTATGAACGGCAATATCGGTAATACGGTTCGACAAAAGCGGAGAATTTTCGGTTGTAAAATGATGTATTTCCTCCATACCGTCGTCAGATACCAGATAGATGCCGTCGCCGTTGGTACCTATCCATTTGCGGTTGGCTCCGTCTACGGCTATTGCCCTTACCTGCGCGGTATTAAGGAGTTCAATCAAAAAACCGTCTTTAGGCACTTTAATCGTCTTAGTATTCACCGAAGAGGTTCCGCCTATCGGACTGTCGAACATTTTGGCGTGCTGGTCTATCACTTTTATACCTCGGTCAGTACCCATCCAGACGTGTCCCAACTGGTCTTCCACCAAACAATAAACCCTATTGGTATTCAAAGTATTGCCCCGATTCAAATCCACTCTCAATCCCTGTACGGCATTACCGTCTGTTTTGAACACCGACAGCTGCTCGTTGTTAAAAATCACCCATTTGGTTCCCCAATAATCCACCATTATCCTGCCCGGTCTGTCTTCCGAATTGCCTGCCACCCGTAAATCATACGCTTTCCATGTGCCGTCTCTCATCCTGCACAACAAACCCTCCGAAGATCGTGCATTAATTATCCACAGGTTTCCGTCTCTGTCAAAATCCATACCATAGACACGACAGTCGGAGTAGGTTGTGTTTTTCTGCAATGGAGAGTTATCGGGATCGTAGGCAAACCATCGGTCGTCTGTCGTTTTTTCAACTAAGCCGTGAAGCGAAGAAGAAAAAAACAGATGCCCCGGTTCAAAAGGATCCTCTATCGTCTGGCTAACCGACATTATAAAAGGATTTATCTTTCCCTCCACAAGATTTCCATATGTATAGGTGTACCATAATCCTTTATGGAACAATGATCCTCCAAAACTTCGGGACAAGGGAGCAAATGCCTCGTTGAAACCGCCTGCCGCCATAGTTATGCCGCTACCGGTTGCAGAAAGCCTAAAACAAATATTTCCAGCCGGACCCCGCAATACGAAACTGCCCATTCTATTCAATAACTTATCGTAATGCAACATCTGCCCTACTTCCGTTCCTACCCACAGTGTTCCGTCTTCATCCCACAAAAACGCCTGTATCGTGCGAAAACCATCAATTTCATATTCAACACCCCCGGTACGGTTAAGGATTAGCATACGCCCTTGTCCTTCTATCGTATCGGCAATACCGACCGCCAGCCTATTTTCTTTTCCCTCCAAAGCAGAAATCGCGCCCTCTTTCGGATTCAGCTCATAAAAGAGATGCCATCCCGATTCCACGCTTCCGGAGTAAATCTTCTGGCCATCGCTTACTGCCATTTGTCCCAAGGATTCCATACAATAGAGCACCTCCCGCCCAGCAAAAACCGTATCGGTTTTCCAAGCCGCATAATCATTCAGATTGGCTGCCGAAAGGGAGGCATATTTCAACCCCTGTTCGGTTGCCGCATAGATATTTTTTTCAAAAACAGCCGTTTGCCGCACAGGTAAATAGGAGTTGTCGGTGCCGATAAAATAGGTTTCCTTTATTTCCTGCTTTGCCAAATCAACCACAATCAAACCGAAAAACATACTCAGATACGCATAACGACCCTCTATGCAGATATGCCGGATTGTTTTTTCAATCCCCAGTTCTTTGTTGGCTATGTCGTAAATGGTATAGGTATCGTTGTTGCCATACAAAAAATCCAGCCGTCCGTCAGCATAACCCACCAAGAGAATATCGTAAAGCGGACTATATGCTGCCGCACTCAGGTCGGTTCCACTCAAGCCATTCAATATATTCAATTCCGCGAGCCGATTGTCGGTTTTATCCACATACATCAGTTCTGCCGGCATAAGTCCGAAAACTTCTTCGTGCCGCTGTACCAGAGTGCTTATCGAAGCCGAGGCAAAATGCGTGCGCCACTGCCCCACCGCAAGCCCCTGCGCCACCAAGGTTTCCGCGACAAAGCAAAGAATCAGACATAAGGCTATCTTTTTTATTTTCATTGCAAACAATACATTAGCGTGCTAGCCTGCGAAGTTAAGTATTTTCCCCCTATCTTCGTGCTTCCAAAAGCAAAACGCCATGAAACAACGCGAAGTATTTTACAGATTTCCTAATTGGCTGCAATTAATCTGTTTAGTTTTAATAATGATAGGCTGCCTGTTGGTTTCCACCAATATAGCGACCCTGCTTGCCGCTTTGTTTTTTGGGCTGGACTCACTTAATCACGCCGCACCGCTTCTCTTTGTGCAGGCCATTGCGGTAACGGGCGGCTTTTTGTTGCCGTCTTTGTGGTTTTTCCGTATGCAGAAAGCCGGAAATCCCGATTATCCGTCGGCTAAAAAAGGCTTTCCGCTAAAAATATTACTGCTGTCTGTCTTGGCATATTTTCTGCTTTGTCCCTTTATTTCCGCCCTTCAGGAGTGGAATATGTCTTGGTCTTTTCCCGAAAAATGGCAGAACATAGAGGAGTTTTTCAGGAATAAAAGCCTACAGGCGGAGTTGTTGAGCCAAAAGATGCTGCTTACCGACAGTTGGGGTTTGTTTATCTGCGGGATATTGGTGGTTGGTCTTGGAGCGGGTGTGTGCGAGGAGTTCTTTTTTAGGGGATGCCTGCAAAATATCTTTAGGTCTTGGTTCAAGAACGCACATATCGCCGTTTGGGTCTGCGCCGCCGTGTTCAGCCTTTTTCACGGAGATCTGTTCGGATTCCTGCCCCGCCTTTTCTTAGGGGCTTTGCTGGGGTATCTCTATCTCTGGTCAGGCTCCATCTGGCTTCCGGTTATCGTACACACGCTCAACAACACGGTGCTCGCCACCGTTTATTTCTTGAACCACAACGGATATATAGCCCTCTCTCCCGATACTTTGGAACACTCGCCCCACTGGCTTATCGTTTTGCCCTGCCTGTTACTCTGCACAGGAATCTGTTTTTTGTTGGCAAGGGGGGAATAGGCTTTCTTTATTATAGACTATCTCCTTAGATGGATCACCGCTGACTTTAAGCCAATATAATTCCTGTAACGGAGGGCGGGCGGTTTGTAAGAAAGCAAAAATTAATAGACTACTGTCGATAACTTTTTCGCTTCTTATTGCTTCGTCTTCCGCTTTTTGTTTGATTATTGTATGCGGTTTAATTACCTTTGCGTTCAAACAACCCCTTAAACTATGCTTAAAATGAAGAAAATCTGTGTTCTATTATTCCTTTTCGTATCGGCAATGTGTATCGGAAATGCGCAATCGGCATCCGATTATAAGGCATTTATCAAAGAACGTAAGGCAATAGCCGCATTGAGCAAAGATCAAATGCAGGCAAAGGTGCTGAAAGACATAAAAAAGATGGCTAAAGGCTACGAAAAAGAAGGTTGGAAAGTAGCCCCGGGTGCCCTCCCGATAGAACGACAGTTAAGCCGGTCGGCTGAAATGCAATATGAATTTGATATGGGTACCGGAATGCCCAAATATATAAAGGGAGAAGCCACCTCTATAGGAGGAAACTATGATGCGGCAAAAATGCAGGCATCCGCCTTGGCAAAAACCGATTTGGCAGGCAACATACAGACCGAGGTGGTTACTATGGTAGAGAACAAAGTATCAAACAACCAGTTGGAGAATGAGCAAGCAGTTTCTCTTACACAATCTGTAATGGGTGGAAAACAAATCATTGCGCAAAGCATAGGTCGCACGATTACCGTTGTGGAAATGTATAGGGATCTTCCTAACAAAAACAAAGAGGTACGTTTAGTTCTTCTGTATAATGCGGAAATGGCTATGGAAGCCGCTAAAAAAGCCATTAAGGAAGAAATGCAAAAAACCGCCGACAAATTGGTGGACCAAGTAGATGCCTTGTTAGGTTTTTAGCAAGACTATATGCGTACTCTCCTTTGTTTTATTCTGTTGATTTTTTCTGCCTTTGTTTGGGGACAGAAAGTGGTGGATGCGCAGGGTGAATATATTTACCACGCCCCGGAAAACGTGAGTTTGGAGCAAGCGCGGCAGACTGCCATAGAACGTGCCCGACTAAACGCCATTGCTTCGGTATTCGGAACGGATGTGTCGCAAACCAACACCATTGCGATAAGTTCCTCAGGGGATAAATCTGAAACCGTTTTTAATTCCTTAGGCGGAACCGAGGTCAAGGGGGAATGGATTGCCGATAGGAAAGAACCGGAAATCAACATTCGCTACGAATCCGGAATGTTGGTGATTGAAGCCAAGGTGTGGGGCAAAATCCGTGAAAAGAAAAAAGCGGACTACGAACTGCTTGTCAATATTCTTTGTAATGGATTGGAAAGCGAAAAGTTCTATCACGGCGATCGTCTGTCCGTAAAGTTCAAATCTCCCGTAAAAGGATTTTTGGCTATTTATCTGGCAGACGACCGAATAGGCAGATATTATTGCCTGCTTCCTTACGAAAACGGAGACGGCAGGGCAAGAGAGATTAAACATAATCAAACATACACGCTTCTTTCTACCCAAGATGCCGATTATCCCTATCGGGAAGAAACCATCCTTACCACCGAACAAGAGATAGAATACAACCGACTGCTGTTCGTTTTTTCAAAAAATCAGTTCGATATGCCTCTGAGTGAACAAGGGGAATATCTGCCCGAATTAAATACGGCAAATTTTGAAAAATGGCTGAACAAAAATCGAATACGGGATAATGAGATGTCCATAGTACAAAAATTACTTGAAATCAAGAAAACTAAAAATTAAAAACAGTCATGAAAAAGATCATTGCAATAATCTTATCGGCTTTGTTTCTTTCTAGCTGTACCGTGTATAAAGCCGGCATGGAACACGCAAGATATGATCCTATTCCAAATAAACTGCCTTCTCTGAAGTATAGTTTTGACTTTTTGTATTCCCAAGGCAATGCTATCGTAAACGGAATGAACCATTCCCTTCTCAACAGTCTATTTAATAGCGAGATAACAACAAATATCATGCAAAAAACGCATGAGAAACCGCTTGGGATTATACACGTTGAGTGTACTAAAGTTCATTTTAAAAACAATCCTGTGGGTGCATACCTTGGTGGTTTTACTCTCTGTGCACTAAATCTATTAGGGGTTCCCTTTAATGCAGTGCGAGTTGAAGTATCATTATCAATTTCAATACAAACCTTGGACGGTGACTTAATAAAACGTTATAAATATACACGTTCAGGAAAAAGCGTACTCGGACTATATTATGGCAAAGACTCCCAAGTATTGCTCATAGAAGTATGTCGTGATATAATGAACGATTTTAAACAAGATGTTTCCAGAGACGTTGCTTCTATTACCAAGGCACTTAATGAGTCACAAAAAGCCGGTAGTGGAAATATCGATTATAACTTGTTGGCTGAAACCATTGTACAGAAAACAGATGTTGCCAGTAATAAAAAAGGTTCCTCCGCCAACGGCGCAAAACCGTTAGTTCGCAACAGCGATGTAGATATAAATATTCCGGTTACCAACACCAAAGCCGAGAATACCTTTGTGCTGATTATCGCCAACGAAAATTACGAATTTATTGACGATGTGCAGTTTGCCCTTAATGATGGCGAAACTTTCAAGGATTATTGCATCAAGACCTTGGGCATACCCGAAAGACAGGTTTGGCTCTACAAAAACGCTTCTGCCGGTATTATGGCAGGCGGTGTGGATAAAATGGTACAGGCAATGAATATTTTCGACAACGCGAAAGCAATCGTATATTACTGCGGGCACGGCATTCCCGATGAAAAGACGGGAGACGCCTATATAGTTCCGACAGACGGAAAGGGCACCAATATCGCCACTTGCTATAGCTTGAACAAACTATATAAAACCATTGCCGATTCTAAAGCCACCAATGTAACCTATTTTATGGATGCCTGTTTTACCGGTGCCAATCGTGACGGTTCCATGCTTGTAGGCGCACGCGGTGTGGCACGTGAAGCGAAAAAAGAGGTTATCGAGGGGAATACGATTGTATTCTCCGCCGCATCGGGCGATGAAACAGCCATGCCGTATAAAGAAAAGGGACATGGTTTATTTACCTATTTCTTGCTCAAGAAATTACAAGAAACGCAAGGTAATGTTACCTATGGTGAACTGGCAGAATATATCAACAGGAATGTTAAAAAAGAGGCTTTCCTGACCAACGAAAAACCTCAAAATCCAGTTATTGCAACCAGCGAACAAATGAGCGGTTCTTGGAAAACGATCAAACTCAAATAAATCGGCTTTTCCGACAAACGTTTACAAATCACCTCCCTGTTTATACCGAATGGCATAGGCAGGGAGGTTTTTTATGCGTTTGGATTTCTGCGGAATCTTTAACTCCGCTGCGCTCCGTTGAAGATTCCGCGTCTCGGCAAAGTTTTCGATAAGCCATGCGCAGAGATCAAGTTTACTTGGGCTATGCCATGGCGAGAAAACTTCGATTGAAAATCAAAAGCCAAGCCAAGTTCACACTTGGCTTGGTAACGGGCACTGCCTTATCAGTTCCAAAGCAAGCTTTGTCCCTGCTGCGGCAGCGCCCGTTCCCCAAACAAGTTTGGGTTATGCGTTTGGCTTCTGCTCTCAACTTTTGTATCTTTGCGGTTTTATAATTTATGCAATTCTTAACAAAGAAAATACGGCTTCTTAAAACGTGGGGCTGCGTGCTGGCGGCGGTTTGTCTGTTTCCTGCTGTGGGCAGGGGGCAGGCGCTTGTTCCGCCCCAAGAGGATCGCCCTGCCAAGGCTCAAGCCATTACCCGCGAAGACAGTTTGGCGAATGTTCTTTTAGAAGAGTTTTTTCTGTCTAAAGAACTGCTGTTTTTCAACAAGAACCAAAAAAAGAACTCCGATACCGCACAGATACAGGAACGTCCCGAACTTACGGGCGATATTCCCTATTACAACGAACCCGATTCGGTTTATATAGCGCGGCTGAACGGTCTGAGCGATCATTTTGTGGTAAAACTGCCTTATAATCAAAAGGTAAAGAACTATATTGACGTTTATGTGAACAAACGCCGCCAGCAGATAAACGTTATGTTGGCGCTCTCCCAATATTACTTTCCCATTTTTGAACAGGCTATGGAGCGCAACGGCGTTCCGCAGGAACTTAAATATCTTGCCATTATCGAATCGGCACTGAATCCCCGCGCCGTATCCAAGGTGGGCGCGTCCGGAAGCTGGCAGTTTATGTATCAGACCGGGCGTATGTACAATCTTAAGATTGACCAGCACGTAGACGAGCGTTTCGACCCCGAAAAGGCAAGCGATGCGGCGGCGCGCTATCTCAAGGATCTGTACGACAACTTCGGTGACTGGATTTTGGCGATTGCCGCCTATAATTGCGGTCCGGGCAATGTAAACCGCGCTATCCGCCGGGCTCAGGGCAAAACCGATTTCTGGCAGATTTATCCTTTCCTGCCGCGCGAAACGAGAGGTTATGTTCCAGCCTTTATAGGTGCCACCTACATTATGAATTACTACAAGGAATATGGGTTTGAAGCCCCCTCCTCCATTCCCCTGCTTACCGATACGCTTATGGTCGATAAAGACCTCAGCTTGGGTGTGGTGGCGGAAAAGCTGAACATTCCCCTGCAAGTGCTGCGGGATCTCAACCCCCAGTACCGGCGCGATGTGATTCCGGGCAACACCGATTATTACAGTCTCCGTCTTCCGGTAAATTTCACGATTAAGTTTATGGAAAACGAAGAAGACATCTATGCCGATACCAACAACCGTATTCCTCCCACCCCACTCCGTTTTCCCTATCGGGTGCAACGCGGGCAGACCCTTTCTAATATCGCCGCCAAGTTTAAGGTAAAGGTATCCGATATAATGAAGTGGAACAATCTGCGTTCCTCCACTATCTATCCCAACCAGATTCTGTATATCTATACCGATGACCGCCCGGTGCAGGCAAGCTCCAATCTCAAATTCCCTCCCGACAATACAACGGGAAACACCGACAAAGGCAAGGTGAGCATGACCGTTACCAAGCCGCGCGACGACAAACCTGCCGTAAAGAGCCCCTCGCAGATGCAGGCTACCCGCACCTATACCCATACGGTGCGCAAGGGCGAAACGGTGTATTCTATCTCGCGCCGTTATCAGGGTTCATCGGTAAACGACATCATACGTACCAACAAACTCAACAAAAAAGGAACCATCTATCCCGGGCAGACGCTTAAAATCGTTACCACGCAACATTAAGATATGAAACCGATTAAATCTTTCCTGTTTTTGGTTTGCACCCTGCTTGTCGTAGCGGCGATTTATGCAGGTGTGTACACGCCCGATTTGTCGGTTGAATTTCCAATCTTTTCCACCCTGCCGAAACTCCCGAAGCCTTTGGTTTCAGTACAGCAGGAAGGACTGAAAGAACAAGAAAAAGATCAGGCTGTGGCATCTCTCGTTCAACGCTGGAAAGAAGACAGCCTCATGCTTTTTTACAAGCGGCTTTACCGTTTGGATGCCGATATTTTTGAGGATGCCGAACTACAGGATGTGCCTGTTTTTCCGTTTGAATACGACAGTGCCGGCGCCGGCAGATACTTATTACATGATTTTTTTGCCAAACTGCTTGCCCTGCGCAATCCGCAGGATGCCGAACAGATAGCCAACTGGTATGAGAAGCCCGATTTCTGGAACGAAAATCCCATATCGAAACGAACTTGTTTTGTCCGGGTTCTGCACTATGGCGGCAGCCTGATTGAAAACGATTATGTGAGCGGCACGCTGAGGCGGCTTATGCAGGATGATTTTGGCGGTGCGGGCGTAGGTTTGCTGCCTCTGTTTCAAACCAACGCCAACTATATTTCCGTAAAAAAAAGTGGAAAATGGCATATTTCCCAACCTAACAAAAAGATGCCACGCGGTAATTTCGGGGTTTATACGGCTGCCTTAAAGCCGCCACCCGTCAACGCTTTGAGGCAAAAAACAAAAGACAAGGGCTTTATCGCCATTGATATTCCAGAAAAACTCCGGCAACGACCCTTGTTTTTGGAGGGTATCTTGCACGAAGACGTGTCGCCTGCCCAAATTCAGGTAAGAGCAAACCAAACCCAAGCCTCCGCACAAGTAATAGAAGTGCCCGGACAGCAACGCTACACCTACGCCTTGCCCTCCGGAAGCGAAAAAGTGGAGCTGTCGCTTACCCTTTCCAAGAACGCCAACCTTTATGCCCTGTCTCTCAACGATACGGTGGGCATCAGCGTAGACAATATGTCGGTAAAAGGCTACGAGGGCACTGTTTTTTCGCCCAACAACCGCCGTTTTCTGATAAACCAGTTTAGCCTGCTCAACACCGGCTTGATACTGTACCAATTCGACGGCAGTCCTTGGATAAAAAATAAGGATTACAACAGTTACCACCTGTCGCTCATAAAGGACCTCGCCTACCTGCGTATGCTTATGCCGCAAACGCCGCTTATCGTTATCGGCACGGCATCTTCGGGCAATGTGGAACAGATTCTCGACATTCAACGGGAATGTGCCTTTGCCTGCGGTTGCGTATTCTGGAATCTCGATCAAGCCTTGGGAGGAGAAAATGCCTTGGCGCGCTGGGCGGAGGCGCAACCGGCTTTGGTTTCGCGTAACCTGAGCCATTTTACGCCCCGGGGTGCCGATTGGGTAGGCAAACTCATTTACCGTTCTTTGCTGCACGAATACCGCCGCTTTATTTTACAGGAAAGAAAACGTGCCATTATACAACGCGCCCGTGAGTTAGTGCCGGCAACTCAAAACCGTACATTATGAACATCTTGAAGCTGCTGTCGGATTTCTTTCTGTTTTCGCCCCAAAACGGTTTTCTGTTTACCGGAATATCTTTCTGGATTTTTTTCTGCATTGTTTTGGGCGGGCTGTCGCTCTGCTACCAAAACCGTAGGAAAAGGAATACTTTCCTGTTTCTTTGCAGCCTTTTTTTCTGCTACAAGACAGGCGGACTGTTCGTGTTTGCGCTGCTGCTGTCGGTTTTTCTCAACTACGGCATCGGAAACATTATCAACAAAAGCTCCGACAAGGGAAGCCGCACTTGGATGATTATCGGCATACTGCTCAACCTCGGCATCTTGGCTATATTTAAGTACAATGTGTTCCTTACTCAATTGTGGAACGCTTTGTTTGGAGGCGGACTGCCTGCCATCCATTACCTGTCTGACGGCTTTTCTTTGGCGGAAACCGCCTCGGGACGTATCTTCCCCGCCACTATCGAACGCCTGATACTGCCTGTAGGTCTGTCTTTTGTTACGCTCCACGCCATCGGCTACCTCGTTGACTTGAAACGCGGACAGAGCATACCTTTTGCCAGTGTGGGAGATTTCGGGTTTTATCTGTTGTTCTTTCCCCGAATGTTTGCCGGACCCATTATCCGCACCAACCAGTTTATGGGGCAGATGCAGAGCCATTATATGCTTACCCGGCAGGAGTTCTCCGCCGCCTTGGGGCGTATTTTGCCCGGTTTGGTAAAAACGGCTTTGGTGGCGACATTTGTGGATAACCATATCGTTTCTCCCGTATTTGACAATCCCGATTTGTTTTCGGGCATAGAAAAATGGATGGCTCTTTACGGTTTCTCCATTTGGATTTACTGCGCTTTTTCAGGTTACACCGACTTGGCGGTCGGTATCTCCGCCTTGCTCGGTTTTCCGCTTCCCGACAATTTCCGTTCGCCCTACAAGGCTTCCAATCTTACCGATTTTTGGCGGCGTTGGCACATCACGCTGCACACATGGTTCAGAGATTACGTTTACATTCCTTTGGGCGGAAACCGTTACGGAAAAGGGCGCACGGTGTTTGCTTTGATACTGACTATGCTCCTTGCCGGGCTTTGGTACGGGGCAGGTATCGGCTTCTTGCTCTGGGCGGCAGTGCATACGGTGGTTCTCTGTATAGAAAAACTCAGCGCATGGGATGCCAAGGTGGAACGGAACCGCTTTCTGCGTCTGTTCGGCTGGTTCATTACCTTTAACATTATCAGTTTTTCTTGGATTTTTTTCCGTGCCGGAACACTGCAAACGGCAGCGGATTTATTTTTTGGACTGTTCGATCCCACCGAGTGGGGTCGTATTTCCAACTTGAACTACACTTACGGCATTGCCTTTATCGTGCTGTTGTTTGCGTTCTTGCTGCTGATTTTTGTGCGCGAAAGGCGCAAGCAGGCATGGCTCCGCGCCTTTGAACGCCTGCCCCTAACCCTTAAATTCCTCTTGACCGCCGCCCTCGCCGCAGGGCTTGTATTTCTCAACTTCTAACGCAGAATCGTAACGCTTCCCGATTAGCATTATCTTACGATAATCGAAATTATACTTCCACAAGAACCCATCCCAATTTATTTTCAATGTGTTTTTGAAAAGCGGTAAAATTATAGCCCCATTGGTTACAAACATAGAATTTACGACCTCGTGAGTCGGTAAATGGCTTATCTATAAAATAACAGCCGTCTGCGTTTTGTCCTTGGGCAATGCGATATTGGTATTCTTCCTCCAATACAACAACTCCATAACCTCCTTGAAGTCTACGAGGAAAAAATATTTCAATATCTTCAAATGTTGAATCGGGATGCTCCTCTACAAACTTTTTTATCACTTCATATACGGCATTTCGTTTGTTTAGTGGCTCTGAACCATTCAAAGAGAACATCGCCCGTTTTCCTTTCAAGTTTTCTTCAGTATATGCGGGTATAAGCATTTCAACTCGTAAAGGTATGTTAAGCCTACGTGCAATATAATCAAGTATTCGTTTTTTATTGTGAGTTGAGCTGTTCGTAAGAACGAGCCATCCATCACCGATAGGATGTTGCGCTCGACCATATTTAGCATCGTACTTATTCGAGATAATTGGTATTTTGCAACAAGTAATTTCAAGAGGACGAATACGTTCAACTCCTATTTCCTTAATTACCTCAATAAATGTGTCTTTTGCCTTCGGGTATTTAATAATACGACCATTTGGCATAGTCACGCAAAGAATTTTTTTTGAAGCACTTTCGTCTTTTGTTGTTGATTGATTATCGGAAGAAGGGAATTTTGCTTTTGATTCTGCTTTAATTTCAACCGCGCCGGGAAAGACTATCCGTCTGCGAGACAGGCTAACTTTTAACGGTTGTTTCGGATTATAATCAACTACAAGAACAAGTTCACGTTCTATTTGATTAAGCAAAGGTTCAATCTTTTCAGTTAATACCGGCAAAATTTCTCTCCGTATTATCTCTTCTTCTGCTTCCCGTAGTTGAGCTTTCTGTTCAATATTCAACCCTAAACCCTCACTTTCAAGAGTTTGCAATGCTTGATATATTTTCTCTAATCTGGACATTGTTTTCGTATTAATATGTAAAAATACAAATTATTCACAAGACAACAATTGCATGAATGAATAAATTATGAACTGTTAACGCAGAATCGTAACGCTTCCCGATTGTACTTTTTTGAAGGTTCTGCCGTTGG
>JAFLTI010000011.1 GCA_022510485.1 Lentimicrobiaceae bacterium | reverse complement strand
TGCGAGCGCGCTTTCCGTATCTTTAACTGCGCTCCGCTCCGTTGAAGATGCCGTGCCTCGGCAGAAGCCAAGCCATGCGAGCTCGGTTTCCGTATCTTTAACTGCGCGCTCCGCGCCGTTGAAGATACCACGCCTCGGCGGAAGCCCAGCCTACGGCTTGGCTTCCGCCGAGGCGCAGGGTTTCTGTTCCGTCATAGCCAAAGCGAGCTTTGTCTCTGCCAAAACAGAAACCCTGCACCAACCTTCCGTTTGGCTTTTGCGCTCGGCTTTTGTATCTTTGCCTCCCCTTTTTGGGGGCTTTATTTTTGAGGAAGAGATTGTTCACGAACTTATAATATTTAAAAAGATGAGTCAGATTGCAAGTATTCATGCCCGTCAGATTCTCGATTCCCGTGGAAATCCGACGGTAGAAGTGGAAGTGATTACCAGTGCCGGAAGCTTTGGTCGCGCCGGGGTTCCTTCGGGAGCATCCACAGGCGTTCACGAAGCGGTTGAATTGCGCGACGGCGATAAGAAGACCTATGGCGGAAAAGGCGTTCTGCAAGCCGTTGAAAACGTAAACAACGTTATTGCCAAGGAATTGGAAGGTATGTTGGTGGAAGACCAAATTGCCCTTGACAAGCGTATGATTGAATTAGACGGCACGCCTAACAAAGGTAAATTGGGTGCCAACGCCATTTTGGGGGTATCGTTGGCTTGTGCCCGCACCGCTGCTCAAGAATGTGGTCAGGAATTATACAACTATGTGGGCGGTGTTAACGCTCATACGCTGCCTATCCCGATGATGAACATCCTCAACGGTGGTTCGCACGCAGACAGCAATGTGGATTTTCAGGAATTTATGGTAATGCCCATCGGGGCTCCTTCTTTCAGCGAGGCTTTGCGTTGGGGTGCGGAAACTTTCCATGCCTTGAAAGCGGTGCTCAAGAAAAAGGGGCTTTCTACCGGTGTGGGTGATGAAGGCGGCTTTGCTCCTAACCTCAAGTCGAATGAAGAAGCCTTGGAAGTGATTCTTCAGGCTATTGAGCAAGCCGGCTACAAACCGGGGCAGGATATTTTTATTGCCCTTGACCCGGCATCTTCCGAATTTTACTTGCCGGAAGAAAAGGTTTACCACCTGCACAAATCTTCGGGCGAAAAGCTTACTTCGGCTCAGATGGCGGATTTTTGGGCGGACTGGACCAAACGCTACCCCATTATCTCGATTGAAGACGGTATGGCGGAAGACGATTGGGACGGCTGGAAGATGCTTACCGAAAGAATCGGCGGCAAATGCCAGCTGGTGGGCGATGACTTGTTTGTTACCAACAGCGCGCGTTTGAAGATGGGTATCGAAAAGGGTGTTGCCAACTCCATTCTGGTAAAGGTTAACCAAATCGGTTCTCTTACCGAAACCATCGAAGCTGTAACTATGGCTTACCGCAACGGTTACACTGCCGTTATGAGCCACCGCTCGGGCGAAACCGAAGATACCACGATTGCCGACTTGGCGGTTGCCCTCAACACGGGTCTTATCAAGACCGGTTCTGCCTGCCGTTCGGAACGTATTGCCAAATACAACCAGCTGCTCCGTATCGAAGAAGGCTTGGGCGATTCGGCTTACTATTTGGGAAAAGATTTCAAGTTTTTAAAAGCTTAAGTTCGATTGGCGGAAACTTCCGCCTTAAGGTAAAGAGGTTGTCTAAAAACGGAATATACCGTTTGAGGGCAGCCTCTTTTTATTTATTGGGCTTTTTTCTACCTTTGCCATAATGAAGCCAATTCTTCGCATATTATTGTTTATTACATCTTTATGCTCGCTTTTTGCAGGTCTGTCTGCACAAGAGGCAGAAACGCAGACCCAACTTAAAAGTCAACGTCCGCGTATCGGCTTGGTCTTGAGCGGTGGCGGTGCCAAGGGTATAGCGCACGTGGGGGTGCTCAAAGTGTTGGAAGAACTGAATATCCCCATAGACTATATTGCCGGCACCAGCATGGGTTCCATTATCGGGGGGCTGTATGCCTACGGTTACTCGGCTCATGAACTGGATTCTATCTTAAGGGCTACCGACTGGGGGATATTGCTTAACGACGCTCCCGATTGGCGTGATGTTTTTTATATGAACAAAACGCCCTACCTCCTGAACTTTCCGTGGGGATTGAAGGAAGAAAAAACAAGTTTTGCTCCGGCGGGATTGTTAAAGGGGCAACACGTAAATAACCTTTTTTATACGCTTACCTCGCGCGCCTATCATTACAAGAGCTTTGAAGATTTCAACATTCCCTTTTTCTGTGTTGCCGCCGATATAACGAGCGGTCAGCCTGCCTATCTCGACCATGGCAACTTGGCTCTTTCCATGCGGGCTTCGATGGCAATTCCCAGCGTGTTCACTCCCGTAAAACTCGATTCGATGATTTTGGTAGACGGCGGGGTGCTCAACAACTTTCCGGTAGATAAAATATCGGAGAAGGATGTGGATATCATTATCGGCGTAGACGTAGGCTTTTCTTATGCCAGTGCGGAGCATGTGAACAGTTTTATGGATGTGCTCGAAGAGGTAATCTTTATGGGGTCAAAATCCCGCATAATGGAGAATAGGGCGCGCTGCGACGTATTTATCAAGCCCAACATGACCGGTTACAGCACCGCTTCGTTCAACAAGACCGATTCTATCCTTGCGCGTGGAGAACAGGCAGCGCGCGATTCTGCCGTTTATGCTCAGTTGAAGCAGCTGGCGGACAGGCTGGCTCAATACGGACCGGATCCGGAAAAAGAAAAGAAGCCTTATCATCCAGTGCAGGAAATTTATATTTCACGCATTGAATACAAGGGTCTTAAGAAATATAACCAGACATACATCAACCAGTTTTTGCAGATAGAAACGGACAAAACCGTAAAATTAGAAGCCATCAACAAGGGAATAGACCGTTTGTACGGAATTAACCGATTCAAGACCGTATCGTATGAGTTTAAGGTAGACGAACAGGATGAAAATGGAACGGTATTGGTTATCTCGGTGGAAGAAGCCCCCTCAAATGCGTTCAAATTAGGAATCCGCTACGACAATATCCGTATGGCAGGCTTGTTGGCGGGCGTGGAGTTGCAGAACTTCGGCGTAAAGAACTCCACCTTGTCTTTAGATGTGGAATTGTCGAAAATGCCTGCCGTTTCTGCCAATTTTCGCTTTATGCCCCAATGGAAGCACAAGTCAAACAAGTATTCTTTCTGGATACCCTCCTTGGGTGCCGGTTTCGATTATTTCAACTTTAAGTCTTACCTATACCGCGATCCCGAAAACCAAAAACGGCGTACTTCAGATATGACTTCCAACCGCTACAAAATTAAGCTTTACGGACAGTCTTCTTGGCGTACCAATGTATTGGGAGTAGGATTTGCCTACGAATTTTCCGACAATCAAATCCGTATTTCCAACACGGATTCCATTAACCGGCATGATATATACAGCAATCATCATGTTTACCCTTATTTTTATTACCGGCACGACAATTTTGACAAAAAATTCTATCCGTCGAGAGGGTTCAAGATGACCTTGGATGTTACCTTTCCTATCGATTTGGGCAATCACAATCATGGAAAAGGGCTGACCTCTGCCGATTATTTCCTGAATGTTTATTGGAAAGGGGATTTTGCCATTCCCGCAGGCAAGCGATTAACTTTCTATCCCGGCTTTACGGTAGGGCTCACGCCCATAAAAAATCATAGACTCATCCCTATACAACACCAGTTTTTTCAAGGCGGTTGCGCGGACTTGAACTCGATGTACGTTACTATGATGCCGGGAGTAATGCTTGGGCAGTCGAGCGGATATCACTTGGTGAACCTGCGGCTTACTGCTCAAGTAATGGTTGTCAAGAATCTCTATGTGAGTGTACGCGGTGGGGTCGGGAAAGCCGATTACGAACTGAAAGATTTAGTTCTGAAATATAAAAATCTGATTTACGGCGGTAATATCGGCATATCTTATGAAACGCCCATCGGACCGGTCGGACTCAGTTTTCAATCATCCAACGTGCATAATTTCAACGTGTTCTTACACATCGGCTATTGGTTCTGATCGGGCTTCTTGCCTACCACGCAGGAGGCTTTCGTCATAGCATAGACGGCAAAATAACCGAAAGCATCGTTGCTGATGTTACCCACGATATTTGCCGGAGCAGCACTGAAAACGGGGATATTTGACGAAAGGGCATTGCGTACGTCGCTGATATATTGGTTATAGCCTTCGGTAAAACTATAGCCGATAAGGCTCAGGGTATCGCCCTCTTGAATGACCACTTTCAACAGGTCTTTGATTTCGTCGATGGGGTCGGGAAAGAAATACATGGAAACCCCATTTAAGTAAAGCCCTCCTGTAAAGCTATCGGGAAAAAGAAACATATTGGATATGCTGTCTTCGTAAACCTTTCCGTTTATCGCATAACTGAATCCGTAATACTCTTTGGTGGGCGGATCCTGCGCGTAGGCAAGCAGATTCCAGCCTAAGTATTTGCCATTGCCGAATGGAGGTAAGGAATAGCCGTAGACCGCTTTTACCGAGTCGATGGGCGGCATATAGGGCATGATGCTTTCTGCCTCGTAATATTCTGGCTCACCGTTGCCCGAAAGGTCTGCCCTGATATGCAGCCGATAGGTTTCTCCCACTACGCCGAATACATCCGGAGCGGAAACATACCAACCGGGCACACTGTCGGAGGGCAGAAAGTCGATACGCCTGCCGTAGCGATCGGTTATATAGACTTGGGCGCCCGTAATGCCGAGATTGTCCGTTTCCGGTTCAAAATAATCGCTGGTACGGCTCAATTTGATGATATGCGATGCTGTATCGTTGGTAAAGCGGGCATCCACCACCAAACGGGGTTCAGAGGACAATAGTTTCAATTCTATCTTTTCGCGGCAAGATGCCGACAACAGCAGCATACTTACAAAAACTACCTCAACAAAGCGGTTTCTTACCATAACGTTTACCATTTGAAGTTGAAACTTACGAAAGGTACTGCCGAAAAAAGATAAATCTTTTCGGCGTATGCTATATTGGGATTGTCTTTATCCTGTTTGAACGATACCGACCATGGGTTCTTGCGGGCATAGGCATTGTATAGCCCTGCCGACAGGCTCCAGCTAAAGCGTTTTCCGGTATTGGGCTTGGATTTGAAAGTATAGGAAACATCCAAACGGTGGTAGTTTTCCATACGGTCTGAATTACGTTTGCCGTAAACAGGTACGAAACTGCCGTCGATAACGGCTTTCCCTATCGGATAGGTGGTGGGCTGCCCCGAATAGAACACCCAGTTGAACGAAAGGGAATGGCGAGGATGCGGGTCTACATTGAGCAAGAGGTTTACCGCATGGGGGCGGTCTTGAGGCGAGGGATAGGGTTTTCCGTCGTTTACCTGATCTATGATCCGCATGGAGCGCGAATAGGTATAGCTCAACGAACCGTACACCATGCCTTTTTTGCGCTGTACGTACACCTCAACCCCATACGCCCAGCCTCTTCCCATACGCAATTCTCCGTAAAGGTCGCTGTTGAGAAGCACATTGGAGTGGTCTTTGAAATCGATAACATGGTGCATAAACTTGTAATAGCCCTCTATCGAGGCTTCCCATTCATCTGATTTGCCCCATCCGGCACTGAGACCCAAGGCGAGCATATCGGCTGTTTGCGGCTTTACAAAGGGATTGGCAGGAAACCATATATCCATAGGATTGCCCGAATTGGAATTGGTGGCAAGTTGCAGATACTGTATGGTTCGGGTATAGTTGAACTTTAGGCTGATATTGTGTTTGAAAAGCCACGCCACCCCTACTCTCGGCTCCAATCCATACCATGTATGGTAAAAGTTGCGCTTGCCTTCGTAAACGCGGTCTATGCGCTGATAATCCTCATCGAATCGGGAAACTGAATCTCTGCCTTGATTTGAAAAGGTGCTGAACCGTAAGCCATACTTTAACGACAGGTGCTTGCCTATAGTCTGACTGTTGCCTACATACACGGCACTTTCGAGACTGTGCATCTTGTCTTGGTTAAAGGTCATATGCTGCGCCGAATCCAAGAATCCCATACTTTCGCTCATATATAGGTCGAGTTCTCCCGGCTGGCAGGTATGGTATGTAAGCTTGAAACCGAAACGCACATCATGGTTTTGAGGCGTAAATACTCCGTCTACCTGACCTCCGTAGTCGGTAATGCGGCTTTTCCAACCGAAATCGTAGCCGTCGGCATTCATCGCCACATCGCTGATGTAGTCGGTAATATTGAGGGTTGTATTTATCGCAAGACGGTTAGAAAACAAATGGGTGTAGGTAAGGGCAAGCATCTTGTTGCCGAAATTAAGCCCGGTTTTCATCTGGTCTTCAAGCTTCATACCGAAGCGGTCTTTGCCCATATACCCCGACAGCGAGATTTTGTCTTTGTTGTTGTCGAACTTGTGTACCAAGCGGGCGTTGAGATCGTAAAATCCCAATTGAGTGCCTTTCATACCAGCCAAGGGCAGAAACATATCGAAATAGGTAGTTCGACCCGACACCAAAAAAGAGGTGTGGTCTTTCCAGATAGGGCCGTCTACGGTAAGTTTTGCCAAGAGCAAGCCTACTCCGCCCTCCACGTGGTAATCGTTGAAATTGCCATCGCGCATGGATACGTCTACAACCGAAGACAGTCTGCCTCCATAGGCGATGGGAATATCTCCTTTGTAGATTTCGGCGCTTCCGATTACATCGTTGTTGAAGACCGAAAAGAAACCGCAAGTATGGGTGGGATTATAGATAAGGGTGCGGTCGAGCAAAATGGCGTTTTGATCCAATCCTCCGCCACGCACGCTAAAACCCGAACTGCTTTCGGACGCCATAAGCACTCCCGGCAACATCTGCACAGCCTTGATAATGTCGGCTTCACCCAAAAGGGCTGGAATACGCTGCACCATCTCGGAGGTAAGGGTGTTCATACCGATGGTGTTGCGTGCTGCCTGTCTGGACCGGCTGCCTCTGATTTCCACGCTTTCCAGCTGCACCGCATCGGGTTCGATATAAAAGTTTTCGGTAATGTTCTTGTTTTTTACTTCAACAGTACGGCTAATCGTGCCGTATCCTAAACTGCTCACCTTTATCGTATAGGTACCGGGAACAAGTTGCAGGCTGTATCTGCCCTCCATATCGGAAGCGGCTCCCTTTCCTGCCGGCTCTACCCAAACCGCCGCGTCGGGCAAGGATTGCGCGCTCTTTTTATCTTGAATCTTTCCTGAAACCGTATAGACCTGCTGACTAAGAACCTTGCCGGAAAAAAGCAAAAACAGCGATATGCACAGCATGCGCGCCACGCCTTTTATCCAGACTGCATTCATGTTTTTGCCCAAGGTTTGTTGACTATACATTAAAGCGGAAATGGAGTATATCGCCGTCCTGCACGATATATTCCTTGCCTTCCACCGCCAATTTGCCGGCTTCCTTGCAGGCGGCTTCAGTGCGGTATTTCACGTAATCGTCGTATTTTATCACCTCGGCGCGGATAAAGCCTTTTTCAAAGTCGGTATGTATGATGCCCGCCGCCTGCGGAGCTTTGGTGCCTTTAATGAATGTCCACGCCCGGCTTTCATCGGGTCCCGTGGTAAAATAGGTCTGTAGGTTCAGCAAGGCATACGAAGCCTTTATCAAGCGGTTCACACCCGACTCCTGCAAACCGATTTCCTGCAAAAACATCTGCCGTTCTTCGTAGGTTTCCAATTCGGCAATCTCGCTCTCGGTTTTTGCCGCCACCACCAGCAGCTGCGCGTTTTCGCCCGCTATTGCCTTGCGCACCGCTTCCACATAGGCGTTGCCCTCTTTGGCTGCCGATTCATCTACATTGCACACATACAGTACCGGCTTGTTCGTTAGCAGAAATAACTCTTGGGCTAATTTTTGGTCGTCTTTGCTGTCCCAGCTTACCGTGCGCGCGCTTAAGCCCTGATTAAGCGTTTCGCGGTATTTCTGCAAGATACCCAACATACGTTTGGCGGTTTTATCGCCACCGCTCTGCGCCTGTTTTTCCACCTTGCCTATGCGGTTTTCTATCGTTTCGAGGTCTTTGAGCTGCAGCTCGGCATCAATGATTTCCTTATCGCGAACCGGGTCTACACTGCCGTCAACATGGGTAACGTTAGGATCCTCGAAACAGCGCAGCACATGGATAATGGCATCCGTTTCGCGGATATTCGCCAAAAACTTATTGCCCAATCCCTCTCCCTTGCTCGCCCCTTTTACCAAACCGGCTATATCTACAATCTCCATCGTTGCCGGAATTACCTTTTTGGGCTTATCTATTTCCACCAACACATTGAGCCTTTCGTCGGGAACGGTAATCACTCCCACATTGGGCTCGATGGTGCAAAATGGAAAATTAGCCGCCTGTGCCTTGGCGTTGCTCAAGCAGTTGAACAAGGTGGATTTCCCAACGTTGGGCAAGCCCACAATTCCACAATTCAAAGACATTTGCTATCCGTTTTTATAAAAAAGTTGAGCCTCCCTATTTGCATAGAAAGGCTCATACCGTTGATGTCAAAAGAAATTATGCACCGATTTTTGCCTTGTATTCGGCAGCGCTCATCAACGAAGCCACAGCAGCGGCATCCGTCAATTTTACTTTAACAATCCAACCCTTTCCGTAAGGATCTTTGTTTACCAAAGAGGGGTCTTCCGCCAAATCGGGGTTGAGTTCCAAAATTTCGCCGGCAGCGGGCAACAACAATTCGGAAACGGTCTTTACCGCTTCGATATTACCGAACACTTCGCCTGCACCAAGGGCATCTCCTTCGCTGGTAACATCTACAAAAACAATGTCACCCAATTCTTTCTGCGCATAGTCGGTTATACCCACCAATGCCGTTTCGCCTTCTACCTTGATCCATTCGTGATCTTCGGTGTACTTGAGGTTTTCAGGAAAATTCATATCTCGTAATTTATTTGAGGTTATCGTTAATCAACAAGGCGTAAAATTAAGTCTTTTTTGGGAAAACACCAACGACCGCCCCTTATTGCGTAAACTTGTAGGTGAGGCTGATGCCACCCCTGCCGTTGCTGTTGTAGAATTGATTGGCGATATAGGGTTTGTTGAGAGTCATATCATAGAATACACGCGCCGAAATCTGGCGTGTAATCTCGTATTCGGCATATACGTTGATGGAGGTGATAAGCGCGCCTTCGGAAGGGGTGTTGATCTGCTGGTCTATCTTGCGCAGCAGACGGATATTGTCGCGGATGCTCAAATCGGCGCGAAGCACCAAATCGCTGCTGACACGTCTTTTGCCCGCTCCGCCCGAATTAACCTTGAAACCTACGTTCTTGATACGGTACCCTGCCCCGATAATCCACTCTTTGGTACGCATCTCGGTAATCTGGTTGTTGACAAAACTCAAACCTATCTGCCGGCTCTGACGATACTCGAAATTAAGCGAGAGGTCGTTTATAAAGGTCATGTTAAGCTTAATCAGAGGCGAGAACTGTTCGCTAAGTACGATACCGTCCATAATATACTTGGAGCGGAAATTGCCGCCGGCATCGATGTTCTCCACAAAATCCTGAGCGTCTCTATACAGGAGGTTGTTGGTATAGGAGCCAACCGTATAAGAAGACGAATAGGCGTGCGAAATGGAAAAGTTCTTGAACACTTTGCGCATTCCTTTTATCTTGGTGAGCCCCGAATAGGTAACCGACCAGTTGGGCAAGGGAAATTTATCCATAGCCGAAAGCGACACCTTGTGCGGATCCCGCCCGGTATAAGCGGCAATCAAGGCAGGAATCATCACATCCTGCTGGTTCGACATATAGCCTTGCGGAAAATTGCGCCGCGCCGCAGTGTCGTACCGATAAACATTCCTGTCGTATCCCGGCGCGGCGTTGTCGGCAGCCAAACGTTCGGCAATCACGATACGGTTTTCGAGAAACTTCTGATAGGTCTTGTCGAAATATTTTTTGTCGAACTTGCTGAAAGCCGTTCCAATCATAATGTTGGTTACGTTATAGCTTCCGTTGAGCAAGGGATTAGTTTCGCGGAAATCGCCCAACTCACCGTTGTAGGTAAAGTACGAGGATTTGTTTTCTGTCTTGCTGTACCCAAAATTAACCGTGATTCGGAAATCTTGGAAAGGTTCTACCGAAACCTGTGCCGTAACGCTCTCGGTAAACTGTTTGTAATAGGGCGTGGTCATCAAGCTGTCGGTAGAAAGCCAGCCGTTTCGGGCAGCACGGCGGCGAATATCGGCTTGTGAACCGAAGAGGGCAAATTCGGCTCCCGGTGCATTCCTGCCGAAATCCACGCCGAACAGATCGGGCTCCGGCATAAAGCCGGGCAAGGAGGTTCCCTCGTTACGGCTGTAGCTGATATTGGCATCACGTACAAGCATCAGGAAACGAAGCACACCTTTACCAATTTCTTTTATCACACTCTTTTCTTCCGGTTCGTCTTTCTGATTGTTGCGGCTCATAATCGTGTTGCTCCTACCGCCACGACGATTATTACGGTTGCCGTCGTTAATCTTTTTCAAGAAAGGCACTTTGTTGTACAAGCCCACCAAGTTTACCGAACCGTTGGCAGAGATATCCATTGAGTTTGATATGACATTACCCAAACGGTCCTGCGTTGCTAAAGAACCGCCCTCCCAACGGTAAATGGCGTTATATGCCGCGCTTCCATCCACCCAGTCGAGAATAGGAATCTTGTTGATAGGCAGCGTATAGGTAAAGCCGAGATTTTGGTCGAAATTGGTCATATTGCCGCCTTGGATAAAGCTGCGCCATACCGAATCGCGACGGGATGTGGTATTAATCCTGCCCGGCGGTTCGCGCAGGTAGCTGTTGGCGTTTGCCGAATAGGTAATGCTGATAGACTTGGTAAGGTCGTAACGGAAATTATAGTTTCGGTTCCAGTCGAAACGCTTGTAAACAGTGGCAGGCATCAGAATATCCCATTCTGCGTTTTTGTTGCGCATCTTGCTTTCGGAATACTCGCGTTCCAATTCCATATTGAACGAGAACATATTGGGAACATAGTTCACGTTAAAGTCGGTAAGGATGGCAGCCCACGGCTTAGAAGCCAGATTGGTTTTTCCCAATGGAGTAAAGAAGCGGGATGTGGTGGAATAATCGTAGCCCAAGCCTCCCCGATGGATTACTTGGTTATCGAACTCCATATCTTCATCTCGATGTTGCGTATTAGAATAGGCATACGAAACGTTAAAGTTCTCGATATCCCAGAACTGCGGCTGCCTTTCGGCATTGGTACGTTCCTTGCGGACATTCATCAGGTTTACGTTCTGACGGATAGTATAGTCTTGAATGGCTTTCTTAAACTCTTTCTTTTCCTGCTTGTTCGTATAGGTAGCCAATTCGTCTTTGGTCTTTACGTCAGGGTCGAAGGGATTGTATTTGGGGTTGCCGATTGTAGAAGACAAATCGTAATGCACCGGCACCTTCAAGCCTGCCTTTTCGGGCAGGAAACGCCCCATTTCCAAATCGACGGCTATGTCGTATGATCCGGTATTGCTTTGCGAAAGTTCGGTAAGTTTCTGTTCCAACTGTCCGAAATTGGCCTGTGTATAGGCTCCTGCCACCGATATGCTTCCCAAATCGCCCAAAGACAATTGGGCACGTGCGGTAGCCGCTACCCCGCCCTCTTTCTTAAATTCGTTCAAGCTAAATTCGTTGACCCATACCTCAACCGATTTCGCCCTGCCGTCATCATCTGTGCCATTCCTGTCATCGCGACGGGGATTCCTCAAACCGATCAAAATGGTCTTGACCGCACTGATAGCGGGTGTTCCCCTTACCGAATACATGGCTTTGCCTATCTGTTCGGAATAAACGGTAGAATAGGAACTTGACCCACTTTCCCGCATAAGACGGTTTCGGTTTTCCTTTACTTTTACCAAAGCATTCAGGTCTATCTCAACCTTATTTTCTTCGGGCCATACCAAGTCTCGCGCACTCTGCCCCCATTCGGTATAAGACAAGGGGATGTCGTATTCGTAGTAGTTGTCGGTATTGTCGGCACCCATACGGATAAACAGATGTACGTCGCCGTCGCGGGCGTTGTCCATTTCTTCTACTTTTTCCATGTGAACGAACATCTCCATCTTCTTGAACTGCCGCATATCGTAGGAGGCGTTCCGATAGATACCGCGCGCATCGCCGTCTGCAAGATTCGTTACCTTAAGGCTCAACGACTGTTCGTTCATCTCCACGTTGTTCTGATCCGAAGGGTCGAGCGTACGTTCGATACCCGGAGGCAAAACGTATCGGATAGGGGTTCGCTGACCGTTTTCTTCCACATTGACCGTAGCCACTTCAAAAGTTGTTGCTCCACTCGGTACGGTCTGTCCCGCCTCTACGAGTGCCTTATCGTATTTGCGCCAATCCGAGCGCACCAAATCCAAAGTGGCGAAACGCAAGATTACCGGCTCCTTAAAACCTTTCATAAACATACGCACAAAGCGCACCGATTGCAGGTTCTGCATCTGACCGACCACTTTGTCCGGCTCGTTGACGGGAATCTTAAACTGATACCATCTTACCTTTTCGGTGGTATTGTTGCTCAACTTGACACTGGCTTCGTAAACATCGGTAATGTAGTTCTCGCCCACCTCCATTTGATCGGGGTCAAGCGAAACCTCGTATTGGTAGTAATTTTCGGCTTCGTTGAGCGTGTTGTCCTCGCTGATATCTTCCGTATTGGGGTAATTGGTCTGCTGGGTGGGATAATTTTCGGGATTATCGGCATTGGAGGGAGAGTTACCCTCGGGGTTGTTATAGTATTTGTAGCGGTCGGCTATCTTATTTGTGGAATGGTGTACCGTATCCCATACCCCGCGTCTGAAATACATATAATCGTCGGAGGAGGGGTCTTCGTAAACCTTGCGGTATGCCTCGGAATTCTGCCCTACCATCTCTCCCATATCGGCAAGGAAGCTGCGGAAAAAGTCCCGCTCATCGTTAGAAGAAAGTCCGTCAAGCCCAATATCCTGATACTTACGCGAGGCGGGATTGTTGTCGAAACTATTTACAATAGCCTGTATCGAAGGCACACGCCCCCATTGGGTCTCATCCACGTTTTCCACCAAATCGGATGTAGGCAAGCCGTGTTCAAAAGACTTACGGCCGTCGCGCAGCACGTCTTCGGAAATATCCCCCAAGTTAAAATACAGTTTACCACCCGAATGGCGCGGATTGCCGTTCTTTCCGTCCATTCCGATAAAGGGGTCCATAACCCAAAACTCGATATACTCCACATTCGCCGCTTCAAAATCGGTATTGCTTACCTTGCGCATGATACCACCCCAACGGCTTGCAGGCTCGCGCAGGCTACCGTCGGAATTAACCCCTTCCGTAGCACCGGGCACAGGCTTGGCATCGTAATTATAAGGACCTCGTTCAGAGGGATAGAACGCCAAGTTGAGCACCGTCAAGGTCTGGGCTTCGTTTGAAGAAAGCTGTCTGCCGGGAAATACCTCGTTTACCAAGACACGGCGTGTGTAATGATTGGAAAGATCTTCTTTAGTAATGTTTCCCGGTCTGGCACTGCTGTAAAAGATAGGGTCTACCGTGTACCATGCCAATTTGGCGCGGTTGCGCCCCGTAATGGTGGTTGTGGCATACCGGTCTGAGGATTCAGGAAACAGATCGTCTTGTTTTTGCGGCGTACTTGCCAAGTACCAAGAATAGGGTTCCTTGATATTGATGGTACTCTTGCTGTTTTCAAAATCGTCGATATAGGTGGTTCCCGAACGCCCGATAGCACGGGAGTGCCCCGGCAGAAAATGGGCAAATTCCCCGTAAAGGCTGATACGCGACGGGGCTTTGCTGTCTTCAAAGGGCAGAATGGCGTCTACCGCCTTGGTGAGCCAGCGGCTTTCGCGTTCATAGGATGCATCAAAACCGTAGATAGTATTGGATATGGGTTCTTCGCCATAATTCACCTTTTGGGTGAGCGCGCTCTGGCGCAGGTTCATAATAGTACCGCCTACATAAAAATGTTCATCAAAAAAGTGTTCCACACGCAAGCCCATCATACGCTTGGTAAGCAGGCTGTTGGAACGGCTTTCGGTCTTGATGTCGATAGGAACGCCCGAAGCGAGCACCCCCGGGTTTATGATCTGCACGATACCGGCGGCATAATTTACCGTATAGTCTTGGTTTTCGACCAAGGGGGTGTTGCCTGCCATTACCCTGACCGAACCTTCGGGCAGATTGTAGGCGCCCAAACTTATTTCGCTGCCGCCCGAAGACTGGTAGCGACCCACAAAGGTGTACTTGTTCTTTTCGCTGTACTGCTGCGCCTCCGTTTTGGTTTTGGTATAAAGTTCGTCAAAGCGGTACGGGGCTGCCGCAAGGCTGTCGCCATTGAACATCTGCACCATATCCCTACCGAAAGGTTCCGGCCAAGGAAAATAAATCAAACCCTTGTCGCTCTGCACATAGCCCGCCCCTGTGGCAGCTCCGTCTATATAGTCGAACAAACCGTCGGGATTGCGGTTCTGCCGGGTATCTAAATTATCCAAGCCAAACACCTGAACAAGCGGAATACCGCTCCGGGGACCGTCGGTAAAATAACCGCTGGGAACGCCCCGGTCGTTGCCCGAATACATGATATTGAAACGAAAATTCTCGCCGCTGAGCTGATAGGTGTTCAAGGAATAAACGTTCTTCATCATCAGGTTCCACAAAGGAATCTCCGTATTGAGCACCGAGGATTTAAGCAATTTTACCACCAACACCTGCGGGTCGTTGATACCTTGGTCGGAAAATTCCCCTACCTGATACACGGTGGTATCGCCCACAATCTGATACTGGAACGCCACCGCCAGCACTTGGTCGCTGTTGAGGGTTTGATTCAGGGTGATAAAACCGAGGGAGGGATTGAAGGTATATTCGTTTGCATCGAGGCGGCGGGCACTTTCCACTTTTTCAAACTCACGGCCGTTGGTATAGCCCCGCCCTTGCAAATATTGACCCACTGTATTAATATTACGTAGGTTGCTTACAGGAAATATCGTCAACAGGTTGTTCGACCGATTTTGATCCGGATAGCGCACAAAGCCATTTCCGTATAGCCCGGAACCAAACGGATTATTTTCTCCCAAGTCGGTAAACGCCACAATGTTGCGGTTGTTCTGCACAGGCGAACCGATATTGGTTACCCACACTTCGATTTTGGTAATCTTGAGGCGGCTGTTCAGCAAAGGCAGTTCGGACAATGCCTCGTGATAGTGTTCGCGAAAATATTGCGCTAAGAAAAAGTGGCGGTTTTCTTCATATTCGTCTGCCTTGATTTCAAATTCGGTGCTTTGCGCCCCGCCCTCTATGCGCACGCTGGTGCTTTCGGAACGCTGTTCGGAGAACACTCCCGTAATGAAAGTCTTGCCGAATTGAAATTTCGCCTTGATACCGAAAAGTTCCTGAACCCCGCTTATCAAGGTGGTGTTCAAAGGAAAGTCGATATTACCGGCACTGATGTTCTTTACAATCTCGTCTTCCTTGCCTTCGTATTCGAGCTTGAACTTGTTGTCGAACTGAAAGAGTGCCTCGGTATTGTGGCTGATATTGAATTTGAGGCGGTCGGCGATGGTGGCGTTCAAGTTTACGTTGATGTCGGCGTCGAAATCGAAATTGAAGGTGCGCCGGTGTTTGATATCCAAAGCCGGGTCATCGCGACGGGTTCCCACCAATGCGAATTCCAAACCGATAGAACCGTTCAGGTCGAACTTAATGAGGTCTTTGCCTAACTTTTCATCTAAAAAGTCCAAGTTAAGACCGGGAATCAGACCGCTCAGACCCGAAGAAGTGGTGGGGGTATAGTCTGCCTTGCTCTTCCAATAGTCGCGTACGGCTTTCTCGCTGGTAAACTTTACGTACTCGTCTCTCGTCATGTGACGGCGGGAAAGCACCACATCGCCCATCTTGCGCGTAAGCACGTATTCGTTGGTCTTGGGGTCGTACTGCGCCTCTTCTACGATATTGGTCTTGATGTAGAGGCTCTTGTCTTCGGGAAGGTCTTCGTTGGGTTGCGTTTGCGGAATGGGATAACGCAGCGAATCGTCAAACGCGGCATCAACAGCGTAGGGAATGGAGGGAGATTCCACTTCCGCTTCGCTCCCATAAAAGGCATACCATAACCTCTCCGCCACGCCCGGCATATCCTCCCAAGAGGGAGGGAAAGGGCTTGCCGGCTTATAGACCGATGCGCCTGCGTACGACAAGGCAATTCCTGCAGAAAGAATCCAGGCGGATAGAATTGCCCCTATGCTGCACAACCAATACTTCCACATAACAAATAGCTCAATGAGTATGGTATTACAGCATCCGCAATGCCTGTTTGATCATATTTTCCGTGTTCAAAGCGGGGTCTTTTGCCAAAAGACCGTCTACCGTTTTTTCTACGGCAGTACGGGAGAACCCCAAGGTAACCAAGGCTGCCACGGCTTCATCCCTCTCGGGTCGAAGTTGCGGCAGAAGCGAAGAATCCGCCGAAGAAAAGTCAATCTTTGACAGCTTGTCCCGCAAATCAATGATAATGCGTTGAGCGGTTTTCAAACCTATTCCCTTTACAGACTGAACTTTCTTTACGTCGCCGTCTAAAATGGAACGCGCCGTAAGTTCGGGACCCAATGTGGAGAGAATCATTCTCGCCGTATTAGCCCCTACTCCCGAAACCGAAATCAGTTGCAGGAAAAGTTCTTTTTCCGTTTTATCCGCAAAACCGAAAAGCAAAAGGGCGTCTTCCCGCACCGCCTGATAGACCCAAAGTCTTGCCGCAGCCTTGTCTTTTATTTGCGAATAGGTATGAAGGGATATGTTGATCTCGTACCCGACTCCACCGCAATCTATCGTTACGCACGCCGGGTTCTGTTCCGTCAACTTGCCTTCTATATATGCGTACATGCTTTTTCTTCGCTGTTACAAGATGGCAAAGATAACTTTTTGCGCTTAGATTTGCAACCCAAAAACCTATATTTTACCTATCTTCACGCCCAATTCAAACGGTTATACCTATGGACATCTGCCTGCAAACCTATCTGTCGCCTTGCGGCGAATTAGTCTTGGGCTCCTATGGAGAGCAACTCTGCCTGTGCGACTGGCGGGCGGGCAGGCGGCACGAAAGAGTTATGGCGCGTGTGAGCCGCTGCCTGAAGGCGGATTTTGTAGAAAAGGGCAGTACACTTACGCTCCGTGCTGCCGCGCAGTTAGACGAATTTTTTGCCCGAAAGCGCATCGCGTTCGATTTGCCGCTTTTGCTATCGGGTACCGATTTTCAAAAGAAAGTATGGCTAAACCTGCTCAAGATTCCTTATGGACAGACCCTTTCGTACCGGGAAACAGCCGATATGCTTGCCATGCCGCAAGCCGTGCGTGCAATAGCCAATGCCAACGGAGCCAACGCCATTTCCATTATCATTCCCTGCCACCGGGTCATAGGCAATAACGGCAGCCTTACCGGCTACGGAGGAGGATTGTCAGCCAAGCAGTTCTTGTTGGAACTGGAACATCAGAGCGTATCGGGATATATATCTTCGTAAAGCAGTTTATCGTAGGGATAGCGCGTGAGGTGTACCCGCTTCACTTCTTCGTAAAGCATCTGCCTAAATGCTTCCACATTGTTTTTCTTAACCGCCGAAAGAAATATGCAGGGCGCGTTTTCTTTGGCATACCACATCTTTTCCAAGTCTGACAGACTGTAATTGCGCTTGGTGGCGGGTGCTAAATCGTCGGGGTCTTTCTCTTCGTAGGTATAGGCATCTATTTTATTGAAAACCAAAATCGTCTTTTTGTCCACCGCCCCGATTTCAGCCAATGTCTGACGCACGATTTCCATCTGTTCTTCAAATTCCGGATGAGAGACATCTACCACGTGCAGCAAAATATCGCTTTCCCGAACCTCGTCTAAAGTGGATTTGAAAGACTCTACCAAACTATGGGGCAGCTTGCGGATAAAGCCTACCGTGTCGGACAGGAGAAAGGGCAGATTGCCGATTACCACCTTGCGAACCGTAGTGTCTAAGGTGGCGAACAGCTTGTTTTCCGCCAATACTTCCGACTTGCCAACCAAGTTCATAATGGTGGATTTGCCCACATTGGTATAGCCTACCAATGCCACACGCACCATACTTACACGGTTTTTGCGTTGCAGCACTTTCTGCTTGTCGATTTCCGCCAACTTGCCCTTGAGAAGCGTTATCTTGTCGTGAATGACCCGTCGGTCGGTTTCGATTTCTTTTTCACCGGGACCGCGCATCCCCACCCCGCCGCGCTGCTTGCTCAAGTGGGTCCACATACCGGTAAGGCGCGGCAGCAGGTATTGGTATTGCGCCAATTCCACCTGAGTTCGGGCGTGGGCGGTACGCGCATGTTTGGCAAAAATATCCAATATGAGCGTAGTGCGGTCGAGTACCTTGCATTTGAGCTCCTTTTCCAAGTTGCGCGACTGTGCCGGACTCAGTTCGTCGTCGAACACCACCATATCCATCTTCTCGGCTTCCACGTAGGTCTTTACCTCCGCCAACTTACCAGAGCCGATATAGTATTTGCCGTTGGGCAGATCCAAACGTTGCAGGAAAACCTTTTCGGTCTTTGCACCAGCGGTATCTACCAAAAACGAGAGTTCCTTAAGGTATTCCGTTTCTTTCTCCACCGTGGTTCCGCCCGTGGCAATCCCCACCAAGACAGCGCGTTCCTGTATCTTTTTCGTCTCTATGTATGCCATTAAAAACCGATGATTTGCCGTACTTCCGCCAAGGTTTTACGGGCACTTTCGCGTGCCTTTTCTTCGCCTATCTTGCGCACCTGTTCCAAATAGGCGTCATCGGCAAGTATTTCCTTGATTTTTTCGCGATAGGGAGCCACAAAACGCACGGTGTCTTCCGCCAATTGCTTTTTGAGATCTCCGTAACGAATCGTACAATCGTTGTAAGCTGCGTTATAGGTATCGTAAACTTCTTTTGAGCAAAGCACGCTTACCAATTGAAACAAGTTGGCGATTACTTCGGGCTTTTCCTGATTCTTTTCTGTCGGACCCGAATCGGTGGTGGCACGCATGATTTTCTTGCGGATCACATCGTCTTCGTCGGTTAAGAAAACGGCGTTGTTTCCGCTCTCGCTCTTACCCATCTTGCCGCTACCGTCTAAACCGGGAATCTTTACTAAATTGTCGCCGAAATTGAATGCCTGCGGCTGCCCGAAATATTCGGTTCCGTACATATGGTTGAACCTCTGGGCAAACACGCGGGTCATTTCCAAATGCTGTTCTTGATCTTTGCCCACCGGCACAAAATCCGCCTTATGGATAAGGATATCCGCCGCCATCAGGGAGGGATAGGTCAACAGACCGGCATTTACATTGTCGGGATTCTGACGCGCCTTATCTTTGAACGAGGTGCAGCGTTCCAACTCGCCCAAATAGGCGTTCATATTGAGAAACAGATATAATTCGGCAGTTTCCGGCACATCGCTTTGGGCATAGATTGCCACTTTAACGGGGTCGATGCCGCAGGCGATATAGGTAGCCAGAATATCCTTGACGTTTTGCCTGAGGTATTCCGGATGCGGATGCGTGGTGAGGCTATGGTAATCGGCTATAAAAAAATAACAGTCGTATTCGTGCTGCATTCGGATAAAGTTCCGCAAGGCACCAAAATAATTTCCCAAATGCAGGTTCCCTGTGGGGCGTATGCCGCTCACAACAATCTTCTTCATACTGCTTTTCCTCTGTTTTTAAGGCTACGAAAATACATTATTTTACGCTCTGGCGCAAACCTATATTCCAAACAACTTGCAAGCGTTGGCGGTGGTGGCAAGGGCGGCTTGCTGAGGTGTGATGCCGAGAATCTGAGCCAGTTTATGCCCTATAATCGGAATGGTGGAACTGTCGTTGGGTCTACCCCGGTATGGATCCGGCGAGAGCCAAGGGGCATCGGTTTCCAGCACAATAGACGAAAGCGGCACATTCTTTACCACTTCGGGCAATCCGGCATTCTTAAAGGTAAGCACACCGCCTATACCGAAAAGAAAACCTAAGTCGAGCACACGTTCAGATTGTTCCACGCTGCCGCTGTAGCAATGAAAAACGCCCTTGAGCGTTCCGTCTTGTTCGTCTTTGAGTATATGCCATGCTTCTTCAAAGGCGTTCCTTACATGGAGCACCACCGGCAGGTGCAGTTCTTTTGCCCAGCGCAACTGGGTGCGGAAGGCGTCTTGCTGTTCTTTGAAAAAGGTTTTGTCGTGGTAGAGGTCTATGCCTATTTCGCCTACCGCCACATAATGTGGGTCTTTGTTTTCTTTTTGCCCGGCATCGGCAAGGTTTTTATATAGTATATCCAGCACCGGGATATAGTCGGCGCGAACTTCGGTTGGATGAAGCCCTATGGTGGGGTAAACCGTATCGGGAAAGGCTCGGCACAATTCCATAATGGGTTCTACTGAATGTAAATCCACGCCGCCCATTATCTGCTTAAAGACTCCTGCATCCAAGGCTTTCTTAACCAATTCGGCAGCGGATTCCTGCCCTTCCTCCGGGTCGTATGTATGTGTGTGGGTGTCTATCCAGTTCATTGAATTAGGGTTTGCATTACAAATTTAAGAAGATTATCCGTATGGCATATTTGCATATTTTGAAACAATATGTAATTTTGTTATAGCGGTAAATTTTACGGCGGTAACAAAATTTGGAACTTAAATTCTATATTTTTGTATTAAATCATATTGATAATAAAATAATTCATTTAACCAAAATACAATGAAAAAGTTACTTATTTGTTCAATGTTTTTTATTGCCACTTTAACCTATAGTTTTGCACAACAGAAAGGCGATAAATACGTCGGAGGTAGTTTACACCTCGCAACCTCAACGCTTATTTTGGATGGGGGTTCTGCCACTACCGTAGATTTGGGACTTTCTCCTGAATTCGGATATTTTGTTGCTGATAAACTCAAACTCGGCTTGCAAGCAGGCTATTTTTTATCGTATAATGAGACTGTTACCCATACCGCTGCAATCGGTCCCAGTCTTGCATATTATGTCAGACTATCCGACAACTTCTATTATACACCCGAAATCTTTATTGGATTCGAATACGCAGGCAGTAAATATCTTGATGGTTATGGTCTTGGTTTATCCCTATCCATTGTCGGCTTTGAGTTCAAACCGAAACCAAACATTGGTATTTCGTTCAATGTTTTAGGGATAGGTTACGAGTTCTTTTCATTTCCCGATTTGGATATGAACGGAAGCGGTCTTTCTTTCCAACTTGGATTAAAATCCTCTATCGGATTCAAGTATTATTTTTAACATAGATTCAACAGCAAGCGGTTTTAACAAAAGAGGCTACCGGTAATCCGATAGCCTCTTTTGTTAATCAGTCTACAAACGATATAAGTTTACAACACCCCGTCAATCACCGTATCGTCTACCAAGTTGGGCATAGTAACCTTTAATTCGGGGCAGGCTTGCATAGCGCGTTGGATGGCGAACATCGCCCCTTCGTTGCGTGCCCAAGAACGGCGGGAAATACCGTTGTTTACATCCCAAAAGAGCATACTGCGCAGACGACGGTCGGCATCGGCACTACCGTCCAACACCATTCCGAAACCGCCGTTCATCACTTCGCCCCAACCTACACCGCCGCCGTTGTGGATACTTACCCATGTGGCACCGCGGAAAGAGTCGCCTATAACGTTCTGAACCGCCATATCGGCGCAGAAAGCCGAACCATCGTAGATATTGGAGGTTTCGCGATAGGGAGAGTCCGTTCCCGATACATCGTGGTGGTCGCGCCCCAACACTACCGGAGCCGACAGACGACCCGACTTGATAGCTTCGTTAAACGCCGCCGCAATCCGCGTGCGGCCTTCGGCATCCGCATAAAGGATGCGGGCTTGTGAACCCACCACCAATTTATTGGCTTTGGCACCCTTGATCCAAGTAATATTGTCGTGCATCTGCTGACGGATTTCTTCGGGCGATTCCTTGGCGAGATTTTCCAACACTTCCATTGCCAGCCGGTCGGTAACATCCAAATCTTCCGGCTTGCCCGAAGCACATACCCAGCGGAAAGGACCGAAACCGTAGTCGAAGCACATCGGTCCCATAATGTCTTGCACGTAAGAAGGATATTTGAAAGTGCCGTCGGGATTCATTATATCGGCTCCCGCATGGCTGCTTTCGAGCAAGAAGGCGTTGCCGTAGTCGAAGAAATACATTCCCTTTGCCGCCAAAGCGTTGATAGCCGCCACCTGACGGCGCAAAGAAGCGTATACCTGTTCCTTGAACTTTTCGGGTTCTTCGCTCATCATGCGGTTGCTTTCTTCGAGCGTAAGCCCTACCGGATAATAGCCGCCGGCAAAAGGATTGTGCAGCGAGCTTTGGTCTGAACCCAAATCCACCTGTATATCGTGCTTTACGATATATTCCCACATATCCACCGCATTGCCCAGATAAGCGAAAGAACGCGCCACCTTTTCTTCGCGGGCCTTCTTTACACAGGCAAAGAGTTCATCAAGGTCTTCGTGTATCTCGTCTACCCAGCCTTGGTCGTAACGTTTGCGGGCTGCCAAGGGGTTGATTTCCGCCGTTACCGAAACAACGCCGGCAATATTTCCAGCCTTAGGCTGAGCACCGCTCATACCGCCCAGACCGCAAGTAACGAACAGCGTTCCCGCCGCGTTCCTGCCGATACGGCGCGTAGCGTTCAAAACCGTAATGGTGGTGCCGTGCACAATACCTTGAGGTCCTATGTACATATACGAACCGGCAGTCATCTGACCGTATTGGGTAACTCCCAAGGCATTGTAGCGTTCCCAATCGTCGGGCTTGCTGTGGTTGGGTATCATCATACCGTTGGTAACCACCACGCGGGGAGCGTCTTTATGCGAGGGATACAGCCCCATCGGATGACCCGAATACATAACCAAGGTCTGTTCGTCGGTCATTTCCGAAAGGTATTTCATTGCCAAGCGGTACTGCGCCCAGTTCTGGAACACCGCGCCGTTGCCGCCGTAGGTTATCAGTTCGTGGGGATGCTGTGCCACCGCCGGATCGAGGTTGTTCTGAATCATCAGCATAATCGCCGCCGCCTGACGGCTCTTGGCGGGATAGTCTTCGATAGAACGGGCATACATCTCGTATTCGGGACGGAAACGGTACATATAAATACGTCCGTAGGTTTCCAGTTCTTTGGCAAATTCGGGCGCCAACACGGCATGGTGTTTGGCAGGGAAATAACGCAGCGCGTTACGGATTGCCAATTTCTTTTCTTCCTTGCTCAAAATGTCCTTACGCTTGGGAGCGTGGCTCACCGTTTTATCGTAGGCTCTCGGTTGGGGCAGCGATACGGGAATCCCTTCCCGTATCGCCGCTTGAAATTCTGCTATATTCATCGGTTTATGATGTTTTTCTTATTCTGTGGGTTTGTCTTTTTTCTTTTCCTTACGCCCGAATACGGAAACATGTACGTAGCGTTCCGGATTGATACGCAAATCCTGCAAGAGAAGGTTCAGTTGCTTAGAGGATTTTTCGAGATTGTCGTAAAGCGTGTCGTTGGTAAGCAACTGCCCTACGCTGCCCTGCCCTTGGCTTACCTTAGCCAAAATCGTTTCGGCTTGATGCAGGGATTCTTTGAGCGAGCGCACTGCCGCTCCGATTTCTGCCGACGACAAAGTATCGCTGATGGCGGAAATATTGGTGATTACGTTAGCAATATCGTCTTTCTTGTCTTTGAGCGTTGTGCTGAAACTTTCTATGTTGGCAAGTGCGTTATCTATGCGCGGACGGTTCTTTTCTAACATCGCACGGGCTGCATCAACCATATTCTTTGCATTCTCAAGGGTTGCGTGCAGGGCTGCTATACTCTCTCCCAAATCGCCTACCGTTTTTTTGTCCAATACTGCGTTGAGCTTGCCTGCAATGCTGTCCAGCGAACTGAGAAAGCTCCCGATAGTTTCTTTCATAGGTTCCAATTGCCCCAAAAGATCGGGTTTCTGTTGCCCCTCCAAGAAAGATCCGGGAGGAAGCATTTCCGCTTCATTGCCTAAATAAATCACCACCCCCGTACCGTTCATCAAGCCCAAAGACTCCGTAGATGCCACCGAACCTTTGTTAATCTTGTATTTCTTCTTGATGCCTAAACCTATCTTGACACGGTGGTCGGTATCCGAAACAAATTCTATCGAACTTACCCGCCCTATTTTCTTACCGTTTATAACCACAGGAACAGATACATTGATACCGCCTGAATTGTCAAAAACAGCATAATAGGTGCGTTCCGACGAAAGGATATTCCGTCCTGCCAAAAAAAAGCACACCCATACAAACAGGGCGATAATGGCAACGGCAACCATGCCGATTTTCCATTCTCTTGTAAAGCGGGTATTTTTGGTCGTATTCATTTTCAGTTTGTTTTTTGTTTGTCAATCGCTTCCTGCAAACTTACGGGGCGACCGTTTTCAAAAGCCGCCACAAAAGCCGTGGAATAGCCGGCATCTTTTGCCTGCTGCACCGCCTGACGGATTCCCTCTATGGTGGGGGCACTTGAATAATAGTATTTGTAGAGCGATTGCTCGGCATCGTAATACTTGCTCAGCTCCGTAAGACCGTTAAAATTATAGGGTTTCAGCTCCAAATCGTTGCTTGATGCCGCCAGCTGTACCCTAAATTCTATCGTAGACTGCGGTTTGGCTGCCGCCGTATCGGCAGCGGGCGCGGATTGTTCTACTTTGGCTTCGGCTTGCGGTTCAGCTTTTGGCTCTGCCTTGGTTTGGGCTGTCTGTTCGGGAGCCGCGCTCTCGGAGCGGATTTCTTCTTGGGTTGTGTCGGCTGGCTTTTGAACGTTTATGGAAGGTTGCTGGCTTTCCACTACGGGCGTTGCCGGAGCTTCTTTTACCGGGGCTGGTTCGGGGGCTTTGGCTTTCTCTGCTACAGTATTCGATTGAGCCTCGGAACGCCTGTCTATACGTTGTTTGTATTTGGAAAAGGCATTCAGCATACAGCGTGCCACCGTGTTCTGCCCCTCCTCGGAAAGCAGGAATTTTTCTTCTTCGGGATTGCTCAAAAAGCCTAATTCGGTAAGGATAGAGGGGCGGGCAGACTTCCACAGCACATAGAAAGGCCCTTGTTTGATACCCCGGTCGGGCGAAGCGGAAATATTCTTTTTATAAAGCCCTTGCAGTTCTTGCGCAAAATACACGCTGTTTTCAAAACCGGCATCCTGATGTATGGTAGCGGTTACCATATCCATCCAACTTTGGCTATAGTTCTTTTCGTGGTTCTGTTCTTGGGCTATAACGGCATTTTCCCGCTGCACTTCCGCCAAGTTCGCTTCGTCTTTCTGCGCGCCGCGCAACCAAGTTTCCATACCTCTTGCCGTTGAAGACTTGGCGGCGTTACAGTGAATGGAAATAAACAGGTCGGCATGGTGGTCGTTGGCTATCTGACCGCGTTTCCACAATTCGATAAAGCGGTCGTCGCTACGGGTATAGACCACCTTTACATCGGGAAAGGTTTCCTTAACCATCTTGCCGAACTTGAGGGCGACGGCAAGCACCACATCTTTTTCGCGCGCTTTCTTGCCTACGCAGCCGGGGTCCTTACCACCATGTCCGGGGTCTATTACCAGCACATCCACTTTTTCAGACACCACTTGCGCCTCTGTGGGCATTACCGCCCCGAAAGCGAACAACAAAACGCCGCACAATATTTTCCAGCAGTTCATCAACGGACTATCGTTTTATTAAGTTTGGGGATTTACGTAATTTTGTCCCTTATGCACAAAAGGCAAAAATACGCAAAATTTCGGGCATGGATAATGCTTTGGGGCTTCGCCTTTTTGTGCCTGTCCAAGTTGTTCGCTGACGAACCGCCCGCACCGGTGGTAAGCTCGGCTACAGCCGATACCTCTTACATAGCGCGGGATTCTGCCGAAATTTTGCCCGACACTACCCTTTCCTTGCCGGACAGCACCAGTTTGCTGTGGCAGAGTTCCACCATAGAAGATGTTTTAGATTATACGGCTACCGATTCGGTGTATGTAGATATGAAGACCCGGGTGGCGCATCTGTTTTCTGAGGCGACGGTTAAATACAGCGGTTTTCATTTGGAATCGGATTATATGGAGGTAAACCTGCCGGCTTCTGAGGTATTGGCGCGCCCCACTTTAGACAGCGCAGGGATAGAAATAGGCGTGCCGCATTTTGAAGACAGCAAGAACAGCTTTGATGCCAAGGAGATAAAATACAATTTCCACACCAAAAAAGGGATTATCCGGGATGTAATGACCTTGCAGGAGGATATCTATGTGCATGGCAATGTGGTAAAGAAATACGAAAACGACGTTTCCTTTATCAAGAACGCACGTTTTACTTCCTGCGATTTAGAAACGCCTCACTACGATCTGCGGGCATTCAAGGCAAAAGTGGTGCCGCAAAAGGTAATCGTATTGGGTTCTGCCATGATGTTTATCGAAAACGTGCCTACACCCTTGATTCTGCCCTTTGCTGCGATTCCCAATCAAAAAAAATACCGTTCAGGCATCCTTTTTCCAAGTTTCGGACAGACCCGGCGCGCCGGCTTCTTCTTTAAGGGTTTTGGCGCCTACCTCAATATCAACGATTATTTTGACCTCAAGGCGGAAGCCGATGCCTATACCGGCGGCAATTGGGAAATTCGCGCCGATTTCCGCTATGCGGTCCGTTACAAATTCAGCGGCGCGCTCAATTTCGGATATTCGTGGATTTATCAAGACGAAAGGGGATTGCCCCACCGCGCCCATCAGAACGGTTTTAAGATACAATGGTCTCATTCGCAGGATTCCAAAGCCCGCCCCAACAGCCGTTTTTCTGCCAACGTAAACTTTACCAACAGTTCTTACAGCAAGTATTCGGGCAATCTGAGCGACTACCTGACCAGTTCCACCACCTCCAACATATCCTATTCGCTCGACTTTGCGCGTAAACTCCACCTTGCCCTCAACGGCGGCGCCGACTACAACACCTACACCCGCGCTTTGAACATTACCCTGCCTACGGTAAGCCTTTCGGTAGACCAGCTCTACCCTTTCCGCCGCCGCAAGGCTGTGGGCAAGCGCCGTTGGTACGAAACCATCAGCTTTAACTATAACTTGCTGGCGCAAAACAACATCCGTACAACCGACACCAATTTTTGGAGCCGTCAGACCTTAGACGATATGAACAACGGCATTAAACAAAACGCCCGTTTGGCAAGCACGGTAAAGGTGTTTAAGTATATGAACTGGACCAATTCTTTCGACTACTCCGAACTTTGGTATCTCAACAATACGGTTAAACAGTACGACCCCGAACAGACGCAATTGATGGATATAAAGAACAAGGGGTTCAAGACCACGCGCCAATTCAGCTACAACACCAACCTTTCGTTTAATGTTTACGGTATCTTCAAGTTTAGGAAAGGCTGGATAAAGGCGTTTCGCCATGTAATGACACCCAGCATCGGATTTACCTACCGGCCCGATTTCAGCAAGCCTTTCTGGGGAGCCTACGCCACCTATACGGACCCCAACGGTGTGGAGCATCTCTATTCCAAATACGCCAACAATATTTACGGAGGGGCTCCCTCCGGTATGGTGGGAAGCGTAAACATATCGCTCAAAAACACTTTTGATATGAAGGTACGCAGCAAAAAGGACACGATAAGCGGCGAGAAAAAAATCAAGCTTATCGACAACCTTACCGTAAGCACCTCTTACAATATGGCGGCAGACTCCTTGCGCTGGGCACCTGTCAGCATCAGTGCGCGTACCGTGCTTTTTCAGCGACTGAACGTGAATTTGGGGGCATCTTTCGACTTTTATAAAGCCGACAAAGACGGACACCGGTACAACGAATTCTTTTGGGTCAACAACCGCTACAAGGGCTTGCGGTTCTCCCGTACCGACCTTGCCGTTTCGTTGGCGTGGAACCTCAATCCCAAGGCAAAGCCCAAAGAAAACGGACAGACCCGAGAAAAGCCGCAAACGCCTTACTATGCCTCCGATTTGTACGATCCCACCGATATTTTTCTGCAACCCATCGACTACAAAGCCCCATGGAACCTCAATATAGGATATAACCTCAACTATATCGTAACGCCCGATTTAAGAAACGGCAAACTGAGCCACGACGTGGTTCAAACCATTACGCTATCGGGCAATGTAAAGATTACCGACAAATTCGATATAAATTTCGGCACCGGATTCGATGTGCAGGCTAAGAAATTCACGATTACCACCATCAGTTTCAGCCGCGACCTGCACTGTTGGGAAATGGGCTTTTACTGGGTTCCTTTCGGCTACCGTACCGAATGGAACTTCCATATCCGCGTAAAGAGCGGTATCTTCCAAAGCCTCAAAGCCCAAAAGAGCAAGTCTTATATCGACAATTACTACTAAACACCGCATAGAGATGCAATCCCGTTTTGCCTATCATCTTTTGGCCCTCGGCATCGTGGTGGTGTGGGGAACCACTTTTGTCTCTACCAAAATACTGCTGCTTGGCGGTCTAAGCCCGCAGGAAATCTTCTTTTACCGTTTTCTGCTCGCCTACCTGCTTATGGCAGCCTATTACCACAGACGGCTTTGGGCAGATTCCCTTAAAGACGAACTGCTGCTTGCCTTTGCCGGCATTTGCGGAGGCTCGCTGTATTTCTACACCGAAAATACGGCGCTTACCTACACCGCCACCAACAACATAGCCCTTATTCTCTGCATCGCGCCCCTTATCACCGCCTTGCTGCTGCGGCTTTTTTCGCGTTCCAAAACCACGCCTCTAACTAAAAAGTTCTGGATTGGCTCGCTCATAGCCCTTGCTGGGGTAAGCTGCGTAATACTCAACGGTCATTTTGTACTGCACCTCTCGCCCAAAGGCGACCTGCTCTGCCTTGCCGCCTCGCTCTGCTGGGGCTTTTACACCGTATGCGTAAAAAAACTTGAAACCAAATACAACAACCTTTTTATTACCCGAAAGGTGTTCTTTTACGGCTTGCTTACCATTATACCGCTTTACCTGTTTTCGTTTCAGGCGGAAAGCCTTTCGCTACTGCGGCAACCCGCCGTTTGGGGCAACCTGCTCTACCTCGGGCTTATCGCCTCGCTGCTGTGTTTCCTGTTTTGGAACAAGGTTCTTACCAAAATAGACCCGATACAGGCAACCAACTACATCTATCTTTCGCCCGTAGTAACGGCAAGCGCATCTTTCCTTATCCTGCACGAACCCCTTACCCCCGTTATGGTGGCGGGTGCCGCGCTCACTATAGGTGGCGTTTATTTGGCTTCGCGAAAAAAATAGTTGCGGTTTTTGGCTACTTTTGCAGTTTGGATGCCATACGGCTTAACAAAAAGACTTATACGAGAATGGAAACCATCGAAAGCGTTTTAGAAAAACTTTCCGCACGGGCGGTTAAGGAATTGTTTGAATTTGAAGCCAAAGAAGGCAGCATACAGTTTCAAAAAACCGATAAGAAATTTGAAGGCGACCTTACCTTGGTGGTGTTTCCATTTGTAAAAGCCGCCAAGAAAAGCCCCGAAGAAACAGGCAATCTGATAGGAACCTACCTTAAGGAACATTGCCCCGACATAACGGCTTTCAATACCGTAAAAGGCTTTCTGAACCTCTCGATAAGCGATGCCTATTGGGTAAAACATTTAGACAGCCTGCGCAAGGCAGGTGAACCCGAATCCAAAGGCAGCAAACCTACCGTTATTGAATATTCTTCGCCCAACACCAACAAACCCCTGCATCTCGGGCATATCCGCAATATCCTTTTGGGCTGGTCGGTAAGCCGTATTCTGCAAGCCAACGGCTATACGGTAAAAAAAGTGAACTTGGTGAACGACCGCGGAATACATATCTGCAAGTCGATGCTGGCTTGGCTCAAGTGGGGCGAGGGCGAAACTCCGCAAAGCAGCGGTATGAAAGGCGACCACTTGGTGGGCAAGTATTATGTAGTGTTCAGCAGCAAACTCAAGGAACAGACCGATAAGATACTCCAGTCTGAACCGGAGCTCAAGAAAGAGGAAGCCGAAAACCGCACGGAACTTATGCGCGAAGCGCAGGAAATGCTGCGCAAATGGGAAAGCGGCGACGAACAGGTACGCGCCCTTTGGCAAAAGATGAACGGCTGGGTGTATGAGGGATTTGATACCACCTACGATAAGTTAGGCGTTGGTTTCGACAAGATTTACTACGAATCGGACACCTACCTGTTAGGCAAGAGTATGGTGCAGGAGGGATTGGATAAAGGCGTGCTGGTGCGCAAGGAAGACGGCTCGGTATGGGCGGATTTGCGCGACGAAGGTTTGGATGAAAAACTGCTTTTGCGTAAAGACGGCACTTCGGTTTATATGACACAGGATTTGGGCACGGCGCGTTTGCGTCAAAAGGATTTTGACGCCCAAAAACTCATTTATGTGGTAGGCAACGAACAGAACTACCATTTTGATGTGTTGAAGCGGGTTCTGCGGAAATTAGGCTACGAATGGGGCGAAAAAATCACCCACCTTTCCTACGGTATGGTGGAACTGCCCGAAGGCAAGATGAAATCGCGCGAGGGTACGGTGGTAGATGCCGACGACCTTATTGTAAAGATGACGGAAACCGCCCGCGAAACGAGCGAGGAAATCCGCGCCGCCAAAGGCATTTCCGCACAAGACGGAAACCGGGAGGAAATGGACAGGCTCTATTTTGAACTCGGTATGGGTGCGCTCAAATACTTTATCTTAAAGGTGGATCCGGTTAAGAATATGCTTTTTAACCCCAAGGAGTCTATCGACTTTAACGGAAATACCGGTCCTTTCCTGCAATACACGCACGCCCGTATCCGTTCTTTGCTGCGCAAAAGCGGTTGCAATCCCGATGATGCGATTGCCTATCAAACCGAGGGTTTGAACATTTCGGGCAAGGAAAAAAGCCTGATTCAAAACTTGGCATCTTATCCGGCAGTCTTAAAGCAGGCGGGAGATCAGTTCAGCCCTGCCCTTATTGCCAATTACCTCTACGATTTGGCAAAAGACTTTAACGGCTTTTATCAAGACACCAACGTATTGCGCGAAGAAAACGCCGTATTAAGGGCGTTCCGCCTCGCCTTGGTGCAGCATACCGGCGTTATTCTAAAGACAGGCTTGAATCTATTGGGAATCGTTGCTCCCGAAAAGATGTAAAAGTTCCTCCTCTATCCTGCCGTACAGATTTCGCGTAACCGAAGTTAAGGGCAAACGCAAGGAGTTTTCGCAAAAGCCCTGTATATGGAGGGCGGCTTTGATGCCGGGGGGATTGCCTTGTTCAAAGAGCAGTTTGAGCAGATTCATAATGCGGGCGTTTACCGCCTGCGCTTGAGAAAGCCTGCCTTTCCTGACGCTTTCTACAATAGCTTTCATTTCTTTGGAAAGGAGGTTTGCCGCCGTGCTGATAACACCGTCGGCACCCATCGCCACCAAAGGCAGGGTAAGCGAATCATCGCCGCTGAACACCGAAAAATGCGACGGACGGTCGCGCAATATCTCCCCTATCTTTCCCACCATACCCGACGCCTCTTTTACCGCCGCGATATTGGGCACGCTATCCGCCAATTTCAACACCGTTTCGGGTTCCACATTGGCACCGCAGCGCGAAGGAATATTATACACGATTACCGGCAGGGGCGAATGTTCTGCCACCGACTTGAAATGCGCGTACAGACCGCGCTGCCCCGGTTTATTGTAAAAAGGAGTTACCGAGAGGATATAGGAGAATCCCGAAAAATCGGTTTTCTGCAAGCTTTTGATTACACCGGCGGTATTATTGCCGCCAACGCCCATTACCAAGGGCAACCTGCCTTTGGCGTATTGAACCACCGCATGGCATACCTCCTGTTTTTCCACCTCGTCTAAGGCGGGGCTTTCTCCGGTAGTTCCCAAAACCACCAAAAAATCCACGCCTCCCGCTATGCTGTGTTCCACTATCCGTTGCAGGGCGTCAAAATCAATATGACGACCGTCTTTTTCAAAAGGCGTAACCAATGCCGTTCCTACGCCGCTCAGTCTTTTCTGCACTGCCATAAAATTTACTTTTGTCCGCCGTCAAACAGCGGCAAATATGTTTCCAATACCCGGATAAATCCCTCCACGTAGTTTTCGTTCGGTTCGGGAGCGAGGCAAAGGTCGTTCACCTTGAGGTTCCATGGGCTGAACTTACCCACCTTCATATGCGAAACGCAGGTAGCCATTATCGCAACATCCGTGTAATGAAAGTCTGAACTGAAATCTATCAGCAAATCGTAATCCTGATCCAAAAACGCATCAAGCTCCGGATTCAGTTCCTCCTGCGGAAAGAACTTCCAATCCAGATCACGTTTAACAAAAAAAGCAAAACCCGCATCTTTCGCTTCGGGTTTCGGGGTTTCCTTGCCCGGCATATACACCAATGCCTTGACTCGTTTTCCTGTCTGCATCAAACGAGTTACAAAGCCCCGCAGACTGTTCATTTCCTCCTCGTTCCGATAAACATAATAGATGCCCACCCGGTAAGCATCCGTCAAGCCCGAAAGCTTGCGGGAGGTCTTGTTGTGCCGCAATACGCTACGCACGTTCCGCTGCCAAAACCAAATCCTTACTTTGTCGAACATAGGTACTCCATTCTACGAAAGTATAAAGATAGTGCAATAGATGCCCCGATGCAAGCCCGTTCAAAATAAAAACCAACATTCGGCGGTTAAGAACCTCTTTGAAGACCCGGAAAACAAAAAAGGGAGGCGGCAAAAGCCGCCTCCCGTACAACCAATGAAAACAATCTGCAATCTATTAATACATGCCGTCCATACCGCCGGGCATTGCCGGGGCGGCGGGCTTGTCTTCTTTGATTTCTGCCAACACACATTCGGTGGTGAGCAACATACCGGCAATCGAAGCGGCGTTTTCCAAAGCCACGCGGGTTACCTTGGCGGGGTCGATAACACCCGTAGCCAAAAGGTTTTCGTAGGTTTCGGTGCGGGCATTGAAACCGTAGTCGTCTTTGCCTGCCTTTACCTTGTCTACGATTACCGAGCCGTCTAAACCGGCATTGGTAACGATTTGACGGAGCGGTTCTTCGAGGGCGCGACGGATAATTTCCACCCCTACCCTTTCGTCATCGTTGTCTACCTTGAGCTTGTCCAAAGCCGAGATGCAACGCAAGTATGCCACACCTCCGCCGGGTACGATACCTTCTTCAACGGCGGCACGGGTAGCGTGCAACGCATCGTCAAAGCGGTCTTTCTTTTCTTTCATTTCTACTTCCGAAGCCGCACCTACATAGATTACAGCCACACCGCCCGCCAATTTAGCAAGGCGTTCCTGCAATTTTTCGCGGTCGTAGTCGGAGGTTGTCTTTTCAATCTGAGCCTTAATCATGTTGACACGGTCCTGAATGTCGGCTTTCTTGCCTTTACCGTTCACAATCGTGGTATTTTCCTTGTCAATCGTGATTTTTTCGGCTTGACCCAAGAAGGTAAGGTCGATGTCTTCCAATTTGAGGCCTTTTTCTTCGGAAACAACAGTACCGCCGGTCAGGGTAGCGATGTCTTCCATCATTTCCTTACGACGGTCGCCGAATCCGGGAGCCTTAACAGCGGCAATCTTGAGCGAGCCGCGCAGACGGTTCACTACCAAGGTAGCCAAGGCTTCGCCATCTATATCTTCGGCAATCACTACCAAAGGACGGCCGGTCTGCACCGTTTTTTCGAGCACGGGCAGAAAATCTTTCATTACCGAAATCTTCTTGTCGTAGAGCAGCACGAAAGGATTTTCCATCACCGCTTCCATCTTTTCGGTATCGGTAACAAAGTAGGGAGAAATGTAACCCCGGTCAAACTGCATACCTTCCACCACCTTTACGTTGGTTTCGGTACCCTTGGCTTCTTCAATCGTAATAACGCCTTCTTTCTTTACCTGCTTCATCGCTTCGGCGATAAGCTTACCGATATTGCTGTCGTTGTTGGCAGAAATGGTGGCAACCTGTTCTATTTTTTCAACGCTGTCGCCCACCTTGCGGCTCATCTTCTTGATTTGGGCAACCACTTCTTCTACGGCTTTGTCGATACCGCGCTTGATATCCATCGGGTTAGCACCGGCGGTAACGTTCTTAAGACCCGTGCGCACAATAGCCTGCGCCAAAATGGTAGCGGTGGTGGTACCGTCGCCCGCCAGATCGTTGGTTTTGGAAGCTACTTCCTTAACCATCTGGGCACCCATGTTTTCTACGGTGTCTTTCAATTCTATTTCTTTTGCCACGCTAACGCCGTCTTTGGTAACGTGGGGTGCGCCGAACTTACGGTCGATAATTACATTGCGACCCTTGGGTCCCAAGGTTACCTTTACAGCATCGCACAAGGCGTCAACGCCTTTTTTAAGACGATTTTTAGCTTCTTGGTCAAAAAGGATTTCTTTTGCTGCCATAATATATTTCTTTTAATATTTTTTAACTGAATGAATTAGAGAATGGCAAAAATGTCGCTTTCGCGCATAATCAGGTAATTGGTTCCGTCAATATTGATTTCGGAACCGGAATACTTGCCATACAGGATTTTGTCGCCAGCCTTAACGCTCATAGGTTCGTCTTTCTTACCCGGACCTACGGCAACCACCACGCCTTGCTGGGGTTTTTCCTTGGCGGTATCGGGAATAATGATACCGGCAGCGGTTTTCTGTTCGGCTTCCATGGGTTCAACCAATACACGATCGGCTAAAGGTTTGATTTTAAGTTTCGACATGACTGTTTTTATTTTAGTTGTTTTTACTCTTTGGTCTCGCGTCCGTTTCCGGACACGGTTCTGGGCTATGGCACAAAGTGTGCCAATCTTCGGCTTCTGCCATTTTTGCAGATTTATATCCTCCCTACTGCCAAACGCCTCCTTTTTGCGTGAAAAATTGGCGGACGCCCCGGCTCTTGCAATAGCCCCTCTTTTTCATTAAATTTGCCGATTTGGGATTATTGAACCGAAATGCGTTTCAGAGACATCATAGGACAACGGCATTTAATAGAGAAACTGATTGCCGCCGCCGATAGCGGACGTATTCCGCACGCTCAACTGTTTTGGGGAGCGGAAGGCAGCGGACAGCTTGCCTTAGCCACCGCCTACGCCCAATACATCAACTGCCGGCAAAAGGTTCATGCCGAATCGGGCAAAGACCTGAACGGACTTTCTGCCGATTCTTGCGGTCAATGCCCCTCCTGTCTTAAATTTCAGCAGATAGCCCATCCCGACCTGCACTTCGTTTATCCCAACAATGCCGACGGAAGCCGCATCAAAAAAGATTCCCAAAGTTTGGACTATATCGAAACATGGCGGGAAATGATGCTTGCCACCCAAGGCATATTCAGCCTCAACGAATGGACGGAGGCTATGAATATCGGCACCCGGCAGCCCATCATCAACGTGCGCGACTGCCGTCAGATTTTGCAGACCTTGAGCCTCAAGCCTGCCGAAGCCGCGTTTAGGGTAGTGATTGTATGGCTGATAGAAAAACTTGACCCCACCACCTCCTCTATTTTGCTCAAAACCTTGGAAGAACCCGAACCGCAAACGGTTTTTCTCTTGGTTTCGGAAAATCCCGACCGTATTCTGCCCACGATTCTGAGCCGTACCCAGATGGTAAAGGTGCCGCGCATAGATGCCGCCGATTTGGAAGCCTATCTGATTCAAAAAGGACTGGAGGCGGAAGATGCCCATGATTTGGCTTTACGCAGCCAAGGCAATCTGATAGAAGCCAAACTGCTGTCGGGCAACAACGAAACCCGCAAGAACTTTCACGAAAGTTTTGCCGACTGGATGCGGCTTTGCTTCAAGGTGGACATGCCCGGCTTGATAGCCTTGAGCGAGCGCATGAAAGAACTCAAAGGGGAACCGATAAAACTGTTTCTGCAAAACTGCCTCAACGAAATACGCGCCTGCCTGCTTATTGCCAACGGTTGCGGAGAATGGATAACAGGCGACACCGCAGAAAAAGCCTTTTGGCAGAACTTTTCTAAGTTCGTAACCACCGCCAACGTGCGGCAATATTACGATTTGTTTAACGATGCCATTTATCAGATAAGCCGGAACGCCGACATTCCGACCTTGTTTTCCGATATGAGCATAAGGCTCTGCCGGATATTGGCGGCGGCAAAAAAATAAATTTGAAACCACACATCATGGATCAGGATATTTTACGCAAAACCTCCTATCACGACCAAAAAGAAGCGCGCGATTTCGTGCCTCCTGTCGACAACGACAATGCCGACGAAGAATTGCATCGGGAGGTTTTTACCCGGCTCACCGCCGACGAAAACATTTACAACAGCCGGGGGCTTTCGCACGCCCCCAAGCTGGAAGACACCTGCCGTAACCGCTATTTGCAGATGGGCTGCTGCGCCCAGATGCACAGCTGTCAATGGACAGACGCATTTCCCACCCTGAGTGCCGAAAGCGATTTTCCTATCGTACAGGTGCGCTTTAAGAACACGCACAAAGAGTTTTTCCGTTTGCCCGACAAGGAGGAAGCCAAGGATTTTCATACCGGCGACATTGTGGTGGTGGAAACCACCAACGGCCACGACACAGGCGTTATCTGCCTGCAAGGGGAATTGGTGCGGCTGCAATTGAAAAAACGCAACCTCAGCCCCGATTCACCGGACATACGCAAGATTTACCGCAAAGCCCGCCAAACCGACGTAGACAAATGGACCGAAACCATTCAGGCGGAAAAGGAAATGCAACGCCGGGCAAGGGTTATCGCCGCACAGTTGGGATTAAGTATGAAAATCAACAACGTAGAGATTCAAGGCGACTTTACCAAAGCTATTTTTTACTACACCGCCGACGACCGCGTGGATTTCAGGCAACTTATCAAGCTTTATGCCGAGGAGTTCAGGCTGCGTATCGAAATGCGGCAAATCGGAGCGCGGCAGGAATCGGGTATTTTGGGCGGTATAGGCGCATGCGGCAGAGAATTGTGCTGCGTTACCTTTCTGCATAACTTTTCTTCGGTGGCGACCCATGCGGCACGTGTACAGCAGGTATCGCTCAATCCGCAAAAACTGGCAGGTCAGTGCAGCAAACTCAAATGCTGCCTCAATTACGAATACGAGGTTTATGCAGATGCCATGAAGTCGATGCCCGACCCCAAGGCGATTCTCAAAACCGAAAAGGGCGAGGCGCGCTGCATCAAGTTAGATCCGCTGCGCCAAAAGCTTACCTACACCTATGCCGAAACGCCCGGAAGCTATATCGAACTAACCGCCGAACAAGTGTTCGATATTTTAGAACGCAATAGCAAAGGCATTACGGTTGGCGAGCTGGAAGAACTTACCAAAGACACGCAAAAGCCGGAAAATCCCGCCCCCGAATTCCGTCAGGTGGTAGGTCAAGACGACCTGACTCGGTTTGACAATCCCAAAGAAAACAAAAACAGAAACAGAGGCGAAAGACGCAAGGGCAACAACAGACCTGCCAAAAGCCGCCCCGCCCCCATACTGCAAAAACCAGTTTTGAAAAACAACAATGGAAGCCAAGAATAAACTATCCGTTTTCTGCCTTGCCCTTTGCGGCACGGTATGGCTCACCGCATCGTCCTGCCAACGCAGCACCCTGCTCAACAAAACTTTCGATACTCCGCAGCCGGCTTGGGCTTATCACGAACCGGTATGCTTCGACTTGATGGTAGAAGACACCACCCTGCCCTACGATGTTACGTTCAGCCTAAAGCACACACGCAACTTTGAATGGATGAACGCCTTTTTCCTCATCACCACCGTATTTCCCGATATGAACACCACTATCGACACCTTGGAGTGCGTTTTAGCCATGCCCGACGGAAGGTGGCTGGGCAGCCGCTTGGGCAAATACCGCAGTTTAGGCTTTTTATACAAACAGCATATCCGTTTTCCCATGCCCGGACAATACCGTTTTGAAGTGCGGCACGCCATGCGGAACGACAGCCTGCAAAACATCAACTCGGTAGGGTTGCAAATCAGACGTTCATGAGTGCAAAACAATCCAAAAACCAAGAATCGCAAAAGAGTTTCAAGCGTTACCGCCATATCCTGTGGGGCATTTTCGGTTCTGTCATAGCTTTGGTGGCATTGCTCTTTTGCGGCATCAGCTGGGGTCTTTTCGGCTTTATGCCCTCTTTTGAAGATTTGGAAAACCCCACCAGCAGCCTTTCTTCCGAAATCATTTCGTCAGACCAGCAGATATTGGGCGCATACTATATCGAAAACCGCACCAATGTGGAGTTCAACGAACTATCGCCCTATTTGGTTCAGGCACTCGTGGCTACCGAAGACAGCCGTTTTTACAGCCATAGCGGCGTGGACCTGCGCTCCTTGGGGCGTGTTTTCTTTAAGTCTATCTTACGCGGCGACCGCAGCGGAGGAGGCGGCAGCACCATTACCCAACAGTTGGCAAAGAACCTCTTTCCGCGCAAGCATATATCCAAAGCCGGACTGGCGGTGCGCAAGCTCAAGGAATGGGTCATAGCCGCCAAACTGGAGCGCAACTACACCAAAGACGAAATCATAGCCATGTACTTTAACACGGTGGACTTCGGAAACAATGCCTACGGCATCAAGATTGCCGCCTCCACTTACTTCGGCAAACTGCCGAGCGAGCTGGAACCGGAAGAAGCCGCCCTGTTGGTGGGAATGTTGAAAGCCACCTCTTACTACAACCCCTTGCGCAATCCGCAAAACGCAATGAAACGCCGCAACGTGGTGTTCTCCCAAATGCGCAAGGCAGGCTTCCTTAGCCGCGAAGAATACGAAGAACTTATCGGGAAGCCTATCGATATGTCGCACTTCTCCCGCCAGAACCACGAAGAAGGCTTGGCGACCCATTTTCGCGAATACCTGCGCCAATATATGCTCAAATGGTGCAAAGAACATAAAAAGCCCGACGGAAAACCCTACGACCTATACCGCGACGGACTCAAGATATACACCACCATCAACTCGCGTATGCAGCGGCACGCCGAAGAAGCCGTTGCCGAATGGATCGGCGGCACTTTGCAGAACGACTTTTACCAAGACCTGAAAGGTTCGGGGCGTTACGCTCCTTTTTCGTCTGACCTTACCAAAGCCGAAGTAGACCGCTTTATGGAACAGGCTATGAAGAATTCCGACCGCTACCGCGCTATGAAAAAAGCTGGGGCTTCTGACGAAGAAATCCGCGAGGCCTTTCACCAAAAAGTGGCTATGAAGGTGTTTACTTGGAACGGAGGCGAAAAAGATACCGTAATGAGCCCTTGGGATTCGCTCTGGTATCACAAGTGGTTTCTGCATTGCGGGCTTATGTCGGTAGAACCGCAGACAGGCTATGTCCGCGCCTATGTGGGAGATATAAGCTACAAATACTTTAAGTACGACAATGTGTCGCAAGGCAGGCGACAGGTGGGTTCCACCTTTAAGCCTTTTGTGTACACGCTTGCCATGCAGGAGGGAGAGTTCCTGCCCTGCACCGAAGTACCCAACGTGCCGGTATGTTTTCCCCTGCCCGACGGAGAGGAATGGTGCCCCGCCAACTCCTCTAAACAAAAAGAAGGCGAGATGGTAAGCCTCCGCTGGGCATTGGCGAACTCGGTAAACTATATTTCGGCATACCTCATCAAACGCTTTCCGCCCGAAGCGGTCATCAACTTGGCTCGCCGTATGGGCATTACCGCCCCTATGGAAGCGGTGCCCTCCATCTGTTTGGGAACAATGGATATTTCCGTCAGGGAAATGGTAGGAGCTATGGCAACCTACGCCAACCAAGGCATCCATATCGACCCGATTTTCATTACCCGTATCGAAGACAAGCACGGCATAGTGCTTGAAAACTTTTCGCCCCATCAGGAAGAAGCCATGAGTGCCAAAACCGCCTATCTGATGCTGGACCTGATGCGTGGGGTGGTAGACGAAGGCAGCGCGGGGCGTCTGCGCTGGCGCTATGGCTTAAAGCAGGCTATAGCCGGCAAGACCGGCACCACGCAGAACCATTCCGACGCATGGTTTATGGGCATCACGCCCACCTTGACCACCGGCGTATGGGTAGGCGGAGAATTACGTTCCATTCACTTTAACAGCATGCGCTTGGGGCAAGGAGCCAACGCCGCCCTGCCGGTATGGGCTATTTATATGCAGAAAGTTTACGAAGATGCCGAGCTGGAGTTTCCGCAAGACGATTTTGAAAAACCGGACGGCGTGAATGTAGACCTCAAATGCCAAGGCGACAGACGCCCCGCCGATTCCAATGAAGAGGAAGAAGAGGCACCGCGACAGAGCTTTCCTTCCGAAAACGAAAACCTGAACAACTTAATGTAGCATGAATCCGCAAGACAGCATAGAACTTATATTCAATCACCGGAGCATACGCAAATACCAAGACCGGGATATTGAGCAATCCATACTCGACAAGGTACTGGAAGCCGGCACAAGGGCATCCAATACCGGAAATATGCAGGTGTATAGCGTGGTGGTTACCCGCAGCGCGGAGATGAAAGAAAAGCTTTCGCCCCTGCACTTTAACCAGCCTATGATCAAGCAGGCTCCCGTAGTGCTTACCATTGCCGCCGACGTAGCGCGCTTTCATCATTGGTGCGCCCTCAACGGAGCGGAAAAGTCGTACGACAATTTTCTTTGGTTCGTATGCGGCTGCGTAGATTCTATGCTCTTTGCGCAAAACCTTTCGATTGCCGCCGAATCTTACGGATTGGGGCTTTGTTACCTTGGAACAACGCTTTATATGGCAAAAGAAATCGCACAGGTATTGGATATGCCGCAAGGCGTGGTGCCCATTACCACCATTACGCTCGGCTATCCTGACGAACAGCCGGAACGCTCCGACCGCTTGCCTCTTCAAGCCATAGTTCACTACGAAAAATACCGCAAGGAATCAGACCAAGATATACGGCAACTGTTTAACGAAAGGGATCATTCGGAACAGACCCGCCGCCTGTTGCAGGAAAACAATCTGCCCAATCTGGCGCAGATCTTTACCCAAAAACGCTATCCTAAGAAAGACAATGTAAGCTTTTCGCAGAAGCTGCTGGCATTTCTGAAGGAAAACGGCTTTATGGAAAATTAAAAAACATAGATAAACATGTATCAAGCACTGGTAAAAACCCACTTTCAGTTTCCCGGACAAAAGAGCCTCTACACGGGTAAAGTCCGCGATGTTTACAATATCGACGACCAATATTTGGCTATGGTCGTTTCCGACCGCATTTCGGCGTTCGACGTGGTGCTGCCCAAGGGGATTCCTTTCAAGGGTCAGGTGTTGAACCAAATCGCTTCTTACTTTTTGGATGCCACTGCCGACATTCTGCCCAATTGGAAAATCGCCTCGCCCGACCCTATGGTTACGGTGGGTAAGTTCTGCGAACCCTTTAAGGTAGAAATGGTGGTGAGAGGCTATCTTTCGGGACACGCATGGCGTGAATACAAGGCTGGCAAACGCGAGCTTTGCGGCGAAAAACTGCCCGACGGCCTCAAAGAGAGCGACCCGCTGCCCCGCCCCATCATTACACCCACCACCAAAGCCGACGTGGGGCATGATGAAGACATTTCTAAGGAACGAATCCTGTCGCTCGGCTTAGTGAGCCGCGAAGACTACGAACAGTTAGAAAGATACACGCTCGCCCTCTTTGCCCGAGGACAGCAGATGGCGCGTGAAAAAGGCTTGATTTTGGTGGATACCAAATACGAGTTCGGCAAATGCGAGGGCAAGATTATCCTGATTGACGAGATACACACGCCCGACTCCTCGCGCTATTTCTATGCAGACGGCTACGAAGAACGTCAGGCAAAAGGAGAACCCCAACGCCAGCTTTCCAAAGAGTTCGTGCGCGAATGGCTTATCGCCAACGGATTTCAAGGACAGGCGGGACAGCAGGTTCCCGAAATGACGGATGATTTTGTGCAACAGGTTTCAGACCGATATATTGAGCTGTACGAACACATCACGGGTCTGAAGTTTGAAAAAGCCGACACCGCGCATCTTTCGGAACGTATCGAAAAGAACGTAACCGACTTTTTGAAAACCCGACAATAATCCATATTTTGCGAAACGGAACCTGCGACAGCCAACCGTCTTTGAACGCACAGATTTTGCATCTTGCCGTTCCAAACCTTATCAGCAATGTTACCGTGCCTTTGCTGGGGGCGGTAGACCTTGCCATGATGGGCAGAATGAACAGCCTTACCGCTATGGGGGCTATTTCGTTAGGTTCTATGATCTTTAACTTTCTGTATTGGGCGTTGGGATTCCTGCGGATGGGAACCTGCGGATTCACCGCGCAGGCATACGGCGCCGGGCGTATGGACGAGAGCGTATTGACCCTGTTCCGGGGGCTGTTCATAGCCCTTTGCGGAGGGCTGCTGCTTTGGGTGCTGCAATCGCCCATTATCCGTATCGCGCTTTCTGCCGCCGCCCCCGAACCTGCCTTGGCGGAAGCCACTGCCCGCTATGTGCGCATACGCATCTGGGCGGCTCCCGCTTCGATTGCCGCCTTTGCCTTTGCCGGCTGGTTTATCGGAATGCAGGATTCCAAAACACCCATGTGGATAGCCATTCTTATAAACCTTGCCAACGTAGCGTTCAATTACCTCTTTATTTTCGTGTACCACTACGGGAGCGACGGCGTGGCGATAGGCACGGTATTGGCTCAATACACGGGTTTGCTGCTCTACATCGGTTTTTCGTTCAAGAAACTCACCTCCATGCCTCATCGCTTTAAGTGGCGGGCGATAGCCGAACCCAAAGCCTTGAAACGCTTTTTGAACGTAAATTCGGATATTTTTCTGCGAACCTTGCTGCTTATCGTGGTGTTCGCTTTCTTTACGGCACGTTCCACCCGCTTTGGCAGCGAAATTTTGGTACTGAACACCTTGCTCTACCAGTTCTTTATCTTCTATTCTTATGCGATGGACGGATTCGCCCACGCGGCGGAGGCTCTCTGCGGCAAGTTTACCGGCAGCGGAGAGCGGCAGGAAAAGCGCAAGACGGTGCGTTACGTCTTTCTGTGGGGATTGGGGATAGGGCTGGCGTTTACGCTCTGCTACAGCTTAGGGTTTAACGCCATTATGCGGCTCTTTACCGACGATACGCTGATTTTGGGCATCAGCCGTCAATATTTCTTTTGGATTCCGCTCGTAACGATTCTCGGATTTCCCGCTTTCCTATGGGACGGAGTCTATGCCGGTTCTTTGGCTTCCAAAGCGATGTTGCTTACTATGGCACTCTCCGTGCTCGGCTTCTTTGCCCTATTTTACAGCTTCTGCCCCCTGCTGCAGAACCACGCCATGTGGTTAGCCATGACCGGCTTCCTCGCCCTGCGCGGCATAAGCATGACCCTATGGAGCAAGCGGGTGGTGTAAAAATGAGAGGTATGTGCACCTCATAAAATCCTATACTCCCCTCTACAGGCTAATCCCGTAGAGCCGCCACGAACTATCTTCCGATTCTATCATATCTATCTTATTCGTAGTGCTCGGAATGGGGCTGAAATACAAAACAAAAGTCTCAGTATCACCATAGCCTATCGATGTTTTTCGGGGCGCGACAGCACAATTTTCCGTGTCTATCAGCGGATACCTTTTTCCGGTTTTGGTATCTCTGATATATGCCTCTTTGCTGATATTATACCAACCACCAACATTATACCTTGTATTCGTATAGGCACAGTGTATAGCCAAATAGCTATCACCTCTCTCTATGCCCTCTATTATAATGCTTTGGCTTACAGCCCTTTCTATTCGAGGGCGATTAATGCGTTTCGGGTTATTATTTGCCGTATTACCTGCACTGGCAGAAAAATTATCCCGGGTGCCTGTTCTTGAATCAGCCAATTCTATATCTTCCATATTTACCAACAACATAACCGTATTAGGGATAATCGCTTCACATTTCTCGCTTAAAGATAAATCTGATATTTGGCTGGCAGCGGCAAGGTTTACCCCCTCTATCTGTGATGCCAATGAATATAAATAACTGAATTTTATAGCATAGCTAACATTTTCCGCTGCCGGATACTTGGCAGACACCACACCGATAACTTCCCCCTTATCATTAAAAAGAGGACCGCCGCTATTACCCGGCTGTACCGGAGCAGATATTTGATACATGGACTCATTTCCATAGAATCCAGTTTTTGAACTGATAACACCGGTTGTGAGTTTAACCTCGGTTCCCATAAACTGAACCAAAGGATAACCCAAAACAAAAACGCCAACACCTACATTTTCCACTGTCCGCTTAAACCCATACTTGATATTGGTAAATCCCCGAAAGTTTCCGTCTGTAATCTCCACTACGGCAAGATCATGTTCTTCATCCACCTTAACCACCCGGGCTTTATGTTTCTGTTTTGTCTCCGGAAAATAAACCAACAGGGTTTCAGCACCGTCCACAACATGGAAATTGGTTGCAATATGTTTTAAACCAATGGCAAAGCCTGTTCCAGACGAAGCCCGCGCACGATCTTGTTCCTGAGTCCTGTATCCCTTCTGCGAAGACCATTGAGAATTTTGGGCAAACGCATAAACTAAAGCTGTCAGCAATAAGGCAACTACAAATAGGAATCTTTTCATGGCATTATGGCGTTATCAAGCTTGATTAATTTGTCCAGATGGTATAGTTATTATAAAGAGCACCCCTATTCACAATCTTGATTATGAACTCTCCTGTCCATTTAGGAACCCAGCGGACAACACATTCGTCTGAATAATCCGTATCGCTCCCTATTAAATTATTGTTGCTGTCATAAACATATAAATCAAGGTCTGTATCTCCATCCCCGGAAACGCAGACTTCCGCCATTTCTTTTGCCCAAAATTTAACTTTATAGCAGTCCCTATCTTTTCCCAAAACCCTATCTTTGTGATATCTGGGACCACCTACCGCGCCTCTTGTCATAGCTCCACCTTGGGCTATTTCGTTTTCCACTTTACCTATCAAGGCAAGCAATATCTTGTCTTTACCTGCATATTTCTTAGCCTCGGCAAGCAACTGTTTCGGCTCAAAACTGATTGTATTTTCTTTTTCCGTTATAACGGCACTATCATAACTTGCCTCTACTATTTCAAAATTGCCAGCCTGCACCGGGGTTGTGCCAAATATCCGGGCTGCCTCGATAAGTGCCGTTGGCGACTGCATGGTATAGCCATATTTTGCCAAGCTGGAGGCTGTTTGTAATGCCGACAATTCCGGAGATGCGGGTTTGTCAATTTCGGGTTTTTCCTCTTGCGCCAACAAGCCCAAAGAAATGCAGCACATCGCTGTAAGCAAAAAAATCTTTTTCATATACTTTTCTATATAGTTAAACTTTTGCAAAGTTAACAAAACTCTTCGCCTTTTAGTCTTTATGATATTTTTATCTAAAGGTTAACAAGGCATGCTATATTTCCCCTTAAATCTAATCCAAAACCACAAAAGAAGCCCAATAGTAAGGGTCTTTGTATCCGTTCTGAATCAGTTCGTTCTGAGCCTCCCGCAAAGCATGCCTTATTTCCATACCCGCTAACAGGCGCGAATAAAAAGACTGCATCAATAATTGGGTCGGCTGGTCGGGAATCTTCCACAAACTCATCACTATCGTTTGCACCCCTGCCTGCTTAAAGGCTCGTTGAAGCCCCCACACCCCTTCTACCGGGTCGATATGTCCCAGTGCCGTTTCACAAGCGGAAAGCACTGCCAATTTGGTGTTGGACAAATCCAAGCGGGAGATTTCGTCTGCTGTAAGGATTCCGTCTTCCACATTTTCGGGCAGCGTTTTACCCAACCACCGGTTATTTGAACCTGCCAACAACAAACCCGACCACAACATATAGCGGTTTTTTTCCGAATATGCCGTTAAAGCCGTTGCAAACGTATTCTCTTTGTATTGAATCGGTGTACTTATCAAAAAGCCATGGGTTGCAAAATGCAAAATAGAAGGCGAATTGCCGTTCCATTGTTTTACGGATTCCTCGGTGGCTTTAGTGCCGGTATAGCATCTCGGTCTGATACCCGACGACTGGAACAAGCCTTTAAGATAATTTACCTCTTTAAGCGTTCCGGGCAATGCGCCCCAAGAACCTCTTTCGGTTTCGCCCCGCAATGCCAAGTCTTCGGAAATATCCGTACCGCTAAAATAATCGCTTTGAGCCGCCGCAACGCGCATATCCCGAACCGACATATCGTAGCTGATACCGCCCCAAAGGGCAGCCGTATTAAACTCCGATGGATTCAGATACGACGGCATACTGCCAATCATTGCCGGAGAAGATACATACCAAAGGTCATACACATCGCGCAAACGCTGGTTGTTCTCGTTTATCAGTGCCTCAAAATTGATAGTGGATAGAAATCCGGTGGTAGAATAATATACCCTTGTTTTGCCCTCCACATAAGGCTCCAGTTTTTTCCAAATGGCATTATAAAGATCCTGTGCGTTTTCTGAAGCATAGAGCGCGCTTATTTCCTCCGCCCCGAAATCCACATCCTCTACATATTTATTTACATCTTCAGTATCACATAAATCCACCACTATAGGATAATCATTATCGCTATTTACCACATATGCGATATATCTTGAGGGAAATTCTTGATCAAATGATAATGAATCCATAGAAGTTTCCTCACAAAAGAACAAAGACACCTCATCCTTTTGCAATCGCTCTTTTACAGTTTCAAAATGCGGAATCTCGGATAATACTTTTTCTGCTATATCCGGAAAGTAAGCCAATAAAGATTCTTCTTTTTGCACCAAACTTTCCTCTATCGCCCGTCGTTCTTCAGGCAATATTTTCTTATATGTTAACACGCTACGCAGACTATCTATCTGCGTAAATAAAGCTTTGGCATTTTTATTTTCTGTACCCAATACATCTTTCCGTACCATTGCATTAAGCGTATTTCCCATTATACGCATAGAAAGATTCATATCATACGCCTGCGTATTGATTTCTTTTTCATTAAACCGCCATGCGCACATATTGTTTATAAACAATATCTCTGAGGCACGTGTATCATAATAGCTTTCACTTTGTTTTCCAGCCATTCGTCCAAGCAAATCTACAACATTGAGCCGTTCCTGACTATTTAATTGCCCTAAATAATATTTTATGGCATTGATATCTGCTAAAAAGTAATTTGCAAACAAAACATTTCCTATACGCCCACGCTGAATTGTTTTATCTTCATCTAAATTCATTTTATCAAAGAAATCCAAACTTTCCTTCCACTTATTCTGCTTGAGACTCAGAACACCCAAATTATTAAGTATTATGTTGTATGTAACATAATCCTCTTTACATGCCACTAATGCCTGCTTATAACATCTTTCCGCCTCTTCAAAATTTCCCAAGTCTTCCTCCACCTTAGCCTTACGAGAAAGTATATTGGGATAGACTCCATCTTCACCAATACCACCCAAATCTGCATACACCGATAGAGCTTCATCTATATACAACTTAGCAAGCAATTTATATTGTGGTTGCCAAATAGAATAATTTATCTCAGTCAACCAACCAGATGAAATAAGAGATAAAAGAAACATATATTGTTCTCCATTATCTCCCATTTCGGAGCACATCCTCAACGCTTCGTATCCATATGCAAGTACTTGTTCAAAATTTGAAAGTTCCATCTCTATTGCCATAAGACCTATCAAACACATTCTCTCATACATAGAATGTGACCGCTTCTCCCTAAATATACGTTTGGCATTTCTAAACAAATCTCGTGAAGCATCTAATTGATATAACGAATTATAACAAGTCCCTAACACTTCCACTATACTTGCAAATTGTTCTTCATCAAAAACGATATTTTTTTCCGCCCTTTCTTTTAATATTTCAAGAGAAGGGACAATCTCCGCTCTATAACCTTCTTGAAATAATTGTAGACAAGTATCCCAAGAAAGCACTTTTTCTTTATCGTACACATTATCGGCATATATGCCGGTAAAAGAACTGATAACAACAGCCCAAATTAACGTATATATTCTTGACATTCTCTTAAATATTCAATGGTTTTTACTGAAGGCTCGCCAAATTTTTCTTTCTGTATAGCAATGCTTTGTTGCAAAAAGTCAATTGCTTCAATATACTCCCCGAGCAACATACATGCCCTACCCAAATTATGATAAATTTGAGCAAGAACCCCTTTATTTTCCATGTCAAATAAAAGTACTTCATATTGTAAAATATTCATCAGACATGTTTTGGCTTTCGATGGAAACCCCTGCATAAGATAACAAACACTTAAGCTATTTATAGCAATAGCATAATTTAATCCAACCTCCTGCTCATACGACAAATACCTTTCATAATACGAAATCGCTTCGGCATAACGCTCGCCTCCATATGCCATATTCCCTGTATAGTATATCGCATTTAAGATCATTTCGATACCTCCCGGAATGTGTTTGGCATACGATATTGCTTGCGAAATCATTTTTTCAGCCCTTTCAAAATTTCCAAGAGACGCTTCACAGATAATATTTCCCCAATAGGAACCAACCACATTCTCTATTGCATAAGGAAACTTTCTCGAAATATCAATAATCTTTTTATAAACCAACGCTGCCTCATCAAATTGCTTCAGAATTTGAAGTTCTATACCTTTGCTTTTTAATACAAGAATATATTCTTCGTTTATTGTATCTATTTGTCTCATCCAAAATGCCATCTCATCAAATACAGCCATAGACTCTTCGTATCGTCCTGCTTCTCTCATGGAAATTGTCTTACGAAGTCCATCACTGAACAAGGCTAAGCATTCTTGTGCTTTTTTGCCAAACAAGTCAGCGGTTCTTTGACGATAAAACATCTTTGCCATAGTTGTATCACCCATTGCAGAATATAAAGTTCCCAGTTTTTGATACATCAAAGAACGATACTCACGCAAGCTTGTTCCATTTACTATTTGCAGTTCGTTTGTATCCGAAAGTAATGTAATGGTTTTTAATAAACCTCTTCTATAATATTTTTCGGCATTTTCATTATCCCCTATCTTTTCAAAAGCATTTCCTAATCTTTCAAATACGAAGATATACTCCTCCTCCCTCATCTGATATTTTTGCCGAAGTTCTATCTCTTTCAGAGTATAGTCGATGCTTTTTTCATAATTACCCAACTCAAATTGAACATAGCCGTTAATGTAAAAGAATAGCAACCGTATCGAATCTTGGGCATTCATACAGTCATCGGCAATGTCATTCAAAAGTATGGCAGCCTCCGCATAATTAGCCTTTTCGTATAAGCGAGAGGCTTTTTTTAGCGTTTCTAATACATCTTGCGTAAAGCCATAGCCCAATCCCCCAAGTACAAAAAGTAAAAACACCAATAATCGCCTACAGGCACCTATTCCTTTATGGTTTGCCATATTTCTCCTTTCTATCAATAATTCTATTACATTAAAATCATCTGTGCAGTTTTGCCTGCAGTTCCCGCACTTTCTTCCCCAATGCCGTATTGTCGGGATATTCATCGGCAAGTTGTTCCAAAACCTGCAAAGCCTCCGCTTTTTGATTTCCCCGCAAATACGCATTGGCAAGCAACCAGCCTATTTCCGGCATATGGTCGGTATAAACGTTATAGTTTTCTTTACGTGCATTATCCCACATATCAGAAAGCATCCGGATTGTTTCGGCTAAGTTCTCCCTATCGGCAATCGCCCCATAATATCCATTCAAGCGGAGACTGAGCGTATCTTGCTCTCCCCTATAAAATTCCTGCTGAGGAAAATAGAACACATATTCCTTGCCCAAAGACGAAATACGCCTTGGGTGGTATCCCACCAAAGAAAATACAAGCAAAGCCGCTGCGACAGGCACTGCCAACCATACCCAACGAAAATGGGAACGGCGAGGCAATGTTTCTGCCAATATACGCTCTACATCCTTTTTATCCATACCTTTAAGCGCATCGGTCAGTGCAGCATCCTGTTCCTTTCCCAACTTATCCATCTGCCGTGCCAAGCGTGCCATCAAAGCGGCACGCGCCGCCAATTCAGAATTAGCCTTAAGTTCTTCCACCAAAACCTTTTCTTGCTCCTCACTCAATTTACCTCGAAGAAAATCAGAAACCCTGTCCTCAAAGTGAGTGTCCGCCTTTATATCGTTTCTATCTTTCATGGTTCTTGAGTTTAGAAAAGCCTTTTGGATAATTCCTTGTATCGGATACGCAGTTTTTCGCAGCAACGATGTTTGGTTACCTTAACAGAACCCTCGCTGCTATAGTTCAATAAGTCCGCAAGGGCTTTGAGGCTCAGATTATCGCGATAAAATCCCCACAACAATTCCTTGCAGGGAGATGGCATTTCCTGAACGATAGATTCCACCAATTCTTCTTTCTGTATCTCGGCAAGCGTATCTTCTTCCAAAGCAATCAGAGCCTCCACCTTGTCTTGGCTGATATTGCCCTCCAAGAGCGAAAAATCCAATTCGTCTTCCACCAAAACCAACTTCTTCTTTGTGCGTTTTAATTCTTTTGCCTTATTCTTGCAAATGCCCATAAAGTAAGTAGACAAAGAAGATGTCAATACAAAATCTTCTTTTCTTATCTTTTCATACAAAATAATAAACGCCTCCTGAAACACATCTTGGCAATCTTCTTCCAACAAACCATAATGCCGCTGCAAAAACAACGATATTTTAGACCATTCGTCCAAAACAAAACGGCTGATCTGCGCCTCATTTTGAAGATTGCGTATAGCTGCCATTATCTGCTTTTTTCAATCACCATATTTTGGCGGATAAGGCGTTTATCCCTTTCCATCAAAGCCCGAACTTTTTCTATCCAACTTTGTGTCCGTGCAATGTCCGTTTCTTTGATAACTTGGTTTATATAAAACGACAACGGTCCATAATAAACTCCCTCTTGCCTTATCTCGGCATTGGTTTGGTATGCCCGGCATGCCTCCAGCACATAAATATCGGCAGAGCCCGAAACAACCTCAAGCGGCATGGTTCCCCTTTTATCTATGGGAGGCGCATAAACTTTCCCTGAGGGAGAAAATCCCATATCGCTGCCCCTTACAAAACATATTTCATCTTCTGTATCCTCTCCCCTGCTCGCCCCTCCCATATGGCAGGCATCAAGCACCACATAAACCATTCCCTCTTCGCCTGCTTTGGCTCTGATAGCCAATAGATATTGCTCCAGCTCATCATCTAAAATATGGGCGGATCCATCATAAATTTCCTTATCGTACTTTATCTTAGCATCATAAGGCACAATGGCTTCATCCCACCCGTCTTGTTCATCTCCCGAAAAATCTTCATACGACTGTCCATGCCCCGAAAAATGAATATAGACCACATCTCCGGGCATAGTTTCTTCACACAAAGCGTTTAAAGATTTTCGGATATTCTTTGCCGTAGCTCTTTCGTTTAACAGTCTCTTTATTTTAAAGCCCTTATTATGTAAGGTTTTGGATAAGAGTTCCACATCGTTTGCGCCATGTATAGAAGACCACGCAAAATCCACATATTTATCGGTCGGATAGGTTGAGATGCCTATCAGCAATGCCCTTTTCCCTCCGGCATAAACTCCCAGCATGCCACTTAAGGCAAACAAAAGAATAAAAACCAAACGTTTCCGAAAAAGCCTCATATCCAAACGGAATACCTTTCGCAAATCTACAAAATCTTTTTCTTCATTCTTCTTGTATAAGTTGAACCAAAGTATCGTAATCTCCCCTACCACGAATAGGAACAATAGATTTAACGTTTAAGTTTATGCACTTTTTAAGCCCTACAAAAGCCGCCAAACCTTGCAATTTTCCCTCTACTATCATACGGTTTGCCTCAAACCCTTCTGCCAAAAATTCGGGCGAATCGGGAAAATATACCACACCGAGAGTTCTGTTAAGTCGTGAAAAAGCCGAAACCGTGTACTTAGAACCTCCAACTTTAGAACTCTGCACCAGTATCAATGCCTTTGATAATCCCGCCTGAATCCTACTGGCACGAATACCCGAAAAGCGGTCTTCTTTTTGTTTTGGATGACATTCACTAACAATCAAGCCATTATGGAATAGAACATCCTCTATCACTTTTTGATGAGTTTGAGAGCATGTTTCCCGATAGCAGAGACCTCCAGATATTACTCCTATCACATTAGGCAATATCTTCCCATTGCTATAAACGGCATGTTCGTCTATACCTTTCACCAATCCATTGCAAATCGAAAAATCCTGCCCAAAATGCTCCCCAAGCCGCGAAGCAATCTGATTACCCAATGCAGAACTCTTTCTTGTTCCAACAATAGAAAGGGCATTATCCAGCAAACTTTTATTACCCTTTACATATAGTATGGGCGGGGGATCGTTGATTTCGAATAAGCGGTGCGGATATTCCTGCTTTTGTATATCTAACACCTCTATACCGGCATCTTGACAATCGGCAAGAATGGATTCTGCTTTCCCAATAAACTCTCCAAGCTCTGCCGTTTTGAAACGATCATGAATATGGGCATAAGCTTCCGCCGAGCATGATTCTCTGATTTCGTGCAGATTACTCTTTATATAAGCCGATCCTATCCCTTTAACCAAAGATAAAGCCAAAAGGTCTTTCGTATTCATAATCAATCTTATAAAAACAAAGGCAAATTCATAGCATATCCACAACCATTCCCTCTATATTCAGGAGGGGTGCAAGATAAGAATTTTCCCCCATCTTTCCTTCTCAATTTGATAGACATGGGTTTTCCACAACGAGGACAGGCAA
>JAFLTI010000010.1:51333-69450 GCA_022510485.1 Lentimicrobiaceae bacterium | reverse complement strand
AGTATAGGAAAAAGAGGGCTCGGATAGGTAAATAAAGTGCTTGTGGCTTTTCTTGTAGCCAAGAGGGTTGTGCGAGTATGTCCGCAAAGCAGGCCTTTGGCAGAATTGATATTCTCTATATCAGCATCGGTTATTGTAGTTCTTTCCCATACTTCATCTATTTTCTTCAGCGCATCGTTCCAAAGCCAGGAGCGACAAAGCCTGTCTATTCTTTGAAAATCCATTATTGGTTGAGCCTGTACTTTGGTGAGCCATATACTGCCACCAATCAAAAGCAGACCTATTGTCATCCATTTGAATTTTTGTTTTTTTTCTTGATAAAAATGTAATAAACAAGAAATTATGGCAATTAAAGACATCCCCGTGAATACTATTCCATTAGGAGAGAAATAGGAGTAAATAGAGTTCTGTTCTGGAGAGAAAAAGAAACCGAAAAATTGAAAAAGATGCTTCGGAACAATAAAATCATAAGGAGCGCAATACCAAGTTTCCAAAATCCATGCGAGCACGGTTCCGCCTAAGGGTATCAACAAAAAGAAAAAATTGAATTTTTGCCCCTGCCGTCTGGTACGCCCCCAATCCAAGCACATATAAAACGGCAATACCCAAACCATATACTCACGCACCAAATACGTCAAAGCCGCCAAAACAACAAGTTGACACGAATAACGTAAGATTCGATTCTTCCAATAAATCCACAGTTGCGCCCCCAAAACGCCAAAAAAAGCCACCATCAGCACCAACAGTCCGAAATTGGCGGCGGTGGGCAATAAAAAAGCCACAGAGAGCAATCCCGGTAACAGCGGCTTGTTGCCCTCAACGTCAAAACAGCGGTTAAACAAAAAGGCAGTAAGCGTAAACAACAACGCATACACAATCGCCCCCAACCAAGTATAATAGTTAAACTGAATCAAAAAAGTGTGCAGGTAAATCAGCGTGCCGAAAGGCTCATGGTCAAAGAAATGCCAATAATCCGAAGAAAATCGGAACAATTGGTTCTTTTCCCAAAACTCCAGCACATCAGGCATGGCAAAGGCAAAAAACGCCCATAATCCCACTGCCAGAACAGGATAGACCCAAACCTGAGGTTTCTTGAAAACTTGCAGCATAAAATCAAAGAATTATATAGCAAATATACGAAAAGTTGAGAGCAAAAAAAAGCCCCGATAGCAACACTACCGGGGCTTAAAATGAGTAAACACCGTTATTATTTCTTGGCTTTCTTGGCAGGCTTTTTAGCCGTCTTCACAGCGGCTTTCTTAAGCTCCGCTTGGCGTTTCTTAGAGCGTTCATGGCGTTCCAATACTGCCGGTTCCAACGAGATGTTTTGATTGGGCAGGCTCAGCAGCTGGCTTACCCCTTCGGTCTTGAGGTTTTTCCGGTCTATTTCGGCAGAAATGCGGTTGTCGTAGTCCACCGGTTCGGTATAGGTGGTTATAACCCCCTCAAAGTTGCGCAAAATAGCCTTTCCTCCGCCCAAAGAAATCAGATATTGCGGCATTACGGGAATCTTGCCGCCACCGCCGGGCGCGTCTACCACAAAGGTAGGAACGGCATAACCCGACACATGACCGCGCAAGCCCTCGATAATTTCTATACCCTTGCTTACAGGCGTGCGGAAATGTTCCAGACCCATCGAAAGGTCGCACTGATAAATGTAGTACGGTCTAACGCGAATCTTAACCAATTCGCATACGAGTTTCTTCATAATGCTCACCGCATCGTTTACCCCGCGCAGCAACACACTTTGGTTGCCCAAAGGAATACCGGCGTTGGCAAGGCGGGCGCAGGCTTCCGCGCTCTCTTTGGTAATTTCGTTGGGATGGTTAAAGTGCGTGTTGAGCCAAACAGGATGATACTTAGAAAGCATCTTTACCAATTCGGGTGTGATACGTTGCGGGCAAACCACCGGCACGCGGCTTCCGATACGGATAATTTCAACATGCTTAATGGCACGCAGCCGCTTGATGATGTACTCCAACTTGGCGTCCGATACCAAAAGCGCATCCCCGCCCGAAAGTAATACATCGCGCACCTGCGGCGTGCGTTCTATGTATTCCAAGGCTTTTTCAATGCGTTCTTTGGGGCTTTCGCAGTCGTTCTGACCCGCAAAACGGCGGCGGGTACAGTGACGGCAGTACATCGAACACTGGTCGGTAATCAAAAACAGAACCCTGTCCGGATAACGGTGGGTAAGACCCGGTGCGGGCGAATCCTCGTCTTCGTGCAGAGGGTCGAGCAAATCGGCAGCCGACACATGCGTTTCAGCCCCCGTGGGGATAGCCTGTTTACGTACAGGATCGTTGGGATCCTTGGGGTCGATAAGGCTCAAGTAGTAAGGCGTAATCGCCATACGAAGCGTCTTGAGCGTTTTTTTAACCCCCGCTTCCTCGTCTTTGGTAAGCTTTACGTATTTTTTAAGATCCTCAAGGGTTTCGATACGGTTCTTAACCTGCCAATGCCAGTCGTTCCACTGAGCGTCGGTAACCTTGGGGAACATTTCTTTTCTTCTACTTTTCATATTCGCATCTACAACCTTTTGAACGGTTTTGTTCTGTCATAGCGAGAAGGGGTTGGGTTGGGAAACCAACCCCTTTCGAGCATTAAGCATATAACTCTGTAAAGATGTCGCGCAATTCCTTGCATTCGCGCAGCTCCTGCAAAGTAATTTCCGCATGACCCTTGGTGTAGCCGTTACCCACAATCATGGTAACGTCTTTGCCCACGCCTTCGGCGCCCAAAGCGGCTTTGGTAAACGAAGTAGCCATCGAGAAGAAGTACACGATACCATCGTCTTTGGTACAGAGAATACTGGTCATTTCGGTGTTTTCGATGTTTACGTTGTTAATGCACACATCGCAGAGCTTACCGTTGGTCAGTTTTTCAATTTCTTCGTAAATGGCAACGGGCTGGGTAGCGTCGGCGGCAAAAACATAGTCGCAGAAGCCGAGTTTTTTCAAACGTTCCGTGCTCTTGGGGCTGTGGCAAAGCCCAATAACCTTACCGGTAACGCCGGCACGTTTCTTGGCTTCGTAGCAGCAGAGCATACCGCTCTTACCGCCGGCACCGATAATCAGAACGGTATCGCCGGGCTTTACCAATTTAGCCGTCTGAGCCGGAGCGCCGGCAACGTCTAATGCCGAAAGAGCCAAGTTTTCGGGCAGGTCGGCGGGAATCTTGGCGTAGATACCGCTTTCAAACAAGATAGCCTTGCCGTCGATGTCCACTTGATCGATGTCGGGACGTATATCCTTGATTTTGTCGATACGCAGCGGAGTAAGCGACAGAGAAACGAGGGTAGCGATTTTGTCGCCTTCCTTCAAGTCGATTTTGCCCTTGAGCGCGTCGCCTATTTTTTCTACGGTACCCAACAACATACCGCCCGAACCGGTAACGGGGTTGCGGTGTTTACCTTGTTTTTCAACAATGCCCAGCATGATTTCGGCAATCTTAGCCTTGTCGCCGCCCGCCTGTTCTTCAATCTGCGTAAAGCTGGCGGAGTCGATGTTGAGGGTCTGTACATCAATCAGGATTTCGTTGTCGTACAGAACATCCATATTGTTGTCAATCTTATCGGCGGGCTGGGGAAGAACGCCTTTGGGTGAAATAACACGGTGTGTACCGTATTTGCTGCCTTTGGGTTGTGTGCTCATTTTGTTTTGGTTTTTAATAATTTAGTTTATGTTTCTGTTTTCTGTTGTTGGCTTTCGGCTCGTTCATTATCCTTTGGCAGGTAACGAAAGAATCTTGCGCGCTTCGGCAGGGTTGGCAATTTCGCGCCCCAATTCCTTGGCGATACGCACTACTTTAGCCACCAATTCGCCGTTGCTCTTAGCCAAGACACCCCTTTCCAAATAAAGGTTGTCTTCAAAGCCCACGCGCACGTTTCCACCCATAGCGATAGCCGGAGCCGCCAGCGTAAAGGCGTGGCGACCTATACCCGTTGCAGTCCATGTAGAACCGGCGGGAATGGCGTTTACCAGCCAGCAGAGGTTGGGCACTGTGGCAGGCGTACAGCCGGGAACGCCTAATACAAAGTTAAACTGCATAGGTTCTCCCGGAACCAAGCCTTTCTTCGCCATAGTGAGTATGGTATCCAAATGTCCCATTTCAAAACATTCGTATTCGGGCTTGATATGGTTTTCGAGCATGCGTTTGCCAAAGTCGCGCATCATAGGCATGGTGTTTTCAAAAACATCGTCGCCAAAGTTGCACGTACCGCAGTCGAGGGTCGCCATTTCAGGAAAAAGCTCGGTGGGTTGCAGGCGTTCTTCCGCCGTCATGCCAACCGCGCCGCCCGTAGAAGGAATCAAAATCACATCGGGGCAAACCTTGTAGATGGCATCTATACATTCCTTAAAACGCGCCTTGCTTTGGGTAGGCGTTCCGTCGTCTTCCCTCACGTGCACGTGAACTATAGCCGCTCCGGCATCGTAAGCCGACTTGGCTTCGCGCACAATTTCCTCTACCGTGTAGGGAACCGCCGGATTCTGTTCTTTGGTTACTTCCGCACCGCAGATAGCGGCAGTAATGATAAGCTTTTCCATAATCCGGATTATTTGCGCTTGCACGCTTTTGGGGTTACACAAGTGCCGACCGCTTTGGCAACGATAATCGGTTCTTCAAGTACATCGGCTGCCGAAGCCGAAATATCAGGGCGGGCAGCGATTACCTTGCGTGCCACAAATTCCATTTTGCGGCTGGTGTTGCCCTCTTTCACAATCGTTCCTTCCGCTTCGATATAGTCGCCGGCATAGACAGGAGCCAAAAATTCAATGCTTTCGTAACCGGCAAAGAGACCCTCATCTCCGTCTATCTGAATCAGCAATTCGGTGGCAACATCGCCAAACAGGTGCACCATATGCGCCCCGTCAACTAAGTTTCCGCCATAGTGCGCGTCTTTTGCACTCATACGCAGGCGGAGCGTGGATTTATAAGTTGTCATGATTAATGGATTTTGCTGTTTATTTAACGATATATTTCACCAAAATGGAGGGCGTAATCACCGCTTCGGGAGCAATCTGTCCGGGTTCCACCATTTCGTTGATTTCGGCAATCACCGTATCGGCAGCCATAGCCATCATGGGGTTAAAGTTTTGCGAAGTGCCCCGGTAAACCAAATTGCCTTCGCTGTCGCCCTTGCTGGCACCGATTAAGGCAAAGTCGGCACGCAAAGGTTTTTCAAGCAGATAATCTTTGCCGTCTACATTGATTACCTGTTTGCCCTCGGCTACAACCGTACCCAATCCGGTGGCGGTCAAAACACCGCCAAGACCCGCGCCTCCGCAGCGTATTCTTTCGGCAAGGCTTCCCTGAGGACAAAATTCCACCTTGAGTTCACCCGCATTCATCTGGTCCATAGTGTTCTGATTGGTACCGATATGCGATACGTACAGTTTGGCAATCTGTTTGTTGGTAATAAGTTTACCCACGCCACGGTCTATATATCCGGTATCGTTGCTTATAAGGGTAAGGTTTTTCTTGCCCGATTCGGCTAAAGCGTCGATAATGCGCAACGGAGTGCCCACCGTAAGAAAACCGCCCACCATAATGGTGTCGCCGTCTTTAATCATATCAACGGCTTGCTGAACGCTGATGAACTTGCTCATAACTATGTAGTGTTTATATTTTTCCGCACAAAACTCGCAAATTTAATGAAATTTGGGATAATATTTGAGGCTTTGAGCCGAAATCGCTACTTTTGCCACCCGGCTTAAAAATAAACACTATGATAGACTTGGAACAAACCCAACAGCACGAATCAAGTTTAGAAACGGCAAAGTTCCTCTTACAGATAAGAGCCGTAAAATTAAACAATAACGAACCTTTTATCTGGGCATCGGGGCGTAAATCTCCCATTTATTGCGACAATCGCATTACCCTTTCCTATCCCCATATCCGCACTTTTATCCGTCAGGAATTTGTAAAGATTATCGAAAACGAGATAGGTGCGGTAGATGCTGTGGCAGGCGTGGCAACAGGCGGTATTCCGCAAGGTGCGTTGGTGGCTCAGGAATTGGGTCTTCCTTTTGTCTACGTGCGTTCCGAAGCCAAGAAACACGGTATGGGAAACCGTATAGAAGGCGAAATCGAACCGGGCAAATCGGTAGTGGTGGTAGAAGATTTGGTTTCTACCGGAAAAAGCAGTCTTGAAGCCGTAGACGCCTTGCGCGAACACGGTTGCGATGTAAAGGGCATGGTGGCGGTGTTTACCTATGGTTTGGGCGTTGCCGAAAAGAATTTTGAAAACGCCAAAGTGCCGCTCTACACCCTAACCAATTACAACGACTTAATCGAATGTGCCGTGCAGCTCGATTTGCTGCCTGCTTCCGACTTAAAATCCTTGCAGGAATGGCGCAAGAACCCCGAGGCATGGTCAGATGCCCATTAATGGTACCCCTCAAAAACATCTTTAATGAAAGCAACTTCCAATACTTTGCAGATTGCCGCAGAACCCGAAACGGCATATCGCAAAATCAGTAATTTTTCGGCTTTGGCAGATATGATGCCGCCACAGGTTCAAGATTTCAAGGCAACACAGGATACTTGCTCTTTCAACGTGGGCGGTATGGCGCAAATCAATATGCGTATCACCCAAAAGATAGAACCGAACTTGGTGGTGATTTCTTCAGACGAAGGTTCCACTTTTCCTTTTAGCCTCACTTTTCGCTTTACTCCGGCAGATGCCGGTTTTTCGTCTGTGGTAGAAGCCGATGTAAACGTCAACATGGTTATGTCTGCCATGCTTAAGCCGCAAATGCAAAAGTTTGTAGACACCCTCAACCAGCATATAAAGACTTTTTGCGAACAATAAGGTATGGCACGTAAACACAAAGACCGCCCCAACCGGATTATAGAAAACGTGCGCATCGAAAAAGCCGCTGCCGAAGGCAATTCTTTGGCGCATATCGACGGCAAGGTGCTTTTTGTAAACTATACGGCGCCGGGCGATTTGGCAGATGTTGAGGTAACCCGCTCCAAATCGGGTTATATGCAGGGCAGGGTAGTGGAACTGAAAGAAGCCGGTCCTGCGCGTTGCCAGCCTTTTTGCAGCCATTTCGGGCTTTGCGGAGGCTGCAAGTGGCAGCATCTGCGTTACCAAGAACAACTCCTGCAAAAAGAAACCCAAGTACGCGACCACTTAGAAAGAATCGGCAAGATACAGCTACCGCAAGGTATGCCGATTATAGGCGTAGAGGGAGTAGAAAAAAATCCGTCATACCGCAACAAACTGGAGTTTACCTTTTCAACCAAACGCTGGCTCACCGACAGTGAGGTGGCGCAAGGTCAAACGCTTACGCTGCACGACCGCGAGGGCTTGGGATTTCATTTGGCGGGCAAGTTCGACAAGGTGCTCGACTTGCAACACTGCTATCTGCAACCCGAACCGAGCAACGAGATACGTCTTTTTGTAAAGCATACGGCGCAGGAGTTAGGTTTAGATTTTTACGATATCCGCAACAAAAGCGGATATATGCGCAATATTATGCTCCGCAACACCCTGAGCGGAGATTTTATGGTGGTGTTGATTATAGGGCAGGAACCCAACACCGCTTTCCAAACTTTGATGCAACGCCTTATGCAGCGTTTTTCCTGCATCAAAAGCCTTATGTATGCGGTCAATACCAAGGTAAACGACAGCATGGCAGATTTGGATATAAGGCTTTTTAGCGGTGAACCTTGGCTTACCATGACCATGCCGGCATACCAACAGGGAGAATCCGATTTGAAATTTCGCGTAGGACCCAAGTCCTTTTACCAGACCAATACGCTTCAGGCGGCACGCTTATATCGCTTAGCGGCAGATTTTGCCGATATACAGCCCCATCAAACCGTTTATGATTTATATACCGGCACGGGAACCATAGCCAATTATGTGGCAAGAATGGCAAACAAGGTAATCGGTATAGAATATGTAGAAGATGCCGTAAGAGACGCAAGGGTCAATTCGCAGATAAACGGCATATCCAACACCGTTTTTTTTGCCGGTGATATGGCAAAGGTTTTTTCTCCCTCGTTTGTAAAAGAACACGGTATTCCCGATGTTATCATTACCGACCCTCCGCGAGAAGGAATGCACGAAAATGTAACCGATTGCCTTTTAGATGACCAATTGTTCGGAAACAAGCCTGTCCGCTTGGTTTATGTTAGTTGCAACTCCGCCACCCAAGCCCGCGATTTGCAGCGTTTGGAGTCCAAATACAAGGTTCTCAACCATCGTGCCGTAGATATGTTCCCCTTTACCGACCATGTAGAAAGCGTAGTCCTCTTGGAACGGTTCTCCTTATAAATGGTTTTTTGAGGGGTTATACCTGCGCATTATCCTGATTTTTCACTTTTCCATACCTGCGCACTATCCTGATTTTTCACTTTTCCATACCTGCGCACTATCCTGTTTTTCCACTTTTCCATACCTGCGCATTATCCTGATTTTTCACTTTTCCATACCTGCGCATTATCCAAAATTTATTATCTTTGTGCCTGCAAAAGTTAAAGATAGATGGTTTTTGAACGCAAGGTATACAACAAGTTGTTGCAATGGAAAGAAACGACCAAAGGATCCAAGGCTCTTTTGGTAGAAGGTGCTCGCCGTATCGGCAAGTCTACCCTTGTGGCAGAATTTGCAAAAAAGGAGTATAAAAGCCATATCCTTATCGACTTCAATAGGGCAAATGCTACCGTAAAGGGGGCATTTACGCAACATATCCACGATCTCGATACGTTTTTTATGATTCTTTCATCGGAATATAATGTGCAGCTCTATCGGCGCAAATCGATTATCGTGTTCGATGAAATACAGCAATTTCCTTTGGCAAGGCAGGTAATCAAATATTTGGTGGCGGATGGTCGGTACGACTATATAGAAACCGGCTCCTTGATTTCAATAAAAGAGAATGTAAAAGACATTACGCTACCGTCTGAAGAACGTCGGCTTTCCATGTATCCGATGGATTTTGAAGAGTTTTGCATCGCAATGGGCGAAACGCAGCTGTTGGTTTATATCCGCAAGTGTTTTGAAGATAAAAAGCCTTTGGAACAGAGCCTGCATGCTAAGGCAATGCTGCTTTTGAGGCAATACATAATAGTGGGAGGAATGCCCCAAAGCGTGTCGGCATATATTGAAAATGGACGCAAATTTGAAGCATCCGACATCGAAAAGCGAGATATATTGGCACTGTATCGCAACGACATTATGAAGATAGGCTCGGCATACAAAGAAAAAGTGTTGGCTATTTTCGACCAGATACCGGCTTTTCTTTCAAGGGCGGAACGCAGAGTGGTAATGAGCCATATTGATAAAAAATCCACTTTTCCCCAGTACCACGACACCTTTTTTTGGCTGTCCGATTCCATGATAGCCAACGAATGTTTTAATTGTTCCGACCCTAATGTGGGGCTTTCACTCAACGAAGATAGAACCTATGTTAAGTGTTATATGGGCGATACCGGGCTTTTGATAAGCCATACCTTTGATGACAACGAAATAGCGGATAATGGATTGTATAAAGAATTGCTTTTGGGAAAACTATCCGTCAACGAAGGTATGTTTTACGAAAACGTCATTGCCCAAATGCTGGTGGCTTCCGGGCACAAGCTGTACTTTTATACACACTATAACACTCAAAAACATCGAAATGATGTGGAGATAGATTTTATACTTTCCAACAACAGCAAACTCAAGCATAAGATTTATCCGGTGGAGGTAAAATCAACCGACCGCTATAGCACCACTTCGCTAAAAACTTTCAAAGAACATTTTAAGAAACGGATAGGCGGATGTTATGTAATCCACCCCAAAAACCTGCGTGTAGAAGACGGGATTACTTATATCCCCGCCTATATGACCTTCTGTCTGTAAAACAAGTAAACCTTACAATTAGTTAGCCATGTCCGTAAAGAAAATCATTCTGGTTGTTGTGCTGGCGGTGCTTGCCGCGTGCATTGCAGTATTAGTGTTTCCGGGAAATTACTATGTGCATAGGGCTCTTTGGCACACCTATCCCAAAATAGACCAATACCCCATTTTCGATAACCGCGTGGTAAAGGCAGGCAACCCGCAGCCCATGCCCTTTGCACCCAACCTTAAAACGCAACATCTCGACAGCGGTTTTGAAGAAACCTTTGCTCGCTACGGAACGGTAGCCTTTTTAGTGCTCAAAGACGGACAAATCGTAGCCGAACAATACTGGGAAAACTATAGCCCCCAATCGCACAGCAACTCATTTTCTATGGCAAAGAGCATCGTTTCTTTGTTAGTAGGCTGCGCCATTACCGACGGCTACATTCAAAGTGTAGACCAGCCTGTTTCCGACTTTTTGCCCGAATGGGGCTCCTTTAACGGAAAACCGCTTACCATAAAAGATTTGCTTACCATGAGCGCGGGTGTAAAGTGGGATGAAAGCTCCACATCCCTCTTTTCTACCACCACCGAAGCCTACTATGGCAAAGATTTATGGGCTTTGGCAAAACGCGAAGTGCTGATAACCAAACCCGGCGAATATTTTAACTACCAAAGTGGCGTTACGCAGATTTTAGCCTTTCTCTTAAAGAAAGCCACCGGCAAAAACATTGCCGACTATGCCTCCCAAAAGATATGGACTCCCATACAGGCAGAAGAAGATGCCCTTTGGAGCCTTGACCGCAAAGACGGTATGGAAAAAGCTTACTGCTGCTTTAACAGCAACGCCCGCGACTTTGCCCGCTTAGGGCAGTTGGTTCTGCAAAATGGATATTGGAACACGTCCCAAGGGCGCATCAGCGTGGTGGATTCGGCATACGTAGCCCAAGCCACAAGCCCCGCCACTTATCTCAAAGCCATTCTACCCGATGGAAAAGAAGCCCCCTGCACCATGTACGGCTACCAATTTTGGCTTATGAACTACCGGGGACATTCCGTAAAATATTTTCGCGGCATTTTAGGTCAATACATTATGGTAATTCCCGACCTCAATACCGTAATTGTGCGGCTTGGGCATAAACGAGCCAATGAATACAATTCCGAATGGGACTACCCCATAGATATGGACACTTGGTTAGAAGCCGGTCTTCGTGCTACCAATTAAATTAATATAAAATCAACAACAATAAAGAGGCATATTCGTTAGCTGTCCTTGATTTTTATACGGCAGCATCGAGTATCTGACTGCGCGCATATTCGGATTCTCGCTAAGCAGCCGCATCAAGGAGTTTGCCCGTACATTGCTTTCCGCTTTTACTTCTATTGGAAGAAGCTGCCCGCTTTGTTGTATTACAAAATCAAGTTCCAGACGCGAGTTGTCGGTTTTGTGATAATATATCGGGGATATTCCGGCACTCTTCATCTGCTGAAGTACAAATTGCTCGGTCATACCCCCTTTGTATTCAGTAAATACTGTACTTGCTACTAAAACCTGTATCGGATCAACCCCAACCATTGCTCCCAAAAGACCAATATCCAAATGGTATAGCTTAAAAGCCGACAAATCTTCGTATATGCTTAAAGGTAAAGCCGGTTTGGTACATCGAGGCACTTTATATACCAATCCTGCGTCAACCAGCCATTCAATTGCAATTTCAAAATCCGAAGCCCTTGCCCCCTTGCGCAAAGCTCCGTAAATAAACTTCTTGTTCTCTTTGAAAAGCTGAGACGGAATCGACCTCCATACCATTCCGATTCGCGGCACCTGCTCCTTAGGCGCATGCTTCGAAAAATCTCGGTCATAACCCCTCAATATATCATTCTGAATATGCCGAACCTCCTGTAATGCGCCGGTTTGGATATATTTATCCACCACTTCGGGCATACCGCCAACATAGTAGTATTGGCGCAATAACTCAACATATTTTTTATGGAGCGGATTTATAACATTAAAATCCCCCTCAATAAGCAGTTTATACATTTCATCTTCTCCTTTGGCAAGCAAAAATTCCTGAAAACTCATCGGATAAACATTGATTTCATTTACCTTGCCTACGGGATAGGATACATCTTTATGCAACGAGATACCCAACAGCGAGCCTGCAACAGCCACATGATATTCCGGTGCATTTTCATAAAAGTATTTTAGAGTCTCGATGGCTTCCGGAATATCCTGAACCTCATCAAGAACCACCAACGTATTGTGTGGCGTAATATCAATGCCGGTTATAGCCCGCAACGATCTCAAGATACGCTCCACATCAAAGTCTTGCGTAAAGATTTGCCGTGCTATATCGTTTTTTCGGCAATTTACATACGCTTTCTTCTCATACTCTTTTTCTGCCAGTTCATGCAGCAGCCACGTTTTGCCCACTTGTCGGGCACCATTCAAGATGAGCGGTTTTCTGTTGTTACTGTTTTTCCAATCTATTAATTGTTGATAAACAAGCCGTTGCATAAATAAAATACATTTTTCTGCACCATTTTGGTGTTGTAAACAACACTTTTCGGCACATAATTTAACTGCAAACATACAAAAAACGGCGGCAATTTTTCAATTAAGGTCTTATGCTTGGGTTAACTCGGGCAAGATTTCTTATTGGGCGATTCTTTGAATCAAGGTAAGTCTGCCACAACAAAAAAGGGAGCGGGGCGATTTCGCCCCGCTCCCTTTTTTGCTTACGTTGAAACTTGTAATGTTTTGTAGGCAGCAACCTACAATTTTCTACATTCCCAATATTCAGGCATAACATTTTTCCAAGACATCGGCATTTTTTCAAAATCCGCGCAAGCTTCTTTAATTTGGTTTAACTTAAACAATGCACGCCCTCTTTGTTCGTAAGCATGAACGTTTTCTGGATCCAAATCAAGGGCTTTGTTGGCTAATTCCACGATCTCTTCGGGCGTCTTGTTGTCGTCTATCTGCAAAATATAGGTATCTGAAACATTTGGATATCGCTCAATGAGTTCTTGCCGTAATGCTGTTACTTTTTGTGCATAAGCATTATTGGAAGGGTCTATTATCAGAGCTTGCTGATAGACAGTCATTTCACAATGTAACAAATCATAGGGGTTGGCTTTTTTTTGTTTTTCTTTAAACTTTTCAAATTCATTTAATGCTTGGGTAACATTGCCTTCTGCAAATAATTTTTCAATGTGAGGAGGGGTGGGTATCCCACGTTCCTGAAGTTGCTCGGGTAGAAATGTATCCATTGTTTCGACAATAGAGGTAGATGTATCGGTTGTTGTTGCAACAACCTCGCGGGTGCTGCTGGCGGCAGATTGGGCGGAAGCAAAACCTAAACCGGCAAAAAACAAAGAGCCGGCAAGCAGAAGTTTAATTAAGGTTTTCATGGATTCAGTGTTTATAACGTTTTGTAATTTTATTTTTTGTCAGACGCTTTTGTTGATGCTGAACGGCGTTTCTTATACTTTATTTCACCGCTCACAGCCGAGGCAAACCCATTGGCACCCTCTTGCGAAAGTTGTATAAAATCGCTGTTGCCCACTGTTTCAACGGTGCTGCCCTGCAAATCAACCAACCACTTTCCGTTGTATTTGCGCAAAGGGAGTTTCCTTTCCACCCGGTTGCAGGTATATAGGCAGTTTGCCATATTGGCATTATCGGGGTTTATCTCAACAGTTTTGAACACGATATTCGGCGTTTCTTCTTTGGCGTATGGATTTAAGGCAATTGTTTCCGCCTGCTCCGCTACGGCAGCTTTAGAATTGTCTGCGCAAAGGGATTTGGCTCTGTCAAAATCTAAATCCACATAATAGGCTTGCAGAAAAGCCGTGGCGGTGGCAGCGGCTTTTGAGGTATCACCCTTACAGGAAACCTCCAACAATAGGATTGCCGGTAATACAAAAGATAATAGTATATGCCGAACAGAAACGCTTTTCATAGAGTAAGTGTTGCAACGAACAAAGATATAAAATTCCTGCAAAAAATACGCAATAAGTTCATATTAACCATGCCCTGTTGGTAAAAACGGAATAAAACTTATTAACTTTTTTGGTTGATTGTTGGAAAATGAGTACCTTAGTTGTTTGTAAAAAATGTTTTCAACAGATTGTTGATAATTAAAAACACTATAAATAAAGAGATTATGAAATGCAGTAATCTTGTGGGGCGCGTATTTCGCACCGCTTTTTTCTGTGTGTTGGCAGGATTGTTATCCAGCTTGGCAAATGCCAACAACATTCGTATTATTGGCAAGCCGGAACTTGCCGAACAGGACACAACTAAGCATACGGTTCTGATACGGTTCGATCTTGCGTGGGACAACAGCTGGAAAACCTCCAAGCCCGAGAACCACGATGCCGCTTGGATTTTTGTAAAATGCTGGGACGGTGAATCTTGGAACCATGTTTATTTGGAGAAAGATGGCGCGGTGCCCGGTAGTAAAGTTGCGGCGGATGCGGTAAACAAGGGGGTTACTTACTCGGTAACCGATCGCGAAGGCAAGGTGAAAAATATGGACATGGTATTGGAGCCGGGTTATTCCTATGCATGGAAACAATGGCGATTGGATCCTACCGAAGACTCGGTAAAATGTATTGTAGGCTTTTTCCTTCACCGTAAGTCTATCGGAGCTGGTCATGTGGTGGTGCCTGGTATAACTTTTAAGTGGAACTATGGAGATCAAGGCTTTGTAGATGACGATGACTTAGTGGTAAAGGTATTTGCCATTGAAATGGTGTATGTGCCCCAGGGTCCCTACTATTTAGGTGGTAAGGGAACGGCGGCTTGGCAGGTGGGATCTTTTACTACCAATGCGGCAACTTTTGGAACCCCGATGGTGATAACCTCCGAAGATGCAATTGAAGTGGCGAATACAACAGCTGCAACAACGCTTTGGGCAGCCAATAACTATATGGTGGCAGGCACAATACCAGCTGATTTTCCAAAGGGTTATCAGGCTTTTTATATTATGAAATATGAAATGACGCAGGAAGCCTACTGCGAATTTCTCAATACCCTTAACCAAGGGCAGCAGGACGGGCGTATTGAAGGCGTTTTGGCAAATCTTGCTGTTAATGCATGGGCATGGGGTGGCGACTTGTCGCCATATCGGAATCATATCCGTATCAAGCAGGCAGCCCCTGTGGCAATTTTCGGAGTGAATGCCAACAACAATACGATATTTAATGAGACGGATAAGGTAAAATACGATGATAGAGGGGATTCTTTGGTACGCAATATTGACGGTCAGGATTTGGCAGTAAACTTTGTTTCGTTTTACGATTTGTTGGCGTATGCCGAATTTTCGGGACTCCGCCCCATGACCGAATTGGAATACGAAAAGGCTTGCCGCGGACCCCGGGAACCGGTAAATAATGAATATGCATGGGGTAGTGTAACCAAAGTATTTTATGCATACACTTACCATAACACAGCTGGATCGTATTATTCTTATCGTGCTGACAATGATGCTTATGGCGGGTATATACGCGATGTAAACAAAGGAACTGAGGCGGTTGGAGATTCGTATAATTCGGGAGTTTCACATGGATGGACTGGGTCGTGGAGTTGGTGGAATTCTCCAGGTTATTATTATCCAGCACCCCTTCGGGTGGGAATTTTTGCCGATTCAACTTCTACTCGGGCAGCTTCGGGTGCCACTTTCTGGGGGGTAATGAATATGAGCGACAATGTGGCTGAAATGTGTATCTCGACCTATAATACGGTGGGGCGAGCTTTTGTAGGCTCCCACGGTTGCGGTCAGTTGGATGGAAACGGAGACGCTACCAACAAGGATTGGCATATTTCTACCGACTCAAAATATTATATGACTAGGGGAATGACGTTCTATTATTGGTCTGCTTCTCCTGGAGGTAATTGGGGTAACAGAATCAATACCCCTGAATTATGGATGGGAGGGGTATTGACAGATCATGACTGGTTTTGGGGAGGGATGGTTTCCTCTCGTGTAAGAGCTACACATGGCATTTTGAGTACGGCGAGAAACTATACGTTAAGTGGTGATTGTCTTCGAGGTATTCGCTTGGTTCGTACCGAAGATGCTGAGAAATAAAAAGCAAATTCTGTTTCAAAACGGCTGGAGAGGAAAAACATTATTTCTTTCCTCTCCGCCGGTTTTGCTGTTTTAAGCGTATTTGTTTATCAATACGGTAAGCATTGAATAAAATAGCCCACATAATATTCGGTATATTGTTGTCCGGAATGTTCTTCAGGGCGTCTGCCAACAACATACAGATAAGTTCGGTATCTATAGAAAAGAAAGATACCATAGAAGGTACCGCTTTTGTACAATTTACCCTTTCTTGGGATCATTCTTGGAAAGATAGGGTGCATTATAACTGGGATGCGGCATGGGTTTTTGTAAAATCCTATAGCCCCAGCGAAAGGATTTGGCGTCACGTAAGTTTTACCAAGCCCGAAGGCTCTCCGGTACAGAAAGCGGGCAACAATTGCTATATGGCTTTACCGCACAATATAGGTAAGGCAAATGTTCCTATATGGAGCGAGTTCGGCACTTCGCAGACCGATTTCGGCACCACCATGTATTCGGGGGTGTTTATCTATCGCAAGGAGGTGGGCAATGGCAGCCTTCTGATAGAAGATATACAGCTTCAGTTTAATTATCGAGACTACAATTTTACCGACCAAGATCTTATTCAGGTGGCGGTATTTGCTATAGAAATGGTGTATGTGCCGGCAAAAGAATTTTTTATTGGAGACGGTACTTCACCCAACGCGCTCTATGCGCAAGACAAGAACCTTATTATAAAGGTCGATGTGCCCAACGGGCAGCAGTCGCTTATGGGTAAGGTTACCGAGGAAACAGGTTGGACCTATAACGGCACGGCAGTTCCCGATACATTTCCCAAGGGTAAGAAGGCGTTTTATATGATGAAATATGAGATTTCCCAGCATGGATATGCCGATTTTCTCAATACCCTCAATCCCGAACAGCAGCGTAACAGAACGTCTTGCAATCCGTTTGCGGCAAAAGGCACGGTGGCTTTGGTGCCGTCTAACTATAATTCCAATCCTTTGCAATACCGCAACTATGTGCGGATAAAAACGCCGGCGGAGCCAGAAACCAACGATTATCCGGCAAAAGGTGCCGTATTCGGGCACAGTATATCGGGTGCCAACAACGATGAAAGTTGGGATAGGGAGAGCAACGGAGGCAATATAGCCTGCAATTTCCTTTCGTGGGACGATGGCTTAGCCTATTTAGACTGGGCTTGTTTGCGCCCTATGTCCGAAATGGAGTTTGAAAAGGCTTGCCGAGGGCATCAGTTTTTGCGTCGGGGCATGGCTTGGGGCGAGCAATATGGGGTGGCTGCCAATAATTTTGCCATTACCGATGCAGGTTTGGCTACCGAAGTAAGTTCCAATCCGGCGGCTTGCTACTTAGAAACGGGTAAGGCTCCTTGGGTAATGCGGGTAGGGGCTTTTGCCCGGGACAGCACCTTGCGCAACGAGGCTGGTGCCAGTTACTACGGCATTATGAACCTGAGCGATAATCTTTGGGAGCGTTGCGTAAATGTAAGCACTGCCGAAGGGCGTACCTTTATACCCCGCGAGGGAGACGGTGCGCTCAATGAGCAAACCGGCGATGCCGAGGTAGAAGATATGATGAAAGGTATTGTTTGCTGGCCCTCTGCTGCAGGAGGTGGGTTCCGTGGATTTCAGGTATCGAACCGCACTTGGGCAACAGCTACTTATACCAATAATGCCAACGAAGGTGAGCGCACCCCATGGAATGGTTTCCGGGGATGCCGTTATCCTCCGACAGGAACAAAGTTTGATTTGTAAAACAAGGGGTTTTGAAAACTTCCGATAGGTTGGACATACGTAAATGGCTTATAGCCGGTCTTTGTTTTGCCGGCGTTGCCGCAGGCAGTGCCACCGTGGCTCGGCTTTCTTCCTTGCGCTCCGAAGAAAGCGTGGAAAATGCCGTGTTTGTGCTGTCTGAACCGGGCTTATTGCCCAACCTATATACGGAGCCTCCTGTTTTCTATAGCGAGGAGGTTCTGTCTTCTCCGCAAACGGAAGAATCGGATAACCTTTTGTTAGAAGCTTTGGCACCGGAATATCCCGCATTTCCGGAAGATGCGCTTCCCGGCGATTTTCCCGAAGAAGAGGAAGAAGAAGGGCCGTTTTTTGGAGGTATAGGTTCTGCTCATAGTACAGAGATTAATAGGATTAATAAACCAGCGGGTACGTTTTTGGGTGGTATCGG
>JAFLTI010000010.1:25871-51233 GCA_022510485.1 Lentimicrobiaceae bacterium | reverse complement strand
GTACAGAGATTAATAGGATTAATAAACCAGCGGGTACGTTTTTGGGTGGTATCGGTGTCGGTTATATCGATGCGCAGATGCTTATTCTCCAAAAACCGGCATATTTTGGCGGTATCGGCGATGCCCATTCTAATGCGCAGCAGCCGATTATCTATAATTCCGTGTATCTGGGCGGTATCGGAGACGGACATAGTTCAGCATCGCAGCCGATTATCTATAATTCCGTGTATTTGGGCGGTATCGGCGATGGACATAGTTCGGTAGCGCAACCATTCTTTCCAGATGCCGCTTATTTAGGCGGTATCGGCGATGGACACAGTACGGCAACGCAACCGATTATCTACAGTGCCGTGTATTTGGGCGGTTTTGGCGACGGACACCATACAGCCTCCATGCCTATCTTGCCCGGTCCTCAATATGTGGGCGGTTTTGGCGACGGACATCATACAGGAGCTATGCTTACCCGTCCCGGTCCTCAATACGTGGGCGGTATCGGCGACGGACATCATACAGGAGCCATGCCTGCTTTGCCCGGTCCTCCTTTTGTGGGTGGTATAGCCGACGGACACGTTACAGGAGCTATGCCTACTTTGCCCGGTCCTCCTTTTGTGGGCGGTATAGCCGACGGACACGTTACCATAGCAATGGATTTACCCAAGCCATATCCCTATATGGGTGGTATAGCCGACGGTCATGTAAATCAGCAGGCTGCGGGGCTTTTCTTCCCGCTTTATGCAGGTGGTCTGTCCGATGGTTTTGCCAAGCGCAGCCTGCCTTGCGACACTACCAAATATAAGGTGTATATCGATTCGGCGCTTTGTCCCGGAGATACCTTGTTCTTATCTACCGACAGCGTGCCTTCGGCTTCGTATATATGGAGAGGTCCCGATGGTTGGCGTGGCGAAGGTATCAGTGTAAACAGACCAAACTTTACGGCTAAGATGGCGGGTACCTATACCGTTACCATCGACCCCGGTTGTGCCGATGCAGAAGACTTGCCTGTGGCTATGGGGGTTGTTGAAGCCATTCCTCCCGTCAAGGTGTATGCCATTATCGACAGTGTGGTTCCAAATATGCCAGCAGAACGGCTCTGTTACGGCGATTCGGCGTTATTTGCCGTGCATGGTTACGGTTGGGGCGACAGTGTGTTGTTCCAATGGAGCCTTAACGGCAACCCGATTGGCGAACCCTCTAGCGATTCGGTAATTGTATTGACCGATGTAGACGACGGCTTTAATATATCGGTGGCGGTTTATTCCTCTTTTGAATGTGTGGATGCCCGTCCGTACCTTGCCGCGCCTATCCGTGCAGCGGTAGACGAAAGAAAAACGGTTAACGTTACTATCGCAAGCGATATAAATCAAAGCTTGGATACCATTACTATCTGTCATGGTTATCCGGTACGTTTCAGTTCTTCTTATGTAAACGAAGGAGACAATCCTACCTTTATCTGGTTAGTCAACGAAGATACCGTACTCAGCGGTTCTCAGAACTATTTGGCTGTTGATTCCTTGCAAGACGGCGACAGCGTACGTTTGATGCTTATTTCGAGTATCAGTTGCGTGGACTGCCGTCCTAAGATGTCGAACACGCTTACCTTTATCGTAAAACAGGATCCGGAGCTTGATTTGCCCGATGTTTTGGAAATCAACGAGGGAGAAAGCGTTGATATTCATGCCGACGGTGGTAGCGAAGAAGCGGAATATGTATGGACTCCGTGTTCTTCGCTGAGCATTTGCACCGGTCAGGATGTAACGGCACGCCCGAATGTAAGCACCCGTTATAAGGTTACCCTTACCGAGCCTTGGCATTGTACGGTAGAAGATACCGTTTGGGTAGAGGTTTATAACGATGTGCGTATATTGAACCATGCACAGTCAACTACGGTTTGCGACAGTACGCAAGCTAAGTTTGAAGTTCGCGCTTCGGGTGCGGAACTCTCTTTCGATTGGCAGGTAGATATGGGTGATGGCAACTGGCTTACGATTAAGGATATGCCTCGTCCCAATCCTTACACCGAGGCTATGAACGGCAACTTTACTTCGATATTGTATGTAGGATTGCCGAGTAGCGATACTACCGTAGAGCCTCTCCACTTGGGTATGGATGGCTATAAGTTCCGTTGCCGTGTGAGCGGTGTTACCGATAAGAAAAAATCCCGCGATACGCTCTATTCCAACGAGCCAGACAAATATTATGGCACAGCGTATCTGTATATCAACCCCTTGCAAACGGCTTATGGCTCCATCAGCTATCCTGACGAAGATACCATTTGCGAAGGCACGCCGGTAACCTTTACGCTCACCACACAAAATAAACTTGGAGACAACTACTCCGTAAACTGGTTGGTTAACGGTGTGAGCAAGCAGGTGGGCAAGGGTATGACTTATACGCTGCCCAAAGAATTGAGCAAAGACAGTACCTTGATTCAGGCGCTTATCACCACCGGATATAGATGTCCGTCTATTAATCCTGAACCTACCGAAGTGGTTGTAATGCCCGCCTACAAGAATCCTCAGGTTTATTCGGGCGCCGACGGTACGGTTATCGTACAGTACAATACCCGCGATACCTTGCATGGCTCGGTTATCAGTACCGGTATGAAAGAAGGAGAAAACCAAGATATGGTATATTCTTGGACTCCGGTAGACAAGATAGAGGGAAGAACCGATTCGCTCGATGCGCTCACAATACCTATTCAGTCGCCTGTAACTTATACGTTTACGGCAACCAATGCACATGGATGTTCAGCATCGCATAGCCATATCGTAAGCCTTAAGGGCGGCAAGATGGATGCAAGCGTTTCGAAAGATATTGTTACTTGCGAAGGCGATTCGGTTTGCCTGTCGGTAACGGCTTGGGGTGGTTCCGGTTTCTACGACTTTGCTTGGACGGCAATTCCTCAGGATACCACGCCAGCCAATCCCGATTTTGTTTCTGCCGATACTACCGATATCTGCTTGGTAAGTCCGGTGGGTGTTACCGATTATAAGGTAAGGGTTTCCGACGGTGTGGATTCCTTGTTCAAGACAATTCGCGTTACCGTTAAGAAACGTATGTTGAGCCATCCCATTATAGTGGGTGAAACAGATTTCTGTATCAATGAAACCGACTCCTTCAACCTGAGGGTTCAGAACGATGAGTATGCCGGCGAAGTAAGTATGTACCGTTGGTACGTAAACGGTGAGTTGGATTCTCGCTTTGATGGTTCGGAAGAATATAACGATCTTCCCGCCGACGGCAGCCTCATTTATTGTGAGGTAACGGTTGGTTATGAATGTCCTGCCGAGGATGTGGTAAATACGCCTGAGGTAACCATTCATCTCTTCCCGCTCCCCGAACTTACCTCTTTAACCAACGATACTACAGTCTGTCCGGGTTCTTCCGTTGAGTTAAAGGTATCGGGCAAGCAGATAGACAGCCTCTCTTGGACACCTAAGGATGCAATCCTTACCGGCTCGAATGCCACTAAGACAAGTCAGAGGGTTGTAGTTCAGCCGAGTAAGAACACCACATATAATGTAGCGCTCTTTACCAACAAGGGTTGCCATGTAGACTACGATGTACAGGTTAACGTTTATCCGCTTACCGGTGCCACAAGGCAGAGTGCGGATATTTATGCCTGCAAGTCGGACAATGCCACCTTGCCGGTTAGTGTTACCGGAGTTAATCTGGTTTACGATTGGCAGAAATTAGAAGGCGGTGCTTGGAATAGCATTACCAATACCGGCGGCAAGTATTCCGATATGAATACGTCGCGCTTGGTAGTTAATAATGTAGGAATGGAAGACGACGGCACCCAATACCGTCTGCACGTTTCCGGCCTTTGTGGTCCCGACGCTACAAGCAGTCCTATAACCCTGCACGTTATTGATTCGGTTTACTTCTACATAGCCTTGGTAGATACGCCGCGTTGTGAAAACGATCCCGCCACGATACGTCTTTACACCAATATTACCGAGTTGCAGAAGATAGAGCTGGTGGTACAAGGCTCTTACGGCACGCGCACCTTTACTACCCGCGACAGCATATATACTATAAAAGAGGTATATCCCAACGATAGGGTTCAGGCATTCCTCACTCCGCAAGGAATTGTGGCACAGTGTGTCAACCCGAATCCTCTGCCGTCGGAAATAATCGATCTGGGCGTTAAGGAATCGCCTACTTTCTCCTATAATGCCTCCAATCCTACGGCTTGCGCCCTTACCGATGGAAGTATCACTATAAACGCCAGCCGGGGTTATCCTCCTTATATCTATTACTTTAACGATACTGCTTACGAAACCAACCGTTTCGACAATCTTGGTGCGGGAGCCTATACCGTTAAGGTAAAAGACAACAACGGTTGTCAAAGCAAGCAAAGCACTATCAGTCTGCGCGATCCCAATGCTCCGGCGGATCCCCTCGTTTTGGAAGGTGGATTCTATTGCGAAACCGATACCCTGCCCGCTACTATCACGATTGATCCCAAACTAAGGTCGGGCGAAGCCAGATGGTACTCGGATATGCAGTGTACCGACTTGATTCACACGGGCTATACAATGGATTTCCCCACTGAGCCCGGTATGCATACGTATTATATCTACCAGCAGTTTGGCAATTGTAGGAGCGGTACAGTCAAGGCAGAGATATATTTGGGTCAGGTTCCCGTTATAGACCGTATCGATTCGGTAGTTCCTACGCTTTGCGACCGCTCCGACGGTATTCTCAGTATCTACGCTCACGGCGATACCACGCTCGAATATTCGATATTCGAACCTCAGGAATTCGGCGAGGATCACGATTTCTTTGACTTGCCCAACGGTACCTATCCGATAGCGGTGCGCACCATAGCCGGCTGCTACGCCTACGATACCGTACCTTTGTATGCGGTCAATACGCCCGATCCTCCGCGTATGTTGACCGGCGATACGGTATATTGTGCCGGTGCCGCCCGCAAACCTTTACAAATTCAGCCGGATAGAAACGGAACGGTTATATGGTATGGCGATGCCGCTTTACAGACGGTTGTTTATAAGGGCAATCCGTATAATATCAGCGGTTTGAAAGCTGGCACCTATCAATTCTATGCTGTAGAAACCATAGATAATTGCAGCAGTAAGCCTGCCCAAGTAAGTGTTACGATTCTTGCTGCTGTCAATACGGGTATTGCCTCAACGGTTTATGGCTGTAGGGGAGATTCGGTTACTATGACCGCCAACAGCAACGAGGGTGTAAGTTACAGGTGGTATGATCCCTCCGGAAAACTGATTTCTACCGACAGAAGCATAAGGGTTAAGGTTCCCGAAACCCCGAGTGTATATGTATTGGAATCCATCTTGGTTTATGAAGGCTATGTTTGCGAATCGCGTCAGAATATAACGGTTCGCTATAATAACGATCCGCTTACCACCGCCACTACACAAAATCCGGATGCTTATGCCTGCGAATCGGGCGAAGCCCGTATGCCGGTTCAGGTTACCGGGCTTGACTTGGTTTACGAATGGCAGAAATACGAAGACGGCGTTTGGAAGACCCTCACCGATAGCGACAAGTATTCCGATTTGAATACGCCGCAGCTGGTAGTGAACAATGTGGGTATTGAAGAAGAAGGCGATATGTACCGCCTGCACCTTACCGGACGTTGTAACCCCGACTCTACAAGCGGTCCTATCACGCTGCACGTTATCGATTCGGTTTATTTCAACATTGCTTTGGTAGATACGCCGAGTTGTGAAAACGATCCCGTTACGATTCGTCTTTCTACCAACATTACCGAGTTGCAGAAGTACGAAATAGTACTGCAAGGTTCTTACGGCACCCGCAAATACACTACCCGCGACAGCGTATATACTGTAAAAGAGGTATATCCCAACGATAGGATTCAGGCTTTCCTCTATCCGCAAGGGGTTGTTGCCCAATGTGTGGATCCTAATCCGATGCCGTCGGAAATAATCAATTTGGGTGTTAAGGAAGCTCCTACATTCTCCTATAATGCATCTAACCCCACAGCTTGCGCCACTTCAGACGGTAGCATTGCGGTAAACGCCAGCCGGGGTTATCCTCCCTATACCTATTACTTTGACGGAGAAGCCACCGAAAGCAATAGTTACAACGACCTCGGTGCCGGTTTATACACCGTTAAGGTGGTAGACAACAACGGCTGTCAAAGCAAGCAAAGCAACATCAGCCTGCGCGATCCCGACGCTCCGGAAGATCCTATCGTTGTAGATACTGGCTTCTATTGCGAAACCGACACGCTGCCTACCGTTATCAGAATTGATTCGACATTGTGGTCGGGCGAAGCCAGATGGTACTCCGACATTAAATGTACCAATTTGGTTCACACGGGCTTTACAATGCCTTTCCCGACCGAACCGGGCTTACATACATATTATATCTACCAACAGTTTGGAAATTGCCAGAGCGGTACAGTCAAGGCGGAAATTTTCTTGGGTCAGGTTCCCGTTATTGAACGTATCGATGCCGTTGTGCCCTCTTCCTGCGACCGTTCCGACGGTATCATCAGTATCCACGCTCAAGGTGATACCACGCTGGAATATTCGATATTCGAACCTCAGGAATTTGGTGAGGATCCCGATTTCTTTGATCTGCCTAACGCTACCTATCCGATAGCAATCCGCACCATAGCCGGCTGCTACGCTTACGATACCGTTGATTTGTATGCCTACAATACGCCCGATGCGCCGCCTATGTTGAGCAGCGATACGGTATATTGTTCCGGTGCGGCTCGCAAGCCTTTGGAAGTTAAACCCGATAGGAACGGCTCCATTACATGGTATGACGACCTGACTTTGCAGAATATTGTTTATAGGGGTAATCCGTATAACATCGGCGGATTGAAAGAAGGCGAATATCAGTTTAGCGCCGTAGAAGGCGTGGGCAATTGCAACAGTAAGCCTGCCCGCGTAAAGGTTAAGATTTTGCCGGCTATCGTAACGGATGTTCCTGCTAATGTTTATGGCTGTAAGGGCGGTTTGGTTACTATAAAGGCTAAACAGACCGAAGGGGTAAGCTACAAGTGGTATAATCCTGCCGGAGAGTTGATTTCGACTGCCGACAGCATAAGCGTAAGGGTTCCCGATGTTCCGAATGTATATGTATTGGAAGCTGTTTTGACGGTAGACGGTTATACCTGCGAACTGAGCCAAAAGGTAACGGTTTATTATTCGGCAGAACCTGTTTATGAGTATGTTACCGCTTGTCTTGGCGATACGGTTACCCTTACCGTTGCCGACGGTATAGAATACGAATGGCCCGATAAGTCTACCGAAAACAGTTATCAGGTGGTTGCCGGTGGCTCCAACGGCACTAAGGTAAACGTTCCGGTTTGGGTAGGCTTTGAAGATGGCTGCCATATGCAATATATCTATGTGGTAACCACCAAGTCGAGCGAGCCCAACTATGTTACGATAGATAAGGATTTTGACCTGTATTGCTCCGGCGAGGAACACGAACTTAAGGCTATTCTGAGCGATCCGAAGATTCCGGTAAGCTTACAGTGGTATAAAGACGGCGTGGCTATTGACAGTGCCAATGCCCCCACCTTGAATATAGACAGTCTTGAAGCGGGTATTTACACCTATGTGGTAACGGCAACCGCCAAAGAAGCCTGCACCAATCCGGCCATAACCTCCGATACAATCCAAATTAAGGTATATCAAACGCCTCGTGTTTATGCGGGTGTGGATATAGACAACGTGGCATACGGAGAAAAAACGGTTATCGGTAAGGATGCCGGTGTTACCGACGGTATAGAACCATACACCTATTTGTGGACCGGTAAGGGTATAGGTTACGATAACGACAGGCTTACCGTATCTTCCGACCGTCTTTACAGCAGTACGGTGGTTACGCTTACCGTTACCGACTCTGTAGGCTGTTCGGCTGCGGATGATGTTGAGATTACTGTAGTGGGCGGACCTTTCCGCATTACCGTAGAACAACCCTATGATTTTGATTTAGGCAAGTACAGCAATGTGGCATGTCTTGACGACAGCATAAGGTTGCGTGTTAAACCGGAAGGCGGTTCGGGTTATTATCAGGTGGTTTGGGAACAGATAGAACCTGCGGCGAGAGGCATACTCACTACATTAAATGACTATTATTTCCATGCCAAATATTCGGCTAAGTATCGCGTAACCGCCATTAACCTTACCGGATCTGAGGCTACCAAGGAAGATACGCTTACGGGCATTGTTGAACTGGAAGTAAATCTGCCTCCTGTTGCGGGCATCCTTAGTACGCTCGATACCACTATGTGTTCCGATACGGCATATATGCTGCGTCTGAACGGCTATTTTGGAGATAGAACCACTTGGGAATATTCTTACGACGGTATTATCTGGAACGGACTGAAGAAGAATGTGGATTCGGTTGCTATACTTGCCGGTGCCGCCCAGACTAAACAAACCACTTACTACAGGGTAATTGTAGGCAACGGTGTTTGTCCGGATGTATATGCCGATAATCTCAAGGTTCATGTTTACGAAGAATTAGATAACACTATCTATTACTTAGGACCTGAACAGCCGCTTTGTCCCGAAGTTACGGATGTTGCCTTTAGCGGCAATGTCATTACCGAAGGCGGCAACGGTGTTTACGATTACTATTGGCAGTGGAGCAAGACCGAAAAAGGAAAATATGAAGCTTGTCCCGCCGATTCGGGCAATAGCAGTTACACATGGCACGAAAGAATCGATGCCACCCGTTACATTCGCCGTTTGGTAATTTCCGATGGCTGTCCGTTCTATAGCGAAAGCCTGTTGGTAGAGGTTTACGACGATTCCAAGATTGGCACTATAAAAGGTGAAAACTACATCTGTGTGGATTCGATAGGCGATATGTCGGTTTCCAATACCACGATGGATAGTTATGTTTGGGAAATGGCTACCGATACCGCAGTCGGTGACTGGACGGTTATTTCCGGTGTTACGGGATACGTTTACAGTACGGAACGGATTAAGGAGCATGATACGATATTCTTCCGTGTTATCGGACAGAAGAACGGCTGTCAGCCCGATACTACCGATGTGTTCCCGGTTATGTCTACCGAACCGCTGCCTACTGCGGCATTCATCAGCGCCGATACCTTAGAGTCTTGTGTAAACACGATGTTGGTGTTCCATTTGGATTCGGTGCTCAATCCGGGTAACAGTCCTGCCTATGCTTGGTATGTAAACGGCAAGGAACTCAAGTTGCCCCTTATGAGTGGCAAGGATACTTTGGCGTATGCTTCTAAAGATAACAAGACTTTGTATATCAATAGCCTTTTGCCGGGAGACAGTGTACAGTGCGCCTTGATGTCGAGCATTGGCTGCGTAACCGAGCGGGTGGCTATGAGCAGTGCGCTCAAGCCCACAATCCATGTTCCCGGAAACTATATAATAAGTCCTACTCAGGATTCGACTTTCTGCCGTCTTGATACGGTTGAAATTCTGGCACAGGGAGCAGCTCTCTATCGTTGGACCTATTGGGCAGAGGGAGATACTATGCTTAACAGCCTGCATACGGGCGAGTTTGCATATCAAGACAGCGTGGTAAGGGTAAGCCCCGACAAACCTACTATGTATTATGTAGAAGGTATCGACCTCTTTGGCTGTATGGGTATCGACAGCGTGAAACTGTCGTATATACCTGTATTGGAACGCACGCCCGACACCGTTGTCTGCGAAGGCAGCACCATTACGGTTCAGGTTACACCTATCAATCCCTCCAAGGGTGTAACCTATAGCTGGAAAGAAGTACCGGTAAGCGATCCTTCCACTCCGCCTACCATGAAAGGTGCTTCTACGCTCAGTTCTTACAAGGTTACCCCGCAAGATTCGCTTACCTATTATATCTACACGGCTACCACCATAGCTCCGCTTGCCTGCTCTTATACCGATACCATCCGTGTAGGGGTGCTGTCCAATAAGACTCCAAGTGTAAAGGTGGTTTACGATGGACTGATGCTGGGTGAAGATACGGCTCACGTTATAGAATGTGACAGAACGGAATATTTCTTCAGCTACGAAAGCGAATGGGGTGGCGACGATCCTCAATACAAATGGTTCTTTAACGGAGTACAGGTAAGCACCGACAGCCTCTTCTCCGACCATTATGCCGGAATGGTAGACCATTCTACCCTTTATGTGGAAATGCAGTCGTCTTACTTGTGTCTGCTAAGGCCGAACGCAACCAGTAATAAACTCCACATAAAGTACACCAAGATGCCCGAAGCGGTTGTTTCTATCAACAGCAATAAGGGTACTTCGATATGTCCCAACGAAGAAGCGATTATATTCCAAGCCCACGCGCCTTCTTACGATACCGGTATTTACGAATGGTATCTGAAACGTGTGGACAGTGCCAATTTCTCGCTTGTCCATATAGGAGATTCTTTGGTTTCTACTTTTGCCACCGGCGATCAGGTTTACTGCGTATATGTGGCAAGCGACAGCTGTATCAAATATTCGCCCCAGCGAAGCAATACGTTAACGTTCACCAACTATCCGCAGTCGCATCCCAGAGTGGAAATTATTCGTGTGGATGCCGGACCCGAAGGTAGCGGAGATACGGTGTGCGAATTTACCGACGTGATGTTTGAAGCCCGCATTACCGACGCAGGCAGTGATTATCGTTTTACTTGGTTGGTAGACGGTATAGAAGTGGGTACGCCGAATAACCTCAAGCTTACCTATGGCGAATTTATTGCCGGCTCCGATACGGCATATACACAAAACCGGATAACCGCCCGCTTGGAAACTAAACATAACTGTCCCGATCCGTCTAACGTAAATACCGACGACACGGTTGTTTATGTTAAGCCGCGTAGTCCGTTCAGTGTTGTAATAGAGCAGGATATATTGCAGGCTTGCAACTCGCTCAGGCTTGAACCGGTGGTATTTGCCCGCGTGGTAGGTCCTCTTACGGTAAACGGCAACACTATATCCAACAACTGTACTGGCAGCGAATGGAATACGGGTGCTGTTTCGCAACAGAGCATTGTAGGTAACGGTTCGGTAAGCGCAAAACCGCTTACGGGTAGAACCATCCAGCACGAAATGTTCGGTTTGACTTCCCGTCAGAAAGTAAGCCATTACAGCGAAATAGATTATGCCATTTATTTCGATAAAGGAACGGCACGTGTGTACGAAAACGGTACGTATAAGGTAGACCTTAGTTCCTATAACGCTGCGGTAGATGTATTTACGGTTGAAATAGCCGATAAGGTAGTTCGCTATCTCAAGAACGGTGTGGTATTATACACTTCGACCAAGAAAGATGCGATAGGTCGCTATCGGGTGGGTGTTTCACTCTATTCGGTTTGCAATGGTTGCGGACACGAAGAACACGATATCCATTCGGCTTTGACCAATGTTACGGTAGAATATCTCAACTCCAACATCGTGTTCCGTTCGGAAGTGTACGTTCCGCCTTACAGAAAGCCTACCTACGAATGGCAGGTAAACGGTGAAAAATTTGAATTCGGTAACGGAGACGATACCCTCGTTTACCATAAGCATGTTTTTGAACCCGGTGATTATGTAACGCTTACAGCATACAGCAACGATGTATGTATGGTAAATAAGGTAGCCGAATCCAACCGTCTTACGGTTCGTCCTACCGACCCGGGTGAATTCCTGCAATTGGTGGATACGGTTTATATCTGTCTCGGCGATACGGCTCGATTGACCGCCAGCGGTGCTGCCACCTACGAATGGACCTTGCCGGTAGATATGGATCCTGCCACCGTTAATGACAGCAGTATCTTGGTATGGCCTAAGGCAACCACAACCTATCGTGTAACTGGCTCCAACGCCGATGGTTGCTCCAACTTTAAGCGTGTTGTGGTGGTTGTGTTTGAACTGCCCAAACCGGATTTGGGTCCTGACCGCGATGTCTGCTACAACGAAAACCTGTATTTCAGCGTTAAGAGAGGTGCCGTTCCCGATAGTGCCACCGACCGGTACTATTGCACCGAATGGACGTTTATCACCGCTACCGATACCTTGCCTTTGTCTTCGTCTTACAACAACGCTATTGATTTCGTAGCCGAAGAAAGCGGTGTGTTGGTGGCAAGAATGGTTAACCAATACAGTTCTTGCACTGCAACCGATACGATTCAACTGAGAGTTCATCCGCTGCCGCACATCAATATGCCCGACGACACGCTTACAATCTGTATCAGCCACGACCTTGCCATCTTTGATTCGGCTTACGATACAGACGAAAAACGTGCCAACACTTACACATGGAAGCCCTCTACCGGTATCAAGAACGGCAACGGCTACACCAACGGTTCGTATGTAATCTACAACCGACCCGATACAGGCTTCTTTACCTATATCGTAGACGTTAAGACGCCCTACAACTGCCATTCCTATGATACGGTATATATCCGCAGTATCCGACAAGACTTAGCACTTGAAGCCGAGTTGATCAGGGATACGATCTGTGAGGGCGAAGCACCGCAGTTTATCCTTACCGGGGCATTCTGGGATACAAACGCTACGGCTATCCTTTACCGCAACGGCACACAGGTTGCTACTTATACGGTAGGTCGCGAGGGAGAATATCAGTGCGATACGGTAACCTACACAGGTACGGTGGCGCATAACGACAAGTACCGCTTTAAGATAGTGAGTCTTAACGCCTGTCTGATTGTTAAAGAAGTAGAAAGCAACACCTTGAATCTGGGTGTGGTTTACACAACTACGCTGGCTTCTACGCCCGACTCGCTCTGTCCCGGAGTAGACCTTGTACTGCAAGCCTTGCCTAAGCAAGATACCTTTGTTCACTACACATGGACTATGTGCGGCGAAGACGGCGTATGCACAGGGTTCGGCAGCGACACCAACACAATTACAATTCCGATGCTGCCTATGTCTACTTACTTTATAGTAGAAGCCAACGGCGGCTATGGTTGCGTTACACGCGACACGGCGTATGTATTTGCGGTGCTGGATTCGGTTTGGGCTTATGCCGGCAAAGACGACAGTGTGTACAGCGATACGGATTACCATATATATACGGATACGGCAATCGGCGGAACGCCGCGCTGGAGAAGTACCGGTGACGGTACCTTCGACAATGCGGGCGGCATACATCCTATCTACCGCTTAGGTGCGGGAGACAAGAATAGCAAGGGTGTATGGTTGATATTGGAAGTAAGCAACAAGTGGGGCTGCTACGACATCGACAGCATGTACCTGACTATCCTGCATTGCGAAGACTATGAATGGAATGTGGATCTGCCGGATATCACCGTATGTCATGACGAGGAAATAGAGATATCGAATTACCTGAAAGCCAAGGCTACGGCAGTAAATCCTGTAGAAACGGCAAGATACGTATTGGTGGCACAGGCAGCCGGTACCTATGTTGCCGACACCTTAGCCGTAATTGACGACAGTCTGATGTTCGGCTGGAGGGGAGTGCTGGATACCACGTGCACGCTGTCGCTGTATGGCTACGCAAATGGTTATAACTGTCCTTATGTAGACAATATACGTGTAACGGTACAGCCGCTGAACGAGCTTAATGTAGAGCTGACGCAGCAGGGTAACGACACCTGCATGGATTTTGAAGCGCAGACAGGCAACTGGGTAATCACGTCGGGTCACTACGACCTGCACTGGGACTACAATTCCAGCACGAATACGCTACACCACGTACACTGCAACAACGCCTACGACCTTGCAACGACCAACTACGGAGAAGCTAACACGATGATGCGTTACGTGGCGACAGGCAGCGAACTGGCGGGCATGATAGGCTTTAACTACGAAGGTCGCCGTTCCTCCGAACTCGACTACGGTATCTACTTCAACTACGGCACAATCAACCTGTATTATCTGGGTTACGCCACAGACTATATGCCTATCGGCACATATCAGGTGGGCGATGTGTTTACTATTATCCGTCAGAACGGCAAGGTTTATTTCTATGTAGACCAGAACAGCGAACACAGGCTGCTGCGGGTAGTAGACGAACCCTCGTACGGAGAAGGTCGCCGTGTTAACTTTGCTCTTGGGTCATACCGGGTGGGAGCCGTATTCAACAACATCTGGTACGTGAACCAGCCCGCTACGCAAATCGACAACAAGGTTACTTTTGGACCTCTGCCGGGCAGCCTGAGCTATGAATGGAGTTTGAATGATGCGGTAGTAAGCACCGAAACCGTATGGAACGCCGAAAAATTCCATGTACGGAACGGCGATGAAGTGAAACTGTGCGTAAGGGGCATTACGGTATGCGATACGGTTACCGCCTGCGACAGCATCCTGATAGATATGATGGATGCTTACGAACCGATATACGTTACCTTGGAACACGACAGCGTGAACGAATGTCAGGGAGATCCGTTTACTTTGACGGCTACGGTACACAACCTGCCCGAAGGAGTAGACGCGAGCATGCTCCGCTACAATTGGTATGTAAACGGCAAGGCTGTAGCTACGGGTACCACGAGCAACGAGTTTACAATAGATGCGGTATACAACGGAAACTACGCTTACGCGGAAGCCTACATACTCAATAACATCTGTGTAATCAACAACGAATCCAAGCCTGCCATTTCTCATAGGGTAACGTTCAGCCTAAAGGAAAACAAGATTTTCGGCGTGAGCGTGGCAACCAATGTTAAGATAACGCCGGCAATCTGTCCGGATAGGGAGGTTCAGTTCACGGCGCAGGTAACGAACGGCGGCAGCTATACGGTAAATTGGTTCGTAAACGGCAAGTTCTACTCCACAGGAGATAACCTCAAGCTGAGTTCAGACACGAGTTACACGGTTTACGCACGGGTAGACGCCAAGAATATTGGAGTATGCCTCGATGCCGACACAATCTATACGGATACGCTTACGGTGAATGTGGTTCCGTTGCCGGTAGTGGAAGCATGGGCGGATACGGTGGTAGACAAGGGTAGCCGGGTAGAATTGCACGGCAAGGTGGTTGCCAATGCGGATACGGTAATGACATACCGGTGGACAGGTTGCGGCAGCATTGCACGTAACGATACGCTCCATACCACAACGGTGGCGAACAACTCCTGCGCATACTACCTGACTGCATACAACAGCATAGGCTGTGCGTCGATACCCGATACGGTATTCGTAAACATTTACGAATGTCCTTCGGTGTCGGGCATAAACGTTCCGGCAACGGTATGCGAAGGCGACAGCGCGGTACTGCGTGTAGACGTAGCCGGCTTCAAGCCCGAAACGAACAACTATACATGGCAAATATCTACCGACAACGGGTCGGTATGGTCAGACCTGAGCGCGGATTCTCGCTATAAGATGAGTTATGACCGCTTGGGCAGCGAGTTGCTGATACGTGATGTAAGCACAGACGTAGCCGCAGCGCTGTACCGATGCGTAATCAAAGCTACTGACAGCGCACTGGTGTTCTGTCCGGAAGTAGTAACGCCTGCTATGAAACTGAACGTGGATACGGCGGCTCGTCACCTGCCCACGATCAAGATAATAGGTCAGACCGACTTCTGTACCAACGAAGCGGTGCTGAGCGTAAGCTACCGTGCGGACCTTACGCCGGGCTACGAAGTGGCATGGCAGCAGAACGGCAGCGGCGTGCTTGAATACGACGGCAACGACCACCGCCGCACATACACGGTGGCAGACGGAGACAAGGTAATAGGGGTACTGTATAGCGGCAACGTGTGCATCGACAGGTTGCAGATATCGGATACGCTTACGATACATTTTAACCCGCAGCCGCTGTTGACTGTATGGAAAGACACCGTGATTGCATACGGCGATGCGGCGGCAGTACACGCCCGCTTGACGAATACGACAGGCTCGGTTACCTACAGCTGGACACCTGCGGATAAGGTTCTCAATGCAGATACGGCGCATACACTCACGACCTCGTTAGTACGCTCCACGATTTTTGAGGTAGAAGCCCTCGACAGTATGTCCTGCGGAGCTAAGGGCAAGGTAACCGTGATAATAAGCGACACCTGCGTACGCGCTGTAGAATTGGATGGTCCCACTTCGGTTTGCGCGGGCGAAGTGGCAGATTTTACAGGTCTTGTAACGGGTGGAGGCTTGGTAGGCAAGTACGATATGAGCTGGCGTACCGAACCGGCGTTGAGTGCTAACGATGGCGATAAAAACCTGCCCAATACGAACGCAACCTTGAGTCTTACGGAAGCCGTTCCGGGCGAATACACAATTATCTTTACCGTTACGGATACAGGTGCGGATGTTAGGAAATATTGCGATCCTAACGGTGTTGTGATGAGCGACAGCATTGTACTTACTGTTTATGCGCCCGACACCTTGAGGGTAACGCTCGCGGCGCTTAACGACGGCACTGCCTGCGAGGGAGAAACAATTACCCTTATCGCCAACGCGACCGTCAACAGTATTCGCGATAACGGCAACGTGAATTACGAATGGTACCGAATCCGCAACGGATACAACTCCTATATAGGCAGTTCTACGGATACCCTGCGTATTTACGATGCAAGGGATAAGGATATTTACTACGTAGAGGTTTCGATAGAAAGCGATTGCTATATAGAAAACCATGTACGCAGCAACGAACTAAGCGTTACCATCAATCCGGTACCCGAACCCTTGAAGCCGTATCAGGTTTACGCTCACAGTCATCTCTCCTGCTCCGAAGAAGCGGCATATATCCGCATCGATGCCGATCCTTCGTTGAATCTGCTCTACAGTATCGACAGCGGAGCCACATGGCAAGCCAACAACCTGTTCGACAGTCTTAGCCAAGGATTCTACTATGTAATGGTTAAGGGAGAAGCCGGTTGCGAAGCCCAAGGCGTTCAGACGGTATATATCGAAGTACAGCCCGACTACGACTTCAGCGCACCTGTGGTTGTTCCCGATACAATAGTGATAACCTGTCAGGATAGTTTAGTTTCGATGACGGTAATCAATGCCGACGGTGATCCCGCTTACCTGAGCTGGTATATTGATTCGGCTCTTACCCAATGTGTTGCCATAAGCGAACAGGGAGCCGATTCCCTGCAATACACGCCCTCGGCGAACTTTGTCAACGCAGCGGGACGTTATGTATTCTATGCAAGGAAAGTTCTGGCGGATTGCGGAAGTGAGGTTACTGAAGTTCCCTATATCGTGAGCACGTGCGATATAAGGATTGAACCCGAAACATCGGTTCTCTGTCCTGACGACAGTACGATGCTGTATGCCGTTATAGATGAAAATGTACGCGCCATTTCCAAGAATTGGATTTACCAATACAGTGCCGACGGCAGCTTTGATGAAAATACGGTAGAACTGAGCCGCTTTGAAGGTATGGATACCATATTCGCGAGCGAAGCCGGTTACTATCGCATAGTCGATACCACCATTTGGAATACGGTATTGTATAGCAATGTAGGCTATGTTGAGTTGATTCCGAGGGCAAACCTCGACAACTGTGTTGTGATAGGCTATCCCATGCCGAATGCAATAGCCATGTGTCCTAACCAGACAGCCACAATCAGTGTAAACTGCATCACGTCTGATTACTATGTGATGTGGCCCGACAGCAGCCAAGGCAACAGTTATACCAAGCTGTTCGATACCACCACCGATATTAACATACAGATAAGGAGCAAGATTGGCAACTGTTTGACTGATACGACGGTTACGGTTGTTGTATTGCAGAAGCAATATATCAGGCTGTCGTACAACGATACCACTATCTGTCTGCAAAACGGAGAAAAGGCTACCTTGGTATTGCCTAAGATTATGGACAGCGGTATCGTATATCCGGCTTATACGGATTACAACTGGTTCTATTCCGATGGTTCCCGCTATACTACCGGCAAGTATGACAAGCAAGACACCCTGCTTGCGCCCGACGGTAATCCTCGCCTGAAGCTTACCCTCACCGAAGAAGACGACTATACATTCTTTGCACAGGCGTTCTCGTTGCAGGATTGTGCTTCTCTTGCCGATACGCTCCGCATCAGAGTTCGTAAACTCGATTTTGAACTCAATCCCGACAGTCTGGCGTTCTGTAGAGGAGAAATCGGCAACATCCGTCTGCCGTCGGGCGATACAATCGGCATCAACGGTACCATAATACCGTATGTAAGCAATTTGGAAATAGGTCCTATTACGGGCGACAGTATACTTGCCATTACCGTTTACCGCAGCGGTTGCGAGGTTGAAGATACCCTTAAACTGCATTATATCCTGCCCGACAGTCTTGTGGCAGAATTGTTCCCCATTGCCGATACCTGCCTCGAAATTACGGCAGACACGGTAGAATGGAACGGCGATACACGCCATACCGGTTACAATGGCTGGCGCAGCATTTACGCAACAAGTATCATTAAGGCGAATACCGAACTCAACTACGTGGTGAACGGTCAGGAAGCCGCCTTGGTAATAGGTCTTGAGTACGTAGGCAATGACCGTGGCTTGTGGAGCAAACCGTTCAGCATCTATCTCTCCGCAAACAGCAATCAGACAGGCAAGCTGTTCTACTTCTACGAAAACGGTTGGGAAGTGAACTACGCGGCGGCAGGCACCTATCAGACAGGCGATGTGTTTACTATCCGTCGTTCTGGCGGTTATGTGGAATACTACCAAAACGGCAGGATCCTGCGTCGTGTGGCAGAACAGGAAACGCTCAAATCGAAGGCTCTCAGACTCTCTGCTTCCAACTACTATTATGGCAGCGATATGGCAGCCTTGCGCATGGCATCCCTGCCTGCACCGCAAATAGGCAATTCGCTGTACCACACTTACGATGACCTGCACTACGCATGGTTTGTAAACGGCAGGCAAGTAAGCACCGACAGCGCATTCTCGAGCGATTATATCCTTGTACCGGGCGATACCGTAGTATGGCAGGTAACCTCTTACGGAATCTGCGATGCCGCTATCAGTGCCGACACTCTCGTGATAGGTGGTTTTAACGCTTATGCCTCGATAGGCGTGAACCTCACTGCCAACACCAAGTCGGTATGCAAGGGCGAATCGATAGAACTCATTGCCGACATTACCGGCTTGCCCGCAGGCATAAGTCTTGACGATGTACGCTACAATTGGTATATCAACGATACGGCAGTTTCGCTCAACGATGCTTCTTCTACCTATACGCACAACAACGTAAAAGACGGCGACTTTGCCCGGGTGGAAGTTTATGTAGACAGCATCTGCCTGTTGAACGGCAAGAACAATCCTGCCATCAGCAATACGCTCTACTTTAAGGTGGATTCGGCAGAAAAAGTAAGCTTTGCCTTGGATGTGCAGCCTTCGGCAAGCGTTTGCGAAGGAGAAGATATACTCTTTAGGGCGGTAACGGGCGGCTTGAAGTACGCTCCCTCTATCGAGTGGTTCGTAAACGGCGTTAAGAAAGGTACGGGCAGCAGCTTTACGCTCTCCGGTGCCGTATCGGGAGACAGCGTTTATGCGGTAGCCACTTTCGATGCCAGAGAAAAATGCCAGAAGGAAGAAAGCCTGCGCAGCAATGCGGTTAAGGTTACGGTGAACCCCGTTCCGGTGGTGGATGCCTTTGCCGATACCGTAGTGGAACGCGGTACCGAGGCTCAGCTTACCGGTGTTGTTACAAGCGGATGGACCGAAGGAATGAAATACTCTTGGTCGCCTACAACACGTACCAACGATACGCTTACCAAGGCTGTGGTCTACAACAGCACCACCTATACCTTTACTGCCGTAAACGCTTACGGTTGTAGAGCCCAAGCCGATGTGAGGGTAGAGGTGGAAGAATGTCTCTATATCGCCGCTCAAAGCGCAGTTAAGGCTCCGGCGGTATGCGAAGGTGACAGCACTGTCTTTACCGTTACAGTGGCTGGCTATATGCCTGATGCCTATACCTATAGTTGGCAGGTTTCTACCGACAACGGTGCTACGTGGAACGATGTTTCGGCGCCCTTGTACGAAAATCGTGGCACGAGCTTGTTCATACCTGCCGTAACTTCAGATATGAACGGTAACCTGTACCGCGCCGTGATAGTTCCCGATGAAGAACGCAGCCATTGCGAAACGCTGTACTCCTTGCCCTTTGAACTGACAATCAACACCGACGTTCGTCAACAGGGTATGTCTATCAACGGTACCACGACTGCTTGTGCCAACGAACAGATATTTACTTACCGTCTGAACGCTTCCGTTAAAGCCGGCGACCACTATTTCTGGTACTTGAACGATGTGCTGATAGCTCAGGATATAAGTCCGTTGAGCCTTACCAGAGAACAACTTGGCGATGGCGGTATCCTCAAGGCTGTATGGCGTATTGCCGACGGTGCCTGCTCCTCGCAGAGAGAATACAGCGACAGCATCGAAATAACGGTAGGTGAAGAACTGAACCTGATTGTCGGCAACGATACCGTTATCGATAGGTTCACGCAGGCAGCCCTCTTTGCCGAAGCTAATGGAGGCACTGCTCCTTACTCCTACGCATGGACTCCTGCCCTGAGCGGAACCGAAACCTTCGACGGTCGCACGCTCACCCAACCCTTGGCTTCCACCACGATATTTACCGTAACGGCTACCGACAACCGTGGCTGTCAGGTACAGGCTCAAGTAAAGGTAACGGTACAGGATACCTGTCTGCAAGATGTGGTTGTTTCAGGACCGCAAGGCACTGGAGACCAGAGTGTCTGCGAAGGCGAACAAATTGAACTGCAAGCCTTGATAAGCGGCGGAATGCCCGGCAACTACACTATCGAATGGCAGATTACACCTGCTTTGGATGCCGAAGATTATGTTCCCGTATCGAACAGCAGCGATCTTTGGATCAGACCCTCTATGCCGGGTGTCTACACCATAACGCTTACAGTAACCGATACTTCGGCTCTTGCCGCCGATGCCTGCCGTGTAAGCCAACGCAACATGAGCAGACAGATTACGCTTACCGTAAACGCAAAAGATTCGTTGGCGGTAAGTCTTGCCGCACCCGACAGCGTTTGTGAAAACGTAGAGTTCAGTCTTAATGCGAAAGCTACGGTTAACGGAATGGAAACCGACGATGTAAGTTACCATTGGTATCGTGTGCGCGACAATGTGGTTAACGATTTGGGCATAAGCGGTGCTACGCTCGTTCCCTCCGATGCGCTCGATGAAGACCGCTACTTCGTGGTGGTTTCCTCTATCGGCGGATGTTTGAAAGACAGTGTGGTGATAAGCGATACGGTAGAATCGGTAATCTATCCGCTTCCCGGTAAGATCAAACCCACGGAGGTGGCTTATACGCCGGCTCGTGAATGTAGCAACGATACGGCATCGATAGAAATAAAGGATTCGTATAAGGTTTCCCAATACAAGGGTCGCTGGTCGCAAACGCTCTACTACAGCATAGATGGCGGTGCCACATGGCAAACCAGTCCTGTATTCAAGCCTCTGCCCGAACTCGATGTCTTTGAAATCTTGGTAAAGAACCAATATGGTTGCGTTGACACCAAGACAGGTCTGAATATCAAACGCAGTCCGCAAAGCACGGATGCTTGGTTGGAAGCCGGTCCCGACGATACTATCGTGGCAGGTCAGACATTCCAAGTTCATGGCGATACTGTGGTGGCTCTGGGCACTCCGCAATGGACTACCTCCGGCACGGGAACCTTTGTCGATGCCAACGTTCTGCATCCGGTTTACATACCCTCTATGGCGGATATAGACTCCGGTAGGGTAACGCTCTATCTGAGTGTAAACAGCAGCAACTACTGCCCGCTCAAAGACAGCCTTACGCTCTATATTCTCCAATGCGGTGTCTACAGCATTATTCGCAATGCGGGCGACACAGCGGTGGCTTGTCAAGACAGACTCACCACTCTCACCGCCCGACTGGGAAGCGATATTTCCGCATTGCTCATGCCTAAGGCGGATTACGAATGGCGTCTTATCGACACCCTCTCCGGAACTTATACGGTAGAACAAGCCGATTATGATGCGGACAGTTCCGTATGGGTGATCACCAACCCCACGCCGGGTCTGTACGAATTGTATGTCAAGACTGTTACCGAATGTGTGCTTGCCGACACCTTCTACCTCGAAATACAGCCTATCCCTAGGGGCGAAGGTTTGATAGAACTGCACTATCCGAATGGAGATAAGGCTCTCAGTATGTGTGCCGACGAAACGGCGTATATTGAAATTACCGACAATAGCGGTCTCAATACCTACACTTGGCCCGACGGTACGGAAAGCGACGGTATAACCAACAACACCTATCCGGTAACGACCGCACAAGACACCTCTGTTGTAGTTAAGATTACGAGCAAGGGAGGCTGCGTGGGTTACGACACGATAGAAATATCCGTAGATAAGCCGTTCTCGCTTGAACTGAGCGGCAAAGACACTACGGTTTGCATCGGTACCGACATAATTTTGCCTGAAATCAAGGTTGCCGACGGCACGGTAATACCTTTGGCGCACTACGAATGGATCAATATCCACGGCGATACGGTAGATGCCGGCGATTATGCGGCACAGAACCGCTTGACGGTAATTATAACCCAAGACACTGTATTCAAGGCATACGCCTATACCGAAGCGCACTGTCAAGACGTGATGGTTGAATACCGGATCTTTACCGACAAGTACAGGCTTATCCTTGCCGACAGTGCCTCAATTTGCAACGGCGAAAAGGTAGAACTCTCCATGCCGGCAAACACGAAGGAATACAGCATCAACGGACTGAGCTTCGATGCCGCTTCCACCTCCGCGTTCACCATAGAAGTTGGTCCGCTGTACAACGATACGGTATTGGTTGTAACGGCTACCGATAACTTGGGCTGCGGCAACAGCGACACGCTTAGGGTTTCCGTTCTGCCCGTTCCCGATATGGGCATAGACTATACGAATGCCTGCGCCAAGCTGCCGATGGTACTGCGTCTGCCCAATCTGGAAGCCGAAGATGAATGTGAATGGGCAATAAGCACCGTATCGGGCGAATACAGCTTTACCGGCGACAGCGTTTACTTTGTACCCGGCAGCGCGGACAGCCTGCTGTTCATCAATCTGACGCTTACCAACCGGTTGGGTTGTGTGTATACAAAACAAGATACGATTCGCGTATATACTTGGCCCGACCTGAATATCCGCGATATGAAAGTCTGCGAAGGTACGGAAGACCTCGTGCTCATACCGGGCTATAGCGCGGTGAACAGTATATATAGGGTTACGTGGCTCAGAACAGGATTGGATTCCACCACGGCATTGCCCAATGCCATCTACCACGAACTTGCCGTAGCGGATACGGTAAGCCACCGGTACTACTTTACCCTGACGCATAGAAGCAGCGGCTGTACGGATACCGGTTCGGTATTGGTAGATATAACCCGTCTGCCGAAGTTAACGCATATAGAAGACGATACGATTTGTGATGAGATTTCGGTGATAAGGCTTGCCTATACGAATGTGGGCAGTTATGACGCGACCCGGACAGTATGGAACGGAACCGAATACAGAGCGGATAACACATCGGATAAGGCAGGTGTTAATCCAGCCAATCGTCTCACGACAACATACACGCCTTCGTCTGTAATCAGGGAAAAGGGCGGTGTGGCACGATTCAACTTCTATACCTACGGCACGAATGAGTGTGCGGACCGCACGGTTACCGACTCCTTCCATATTGTCTTTACCGAACCTATGTTCGTTGAGGTTACACCGGCATATGAGGCTGTATGTTTGATCAGCAACGAAAATATCGAGGTGGATATCGATATGAGCAAGAAGTTTGAAAACATAGCGGGTTACGAATTCATAATCGATACCACGAAAGTTAAGGTGATTCGTAACTGGAATGAAACCACCAAGCATTATACGCTCACTTACATCAATCCGGGCGGAGATACCAATGTGGTATGTAATGATACCTTGAGGTTGTGGAATGCTAAAGGTTGTGAGGTTGTCCGTGCGTTTACCGCGGCATTTGTGGTTGCTCCCAGTATAGAACCCGACTCTATATTTATCTGTCCGGGCGATACGGTTACGGTAAAGGTTTCCAATCCCAACCCGCAATCCTCGGCTCAATGGGCAGACATAGAACAGCCGAGAAGGATGTTGTTCTCCAGCAATGAGGTTAGATTGAGTCCTTCAAAGACCACCACCTATGTAATCAGTAATTTGACCACTGCCGATAGCAGATGCGAGGGCAATACAACCGATACCTTGACCGTTGTGGTTAGAGACCGTATCATAGCGGAAATTGCGGGCGATACCAATGTTTGCGAAGTTACCGATGTGAAGGTGGGCGTAATCAAGTCTTCGCAAACCATAGACCGCTATCAATGGATAGACAGTATTACCGGTGATGTGATAAGTACCGACAGTGCGTTTATAGTAGAAGGCGTTTCGTCGAACCATACCTATTACCTTACCGTATGGAACGACAATACCGGTTGTGTTGATTACGACACCTTGCACCTTACTTACGGAGGAAACATTTATCAGCTTAATTTCTACGATACTACGGTTTATACGGGAACTACAATCGATGTGGTGGTTCACGGTCCGTGGCCGCAAGACAAAGATCAGGCATGTCCGTACGAATGGTTCAACAACACCGATTCGCTCACCGTTTGTGTAACAGATAGTATCTGGCATCTGCAAGCCGACAGGAGCGCGTACTATACCCTCTACTTGCGTGGTGGAGAAACAGAATGTTACAATAACCTGAATGTAACCGTTATTGGTCTTAACCTGCACGATACGGCGGTTTGCGACTACTGTCCCACCGAAATCGGCATAGATTCGGTAGAATTAGACTATGTGGAATGGATATATTTGGATACCTTGAGCTTTACCTCCGAACATTCCGATCCGGTTCAGGTAGACTTCTGCTTTGAAGATACGGTTAAGAACAAGCATCAGGTAATTACCGATTCGCTCTATTACCATGCTTACGTAATACCGTATCCGTATAGGGTTAAGGAAAGCGATACGGTTCCGGCAGGTCCGTTCTGCGATAGCGTTTACTCAGAACCCTTTATTGAGCTGGCTTACGACGGCAAGCGTTCGGCAACCCACGGTACCCATACCGAAGACATTGATGTGTACAAGGAATTCCTGCATTGGAACAAGGTAGAAGTTCTCTGTAAAGAACCCTCTGCCGGCAAGAAGTTCGTCTGCGACACGCTGTTTGCAGTGAAAGTAACGACTAATCCTAAAGGTACAACTATAACACGTTTGGATGAAGGTGTGCTTGTAAATTGCCGTGAGGTAGACAGTACCTGCGTGATTGTAGGAACGGAAGACCATTTGAGTTCCTTAAATGATGGTTATGATACTGTAACTCTTGTATTGGATTGTTCAGTTGCCACACCGGGTACGAAGACGGTATGCGACACGGTATATACGCTGGAAATGGTGAAGGTCGGCTTGAAGAAAGAATATGTTCGAGGCG
>JAFLTI010000010.1:0-25771 GCA_022510485.1 Lentimicrobiaceae bacterium | reverse complement strand
TGAAGGTCGGCTTGAAGAAAGAATATGTTCGAGGCGAGTTCACGGTAGAAAACTGTCGTGAGGTGGCGGAGGACTGTGAGGTGACGTACGTGGTTGAGCGGGCGGAGGACAATACGACGGAGACGGTGAGAGCGGAGACGAGCGGCTGCTCGGAAGGTGGCAGTCCTGAACCGAAGCCGGAGGAACCGAAAGAGCCGGAGGCAAAGACGAAGACGGTGTGCGACACGGTATATACGCTGGAAATGGTGAAGGTCGGCTTGAAGAAAGAATATGTTCGAGGCGAGTTCACGGTAGAAAACTGCCGTGAGGTGGCGGAGGACTGCGAAGTGACGTACGAGGTAGTGAGAGCGGAGGATAATACAACAGAGACAGAAAAAGCGGTGGCTATTTGCAAAGAATAGGGATTTAAGATTTTTTAACAAAAAAATGTTAACTTTGCAAGTTGCGTGTTTTATCCTTAGATAAACACTGAATGGAAAAACCGAAGATCAATACAATAAACAAGATATTACGCGGGCTTTGGAGCAAGCTTGATGCCAAGTTTATGCTTAAAGGTGCCGCGTTGTCTGTTTTTGTGCTTCTTTGTGTTCTTCCCCTTAGCTTACGTGCCGTTGATGACACTTCTTATGAGTCTGGTTATCATTGTAATACAGAATTTTTACTGAATGACCTTAGCGATACGGTGGTTACCCGGGGGGCAGTGGTCGCTTCAGACGGAGGAGGGCTTTATGAACAGTCTTGCGGTTTAGAAACATTTTATCGCATATCAGTGAAAGTCAAACCTAATGGTAACGATACAACATATATCCCTTACGATAGTTTAGTCTGCCGCTTGGTTCCGATTAAAGGAAAATATCCCATAACGCATTGTGATTCAGTATGGCATCTGCTTTCGCAAACCGTAGACAGCTTTTTGGTTCAGCAGCGATCGGTAGAAGACAGCCATGGAGGCTATAGATTGGTGGATGAATACCATTACGATACTATCAACGAATACGCCTTTGAGGTACACTGCCGTCAGATAGATACCTCTTACTATTACGATACCGTTACAAGTTCTTATTGTGTAACCCTTTACGATACAGCCCGCAGTAGCGACACCCTTCTTTTGTCCGGTCCACAGGAATATACGGACACTACCATGACTTTCAATCCTCATATCATATCGATTTACAGTCCTTTCGGATCATGGTCCTTGCGCACTAAAGACAGTTTGCAGGCACTTGTAGACCGTCTCAATGCCTTGCTGGAAGATTGGCAGGATGGCTTGCGCGAAGAGGAGAGCATGGAAGACAAGATAGCCTCCGTTATCGCCGCGCTCAACCTCTCTGCCGATTCGGTGGCGGATACGGCAGCCATACGCGATTCTTTGCAGGCTGTGGTGCCGGTAACGCCAGCCTATTACCGTGCGTGGATCGCCGCTTTGCAGCAAGCCTTGTTGCAGTACAGCGACAGTGTGCAGCGTACCGTAGAATACCATATCGACAGTGCCCGGGTTTTGGTAGTGGCGCATATAAAAGATGCCGGAACGGTAACCGATACGTTTACGATTCGTACTATTCCTATTTTCTACGCCCGCCAGTCCGATACGGCTATACAGCAGGAACATTCCCTTTGTCTGTGGGCAGCATCTCCCAACCTGCCCGGCGGTGGCAAGTATGCCAATATCACTTGGTATCAACCGCTTGATAAATACGGAAATCCGATAACGCCTGCCCAATCCTTTAATCCCAACAGCCTCTTGTCTTACGGAACCGTTTCGATGACCGACAGCGTGCATATCAGGGCGCTTTTAAGACAGGGCGGAGACAATAGTTTCTTTGCTACGGGTCCTTGGTACACTTCCGATACCTTAGACGGAGATACCGTACTCTTTCCTATCAAGGTAGAGGCTACTCCCGAACTGAGGGCTCTCTATCCGCACGCGCCCGATTATCTCTGTTCGATTTACGATACGATTCGGGTAGCCATTATCAAAGGTTTCCGGGTCAGCGGTTTTGTAAGTTATGCCAGCTTTTGGCGTCCGTCTGCCTTGAATCCTCCCGACACCCGCAGTCCCGATGCCCCCTACGACCAAGATATTACCTTGGGAACCAACATACAGGACGTACACCGACCTTTGGCTAATGTAAGCGTATATCTGTTTGCCGAAGACAGTATTTTGGTGGATAGTACCAAGAGCGACGCCGAAGGGTATTTTGCTTTTGAAAACCGCCACATGAGAGGTAAGTATATAATTACCGGCAGGAGTCCGCAAAAACAGAGCGTTTACGGTAATATCGGGCTTAACGGTAACGATGCCACTTGGGTTCAGAACTATGTGGCGCGTGTGCTGGACCAAGACAAACTGCCCGAAAAGACCAATCCGGAACTTTCTATGTGGTGGTGGGCAAGTAACGTGAATCTGACCACCACGCCTACGGTTACTTTGGGTTTGGACGGTAACGATGCTACGGCTATCCAGAACAAGGTTGCCCAGATTTTGAGCAACGGCAACAAATATACCGACGACAGAACGCAGCAGCCCATTGATGACTGGGCGTACAGTATAGATACAATCTTGTTGGAGGCGGATACTTTGATGCATGTGCGCGGGGTAATGCGCGGGGATGCCGACCGTAACTATAACGACGTTTCGAGTTCCGGTCAGATGCAGAAAGGAAAGCGTGTTCAAAAGGCGGCTCTGGCTCGTTTGGGCAAGATTCCGGTTTTTGCCGACGAACGCTTGCTGGATTTTCCTGTGTTGAGTGTAGACGAAGGTTATCTGTCCGGTTTCCAGTTGTTCTTGTATTTCGATCCTGACAAGATAGAGCCGGTAACGGTGCGTATGCCGTCTAAACTTGATCCCCGGAGGTCTAATCTGGCGCATAATGTGGTGGACGATCAGATTCTTACCACATGGATCAGCAAAGACAAGCCCTATTTCAGCAAGGGAGATACCATTTTGATGCTGCGCTTTAAGTTGAACGGCAATCCGGTTAAGAATGTGGGCAACTACTTTAAGAACAACCTGACCCAATATGTTGTTTCGGATACGCTTTCGCGCATTGTGCCTTGGGAAGTGGCTATGCCGCAGCTCAATATCGTAGAAGTAGAAGAAAACGAGGATGATGTTTTCGATTTTGCTTGGGAACCGCTTGTCGAAAACGGCGACACTGTCTATCTGCCCAATCTTAACGAAGAAAAGGGGCTGATAACGAACTCCGGACACGAACACGGCGAAAAGCCGCACACAAGCCATATCATCAGCGTTATTCCTAACCCGATTTCCACTTGGGGCGACGCTACCTACCATGTGGGCGAAAGCTGCCTTGTAAACCTCAGGCTATATTCGCTCTTGGGCGAAAACGTGCTCACTTTTGTAGAAGGAGAACGCCAGCAGGGTCTGTACCGTATCAGCATGAATATACAGTCTTTGCCCAGCGGTATCTATATCCTTAGGTTGGAAACCCTCAAGGAAGGAAAGACCGAATACGATTTTGTAAAAGTCATTATCCGCCGGTAAGGGTGCTTGCTTATTTGCAATCTGATTACATTACATAGCATGAAAAAAATTCAAAAACTTTTGTACGCAACGCTCTTTGCGGCTCTTTGCGTAGGGAACAGTTATGCCTGTACCAACTTTTTGATTACCAAAGGTGCCAGTAAAGACGGCTCAACCATGATTAGTTATGCCGCCGACAGCCATGTGCTCTACGGCGAGCTTTATTACACTCCTGCCGCCGACTATCCCGAAGGGGCTATGCTGGATATTTACGAATGGGATTCGGGTCGTAAGATGGGGCAGATTAAGCAGGCTCGCCATACTTATTCGGTGGTGGGCAATATCAACGAATACCAGCTTGCCATTGGCGAAACCACTTTCGGCGGGCTTCCTCAGTTGGTAGATACTACGGCTATAATGGATTACGGCAGCCTTATTTACGTTACCTTGCAACGTGCCAAAACCGCACGCGAAGCCATCAAGGTGATGGACGAATTAATCCGTACCTACGGCTATGCTTCCAGCGGTGAATCGTTTTCGATTTGCGATCCCGAAGAAGTATGGATTATGGAGATGGTGGGCAAGGGAGCCAAGGTTATGGGCAAAGACGGCAAACCCGACCCCAAGCGCAACACCAAAGGGGCTGTTTGGGTGGCTTACCGTATTCCCGACGGTTATATTTCGGGTCACGCCAATCAGGCTCGCATTACCAAAATCAAGCCTGCCGACGGCAAAACCTCCATTACCGAAAAGGAATTGGCAAAAAAATACAATTTGCCTAGCGTAGAATGTATTTATTCTTCTGATGTGGTAGACTATGCAAAAGGCTTGGGGCTGTATAGCGGCAAGTTTGAAGATTTCAGCTTTTCAGATACCTATTGCCCGCTTTCTTTTAGCGGTATGCGCGGTTGCGAAGCCCGTGTATGGGCAGGCTTTATGAAAGCCAATCCCGAAGCGGTAAAGGAATACGAAGACTATGCCCGCGGCGAAAACGCCTCTCACCGTATGCCTCTTTGGATTAAACCCAATCGCCAGCTTACGCTCAACGATATGTTTGATTTTATGCGCGACCACTACGAAGGTACTTCGATGGATATGACCAAAGACCTCGGCGCCGGTCCGTTTGCGTGTCCTTACCGCTGGCGTCCTATGGATTTTGAAGTAGACGGCAAGGCTTACGTTCACGAAAGGGCTACTTCTACCCAGCAGACCGGTTTTTCATTCGTGGCGCAGTGCCGCTCGTGGCTGCCCCGTCAGATTGGCGGTATTCTTTGGTTCGGCGTAGACGATACCTATTCTACCTGTTATGCCCCCATGTATTGCGGTATTACCGAAATTCCGCTCTGTTTCCGCGTAGGCAACGGCGATATGGTAACTTATTCGCCCACCTCGGCTTTCTGGTTGTTTAACTTGGTGAGCAACTTTGCCTACAGCCGTTACAAAGACATGATTGTAGACGTTCAAAAGGTTCAGTCGGCTTTGGAAAACGGTTTTCAGCAGGAAGTGGCGCAGAACGATGCCGAATTGAAAGACGAAACCAATGCGGAACGTTTGGTGGCTTTTGCCAATGAGTTCTCGAACAAGCAGGCGGAACGTATGTTCAATTCATGGAAAAAACTGAGCGAATATCTCTTGGTTAAATATATGGATGGAAATATCAAGAAAACCAACGAAAACGGTAACTTCATCACGACCCCTTACGGTCCGGGACGCATCGAAATGCCCGATATGCCGCCCTATCCCGAATTTTGGTATAAGAAGATTGTGGAAGACTGCGGAGATAATATCCGGGAACACGAAGTGAAGTAAGCAGATTAGATTCTTTTTTCCGCCGATTTGGAACAGGTGGGGCAGAATCCCTTTATTGTATAATTGACACTCTGCATCGCAAATCCCTTTGGTAATTCTACCAAGGGGATTTGTTTTGAGGGGATACACAAAGTTTTTTTACATCCGGTGCAGTAGAAATGAATGTGCTGGTCTTCTAACAGACATTCGTAGGGATTGGGGCAGGCTTCGTATTTGAGGGAGCCGCTTCCGTCTTCAAAAGCATGTACCAAATGATGTTGTTCAAAGAGACTCAGGGTGCGGAAAATCGTGGATTTGTCGATGGTTTCTAATTGGCTTTCCAATTCGGCAAGCGAAACGGGATGCTGGTTCGACAAAAGAATCTTGAATACAAGTTCCCTTATAGAAGTAGGCTTGACACCCTTTTGTCTTAGACGCCCCGCTATTTTTTGCTGCAAACGTGCCGTTATGGTAGACGGAGATTCGGAAATCTTCATGCGTATATGTTAAAAATTAAAAAAGCGCCCCGTAAAGAGGCGCTTTGCAGTTTGTGGCCCCACTTGGGCTCGAACCAAGGACCAAATGATTATGAGTCACCTACTCTAACCGACTGAGCTATGGGGCCTGTTTTTCGGGGCGTGAACCGCCGAAAACTCGCGCAAAGGTAAAACTTTACCTGCGAATATACAAATAGTTCGTATCTTAGCCCTATGAAAGGCGGGCGACTTTTCTTTGTTTTTCTTCTGGCTGTGGCGGTATGGGTATCTTGTGGCAGGCATCACGCTCCGGAAGTGGATTCTTTACGTTTTGCTAAAGAAAGCTGTCTTTATGTGGCGCTCGAAAAAAATTACAACGACTATTTTTTGTTCAACGGGCATCCGATGGGTTTCGGATTGGAACTCTTGGAGGGCTTTTCGCAGTATCTCGGCTGCCGGTTGGTGATTCTGCCCTGTCAGACCCTTGAGGAACAATGGCAGATGTTGGAAAATGGGAGGGTGGATATTATTGCCTCCAACCTGAACGTTACCGAAGAGAGGCTCCGCAAGGCGGCATTTACGCATCCGCTTTATTATACGGGGCAGGTGTTGGTGCAGTTGGATTCGCTCTATTGCGGCGATTCGTCGGCTTATGTGCGTTCTATGAACGAGTTGGCGGGCAAAACGGTAACGGTGCGCCGGCATAGCATTTTTGAAGATTTTTTGAAAGCCTATAACGATACCGTTCCTTCCTCAAGACGGATTGGGATTTCAGAAAGTTACTGCACCGAAGAAGAGTTGCTGCATGCCGTTTCTGTGGGCAAGATTTCCTATACGGTGGTATCTCAGAACAAGGCACTCCGCTACAAGATGGATCATCCGCAGATAGACCCCTCGCTTTTGGTGGGTGAAAGTCAGCCTATCGCTTGGGCGGTGCACCCGCAGGCCGACAGTCTGTTGCTTTTGGCAAACCGTTGGATAGATTCGATGCGGCAGTGTAAGACGATAGGGTATCTCTATCACAAATATCACGCAATACCTTACCACAAAACGGTACTCAGTGCCAAGGCAGGTTTTAGAAAAATAGATTCGGTAACCCGCTACCGCAAGCAGAAACAATGGGAAAAATTAAAGGAAGAAGGGTTTTTAAGCAGCGAAGACAGCCTTGCTTTCTTTAGCGAAGAACCTGTAGGTAAAGGCAAGGAAAGGCATATTCACGGCAAAATGGAAATTTCGCCCTTTGACCGTCTTATAAAAAGATACAGCCGGCAAATCAATTGGGATTGGCGGCTTTTGGCATCGTTGATTTATCAGGAATCGCAATTCAGAAGTCATCTTATATCGAACAAAGGTGCGATAGGTTTGATGCAGCTTATGCCCGCTACGGCAAGGCAGTACGGCATTACGGTACATTCAGGCAACGAAGAGCAGATTGCCGCCGGAGTAAAGTACCTCAAGAGCCTTTACCGTTTGTTGCCCGAGGATATTGCGGAAGAAGAACGGGTGTATTTTGTAATAGGAGCCTACAATATCGGCTTGGGGCATATTTTAGATGCCCGCCGTCTGGCGGTGAAGTATGGGGCAGACCCTAATGTGTGGCACGATAATGTAGAAACTTACCTGCGCCTCAAGTCCAAGCCCGAATATTACCGGGATTCGCTTTGCCGCAACGGCTATGCCAACGGCAGGCAGGCGGTGGATTTTGTGCGCAAGATAGAAACGCGCCATATGCACTATCGTAATCTTACTAAATAAGAAAGTCAGGCGGAGCAATATCCGCCTGACTCTATACACAAACCTTAAAAACCATGAGGCAAAGGTAGTTCGACACCCCAATCCTGCCAATCACCATAATCGGGTATTTTTACTTCCTTTTATACCCATAAAAGGGGAGGCTTATCCGCAAATGGCGGAAAATTTTTCATTATCTTCGCGGAACTTATGAAAAACATTCGGAATTTTTGCATCATTGCCCATATCGACCATGGAAAGAGTACCTTGGCAGACAGGCTTTTGGAATATACGGGCACGGTATCACAGCGGGATTTGCAGGCGCAGGTGTTAGACGATATGGATTTGGAGCGGGAACGCGGCATCACCATTAAGAGCCACGCCATACAGATGAAGTATAAGCTTAATGGCGAAGAATATGTCCTTAACCTTATCGACACCCCGGGGCACGTGGATTTTTCTTACGAAGTATCGCGTTCCATAGCCGCCTGCGAGGGAGCCTTGCTGATTGTAGACGCCACGCAGGGTATTCAGGCGCAGACCATATCGAACCTTTACTTGGCTATGGAACACGACCTTGCCATTATTCCCGTGCTCAACAAGATGGATTTGGCAAACGCCATGCCCGAAGAGGTAAAAGACCAGATAGTGGATCTGGTGGGTTGCCGGCGCGAGGAAATTATGACCGCCAGCGGTAAGACCGGGCTTGGTGTTCCCGAACTGCTGCAAGCTATCGTAGAGCGTATTCCCGCACCCAAAGGCAATGCCGGAGAACCCTTGCAGGCATTGATTTTCGACTCAGTTTTCAATTCGTTTCGCGGCATCATTTCTTATTTCCGCATTATGAACGGCACCCTGCGCAAAGGCGATAAGGTAAAGTTTTTTCATACCGGTAAGGAGTACGATGCCGAAGAAGTGGGCGTATTAGGCTATAAACCCATTCCCCTGCAAGAAGTGAGCGCGGGCAATGTGGGCTATATCATTTCGGGTATCAAGGCATCGGTAGAAGTAAAGGTGGGCGATACGATTACGCATGTAAACAATCCTTGCAAAGAAGCTATCGACGGCTTTGAAAACGTAAAGCCAATGGTGTTTGCCGGGGTGTATCCGGTAAGCCCCGACGATTACGAAGACCTGCGGGCATCTATCGAAAAGTTGCAGCTTAACGATGCCTCGCTTACCTACGAACCCGAATCTTCGGTGGCTCTCGGTTTTGGATTCCGTTGCGGATTCTTGGGTCTGCTGCACATGGAAATTATTCAGGAACGCTTGGAACGCGAGTTCAATATGGATGTGATTACCACCGTGCCCAACGTTTCGTTTAAGGTAACCACCACTAAAGGCGAGGAGTTCGAGATACACAATCCCTCCGGCTTGCCTGCGCCCAACTACATAGACCATATAGACGAACCCTACATACGCGCCCAGATTATCACCAAGGCAGACTATGTGGGTCCCATTATGAAACTTTGCATCGACAAGCGGGGCATCCTCAAAAATCAGATATACATTACCACCGACCGTACCGAACTTACCTTTGAAATGCCGCTTTCAGAAATCGTGTTCGACTTTTACGACCGCCTCAAAAGCATATCAAAGGGATACGCTTCGTTCGACTACTATCCCTGCGGTTACCGCCCCTCCAAATTGGTTAAGCTGGAGATTCTGCTCAACGGCGATACGGTGGATGCCCTTTCTACGCTTATTTACCAAGATAACGCCTATGGATTCGGGAGGCGTATGTGCGAAAAACTAAAAGAGCTCATTCCTCGTCAGCAGTTCGATATAGCCATACAGGCAGCCATCGGTTCCAAGATTATTGCGCGGGAAACCATCAAGGCAGTGCGCAAGGATGTAACGGCAAAGTGTTACGGCGGGGATATTTCGCGTAAGCGTAAGCTGCTCGAAAAGCAGAAAGAAGGTAAAAAACGTATGCGGCAGGTGGGCAGTGTGCAAGTGCCCCAGTCGGCGTTTTTGGCGGTTCTCAAACTCGATTAGCCCTACACGCATATACCGTGAAAAAAACACTGCCTCTAATAGAAAACGATTCTTGGCTTTGGCCGGTTGCCGATGTGGTGGAACGCCGCCACAAGGCGTATGTAGATACCAAAAACAGGATAGAAAGCGATTGGGGCAGTGTGTACGGTTTTGCTTCCGCGCATCTTTACTTTGGCTTGCACTATCAAAAAGACAGCGATACATGGGTGTTCCGCGAATGGTTGCCCGCTGCCCGCCATGTGTTTCTTTGCGGCGATTTCAACGCATGGGATCAGACCTCCCACGCCCTTACACCCTTAGAATACGGCGTCTGGGAAATCCGGATGCCGGCATCTTCCGTACTGAATCTGAAGCATCTTTCGCGCTACAAGCTGTACGTTCAAGACTGTTGTGGCGAATGGAGAATGAGGCTTCCCGCCTATACTTTCTATGCCTTGCAAGACGAGGACAGCAAAGACTTTTCGGCTGCCGTGTGGCAGCCCTCCAAAGATTTTTGTTGGCAGGATAAAGCCAAGGAAATACGCCCCCAAACCGACTTTTCGCATAGCACGCCTTTGATTTACGAGGCGCATATCGGTATGGCGCAAGAAAAAGAGGCGGTGGGAACCTACGCCGAATTTACGCAAAACGTGCTGCCGCGCATCAAGCAAGCCGGCTACAATGTGGTGCAGCTTATGGGCATAGCCGAACATCCCTATTACGGCAGCTTCGGCTATCATGTATCTAATTTTTTCGCGCCCTCTTCGCGCTTTGGAACGCCCGACGAACTGAAAGAACTCGTTAAGACCGCGCACGAGATGGGGCTTTTTGTGGTGATGGATGTGGTTCATGCCCATTTTGTAGAGAACCTGAACGAGGGCCTTAACCGCATAGACGGCAGCGACGATTTATACAGTTACGGAGGCAGCGCGGGAACGCATCCCCATTGGGGTTCGCGTATGTTTAACTTTGGCAGGGATGAGGTAAAGCGATTTCTGCTTTCCAACCTGCGCTATTGGATAGAGGAATTTCACTTCGACGGATTCCGCTTTGACGGAGTTACCGCCATGATTTACTACCATCGCGGCTATGTGGATAATTTTGGAACATATCAGAACTATTTTGGTTCGGAAGTAGACGAAAACGCCTTGGTGTATCTGTCTTTGGCAAACGATTTGATAAAGGAACTGCGACCCGGAACGGGATTGAGCATAGCCGAAGAGGTGAGCGGTATGCCGGGCATGACCGTTGCCACGCAAGACGGAGGCTATGGCTTTGATTACCGCCTTTCGATGGGCATACCCGACTATTGGATCAAGATTCTTAAGGAACGGAAAGACGAAGACTGGGTTATGTCCGAACTGTGGAACACCCTTACCGACCGCATCGTTTCGGTGCCGCAGATAGCCTATTCGGAGAGCCATGACCAAGCCTTGGTGGGCGACCAAACCCTGTCTTTCCGCCTTATGGGAGCGCAGATGTACACCCAAATGTCGGTGGATTCCCAAAGCCCCGTAATAGAGCGCGGTATGGCATTGTTAAAGATGATACGCCTCATAAGCCTCTTTGCCGGTGGCGAGGGTGGGGGCTATCTCAATTTTATGGGCAACGAGTTCGGGCATCCCGAATGGATAGATTTTCCAAGACCGGGCAACGGACAGTCTTACCGATATGCGCGCCGCCAGTGGAGTTTGGCGGATAACCCATTTTTGCGCTATAAATTTTTGGCAAGCTTCGATAAGGAAATGTTAAGCATGGCGGCGCGCATAAATTTGCGTTGCTGTGCGCCTGCAAATCTGCTTTCGGTAGACGAAGGCGGAAAAACCATAGTGTTCGGCATAAACGGCACCCATCTTTTTGTATTCAACTGGCACGTGGAACGCAGTGTTCCCGACTATGAGATTCCGGTAGAGACACCCGGCAGATACCGTATGGTTTTATGCAGCGATTCGGCTTGTTTCGGCGGTTTTTCCCGCGTGCAGGAAAACGGCTTTTTCTTTAGCCGGCAGCAGGGAGAGGGGCATATCCTTTCTATCTACAACGTGAACCGCACCGCTATGGTGTTTGAACTCTCGGAAGAAGATTAGGCACCGCGTTTGAGGGCTTGCGGAAAGAAACGGTAAAGCAGGCTGAAAAGCAGCAGCAATAAGCCCAAAAACAGGCATCCGCGCCCCAAAATATCTCCGTAACGCGAATAAAAGGTGAGTTTGGAATTGGCAAGCAGTTCTTGCCTTATGCAGTCGGGTTCCCCATATTGGGTGGCTTGAAACACCTGCCCTTTCTGATTGATAAAGCAAGAGATTCCGGTATTTGCCGAGCGGGCTATATCGCGGCGGTTCTCTACGGCGCGCAGCCGTGCGTAAGCGGCATGTTGGCGATGTCCGGGAGAGTTGTTCCACCAGCCGTCGTTGGTAGAAACAAACAGCAGCTGCGCGCCTTTGCGCACGCTCCAAGCCACATAGTCGCCAAAAATGGATTCATAGCAGATAGCGTCAGAAAACTTTATCGAATCGCCGAATACCTTAGGTTCGGGGTCTATGCCCAAAGTGCCGGTGGTTCCCCCCAAGTCTACCGCCATTTTTTCTATAAAGCGCAGTTTACCGGCAAAAGGCATGATTTCTACGCCTGGCGTAAGTTTGGACTTATGGTATAGACCTATGGGCGCCTGCGCCTCTGAGTTAAGCACGATAACCGAATTATGCGCCCTGTAAAATTTTAATGCCGGGTCTTGGATAAAGCGCAGGCGCCTCACTCCCGCTTGCGTTGAATCCTGCGGTGCCACGTGCGAGTAAGACGAGATGCCCGCCACCAAAGAAACGCCCCGTCTGTCTTGCAAAAACTGTTGGATACGGATTACCGAAGGGCAGAACGGCAGTTCATCTTCCCATATATTTTCCTGCAACATGCTTTCGGGCGTTACCACAAAGCGGGTCTGCGCCGTTATCTGTTCCGAAGCCAAGCCAAGCATACGCGATGCTGCTTGGTCGGGAGAGATGGAAAACTGTTCCGTATAAGGGTCTATGTTGGGCTGCACCACCACCACTTCTACCGGCTCTCCCTGCGGGCGGTAAGTATGGTACCGTACTATCGAAGCGGCGAGTGGAATCAACACTAAGGCTGCCGTTGCCACAAAATGCCGCATAGGAAAGGGCAGTCCCGCCTGTTTGTTTTTAAGCCAAGTTTTGAGCCAGCCGTAAATAAGCACGTTGCAAGCCAAAATCCAAAGACTTCCGCCCAAAACGCCGGTAATTTCATACCACTGAATCCACACAGGATTATTGGCAAAAACATTGCCGAGCGTGAGCCATGGCCAAGAAATATCCCAGTTATGGTGAAAAAACTCAAAACCTATCCAATAAACAAAAAGCAGAAACCAACGTTTTGCGCCAGAAGACAAAGTGCGGCAGGATATATGGAACAAACTGAAGACGCATGCCATTAAAAAAGCATTGAGCGTTATCGCCAGTACGGCGGCAGGAGTGGAATACCAAATCCACCAAGTGGTGAGGGCGTTCCAAACTAAAAAAGCCGCATAAGAATACCCGAAAATATGGAATCGTATCCGTTGTTTAGGCGCAATGCCCACCTGTTGGCGCTGACGGCTCAGCACAAAATCTTCTACAGCCAGCAAGGGAATAAACGCTATCAAGGCAAGCGGAGCAAAACCTCGGGCAGGCCATGCCGCAGCCAAAAGCAAACCGCTCAAAAACGAAAGAAGCCAGAGTGTTGTTTTTTTCATCGGGTCAAAAAAAAGACAAAGATATGGATTAATATTCGTATCTTCACTCCCCGTTTCGGGCAAGATAAAAGACTTATGCTATGAAAGCGAGAAAACTGTTTATCGCTGCCGCCTGCTGCTTCGTTTTGGGAAGTGCGGCTTTTGCCAAGTTGCGTATAGTTTCCGATTCAGAAAAAGGAGTTGAATTCAGCAACCGTTTAGGCGGTTTTGATGTGGCGCAGACTTTTACGCCCGATAGGTCGTTGTTCACGGCTCGGTCGGTGGCAGGCGTTCCTCAGGATTTTACCGTTCTTTCGGTTCGGGACTATGCTTTTACCAATAAGGTAGGTTATCCGATGCTGCCGGTGCGCGTGGAACTGATAGAAATTCCTCAGGGTGCGAATCTCCGTGTGGTTTACGGAAAAGTGTCTTACAAAGACATTGATTTGGCAAAGGCAGGCTATCCGAACCCCCTCTATCCGGTTCAGCCCCCCCTTGGCAAAAAGCCCGGTACTGTTCCCGATTTTGCCTACGATGCGCAAGCCTATCGTGCCGGTGCGTTTGTGGCGGAGGGCAACGATAAGTTGGTAGAAGTGGAGGTGTTGGGAGAAATGCGTGCTACCCGTATTGCCAAAGTGGTGGTAAAGCCGTTTCAATATAATGCCGCCACGCATACCTTGCGCATTTACACCACCCTCGATTTTGAAATCGTTTACGAGCATGCCGACTGGAACGCCACCTATGCCAAGAAACAACGCTACGCAACCCCTGCTTTCGGCTTCTTGAGAAAGGAATTGGCAAATCCGATAAAAGCCAAGGCGGTTGCCCCAGCCGCTGCCCAGCGTTACCTTATCGTGGCAGACCCCATGTTCAGGGATTCCTTACAGAAATTTGCAGAATGGAAAACCCGCTTCGGCTATGAAGTGAAGCAGGTTTATACAGACAATCCCGAAGTGGGAAATACGGCGGAAAGTATTCGCCAATATCTGAAAAACCTTTACGAAAACGCCACCGAAACAGACCCGGCACCCTCCTATGTGCTGTTTGTGGGCGATTTGGAGCAGATTCCAACCAAAACTTACGGAAAGGCTATGTGGGACGGTTCGGGCAAACACTATTCAGACCTGTATCTGTGCGAATATACAGACGACCATTTTCCCGAAGTGAATTACGGCCGTATGTCGGCATCTTCGGTAAAGGAACTGATGCCCCAAATCAACAAGACCATCTATATGGAAAGCCTTTCTCCCGAAAGGGCGGCTTTTTTAGATACCTGCGTGGCAGTGGCAGGCAGCGACGAGGGGCGTTACGATCTGAGCCACCTCAATCCCACCATCAGCTATATCTGCAGATACTATATGCAAGACAGCCTGCAAAGGCACGTGTATAAATACCTTTATCCCGAATCGAGCACTAAGGCGAGAGATATTGTACACCATATCAACAGCGGAGCTTCGATGGTTGTGTACACGGGGCACGGCGAGGCAGGCTCGTGGACCAAGCCGCGCGTAACCGTATCCGATGTAACCGATTCGATGTTCAACAAAGACAAATATCCCTTTATTATCGGCAACTGCTGCCTTACAGGCAAGTTTGATGTGGAAACCTGCTATGGCGAAGCCTTGTTGCGCAAAGAAAATGCGGGAGCGGTGGCATATATCGGTGCAACCGACCTCACTTATTTTGACCAAGATTTGTATTGGGCTATCGGCTATACGAACCGTATCGCTTCGGGCGTTTCGCAGACTTACGAAAATACTGAGCTCGGAGCTTTCGATGTACTGAACCATACACATGGCGAACCATACGAAGATTGGGCTATGACCGCATACGAAATCGTTTATGCCGGCAATATGGCGGTGCAGCGAGCCAACCAAGATTTAGAAGACTATTATTGGGAAGTATATCATGTGTTCGGCGACCCATCGTATATGCCTTATATGCACGCCGCAGACTATCCATACGTGGAGTGCAGCCAAACTTTAACGATAGGAGAAGTGGCGATAGAAGTGAATACCGTGCCTTACGCAAGGGTTACCTTGAGCAAAAACGGTGTGATTTTCGGTTTTGCCACTGCCAACAAGAACGGTCTGGCGCAAGTAGACCTGAAAGGCATCGACAGCGCGTTTACGCTCAACCTTACCGTGGCGGCGCAGAACTACCTGCCTTATCACGGTACAGTAGAAGTGCTTGCTCCTACGGGTAAATATGTTACGGTTTCCAAACAGCAAATTATCGATAAGAATGGCAATGCGGTGCAAAGCGGATTGTATGGAGAAACCTACCGCCTGCGTTATACCTTGCGCAATGTCGGTAACCAAGACCTTGAGCGGGTGGATGCCGTTTTGGTGAGCCAAGATGAATATATCGAGATAGAAAACGCCTCCTATACCCTTTCGGAAACTTTACATCAGGGAGAAGAAACGGCTTTGGATCACGATTTTACGATAAAGGTAGACCGCAATGTTCCCGACGGGCATTTTGTAAGTTTCAGCCTTGAAATGACTATGAACGGAGATACCGACAGCCTGCTTTCTAGAGAAGGAAAACTAAAGGTGCAGGCACCCTACATTAAAGTGTCGGAGTTCGAGATAGACGATTCGCAAGGCAGCCGCCCCGACGGAATTATCAACAATGGCGAAACGGTAAAGGCGGTGGTGACTTTTGTCAATCCGGGCGAGATTCTTGCCGAAAATGTAAAGATGCAGGTGTCTTCGCAGGCAAGTTACCTGATTCTGCCCGATGAGGTGTTTGAACTTGGCACTATGGCGGGCGGAGAAAGCAAGACCATTACGTTTGAGTACAGTGCCGCCGATGCCGATATACACTATGAACTTTACACCCTCGATTTTAATTTCGACATCAACGGCCGCCAATGCACCGACCAAGTTCAATCGTATATCGATGCGGTGATAGAAACCTTTGAAAGAGGCGACTTCTCTTTTGTAGACTGGAGCAAGGAATCCGATTGGCTCATTGCACAGGATAGGGTACATCAAGGGCTTTACAGTGCATGCAGCGCACCGATTGAAGATAACGGCACAAGCACGCTTTGTATCGAGGTGGAGGTTCCCATAAACGACAAGGTAGGCTTTTATCTGTTTACCTCCAGCGAAATGGTAAGGTCTATGGGCGATTTTCTCAATTTTTATGTAGACCGGACCCTTATGGAACGTTGGGCTGGCATAGATACGGCATGGCGTTATGCCGAGTTTCCTATAGAGGCAGGCACGCATACGCTTACTTGGAGCTACACCAAAGATGCCTCCGAGTTTAAGGGAGAAGACAAGGTATGGATAGACGATATACGGCTTCCGATAGGAACGCGGGTTAAGGCGGCAAACGAAAGCGGACTTCCTTTGCGGCAAAACATTATGCAGGTGGTAAATGTATCGGCAGGTATGTTGGAACTGCGGTTTGAAACCTCCCGGCCGCTTACGGGTAATCTGTATGTGCTTAACGCTTTGGGTCAAAGGGTAAAGACCCTTTCTTCGGGCTTGCGTGTGGATGCCGGAAGCGGAACGCTCTCGTTTTCGGTGGCAGGTTTGCCCGCCGGCGTTTACATTCTCGTGTTTGAGAACGCTTCGGGCGTTCTGCATACGGTTAAGTTCGTGCTTACGGTGTAGCTTTTTTGTATCTTTGCATAGAGATAAGATAGAATAAATAAAAATAATAATACAAAAAGATATGTTGCGATTTATGAAGTTCGCTTCGGTAACCAAAAAGATTACCTTGGCGATTTTGGGCAGTTTTTTAATGCTCTTTTTGCTTGTGCATGCCGGCATCAACCTCTGTATGCTGCGTGCCGACGGAGGCGAGTGGTTCCGTGCCGCCGCCCATTTTATGGGAACCAATTATATCGTAAAGGTGTTTGAAGTGGTGCTGTTTGCCGCGCTGATTCTGCATATACTGCTGGGAATCTTTATCCAGTGGCAGAACTGCAAGGCACGCCCGGTACGTTACAAAGTACCCAACAAATCGGCTACCGCTCCCGGTTCCAAGTTTATGATTTACACCGGTATCTTGGTTGCCATTTTCCTTGTGCTGCACCTGATGAATTTCTACTTTGTAAAGATGAATCTGGTAGAAGGCAAGTATTTGGTTAAGGTAGAAGACGTACAGAAAGCCGACCCCGCTTATGTGCAGGAACACATGGATAGGGTGCTGGAGCTTTTTCAGTCTGAAGATCCTGCCGCCAACAATCCGTTTAAGGAAGAAGCTTCCGGAATTACCAAAGCCGAACTTGCGGAAGTTTTCGGACCCGATTTTACCGCTTACGAACCCGACTTTTATTCTATGGCGAAAGATCTGTTCAACAACCCGGTATATTTAACGCTGTATCTGCTGCTGATTCTTGCCTTGGGCATACACTTGCTGCATGCATTCCCCTCGGCGCTGCATACGCTCGGTTTGAACGGACCGTGTTACGACAGACCCATCAAATGTATCGGCGCCATTTACGCCCTGATTGTGGTGCTGATGTTCTGGGCAGTGGCGATAGGCTTGAACATTCTTTACTAATCGAAAAAAATACAACGAGATATGAGTAAGTTAGATTCCAAAGTTCCCTCCGGACCTTTGGCGCAGAAATGGACTAAATATAAGGCTGAACAGCATTTGGTAAACCCTGCCAACAAACGCAAGCTCGACGTGATTGTGGTGGGAACCGGGCTTGCCGGCGCATCGGCAGCCGCCTCTTTGGGCGCGTTAGGCTTTAATGTAAAGATATTCTGCATTTCAGACAGCCCCCGCAGGGCTCACTCCATTGCTGCCCAAGGCGGTATCAACGCAGCCAAGAACTATCAGAACGACGGCGACAGCATTTACCGCTTGTTTTATGACACCATCAAGGGCGGAGACTACCGCGCCCGCGAAGCCAACGTATATCGTTTGGCGGAAGTGAGCAACAATATCATAGACCAATGCGTGGCGCAGGGTGTGCCTTTTGCCCGCGACTATGCCGGCTATCTCGACAACCGCTCCTTTGGCGGCGCTCAGGTTTCACGTACCTTTTACGCCCGGGGTCAGACCGGACAGCAGCTGCTTATCGGAGCCTACGGTGCCCTGAGCAACGAAATTGCCAAAGGAAGCGTTAAGCTCTACGCCCGCCGCGAAATGATGGACGTGGTGGTAAAAGACGGTCGCGCCTGCGGTATCATCTGCCGCAATATCGTAAACGGCGCCATAGAACGCTACTCGGCTCACGCCGTATTGCTCTGCACGGGTGGTTACGGAAACGTATATTTCTTAAGCACCAACGCTATGAACAGCAACGGCAGCGCGGCATGGAAAGCCTATAAAAAAGGCGCATTCTTTGCCAATCCCTGCTTTACGCAGATTCACCCCACCTGTATTCCCGTTCACGGCGATTACCAGAGCAAGCTCACGCTTATGAGCGAAAGTTTGCGTAACGATGGTCGCATTTGGGTTCCCAAAGAAAAAGAAGACGTTGAAAAACTGCGCAAAGGCGAAATCCGCCCAGTGGATATTCCCGAAGAAAAGCGCGATTACTATTTGGAACGCCGTTATCCGGCTTTTGGAAACTTGGTTCCCCGCGATGTGGCGTCGCGTGCGGCAAAAGAACGCTGCGATGCCGGTTTTGGCGTAAACGAAACAGGTTTGGCTGTATTTCTCGATTTTAAGAGTGCCATTGAACGCTTGGGCAGAAAGAAAATCGAAGAACGCTACGGTAACCTCTTTCAGATGTACCAAAAGATTACCGACCAGAACCCCTACGAAACCCCGATGATGATTTATCCGGCGGTTCACTACACTATGGGCGGTCTTTGGGTAGACTACGAATTGCAGACCACGCTGCCGGGCTTGTTTGCCTTGGGCGAAGCCAACTTCTCCGATCACGGTGCCAACCGTTTGGGGGCATCGGCTTTGATGCAGGGGCTTTCCGACGGCTATTTCGTAATTCCCTACACCTTGCAGAACATTCTTTCTTCGCATATTTCCGACGGTCCGGTTTCTACCGAAACGGCAGAGTTTGAACAAGCCGAAAGAGAAGTGAAAGAACGCATCAACCGCTTGTGCAACATTAACGGAAAAACCTCGCCCGATACGTTCCACAAACGTTTGGGACATATCATGTGGGAAGGCGTCGGTATGGGACGTACCGCCAAGAGCCTCGAATGGGCGATTGCCGAAATCAAGGCTCTGCGTGCCGAATTTTGGCGCGACCTCAAGGTGGTGGGAGCTGCCAACGAGATGAATCCGGAATTAGAAAAAGCCCTGCGCCTTGCCGACTTTTTGGAATTGGGCGAACTTATGGCAAAAGACGCCTTGCTGCGGGAGGAATCCTGCGGCGGTCACTTCCGCGAAGAACATCAGACTCCCGAAGGCGAAGCCCAGCGCGACGACGAAAAATTCATGCACGTTTCGGCATGGGAATACAAAGGGGACGAAACCGAACCTGAACGCCACATCGAACCTTTGGAATACGAAAACATTAAGGTGGCAGTGCGTAATTACAAAAACTAAACAAGCAAAGACATGAACTTTACATTAAAAGTATGGCGTCAGAGCGGTCCCAAAGTCAAGGGTCGTTTTGAAACCTATTCCATAAGCAATATTTCTTCCGACTGCTCCTTTTTGGAAATGTTGGATATACTCAACGAAAAATTGGTGGCTGAGGGCAAAGATCCCGTTTGCTTTGACCACGACTGCCGCGAAGGTATCTGCGGTATGTGCAGCCTCTACATCAACGGTCATCCGCACGGTCCCGACAGTCAGATTACCACCTGCCAGCTGCATATGCGCAAGTTCAAAGACGGCGATACCATCTATATCGAACCTTGGCGCAGCGCGGCTTTTCCTGTAATCAAAGACCTTACCGTAGACCGTCAGGCTTTCGACAAGATTATTCAGGCAGGCGGCTTTATTTCGGCTACTACGGGCGGTGTGCCCGACGGCAACGCCATTCCCATTCGCAAAAAAGACGCCGACACGGCTATGGACGCGGCAGCCTGTATAGGTTGCGGTGCCTGCGTGGCTGCCTGCAAGAACGCTTCCGCCATGTTGTTCGTTTCTGCCAAGGTTTCGCATTTGGCTCATTTGCCGCAAGGCAAGGTAGAAGCCGCCGACCGGGTTAAGAAAATGATTGCCAAAATGGATGAACTCGGTTTTGGCAACTGCACCAATACCGGAGCCTGCGAGGCGGAATGTCCCAAGGGAATTAAAATCCTGCATATCGCCAAGCTGAACCGCGAATTTATCAAGGCAAGCGTGTGATGTAAGCTTAATATAAGATGAAGAGGCTTGTATTTTTGGTTATAAGTTCTTTTTTGCTTGCGGTCGTTTTGCCTGCAAAGGCGCAGAGTCGCCATGGGCACAACCACCATGACACGGTGCGGAGCGTTTTCGGACACGTGGTGCAAAAGGGAACCCATAAACACATACCTTATATTAATGTTGTCGTTAAGGGAACAACCATAGGTACGGTTACCGATACAAGCGGTCACTATTTCTTAACCAATCTGCCGTCGGGCGAATTAACCATCGAGGCATCGTACATAGGCTATGCTCCACAGGCAAAACATATAAATCTGCACGGAGGAGAAACCCTTGAGCTGGATTTTGAAATGCAGGAACAGACCATGCGCCTTGACGGTGTGGTTGTTTCCGCCAACCGTATCGAGACCAAACAACGGTACGCTCCGGCTCTTATCAGTGTGATTACGCCGGAAATATTCAATATTACAAATTCGGTAAGCCTTTCCGACGGCTTGTCCTTTCAGCCCGGACTGAGGGTGGAAGACAATTGCCAGAACAGCGGATTCACACAGGTGCGTATCAATGGTCTTGACGGTCATTACTCGCAGATTCTGATAAATTCACATCCGGTAATTTCGGCTTTGGCTGGTGTTTACGGCTTGGAGCAGATACCTACCTCTATGATTGAGCGTGTGGAAGTGTTGCGTGGTGGCGGCTCAGCCCTGTTCGGAGCCTCCGCTATCGGCGGCACCATCAATGTTATAACCAAAGACCCGGAAAGAAATTCTGCCGAGGCTTCGCATACGATAACCTCCATCGGTATTTCTCCGGCATTAGACAATGTTACCACAGCCAACGCCTCTCTTGTAAAAAACGACGGAAAGGCGGGGCTTTACGTCTATGGGCAGAACCGGCATCGTTCCGCCTATGATCACGATGGCGACGGTTTTTCGGATATTCCTACGGTAAAGGGGCTTTCTTTCGGTATGAATTCTTTTCTTAAAACCGGAAAATACTCCCGCCTTGCATTGCAATACAGCGGAATGGATGAATATCGTCGCGGAGGAGACCGGCTCAACAGACCGCCTCACGAAGCATTGGTTGCCGAACAGACCGACTATCTGGTTAATTTGGGCAGTCTTTCGTTCGATATTTCCACGCCCGACCTCCTTAACCATTTCAGCACCTATTTTTCGTTTAATAACACAGGTCGTAAAAGTTATTTCGGGGCAGATCAGGATTTGGATGCTTATGGCAGAACGCACGATTTGACACTTGCTGCCGGAGCGCAGTATGTCCGCTCGTTCAAGAAGTTATGGTTTCTGCCTGCCGACCTCACCGTAGGCGTTGAATACAACTACAATTACCTTAAAGACGAATCGTTGGGTTATGACCAGTATACATTGCAGAAAGTAAATATCTACAGCCTCTATGCGCAGAACGAATGGAAAAACGAAAAATGGTCCATTCTGATAGGCTGCCGCATGGATAAGCATAACCTCATAAAGCGTTTTATATTCTCTCCGCGAGCCAATATCCGTTTTAATCCTATCGAAAATGTGAGTCTGCGAGTGAGCTATTCAAGCGGGTTCCGCGCTCCGCAGGCATTTGACGAGGATATGCACGTTGCTATTGTGGCAGGAGAGCGCGTGGCGATACGTCTTGCCGATAATCTCAAAGAGGAGAGGTCGCACAGCGTAAACATATCGGCAGACCTCTATCACACATTCGGCACGGTGCAGACCAATCTGTTGATTGAGGGTTTTTACACAACTTTGAACAATGTGTTCGTGTTGCGGGAAACGGAAACAGTCGATCCTTCGGGGGCTTTGGTCAAGGAGCGCACCAACGGTTCGGGCGCAACAGTTATGGGGCTCAATATCGAAGGAAAACTGGCTTTGCCAAGATGGGTTCAGTTTCAGTTGGGCGTAACGCTTCAGCGCAGTCGTTACAAAAAAGCCGAACAGTGGAGCGATAATCCGGAAGTTCCTGCGGTAAAAAGAATGTTCCGTACGCCGGATTTATACGGTTATCTTACCGCAACGGTTACTCCTGTAAAACATTTCGATATATCGTTGTCGGGAACATATACCGGTTCGATGTTGGTGCAGCATATGGAAAGTTCGGGTACGCCGGTTGATGTTGCGGTGCGCACACCTCGCTTTTTCGATTTGAATATAAAGCTGGCTTACGAATTTACGATAGCACGTATTATGGGATTGGAGATAAACTGCGGAGTGAAGAATATCTTTAATGCCTACCAGCGGGATTTTGATAAAGGTCCCGATCGCGATTCGGATTACATTTACGGACCCGCCTTACCCCGAAGCCTCTTCGCCGGAATTAAGATAAAGTTTTGATTGTATAATAATTACGACATTTATAAACTAAAAGTGATATGGAATATAATTCTAAACTTAATTGCTTGTTTGAAAAGTGGATTAAGGAAAGTAAGAAAAACAACGAATGGCAATCGGAAGAACAAACTGCATTCACAAAAGATGGGATACTCGAAAAGAATGATCCTGTTGATGTTGAAGATTTGTGGTATAATTCACGGAAACGCATCTTATTTCTTCTTAAGGACCAGCCGACGGAATGGAGTGATGATGTACGGTTGTGGCTTAAAGATGATGAGAGTCAAGATGATAAGGAAAGTCTGGCGAGAAAAAGGAATAATCGGGAACTCAAATCTCGTTTCATTCAGAATATCGCAAATCTCTTTTGGGGGCTATATACTATAGACAATCCGAATGATTGTGATTATTCTAAAGCTCAGGAGTCCTTTGAAGATGTGAAACGATGTTTCAATACTATACCGTTTGCTTTGGTGGAGAGTAAAAAACAAGGAGGAGGTACTTCGATAACACCTGCAAAGCTGAAAAAGTACTTGGAAAGATACAAGACCTTTTTGCGGAATGAATTGGATATTTTGTCGCCCAATATGATTGTTTGCACCCACGGTTATATATATGGCTTTGTTATTGATTACTACAATGAGAAATACCCCGATAGTCCGCTACGTACCTTGGAAGGACACAATAGCATTAGAATCCATCCTGAATCTAAAACGCTGATATTCTGCTCTTATCATCCGAGTGCTCTCCGCTTTAGCTATGAGACAGTTTATATGGGAGTGATGGATCATTACCGTGCTTTCTTGAAATCTGAATATTTCCATCATTTCAAAAGTTGGTACGATTAATAATTAGCGGTAAAGACAATATTATTTCCATACTGACACCATTTTCCAGCGACCTCTGCCACGATATGGCAGAGGTCGCTGTTATTTTTGCACCCAAAATAGTTTAATAACGTAAAAACATGAACAAGTCATTCAAAATTTCTCAGTGGAGGAGAAAACATTCCGGAGAGAAAAAAAGTATTAAAGTTATCGGTGTCGGTTGTGGTGGTGGCAATGTTGTCAATCATCTGCACGACTTTGGGAGTAATGAATTTTCACTGGCGGTCTGCGGTATGGATAGAACGGCTCTTGAATGCTCAAAAGTACCCACAACATTACAGTTTGGAATTGATGGATTAGGAGCGGGCAACAATCCTGAGGTGGGACAGCTGGAAGCAGAAAAGAAAGCCAAAGACATTCGCATATTGTTAGAAAATAATACGGATATTGTATTTATTGTTACTTGTTTAGGTGGTGGATGCGGTACTGGGGCAGCACCTGTCATTGCTCGTGAGTCAAGAGCGTTGGGTATTACAACTATTGGTTTGGCAAGCATTCCTTTTGATTTTGAGGGAAATAAAAGATACGAGCAGGCACTTAATGGGGTTCGGGAACTGACAAAAAACAGTGATGCTCTTTTCCTTCTCAACAATCAATCTATAATCAGGCATCACAGGGGTTTACCAATGGCAGAAGTGTTTGCAAATGCAGACAAAATGATGTGTGAGGTAATTGAGAAACTTGCTGATTCTATTTCAGTATCCTCAAAAGGTTAATTTAAGCAATTCCTGCTTCAGGCTCCGAAAAGAAAAGAGCCTCGTCTCCAATATCACGTACCGGACAGATTTAATCCCTCTATTTTTTGGGGGAATGATTTTGTTATGTGAAATTTTTATTATTTTTACAACCTGAAAACATCATGTAACAGGAATGTAATATTTGATAATGGGGAAGTAAACTTTTAATAACAAAATATAGCAATTGATTGTAAGACACATAGTTCACGGATTGTTTAACTAACAAAAAGAACGATGAAACGAACAGCGTCTAAAATCTGCGCATTATTGTTTTGCGTAGTGCTGTGGTTCAACCCGGTGGGTGCACAGCAACTCAAGAAAGCGGTTGTTGAAGAAAACAACAACACAGAACTAAAAATGGACAAGGCTGTACCTCAAGTGCAACAATTGCAGCGTATGCAGGCAGCCAAAGGCGAAGCAAGGCTTGACTTCCAGCCTGTTCAAAAGGTACTTAAAGCCAAAGAACATTCTACCAATCCCAAGTATTCGGAACTGCAAGGCTTAACGCAAGAGCAGAAGCTGAACATGGTAAAAGAATCCATGAAAAAAGCTTTTGCCGCCGCTCCAAAAGCAGCCGACGATGCTGGAAAAGAGCATGTGTTTTTGGGTGGGAGTTCTGGATACAATGACGTGGTAAGAGCCGTTTATGTGGATGAGGAAAGGACTGTTTTAGAACTTTGCTCTTTCCCTTATGGTTATCAAGGAACGAGGATGCATACGCATTGGGGAACATGGAATGGAACTGTGTATGAAGGTATCTATGCGGCTGGTAATTCTATTGTAGGCTATTTTACGTATGATCCGCGTACGGAAGATACGGAAGACCTTACCGACCAATATTTGAACGGAAGTATGGACAATATAGATGCCGCTGCTTGTGCCTACGATTATTCCACCAACAAGGTCTATACCTTGACAAATAACTATACGGATGATTGGTCAGCCATAACGAGTATCGACTTTCACTCGGCAAATAAAGGTACGGCTATTTTTTCAGAAGCTTTTTCAATAGAGATTAACACGGAGAATATTCCGGTGGCTATGGCTATCGACAAAACAGGCAAGTTTTATATCTTCTGCACAGACGGCAAGGTTTATACCGTGCAGAATACAGCTGGAACCTACTCTTTGGCAGAGGTGGGAGATACCAAGCAGCCCACCGATACCTACAGCCAGTCTGCGGCTTGGGATTATCGCAGCGATAAGGTATATTGGGCTAATATTAATATGAGTGGCGTTCAGCCGGCAGCGATGATGTCTGTTTGGGATCCTCAAAACAGTCAAACTTCCGTTCAGTTGGGTTCCTTTATTCAGATAAAAGCATTGGCATCGGTTTTCTATACCGATGAAAATCCTGAAGAAGTGGCGGATTTTGGCTTGAATTACAGTGGTGGAAAA
>JAFLTI010000001.1:32067-124665 GCA_022510485.1 Lentimicrobiaceae bacterium | reverse complement strand
CACGGCATCTTCAACGGAGCGGAGCGCAGTTAAAGATACGGAAAGCGCGCTCGCAGGCTTGGCTTCTGCCGAGGCGGCGCATCTTCAACGGCGCGGAGCGCGCAGTTAAAGATACGGAAAGCCGAGTTCGCAGGCTTGGCTTCTGCCGAGGCGGTGAATCTTCAACGGAGCGGAGCGCAGTTAAAGATACGGAAAGCGCGCTCGCATGGCTTGGCTTCTGCCGAGGCGGCGCATCTTCAACGGAGCGGAGCGCAGTTAAAGACACGGAAACCGAACTCGCATGGCTTATCGAAAACTTTCTGCCGAGGCGGTGCATCTTCAACGGAGCGGAGCGCAGTTAAAGATACGGAAACCTGTATTTCGTAAAAATCGCCATTATGAAGTACGTTTTTTACGTAAAAATCGCCACTATACAATCCTTTTTTTATATCTATCCACAAGCAAGCTTTTATGTGGTGAACCCCAAGAACTATATGGAATTTATTTAGGAACGAACCATACACGGCAAGAGTCGGTATATCTTGTTGATAAAATTTTTCCTCCAAAAATCGCATCACACTCCATATTTTATTATTATAATAAAGCCAAAAAAAAAGCTGAAATATGTGATGCGTAGGGTATCCTGAAGATTTTGCAACATAAAAACAGTGCCCATATTATAATAATAAAATATTGATATATGGAATGTTTATTTTTATTGTATAGTAAATTTATTTACTTTTGTATTGTTTTCAAGTAATAAATATTTCATAACATAAAACCTAAAAAGATGAAAAAACTTACAAGACTAAGCCTGTGGGGCTTGTTGTCGATGGTGCTGTTGGCATCGTGCGGAAAAGAAAAAGAAGAAAAACCGGTTGATCCGGTTGATCCGGAGCAACCGACGGAAGCTGATTATACAGTAACTGCTTTCGGTCTGAATATGGAGATGGTGTACGTGGAGGGAGGCAGTTTCGAGATGGGGGCGACGGCGGAGCAGGGGAATGTTGCGGATAATAATGAATACCCGGTGCGGACAATCAAGGTGGATTCCTATTATATCGGAAAGTATGAGGTAACGCAGGCGCAGTGGGAGGCGGTAATGGGCACGAGTCTGGAGGAGCAGCGGGCATTGTCAACTTATGATTACGGTATTGTGGGAGAAGGAACGGATTATCCGATGTACTATGTAAATTGGTATGAAGCGCAGGAGTTCTGTGATCGATTGAGTGAGGCGACTGGGAAGAGATATGTGTTGCCGACGGAGGCGCAGTGGGAGTACGCGGCGCGTGGCGGCAATAAGTCGAAAGGTTACAAGTATAGTGGCAGCAATGATGTAGAAGAAGTGGCGTGGTATGAGGGCAATAGTTACAGTCTTGGAGAATCGCATCCCGATTATGGAGCGCATCGTGTCGGAACGAAGAAAGCCAACGAATTGGGAATCTACGATATGAGCGGGAACTTATGGGAGTGGTGTTCGGACTGGTACGCGAGCCGATATGATGAAAAAGATACCGATAATCCGCAGGGTTCCGTTAGCGGGTCTGACCGCGTAGAGCGTGGCGGCAGCTGGACCTACTATGACAGGGGCTGCCGGGTGTCGGTTCGGGGACACGCCAAATCCAGCTACCGGGGCTACCGCGTGGGTTTCCGCGTGGCTTGCCTTTTGTAGTTGCGCATACATTCTAAGCTAAGAAAAAGCGAAGCGGGGCGTTGAAAACGCCCCGCTTTTTTATTCAAACAAGTTATTAGGAACAAGTGGGATAAACAAAAATAGGGCAGGAGAAAAGCATCGCTTTTCTCCTGCCCTCCAATATAAGTAGTCCGTAGGAACTGAACTATTCAGCTTTGGGTTCTTCGGTAGCCGGAGTTTCGGCAGCCGGAGCTTCAGCTACCGTTTCGGTGGCTTTCTTCTTGCCGCCGCGACGGGTGCTCTTGGCTTTCGTTTCTTTGGCAGAACCGGGATTCATGCTGTAATCCACCAATTCGATAAACGCCATTTCCGCATTGTCGCCGATACGGTATCCGGTTTTGAGGATACGGGTGTATCCGCCGTTACGCTGGGCAATCTTCTGCGAAATTTCGCGGAACAATTCGGTTACGGCTTCCTTGTTTTGCAGGTAGCTGAACACTACGCGGCGCGAGTGGGTCGTATCCTCTTTCGATTTGGTGAGGATGGGTTCCACATAGCTGCGCAGGGCTTTAGCCTTAGCCAAGGTGGTATTGATTTTCTTGTGCAGAATCAACGACGATGCCATATTGGCAAGCAATTGGCGTCTGTGGGCGTGTGTCCTGCTAAGCTTGTTGAATTTCTTTCCGTGTCTCATTTTAAGGCTCCCCCTAATTATTCTTCGTCTTTATCAGTTTTATTCAATTTGTACTTGCCAACGTTCAAGCCGAATTCCAAGTTTTTCGACTTAACTAAGTTTTCAAGTTCGGTAAGCGATTTCTTTCCGAAATTGCGGAACTTGAGCAGGTCGGCTTTCTCAAACGATACCAGTTCGCCCAAGGTTTCCACTTCGGCTGCCTTGAGGCAGTTGAGCGCGCGAACCGACAGTTCCATTTCCGACAGCTTGGTGTTGAGCAATTGGCGCATATGCAAATCGTCATCATCAATTTCGTTGGCAACGGCGGGTTCGGTCTGTTCCAAATCAATCTTTTCGTCAGAGAAGAGCATAAAGTGCGAGATAAGAATCTTAGCCGCTTCCTTCATGGCGTCTTTAGGCGAAATCGAACCGTCGGAAACAACCGTCAGCACCAATTCTTCGTAGTCGGTCTTCTGTTCCACACGAAAGTTTTCCTTTTCGTAGTGAACGTTCTTGATCGGCGTATGAATCGAGTCGATGGCGATGGTTCCGATGGGGTCGGAGGCGTTCTTGTTTTCTTCTGCCGGTACCCAACCGCGACCCTTGTCTATCGCAATGTCCATAGTCAGCTTAACGTTGCTTTCCATATGGCAAATCACGTGTTCGGGGTTCAATACGGTAAATCCGTTCAAGGCGTTGTTCAAATCACCGGCCTTAAACACTTCCTTATTGGAAATCACCAAATGAATCTTTTCGTGGTCGGTACCTTTAATCTGTTGTTTGAAACGAACCTGTTTCAAGTTCAACACGATGTTGGTAACATCTTCAAGTACGCCCTTAATCGAAGCGAACTCGTGTTCCACGCCTTCGATACGGATAGAGGTGATGGCAAAACCCTCCAATGAAGAAATCAGGATACGGCGAAGGGCATTCCCTATTGTAACAGCATAACCGGGTTCGAGCGGACGAATCGAGAACACGCCGGTGTAATCGTCCAAGCTGCGAATAACCACTTTGTCCGGTTTCTGAAAAGCTAAAATTGCCATTAGTTTCTTTTATTTAATGTTTTTATACCAAGGAAAAACAAACACTTCAAAAGTGCGCAAAAGCACTTCAAGCAGCCAAGACTACTTGGAGTACAATTCTACGATGAGCTGTTCCTTGATGGTTTCGGGAATGTTTTCGCGTTCAGGGAAAGCGAGGAACTTGCCGCACATCTGCTTGCCGTCCCATTCCAACCAGTTGTATTGGTTGCTGCGGCCTTCCAAAGAGGCGGTAATCACTTCCAGCGATTTGGATTTTTCCCTTACTTCCACAATATCGCCGGGACGCAACTGGTAAGAAGGAATGTTCACCACCTGTCCGTTAACTTCGATGTGGCGGTGTCCAACCAATTGACGGGCTGCGCTGCGGGTAGGGGCGATACCTAAACGGTAAACCACGTTATCCAAGCGCGATTCGAGCAACTGGAGCAGGTTTTCCCCGGTAATACCTTGTTTGCGGGAAGCTTGGGCAAAAATCTTGCGGAACTGGCGTTCCAAAATTCCGTAGGTATATTTTGCTTTCTGTTTTTCCTTCAACTGCACACCGTACTCCGAAAGTTTGCTGCGGCGTTTGTTCTGACCGTGTTGACCGGGTGCGTAGTTCTTACGTTCCAGCACCTTGTCAGCTCCGAAGATGGGTTCTTGGAACTTTCTTGCAATCTTAGACTTAGGTCCAATATATCTTGCCATTGTTTGCTATGATTTTATGTACGTGTACTCTAAAATTAAACTCTTCTTCTCTTGGGAGGACGGCAACCATTGTGGGGCAGGGGCGTAACGTCGGTAATTTCGGTTACTTCGATGCCTGCGCCGTGCAAGGTACGGATAGCCGATTCACGACCGGCTCCGGGTCCCTTTACGTAAACTTTTACTTTGCGCAATCCCAAATCATAGGCAACTTTGGCACAATCGGTGGCAGCCATCTGAGCGGCATAGGGAGTGTTCTTCTTAGAACCCTTGAATCCCATCTTGCCGGCAGAAGCCCACGAGATTACCTGGCCTGAATTGTTGGTGAGCGAGATGATCACATTGTTGAATGAAGCAAAGATGAAAGCCTTGCCTTGGGGCTCAACCTTGACAATCTTCTTCTTTGCAGTCTTGGCGTTTTTACCGCCGGAAGCAACTTTTGCCATGTTTTATTTGAATGAATGATTTTTATCCTATCAAAAACTATCGACACGAACAAACAAGGATTAGCCTTTGGGCGCTTTCTTCTTGTTGGCTACGGTCTTCTTGCGACCCTTACGTGTACGGGCATTGTTCTTGGTGCTCTGACCGCGAAGGGGTAATCCCAAACGGTGACGGATGCCACGGTAGCAACCGATATCCATCAAACGTTTGATGTTGGTCTGCACTTCAGAACGTAACGAACCTTCTACTTTGAGGTTGTCGCCGATATAGGTACGGATCTTTGCCAATTCGTCATCGTTCCATTCTTCCACTTTCTTGTCGAAAGAAATGCCCGAATCGGATAGAATCTTGCGAGCGGTGCTCCTTCCGATACCATAGATGTAGGTCAAGCCTACTTCCCCTCTTTTGTTCTTAGGTAAATCGATACCTGCAATACGTGCCATGTATTATTCTTGTTTTAAAATCAAACCTAAATTGCGTGCCTATTAACCCTGACGCATTTTATACTTAGGGTTCTTCTTATTAATCACGTAAACCACCCCCTTGCGTTTTACAATCTTGCATTCGGGCGATCTCTTCTTTGCTGATGGCTTAACTTTCATCGGTCTTCGTTGTTATAAAGTTTGCTCAAAATATTACTACTTGTAGCGGAAAACGATACGTGCCTTGCTCAAATCGTAGGGCGACATCTCTAACTGAACTCTGTCGCCGGGCAGGATTTTGATGTAGTGCAGGCGCATCTTGCCCGAAATATGGGCAATCACCGTATGGCCGTTTTCCAGCTCTACCCGGAACATGGCATTTCCTAACGATTCCAAAACCGTTCCGTCCTGTTGTATGGATTGTTGTTTTGCCATGTTCTATTTGTTCTTTAAAACGTTTTCCACATTTGCAAAGCTCGACAGTATATCGCATCCGTCTGCGGTAATCGCCACGCTATGCTCAAAGTGCGCCGCCGCTTTGCCGTCTAAGGTAAAAACACCCCAGCCGTCTTTGGCAATTCCGATACTGCGCTTGCCCAAGGTAATCATGGGTTCTATCGCAATAACCATGCCTTTTTTGAGCAGACAGCCGCTTCCGCGCTTGCCGTAGTTCAGCACATCCGGCTTTTCGTGCATATGGGCGCCTACGCCATGCCCGCACAACTCGCGGACCACTCCGTAGCCCCTCTCTTCCACGTATGTCTGCACCGCGTTTCCTATATCGCCGGTGCGGTTGCCGGCGCGGGCCTGTTCAATGCCCTTGTAGAGCGAAGCCTTGGTGGCTTCCAGCAGTTGCCTTACGGGTTCTTCTATATGCCCTACCGCAAAGGTGTAGGCCGAATCTCCGTGGTAACCGTCTTTCTCTATCACGCAGTCCACCGATACAATGTCGCCCTCCCTGAGTTCATCTTCGGAGGGAAATCCGTGAACTACCATGTGGTTCACCGATACGCAAAGGGTAAAAGGAAAACCCTCGTAACCTTTGCAGGCCGGAACCCCGCCTTTGGAACGGATAAAGGCTTCTGCCATCCGGTCCAGTTCTATCGTCTTGACACCCGGGGCAATCATCTTGGCAACTTCCGCCAAGGTATCACCCACCAAAAGCGCGCTCGCGCGGATTTTCGCAATTTCCTCTTCGGTATAAATGCGGGGCGTCATTTTTCTGAACAGACTATGCAACGCCGTAAACTCCGCCCGAACGTCCCTTGATACGACCCGATTTGGTTAAACCGTCATAGTGCCGCATCAGCAGGTGACTTTCGATTTGCTGCAGGGTATCCAGAATAACGCCCACCATAATCAACAGCGAGGTACCGCCGTAGAATTGGGCAAACTGGGTGCTTACGCCAAAGAGCCTTACGATGGCCGGCAAAATGGCTACGAAAGCCAAGAAAATAGAGCCGGGCAAGGTAATGCGGGAAATCACTTCGTCAATGAATTCCATCGTTTTTTTGCCGGGTTTGATGCCGGGAATAAACCCGTTGTTGCGTTTCAAATCGTCGGCAATCTGTTGCGAGTTCATCGTAATCGCCGTGTAGAAATAGGTAAAGGCGATGATTAACAGCGCGAACACAAAGTTATACCAAAAACTGTTAAAGTCCATAAACGCTCTCCAAAAACCGGAGTTGACGGAATCGGGAGAGGCGAAGCCCGCAATCGTAACGGGAATGAACATCAAGGCTTGGGCAAAGATGATGGGCATAACGCCGGCAGCGTTCACCTTCATGGGAAGATATTGACGTACCCCACCGTATTGTTTGTTGCCCACGATGCGTTTGGCATATTGTACGGGAATCCTGCGGGTACCCTGAACCAAGAGGATACACAGGAAGATAACCACAATAAGAACCACCAATTCAACAAGGAATACTACCAAACCGCCGCCTTGCTGTTCCAGTCGGGAAACGAATTCCCCGAAGAGGGCGAAAGGCAGACGGGCAATGATACCAATCATAATGATGAGGGATATACCGTTTCCGATACCCTTATCGGTAATCTTTTCTCCCAACCACATCACAAACAGCGTGCCCGCCGTAAGGATAATACAGGAAGATACCCAGAAGAACACACCCGGATTGGTTCCGTTAAACGGAATGAAAGCCGTAGCCGGCAACTGACCCACCAAGTTGGTAAGGTAGGCGGGAGCCTGCATGGCGGTAACGGCAATCGTAAGCCAACGGGTAATCTGGTTCATTTTGCGGCGGCCGCTTTCTCCTTCTTTCTGTAACTTCTGGAAGTAGGGAATCGCCATACCGAACAACTGCACGATAATCGATGCGGAAATGTAAGGCATAATCCCCAACGCGAACACAGAGGCATTGGAGAACGCACCCCCCGAGAACATATTCAACAAGCCGAGCAAACCGTCGCTTGTCTGTTGCTGAAGGGCTCCCAACTGAGAAGGATCGACACCCGGTAATACTATAAAAGAACCTACGCGGTAAATCACGATGATTCCCAAGGTATAGAGAATCCGTTTGCGGAGTTCCTCTATCTTGTAGATGTTCTTTATGGTTTCAATGAATCTTTTCATCAATTATCGTAATAAAGGTGAAAAAGTTTAGGCTTGAGGCTTTTGTTCTGCAACCAATTTGGCTGAACCGCCTTTAGATTCGATCGCTTCTTTCGCTTTGGCGGAAAAAGCGTCGGCAACAACGGAGAGGGTAGCGTTCAGCTCTCCACGGCCAAGAATCTTAATCTTGTCGCGTTTGGCAGCCAAACCGCAGTCAACCAGCACTTGCAGGTTAACTTCCTTGATACCCTTTTCGCTTGCGATTTTTTCAAGCGTATCCAAGTTGATAGCGTTGTATTCGATGCGGTTGATGTTTTTGAACCCGCTTTTAGGAACTCGTCTGTACAAGGGCATCTGACCGCCTTCAAAACCTACTTTGCGGCTGTAACCGGAACGGGATTGCGCCCCCTTGTGACCTCTGCCGGCGGTTTGACCGTTGCCCGATCCGTAACCGCGCCCCTTGCGCTTGTTGGTTCTAACCGAACCTTTGGCAGGAGTTAAAACTGATAAGTCCATATCTTAAATTCTTTTTCTCGCGTTTGTAACTAAGTTCTGAGCCTCGGATTAAAGTTCTTCAACCGTAACCAAGTGGCTGACTTTGGCAATCATGCCTTCTATCTGCGGGGTAAGCGTGGCTTCGGCGGTTTTGCCGATACGACCCAGCTTCAGGGCTTCCAAAGTTCTTTTTTGCCTTGCGGGACGATCAATCCCGCTCCTAACTTGCGTCAATTTAACCTTCTTCATGGCGTTTTTCCTTTCCTCTTTGGGTCTTAGCCGTTAAAAACTTTATCCAATTCAATGCCTCTCAATTGGGCTACCGTATAAGGATCGCGCAGTTGGGAAAGTGCGTTGATGGTGGCTTTTACCACCGAGTGGGCGTTGGAGGAGCCCTTCGATTTAGCCAACACATCGCGAACACCTACGCTTTCCAATACGGCACGCATAGCACCACCGGCAATAACTCCCGTACCGGGAGCGGCCGGCTTGAGGAATACGGTGGCACCGCTATATTTTCCGTATTGTTCGTGGGGAATGGTTCCCTTAAGAACAGGCACCTTGATAAGGTTCTTCTTGGCATCGTCCAAGCCTTTCTGAACGGCAGCCTGAACTTCCTTGGCTTTACCAAGACCGTAGCCTACCACTCCGTTGCCGTTTCCAACTACTACGATAGCCGAGAAACTGAACGTGCGACCACCCTTGGTTACCTTGGTAACGCGGTTAATGGCCACCAATTTGTCTTGGAACTCGATATCGCTCGATTTCACTCTCTTTACGTTTGCGTCTGTCATAACCTTATATCCTTAGAATTTGAGACCTGCTTCCCTGGCACCATCCGCCAAAGCCTTAACACGTCCGTGATATAAATATCCGTTGCGGTCAAAAACCACTTTGGAAATACCTGCGCTTTTGGCACGTTCCGCCAAAATCTTACCAACTTCAACAGACTGCTCGGTTTTGGTTCCCTTTACGGTAAAGGATTTTTCCTTGGAGGAAGCCTGTACGAGCGTTTTGCCCTCGAGGTCGTTAATGATTTGAGCGTAAATGTCGCGGTTGCTACGGAACACGCTCAAACGGGGCATCTCGCCGTTGCCCGTAACCTTCTTGCGAATGCGCATCTTGATGCGCGATCTTCTATATGATTTTGTAATAGCCATCGTGCAAATATATTTAATAGTCCGCTATTTCTTGGCGCTGGCTGCCGATTTACCGGCTTTTCTGCGCAGGATTTCATCTTGGAACTTGATACCCTTGCCTTTGTAGGGTTCAGGTTTACGGTAGGAACGGATTTTGGAGCAAACCATACCGAGCAGTTCCTTGTCGTGAGATTCCAACGTGAGGGTAGGGTTCTTACCTTTTTCGGCAGTAGCCGTAGCCTTAACTTCCTTGGGCAGTTCAAGGAACAAGTTGTGCGAAAAGCCCAAAGCGAGGTCGATTATCTGTCCGTTTACCGTAGCTCTGTAACCAACCCCTACGATTTCCATCGTGGTCTTGAATCCTTCCGAAACGCCAACCACCATATTGTTGATCAAAGCGCGGTACAGACCGTGCAACGCGCGATGGCGTTTCTGGTCGGTAGGACGCTCAACCAAGATGTGGTCGGTATCAACTCGCACCGTTATATCGGGATCTACCATACGGTTCAATTCACCCTTGGGGCCTTTTACGGTTACCAAGTTGTTTGGGGCAACCGTTACCGTTACTCCCTTAGGAAGGTTTATAGGTGCTTTACCAATTCTTGACATTGTTTTGTTGTTTAGCTAATGTAACAAATAACTTCGCCGCCCACGTTTTCCTTGCGGGCTTCCTTGTCGGTCATCAAGCCTTTTGAAGTAGACATGATGGCGATGCCCAAGCCGTTCATCACGCGGGGAAGATTGTCGGTATCGGCGTACTTACGCAAACCGGGCGTGCTTACACGGTCAATCCGGTGAATAGCCGGAGTCTTGGTGGCAGGATGATATTTCAAAGCGATTTTCAGCGTGGGTTTCACACCTTCTTCTACCTTGTAGTTTACAATGTAACCTTTTTCAAACAAAATGCGCGCGATGCCCGCTTTCATTTTGGAGGAAGGCACTTCCACCATCCTCTTTCTGGCCATATTGGCATTTCTGATAACGGTCAAAAAGTCCGCAATAGAATCTGATATCATGGTTTTCTCTCTTTCTTTTTTAGGTTAAGGGACTACCAACTGGCTTTCTTTACGCCCGGAATCAAACCTTGCAGCGCCATTTCCCGGAAGTTGATACGCGAAATACCGAACACCCGCATATAGCCTTTGGGACGACCGGTCAGTTTGCAACGGTTGTGCAAACGAACGGGCGAAGCGTTCTTGGGTATTCTTTGCAGGGCATCGTAATCGCCCGCTTTCTTGAGCTCAGCACGCTTTTGGGCATATTTAGCAACCATGCGTTCTCTCTTAAGCTCTCTGGCTTTCATTGATTCTTTTGCCATAGTGCGCTACTTGTTTTGTTTTTGAAAAGGCATGCCAAACTCTCTTAACAAAGCGTATGCTTCCTTATCATTGGTTGCGGTAGTTACAAAGGTAATGTCCATACCGCTGATTTTGTTGATTTTGTCAATATTGATTTCGGGGAAGATAATCTGTTCGGTAATACCGAAAGAAAAGTTTCCTTTTCCGTCAAATCCCTTGTCGCTGATACCTCTAAAGTCGCGGATACGGGGAATGGCTACCGAAATAAGACGATCGAGGAATTCGTACATACGTTCTCCGCGAAGGGTAACCCTTACGCCGATAGGCATACCTTTACGAACCTTGAAGTTCGAAATATCCTTTTTCGATTTGGTAGCGACCGCACGCTGACCGGAAATGGCGGTCATTTCTTCCACGCCGGAATCGATCAGCTTTTTGTCGGCAACGGCATTCCCGATACCTTGGTTCAAGCAAATCTTAACCAAGCGGGGTACTTGCATCACGCTCTTGTAGCCAAACTCGTTCTTGAGGTTGGGAACAATGGTGGTAGCGTATTTTTCTCTAAGTCTCGGCGAATAGCTCATTACTTAATTACCTCCCCTGATTTTTTAGAATAGCGAACTGATTTATTGGTCTTTTCATCCAGCTTACGCCCGATACGGCTTGCATTGCCCTTGCCGTCAACCACCATCAGGTTCGAAATGTGAATTCCTGCTTCCATCTTGACGATGCCGCCCTGAGGATTTTTGGCATTGGGTTTGGTGTGCTTGGATACCATGTTGATGCCTTCCACCTTTGCGCGGAGTTTTTCACGGTCAACCATAAGCACTTTGCCCTGCATGCCCTTGTCGTCACCGGCCAGAACCTTTACGGTGTCTCCTTTTTTGATGTGTAATTTCATGGTCGTATCTCCTATTAAAGCACTTCGGGTGCCAGTGAAACAATCTTCATGAACTGCTTTTCACGCAACTCGCGGGCTACCGGCCCGAAGATACGGGTACCACGCATTTCGTCGGCCGCATTAAGCAATACAACAGCGTTGTCGTCAAAGCGGATGTACGAGCCGTCGGGTCTGCGTACTTCTTTTTTGGTTCTTACGACAACAGCTTTCGATACGGTTCCTTTCTTAACGTTGCCGGACGGGAGAGCGTCTTTGATAGCGACAACAATCTTGTCGCCTACACTCGCGTATCTTCTCTTGGTACCACCCAAGACGCGAATGCAGAGTACCGACTTCGCCCCACTGTTATCGGCAACACTAAGCCTAGTTTCTTGCTGTATCATAACTATTTAGCTCTTTCAATGATTTCAACTAATCTCCAACATTTATCCTTGCTCAAAGGACGGGTTTCCATAATGCGCACGGTATCGCCGATATTGCAAGTGTTTTCCTCGTCATGGGCTTTGAACTTGGTCGATTTCTTGACGAACTTTCCATATATGGGGTGCTTCGTCTTGCGCTCAACCAGAACGGTTATGGTCTTTTGCATTTTATTGCTAACCACTACACCGATTCTTTCTTTTCTAAGATTCCTTTCCATGTGTTCCTCCTTTGGGCTATTGAGCCAATTCCCTGCGGCGCAGTTCCGTCAGGATACGGGCGATATTTTTCTTGTGAGTCTTGATAAGGTTCGGGTTTTCAACAGGAGAAATCGCGTGATTCAATTTCATCTTGTGCAACTCGGCCCTTTCCGTGTCCAGGCGGTCTTGCAATTCCGCGGTCGACAATTCCTTTACTACGAATTCTGATTTCATGGCTTATCCCTTATTATTCGGCTACGTAATCTCTCCTTACTACAAACTTAACGGCAACGGGAAGCTTCTGCGATGCCAACCTGAGGGCTTCCTTGGCTACGTCCAAGGGTACACCGTCGGCTTCAAACAGAATACGTCCGGGATTGATACGGGCCACAAAGTATTCGGGCGCACCCTTACCTTTACCCATACGTACTTCGTTAGGCTTCTTGGTAATGGGCTTGTCGGGAAAAACACGTATCCAAATCTGACCTTCACGTTTCATATAACGGGTAACCGCCTGACGTGCGGCTTCCAACTGGCGCGCCGTAATGAAAGCGGTTTCCAAGGACTTGATTCCAAAAGAACCGAAAGCAATCTCGGCACCTCTCTTGGTGTTGCCTTTCAGTCTGCCCTTTTGTTGCTTTCTGAATTTGGTTTTCTTGGGTTGTAACATCTCTGTATAAGATTAAAATGTTAGCAAAATTTAGTTGGCTTTCTTTCTTCTTCCACCCATGCCGGAGCGGGGAGCCATCGACCTTCCGGAATTTTCTTTGGCTGCGGTTGCGGCGGTAAAGGCAACCGACAGGTCGCATTTGCCGTAAATCACGCCTCTGCAAATCCAAACCTTGATACCGAGACGACCGTAAGTGGTGTGTGCTTCAGCCAAGGCATAGTCGATGTCGGCACGCAAGGTGTGCAAGGGGGTACGACCTTCTTTGAAATGTTCGGTACGAGCCATTTCGGCACCGCCCAAACGACCGGAAATCTGAACCTTGATACCTTCGGCACCCATGCGCATGGCAGATGAAATGGCGGTTTTGATAGCCTTGCGGTACGAAACGCGACCTTCGAGCTGACGGGCGATGGAGGCGGCTACGATAACGGCATCCAGTTCGGGACGTTTGATTTCGGAAATGCTGATCTGGATTTCTTTTCCGGTAAGTTTCTTCAACTCTTCCTTGAGCTTGTCCACTTCTTGACCGGCTTTACCGATAATAAGACCCGGACGGGCGGTGAAGATGGTAATCGTAACCATTTTCAGTGTCCGTTCGATCAAGATCTTGGAAACGCTGGCTTTTGCCAGACGAACGTTCAAGTATTTGCGGATCTTGTCGTCTTCAACCAACTTGGTTTCAAAACGGCGACCGCCATACCAACTGGAATCCCAGCCTCTGATTATTCCTAATCTATTGCCTATCGGGTTTGTTTTTTGTCCCATGGTTACTTGTTTTCAGCTTCTGTTTCAACATTCTTTTTCTTCGGTTCGGCCTGTGCGGTCAAATCGCGGCTACCCAAAATGAGGGTTACGTGATTGGAACGTTTGCGAATCCGGTAGCCCCTGCCTTGGGGTGCGGGACGCAAGCGTTTGAGTTGTGCTCCACCGTCTACAAAAATTTCTTTTACGTACAGGTGAGCGTCTTCCATGCGCACGCCTTCGTTCTTGCTTTGCCAATTTGCCATAGCCGAACGGAGCAATTTGTGCAGCTTGGGGGCGGCTTCCCTGTGACCGTATTGGAGAACAGCCAAAGCTTTTTCAACATCCAGCCCGCGAATCAAATCGGCAGTGTAGCGCGTTTTGCGAGGCGAGGTGGGGTTGTTGTTCAACTTGGCCACGTAGAGCGTCTTCTTCTGCTCTTTTATCTTTTCGGCACGAATACGTTTTCTCGATCCCATTGCTCTATGTTATTTACTGACGGTGAATTACTTTTTACCTTTATCCTTGTTGCCGGCATGACCACGGAAGGTGCGGGTGGGGGCAAATTCCCCAAGCTTGTGACCTACCATGTTTTCGGTAACGTAAACGGGAACGAACTTGTTTCCGTTGTGTACAGCTATGGTTTGACCCACGAAGTCGGGAGAAATCATGGATGCACGCGACCAGGTTTTAATCGTAACCTTTTTCTTGCTCTGGACAGCGGCAAGCACTTTCTTTTCCAACTTGTAATGGATATATGGACCCTTTTTAATTGAACGGCTCATGATTCTGCGTTTTTAAAAATTACTTCTTCCTTCTTTCGATGATGTACTGACTTGAAGGATTCTTCATGCGGCGAGTCTTGTATCCTTTTGCGGGCAGACCCTTTCTTGAACGGGGATGTCCACCGGAAGCACGACCTTCACCACCACCCATCGGGTGATCTACAGGGTTCATGACAACACCACGGTTGCGGGGTCTGCGACCCAACCAACGGCTGCGGCCCGCCTTGCCCGAAGATTCCAAGTTGTGGTCTACATTGGAGGTAACTCCGATGGTAGCCTTGCAGGCTTGGAGGATTTTACGGGTTTCGCCGGAAGGCAGCTTGATGATAGCGTATTTGTCGTCGCGGGAAAGCAACTGAGCGTAGGAACCGGCGCTGCGAACAATCTTGGCTCCCTGACCGGGGCGCAATTCGATGTTGTGGATCAGCGTACCGAAAGGAATCTCGCTCAGGAAAAGGGCGTTGCCGATGTTGGGCGCTACTTCCTTACCCGACATAACTTTTTGTCCTACTTCCAGACCGTGAGGAGCGATGATATACCTTTTTTCTCCGTCGGCATAAGCCAGAAGGGCGATACGTGCCGTGCGGTTCGGGTCGTATTCAATAGTTTTTACAATAGCGGGTATCTGGTCTTTTTCACGCTTGAAATCGATGATACGGTATTGTCTTTTGTGTCCACCGCCGATATAACGCATAGTACGGTGGCCTTCGTTGTTACGACCGCCCGTTTTACGGTAGGAAACGACCAGCGATTTTTCAGGCTTGGTAGCCGTGATTTCTTCGAAGGTGCTGGTGCTTCTAAAACGCTGACCCGCCGAAGTGGGTTTCAATTTCTTTAAAGCCATCTCTCTTAAATGTTACTGTAAAAATCGATCGTATCGCCTTGTGCCAAGGTTACTATTGCTTTCTTGATGTCGCTGGTACGGCCTTCGATAAATCCGGCGCGTGTGTAACGGGCTTTGGACTTACCTTTCTGGTTGAGCGTGTTTACGGCAACCACCTTTACGCCATACGCATCTTCCACCGCTTTTTTAATCTCAATCTTGTTCGCTGCTTTGTCAACGATGAAACCGACGCGGTTGAATTTTTCCGCCACCTTGGTCATTTTTTCGGTGACGATAGGTTTAATTATCACGTTCATTGTTCTTTAATTAAGCAGTTCCCTATTCTTGCGTTGCGTAAATCTCGTCCAATTTCTTAGCCGAAGCTTCCACAAACAGCAGATTTTTTGCGTTAAGAATGTCATAAGTGTTTAAATCTGAAACATTTATAACTTTAATCTGCGGCAGATTTCGGGAGGACAAAAATACGAATTTATTTGATTCTGCAAGCACTATAAGCGATTTTTTTTCAGCCAAGTTGAGATTTTTCAAAATCTCTATCATCCGCTTGGTCTTGGGAGCGTCGAAAGAAAGGTCTTCCACTACGGAAACATTACCTTCCTTAAACTTGTACGCCAATGCCGAAAGACGAGCCAGACGTTTGAGCTTTTTGTTCAACTTAAAGCTGTAATCGCGCGGACGGGGACCGAACACGCGGGCACCGCCGTGCAACAGGGGAGAGTTGATGTCCCCGCGACGGGCACCGCCGCCGCCTTTCTGTTTGCCCAGCTTTTTGGTACTGCCCGACATTTCGGAACGTTCCTTGCTCTTATGGGTGCCTTGACGCTGGTTCGCCAAATATTGTTTCACATCCAAGTAAATGGCGTGATCGTTGGGCTCAGCGTTTACGATGCTATCGGAAATCTGCACCTTCTTCCCGGTATCCTTTCCGGTCGTGTTGAAAACTGTTAACTCCATCTTTCTAATTTTAAAAATGAACCTTTGGAACCGGGTACGGAACCTTTGACCAAAATCAAATTCTTTTCGGGAATAATCTTAACCACTTCGAGGTTAATGCTCTTTCTACGTACGTGACCGGTCTGTCCAGCCATGCGCAAGCCTTTGAACAAACGGGAGGGATAAGAAGACGCGCCCACCGAACCGGGAGCCCTGAGGCGGTTATGTTGACCGTGAGTGCTTTGTCCAACACCACCGAATCCGTGTCTGCCTACCACACCTTGAAAACCGTGTCCTTTGGTAAGACCCGCAACGTCGATAAACTCGCCTTCGGTAAATACTTCAACACCGATGCTTTCGCCAAATTGCTTGCGGCTGCCTTCTTCAAAACGGGTAAATTCCATAGTTACCTGCTTGGGCGTGGTGTTTGCCTTGGCAAAATGACCTTTCAAAGCTTTGGGCGTATGTTTTTCTTTGCGTTCGCCAAACGACAGCTGAATGGCATCGTAGCCATCCTTTTCTTTTGTTTTTACTTGCGTTACCACACAAGGACCAGCCTCTATGACTGTGCACGGCACGTTTTTGCCGGAGGCATCCCAGATGCTAGTCATTCCGATTTTTCTTCCAATTAATCCGGACATTACTTTGCTTGTTAATGGTTTTGTTTACTCAGTTAGTTAAAATTTAACGGGCTGCTCTGCCTCAGACTTTGATTTCAACTTCAACGCCGCTGGGCAGTTCCAGTTTCATCAAGGCATCGATGGTTTTGGAGCTGCTGCTGTGAATGTCTAACAAACGTTTGTAAGAAGACAATTCAAATTGTTCGCGCGACTTTTTGTTGACAAAAGTAGAGCGGTTCACGGTGAAGATTTTTTTGTTGGTGGGAAGGGGTATAGGTCCGCTTACCATAGCACCGGTCATCTTCACGGTCTTGACGATCTTCTCGGCGGACTTGTCCACCAAGTTGTAGTCGTAAGACTTTAACTTGATTCTGATTTTTTGTTGACTCACGGTATGAAACTTTAAATTATTTTGTTGCTTGTTTTACAACTTCGGCGGTAATGTTGGCGGGAGCTTCCGCGTGGTGCGAGTATTCCATAGTGGAGCTGGCGCGACCGGAAGTCAAGGTACGCAGAGCCGTTACATAACCGAACATTTCTGCCAAAGGCACTTTGGCGCGGATAGCCTGTCCGCCGGACTTGGCTTCGATACCTTCCATAATACCGCGGCGGCGGTTCAAGTCGCTCGAAACATCGCCCACGTTCTGGTCGGGCGTTTCGATTTCAACCGACATGATAGGTTCGAGCAAGATCGATTTGGCTTTGCGGCAAGCTTCGCGGAATCCCATCTTGGCGCATACTTCAAACGAAAGCGCGTCGGAGTCTACCGGGTGGAAAGAACCGTCCAAGAGACGAACCTTGAGGCTTTCGAGCGGGTACCCTGCCAAAACACCGTTTTCGAGCGAAGCCTTGAAGCCCTTTTCAACCGAGGGGATAAATTCTTTGGGAACGTTACCACCCTTAACTTCGTTGATGAACTGCAAGCCTTTTACGCCTTCGTCGGCAGGAGAGATTTCAAACAATATATCGGCGAACTTACCACGACCACCGGTTTGTTTCTTGTAAACTTCGCGGTGTTCGACCGTAGAGCAGATGGCTTCTTTGTATGCCACTTGCGGACGGCCTTGGTTACATTCTACCTTGAACTCGCGTTTGAGGCGGTCCAAAAGGATATCCAGGTGCAACTCACCCATACCGCTGATAATCGTCTGACCCGAGTTTTCGTCGCTCTTGACGCGGAAAGTGGGGTCTTCTTCCGCCAGTTTCATCAAGCCGTTGGACAACTTGTCTACGTCTTGCTGGGAAACGGGTTCGATGGCGATACTGATAACCGGTTCGGGGAAAGTCATCGATTCGAGGATAATCGGGTGGTTTTCGTCGCAGAGCGTGTTACCCGTCTTGATTTCCTTAAAACCGACAGCGGCGCCGATATCACCGGCTTCGATACGGTCGAGAGGTTGCTGCTTATTGGCGTGCATTTGAAGGATACGCGAGATACGTTCCTTTTTGCCGGTAGAAGCGTTCAATACGTAGGAACCGGCATCCAAGGCACCGGAATAAACGCGGAAGAACGCGATACGGCCCACGAAGGGGTCGGTGGCAATCTTAAAGGCGAGAGCCGAGAAAGGTTCCTTAACGTCCACCTTGCGTTCGGTTTCTTCGCCGGTATCGGGATTGGTGCCCACAACGGCATCCACATCCAGCGGGCTGGGCAAGTAACGCACGATAGCGTCCAAGAGAGGCTGCACCGCTTTGTTCTTGATAGCCGAACCGCAGAGAACGGGATTGATGTTCATAGCGATGGTTCCCTTGCGGATAGCTGCCACAATTTCTTCTTCGGTGATGGAAGCGGGATCTTCAAAGAACTTTTCCATCAGTTTTTCGTCTTCTTCGGCAGCGGCTTCAACCAGCTTGTTGTGGTATTCTTCCACTTGGTCCACCATATCGTCGGGAACGGGAATCTCTTCGTGGTTGAGGCCTTTTTCGTCGGACCACCTGTAGGCTTTCTTGGTGATGAGGTCTACGATGCCCACAAAAGAGTCTTCCTGACCGATGGGCAGCTGCATTACTACAGGACGGGCGTGAAGACGTTCCGTGATTTGGTGAACCACATTATAGAAGTCGGCACCGGTACGGTCCATCTTGTTGACGTAGCAGATGCGGGGAACCTTGTATTTGGTTGCCTGACGCCACACGGTTTCAGACTGGGGCTGAACACCGCCTACGGCACAGAAAAGCGCAACGGCTCCGTCCAACACGCGGAGCGAGCGTTCTACTTCTACCGTAAAGTCAACGTGACCCGGGGTATCGATAAGGTTAATCTTGTAACTGTTTTTGCCGTAGTTCCAGAATACGGTGGTAGCGGCGGAAGTAATGGTGATACCGCGTTCCTGTTCCTGAGCCATCCAGTCCATAGTGGCGGTACCTTCGTGGGTTTCGCCAATCTTGTGGGTCTTTCCCGTATAAAACAAGATACGCTCGGAGCAAGTGGTCTTGCCGGCGTCTATGTGAGCCATAATCCCGATATTCCGGGTTTGGGACAAATCTTGTGCCATGGTTTTTCTTAGAATTTAAAGTGGGAGAAAGCCTTGTTGGCTTCGGCCATGCGGTGAATGTCTTCCTTACGTTTGAAAGCGGCGCCTTCTTCTTTGTAGGCTGCCATAATTTCGGCTGCCAACTTGCTCGCCATGGATTTTTCGTTGCGCTTGCGGGCATACGAAATAAGCGATTTCATACCCAAAGACTGCTTTCTTTCAGGACGGATTTCCGACGGAATCTGGAAAGTGGCACCACCTACACGGCGGCTTCTTACTTCAACCGAAGGCGTAACGTTAGCCAAGGCTTTTTTCCAAATTTCCAAACCGTTTTCTTTGGTCTTTGCCGAAACTTCGTCAATAGCGGTATAGAAGATTTCGTGCGCGATGCTCTTTTTGCCCTTCAACATAATGTTGTTGATGAACTTGGTCACCAATACATCGTTGTATTTGGGATCGGGTAAAATCTCTCTCTTTTTGGGAGTTGTCTTTCTCATGATATGCTATTGTTAGCTCTGGTGCAACTTATTTTTTCTTGGGACGCTTGGTACCGTATTTGGAACGACGCTGGTTACGGCCTTCCACGCCGGAGGTGTCCAACGCACCACGGATGATATGGTATCTTACACCGGGGAGGTCCTTTACACGACCGCCGCGGATCATCACGATGGAGTGTTCTTGAAGGTTGTGACCTTCGCCGGGAATGTAAGCGTTTACTTCTTTCTGGTTGGTCAAACGCACACGCGCCACCTTACGCATAGCCGAATTAGGCTTCTTGGGAGTGGTGGTGTAAACACGCACGCAAACGCCTCTGCGTTGCGGGCAGGAGTCCAATGCCGGGGACTTGCTCTTGTCTGTCAATTTCTGCCGTCCCTTACGAACTAACTGTTGGATTGTTGGCATATTGTTGGTTTTGTATTAGTTATACAATCTAAATGCTTAGTCCAAAATGGAGGGCAAAGATATATCCTTTTTTTTGAAAAAACAACAGAAAACTAAAATTTTTCATCGGGCAGGTTTCGGCAAGGGGTGAAAACCGAGTCTGAAATTAACAGCAAAGTGTTTATTTCTATTGATTAAAAGGCATCATTAACAATATAAAAGCCCGTATCTTCGCGCCACTTAACCGTTAATTAGGCTTGTTATGTTTTTACAGATTGTGCAAAACGGATTTGACACGATGGCTTCGATGGAACAGGCGGCATCCGCTATGGTTCAGACCCAAGAGAAGATACCCGTAATGGAACTTGCGTTGAAAGGCGGGTGGATTATGATTCCCATTATCCTGCTGCTGTTGGTGAGCGTATATGTTTTTGTGGAACGCTTAATCGTGATACAGCGCTCGGTGCATGACGAGGCGGGGCTGTTGGATTCGGTGCGCGACTACGTGCTGAGCGACAGGCTGGATTCTGCCAAGACCCTGTGCCGCAATACCGCTACACCCACTTCGCGTATTATAGAAAAAGGAGTAGACCGCATCGGCAAACCGGTTGAGAACATCAAGGCGGCTATGGAAGATGCCGGAAACTTGGAGGTGGCGCGTTTGGAAAAACGCATCGGCTGGCTTTCCACCACAGCCGGAGCGGCTCCTATGATAGGGTTCTTGGGAACGGTAACTGGTATGGTGCGCGTGTTCTTCGATATGGCGTCCAAAGGCAGCAATATAGAGGTGGGTACGCTTGCCAACGGTATGTATCAGGCTATGGTTACTACGGTAGCGGGTCTGATAGTGGGCATTATCGCTTATGTGTGTTACAATATCGTGGTTGCGCGCATCGGCAGGGTAACGCACGAATTTGAATCGCGTTCCGCCCAGTTTATGGATTTGTTGAACGAACCGGTAAAATAGTCCGGCAGGGCGAAAATCAAACCCTATGGCACTGAAATCGCGTTATAAACAGGACTTGAACTTTAGTTCGGCATCCATGTCCGACTTGGTGTTCCTGTTGCTTATATTCTTTATCCTGCTTTCTACGATGGTTAGTCCCAACGCCATTAAGCTGCTGTTGCCCAACAGCAGCAGCCGTACCCTTGCCCGGCAGAACTATACCATATATATAAACGACCGCTACGAGTATTTTGTGGAACAGACCTATGTGGAATCTCCCGATTTGGAACAGGCTATCTATGTTATGACCGAGTCGAATCCGGAAGCCACGATAGTGTTGAGGGTAGACCGCACGGTGCCTGTGCAGTATTTAGTGCGGGTAATGGATGCGGTGAACCGGGTGAACGAACAGACGGGCTATAAGTTAAAAACCATTTTGGCTACCGCTCCGAATGAATGATTTTCAGCATAGAAACGACCGAAAGGCAGCACGTTGGGCATTGCTGGCAACTATATTGTTTGCCGCACTGACGGTGTGTGTCCTGCTTTGGTTGGGATTGTACCGGCTTACTCCGCCTCCGCCCGAATACGGCGTTGAGGTGAATTTGGGCTATTCGGAAGACGGTATGGGCAATATGCAGGCGTTTGAACCCGATGCCTCTCCCACTGTACCGACTGAACCGGAAGCAGTGGAAGCGGAAGAAGAAGTGGTGCAGGCACCTTCGGAAGAAGCGCCGGCTCTGCCTAAAAAGGAAAAACCGCAGGTAAAGAAAAAGGAACAGCCGCGCCCCGAAACGGTTCAGGAGCAGAAACCGCAGGAAAAGGTAGAACAACCCAAAGAACCGGAGATAAACCCTATGGCTCTATATCCCGGCAAGAAGAAAGGCGCGGAAACCTCCGCGCAGGGAGAAACCGGCAAGGCGGGAGATCAAGGCAAACCCAACGGCGATGCGAATGCCAAAGGCTCGGGTTCGGGCGGATCGGGCGGCATTTCGTTCTCGCTTAACGGACGCACGCTGATGAGCCTTGTAAAGCCCGATTATAATTCGGAAGAAGAAGGGGTGGTTGTAGTGCGTATCTGGGTCAATAAAAACGGAAGCGTAACCCGCGTTGAGGCGGGTGTTAAAGGCACCACCACCTTTGACCAAAATCTGTGGAGAACTGCCGAAAGGGCAGCTATGCAATCGAAATTCGTACCTAAAGAAAATGCGCCCGATGAGCAGGTGGGCACAATAACCTATCGTTTTGTAAGAGGGGCTTAGCACAAGAGATGCAAACCTGCAAAAGAAGATACAGGCTGCTGTTTTGGATAGGCTTTCCGATAGGGATTCTGGCAACCTTGTTCTTGCTGTTTTGCTATGCCGATGTTCCGTTTTGGAATCCTTTTTGGCGCACCTATCTGATAGGAATGTTGGCGGTGCTGTTTCTGCTGTACCTCTTTTACGCCTTTTTGCGTTTGGCGGGAGGCAGGCGGTTGCGGCGTTTTTCGGCTATCGCCACGGGCGTTTTGTTTTTGATTGTTGTTTACGCTATGGTTATCTCTACCTTCAACATACGGATAGATAAAGTGAACCTTTCCAGAGCCAATCCGGAACGGTTTGTGCCGCAAGGTTTGCGGGGGTACCGTATCTTGCAGATTTCGGATATGCACATAGGCAGCTTTACTTCTCCCAAGCAGGTAAGACGCTTGGTGCATCAGGCATTGAACACCAATCCCGATATGGTGGTCTTTACAGGCGATATGGTGAACTTCAGCGCATCGGAAATGAGCCAGCATCTAACGGAATTGGCACATCTGAGCGCACCTGACGGCGTGTATTGCGTGCTGGGTAACCACGATTACGGTGGTTATGTGCGCTGGGCGGATACGGCGGCGCGTCACGCCAATCTGCAAAAGATGCTGCAATACTATAAGCATATCGGCTGGACCTGCCTCAACAACGCTTCGGTAAAGATTGAACGCGGAGGCGATACCTTGCATTTGGTAGGGGTGGAGAACTGGGGTAGGGAAAAGCGTTTTCCCAAGAGGGGCGATTTGAAAGCGGCACTCTCGCCCTCGACTTTATTGGAAACCCGCCGCAGCTTGTCGGCGGTGGAGGATGAGGATTTTGCCGTTAATAGAGAGCCGCAGGTATATACAGTATTGCTTTCGCACGACCCCACGTATTTTGATTCGGCGGTTTATCTGCGTTATCCTCAAATTGACCTGACCCTTGCCGGGCATACGCACGGTATGCAGCTGGGGCTTCGTATCAACGGCAAGGACTACAGCCCGGCGCGTTTTGTGTACGAGCACTTTTCGGGGCTATACGTTATGGCAAACGGTCAGGCTCTCTACGTCAATACCGGCTGTGGCTTTAACGGCATTCCCTTCCGCTTGGGAATGAGACCGGTTTTTACCTTATTCGAGTTTTAGGATTGCCCGATTCGGTGATTTCATGCAAATTTGCAGTTGTACTTCAAAATTGCATAACAAAAATGCGTTCCAAAATCGTACATGAACTGCCTCGTAATTATAATAATATAATTACCTTAATTTCAAGACAAAATGGTCAACTTGAAATTCCATTCCAATTTGATGACGAAGGGCATACTTTTTAAGTCAAAACCTCCTACAATACGATATAAGAATAGTTTTCACTATTTTTGCAAGCGGATAGAGCAGAGGCTTTATCCGCTTTTTTGATGAATAGCGTTTAATGCTATTGAACTTGTGTAAGAAAACTGCCAAATTTCAAACGCAACAAGGGTCAATAGGCACTGGACGCCTGCGTATAGCGTGGGTTGTGCTTATTTGTTGCGTGGGTATGGCAGTACCTCTTACACATTAAGCAACTCACGCTTAATGTGTTGTTGCTTTTGAATAAGGCAATTTTGCACATAACCTAAATACATTCAAATGAAGAAAAATTTACTTGTCTATGTTCTTATTGGTATTACAATAAGCATAGGAGTTAGTTGTGAGAGCAACTCAGCCAAACAGGGATCAGCCCAAAAAGAAAAAATCACGGAAACTGTATCTACATATTTGACGAAACAAATGAAAAATCCAGAATCTTTTAAGATTGTTTCCTTGGAGATTCGTAGAGATACACTTCCATATTATCTTTCAGAGGAGATTTTAGATAAGGCAGAAGAAACTAAGAAAGCTCTAAATGAATTTACAAGATATGCAAATAGGAGCAGTTATTTATGGGCAGAAGAACAATATACTTCAGCTATAAATGTGGAATTGAAAAGAGAAGAATTAAGGGAGGCATATCAACAAGCACTACAAGATAGTTTGGAAATTGAAGATGTGGCTTATGTAACTTCATCTGGCACCAATCCAATGGGAGGCACTGTATCAAGTTCACATATTATCATAATTGACAAGGAAGACCCAACAAAAATATTAGGGACTTTTAGAATTGATGAAGACTTCATTGGGAAATTTGTATTTGTGAAAATGTTATGTGAAGATTATGAATTTAAAAAGAATAAATTTGGGAAGTATCAAACGGAGGATATGCCGTATATTGAACAATTTATTATGAATGATGCAGAGTGAGTTCAATTACTAAATAAAATAAAAGCGAGACCGTAAATCTCGCTTTTATTTTGCACTTGTAATCAGTAAGTGTAAATTTGTATATAATTACCTATAATTTTTGATAAGACAGCACGAAAGGAAAAAAGAATTACATCTTAAACGGACTTACGAAATCGCGGAAGCGTTCTCCTTTCTGGTCTTTGGCGGAGAGCAGGGGGGAGGCGCATTTCCAGTCGATGCCTAAGTCGGGGTCGTTCCATAACAGGCAGCCTTCGGATTGGGGCGCGTAGGCTGCGGTAACCTTGTAGGCGAAGACGGTGCCTTCCTCGCGGGCAACAAAGCCGTGCGCCATACCGGCGGGCAGCAGAAACTGCAATTTGTTCTTTTCGGAAAGTTCCACGCAGACGTGCTTGCCGTAGGTGGGCGAACCTATGCGGATATCCACCGCCACGTCCATTACCGCCCCGCGGATTACCCGCACGATTTTATCTTGGGCAAAAGGCGGTTTTTGAAAGTGCAGGCCGCGCAACACGTTCTTTGCCGATTTGGATTCGTTGTCTTGCACAAAAACGTAGTCTAAGCCGGCTTCCCGCCATTTTTTGAGCGAATAGCTTTCCATAAAGTAGCCGCGCTCGTCTTCAAAAACGTCGGGGTGGATAATCACCACCCCGTCGATAGCCGTTTTTTCAATCTGCATAAACGCTGAGTTTTAGCAATGAACACATTCGCCATAGGCTGCTTCTACGGCTTCTAAAAACGATTCGGAAAGCGTGGGGTGGGGATGCACGGCGTGCATAAGGTCTTGCGCCTTGAGTTTCTGCTGGCGCACCACTACCGCTTCGGCAATCATCTCCGTTACGTTTTCGCCCGTCATGTGGCATCCCAAGAGCAGGTTGGTTTTGGCATCGAAAATCACTTTTACAAAACCGTCGCGGCTGCCCATAGCGGTAGCCTTGCCGGAGGCGGTAAAAGGAACGCGCCCCACCTTGATTTCGTAACCGGCTTCGAGGGCTTTCTTTTCGCTCAAGCCCACCGAGGCGATTTCGGGCGAGGTATAGGTGCAGCCCGGAATATTGGCATAATCTACCGGAACGGGATTGTGACCGGCAATCTTTTCTACGCAAACTTTGGCTTCGCGGGAGGCAACGTGCGCAAGCGCGGCTCCGGGCGTTATATCGCCTATGGCATAGATGCCCTCTACATTGGTGCGTCCGTATTCATCGGTAATGATTTTGCCCTTTTCGGTCTTTATGCCCAATGCTTCCAAGCCTATGTTATCGGTGTTGGGAACCACGCCCACTGCCGAAAGCACAACATCACATTCGTGTACTTCCTCGCCTTTCTTGGTTTTGATATACACCAAGCACTTATCGCCGGTGGTGTCTACTCTCTCTACCGAAGATTCCACCAATACTTTCATACCGTTTTTGCGGAAACTGCGGCTTAACTGGGCAGCCGAATCGGCATCTTCTACAGGAACCACCTGCGGCATAAATTCCACCAAAGTTACTTTGGTGCCTATGCTTTGGTAAAAGTGGGCAAATTCGGAACCGATAGCTCCCGAACCTACCACCACCATACTTTCCGGTTGGGCGGGCAGGGTCATTGCCTGACGGTAGCCGATAATCTTTTTGCCGTCTTGGGGCAGGTTGGGCAGTTCCTTGCTGCGCGAACCGGTGGCGAGAATGATATGCGGGGCGGTAAATTCCTTTACCGAACCGTCTTCGTTCATCTTTACCGAAACCGTTTTGCCGGGTTTAAGGCAGGCTTCGCCGGCAATGATTTCTACCTTGTATTTTTCTAAGAGAAAACGCACGCCCTTGCCCATAGTTTCGGCTACACCCCGGCTGCGAGCCACGATAGCGGCAAAGTCGGGTTTTATTTCGCCTTCGGCAACAATGCCGTAGTTTGCCGCGTGCTTGGCGTATTGATATACCTGCGCGCTCTTGAGCAGGGCTTTGGTGGGAATACAGCCCCAGTTGAGGCAGATACCGCCTGTTTCGGCGCGTTCCACTACGGCGGTCTTTAAGCCCAGTTGCGATGCGCGGATGGCAGCCACATAGCCTCCGGGGCCGCTGCCGATAACAATCACGTCAAAATCCATTGCTGTATGTTTTTCTGATTTTTAATCGGGTTAAACTTATTTTTGGCTGATGATGCGCAAGGTGTCGGTGGCGATTACCTTTTCTTCGTCGGTGGTAACTACAGCCACTTTTACCTTAGAACCTTCGCGGGAAATAATAGCGTCTTTTCCGTGTATTCCGGCGTTCTTGCCGGCATCGAACGCCACGCCCATAAATTCCAAGCCTTCGCAAATCTGTTGGCGTGCATCGGCATCGTTTTCGCCTATGCCGCCGGTAAAGAGAATCAGGTCCACGCCGCCGAGTGCCGCCGCATAAGCCCCCACGTATTTCTTAACGCGGTAAGAAAACATCTTGAGTGCCAAAGCGGCTTGGGCGTTGCCTTCCGAGGCGGCTTTGCGCAGGTCGCGCATATCGGAGGAAAGTTGGGAAACTCCCTGCAAACCACATTCCTTGCTGAAATAATTGTTTGCCTGCGCGGGGCTGAGGTTTTCTTTTTCCATAATCGCCATAGCGGCACCCAAGTCGAGGTCGCCGGTGCGGGTTCCCATCATAAGACCTTCTACGGGTGTGTAGCCCATAGAGGTATCTACGCTCTTGCCATTGAGAACGGCTGCCAAAGAGGCTCCGTTGCCGAGGTGACAGGAAATGATTTTGCTGTTTTCAAGGCTGATGCCCGCCAACTGAGCCGCTTTTTTAACCACAAACTTGTGGCTCGTGCCGTGAAAACCGTAGCGGCGCATACGGTCGGTCTGGTAAAAATGGTAGGGAACGGCGTACATATAGGCGTAGTCGGGCATGGTTTGATGAAAGGAGGTGTCGAACACGCCCACTTGCGGTACTTCGGGCAGCAATGCCTGCATGGATTCGATACCTTTGATGTTTGCCGGGTTATGCAGGGGGGCAAAGGGAATACAGGCTCTGAGCGCGTCCATTACGCGATGGTCGATGAGCACGCTGTCTTTGAAGGTTTCTCCTCCGTGAACCACACGGTGCCCCACCGCGTTGATTTCCTTGAGGTCCTTGATAACGCCGTATTGCGGGTGAATCAGGTATTCGAGCACCCAGTTGATGCCCACCTGATGGTCGGGTACGCGTTTTTGAAATTGATGTTTTTCTCCGTCTGTGCCTTGGTGGGTAAGGCTGCCTTCTGCCAGCCCTATCTTTTCAACCAAACCTTTGGCAAGAACCTTGCCGTCTTGCTCCATATCGAGCAACTGATACTTGAGGGAAGAACTTCCACAGTTTAAAACGAGTATTTTCATCGCGGTATTGTTTTTCGTTGTTTATTGGTGGTCGATGCGCTTTACGCTTTCCACGCCTTTTACGGTCTTTATGCGGTCCAAGAGTTCCTTGAGGTGGGTGGTGTTGTTTATGTAGAGCATGATTTGCCCTTCGTAAACGCCTTCTGCCGCCTTCATGTTGATGGAACGGATGTTGATCTGCGGGTCTTTGTTTACTTGGTCCAAGATTTGACGCGCCATGCCCGGTTCATCGATACCCGTTATCTTGATGCCGGTGAGCAGGCCGATCTTTTCGTTTTTCTTCCATTTTGCCTTTACGATACGGTTGCCGTACTGCGACATGATTTCAATCGCCTTGGGGCAGTTGGTGCGGTGAACCTCGATGCCTTTGTTGGGTACGATAACGCCTATGACATCATCGCCCGGAATGGGGTTGCAACATTCGGGAATGATGTAGTGCAGGTTGTGTACATCTTTTGCCAGCAACAGGGTTTCGGGCTTGTTTTCCACCTGCGCCTGAATGGCATCCTGCAGGTTGTTTTCGGGCTTGCCTTTGTCCTTGTCTTGGCTTCCGCGACGCAGAAACCAAGGCCAAAACCAGTTATCGTGCCTTTCGTTCCCGTTCTTAAAGAGGGCTACGATGTCTTTTTCGGCAATCTTGCCTGTGGCAACGGCATAGAAGAGTTCCGATTTGTTCTTGCGCGAAAAGGCTTCCTGCACCCGGTCGATGTTGATGTCGATAAAGGGAACGTGCTGTTCGGTAAGTATCTTTTTCAAGGCTTCCATACCTTGGTCGTAATACTTTGCCTGCTCTTCGCGCAACCATTGGCGGATACGCGATTTGGCGCGGGAGGAAATAACGTAGTCGAGCCATTCTTCGCTCGGCTTCTGGGTCTTGGAACAGATAAGCTCCACTTGGTCGCCGTTCTTGAGTTTGTGATTGATAGGAACAAGCTTGTGGTTTACCTTGGCTCCGATAACGGTAAAGCCTATTTCGGAGTGGATAAGGAAAGCGAAGTCGAGCACCGAGGAGCCGGCAGGCAGCGACTTGAGTTCTCCCGTAGGCGTGTAGAGGTATATTTCGCCGTTAAAGAAATTCTGCCTGAAATCGTTTAAGAAGCTCAGCGAATTGTCGGAAGCCGAGTGTTCCAGCATTTCCTTTATCTTGTTGAGCCATATATCAAGCCCCGATTCCATTTCGGTTCCAACACCCTCGTTCTTGTAACGCCAATGGGCGGCATAACCGTGTTCGGCTATTTCGTCCATACGCTTGGAGCGTATCTGAACCTCTATCCACTTACCGGTACTGCTCATTACCGTAGTGTGCAGGGCTTCGTAACCGTTGGGCTTGGGAATGGCGATCCAGTCGCGCAGACGGTCGGGTTTGGCGCGGTAAATGCTGTTGACGATGGCGTACACCCGGTAGCAGTCGGCTTTTTCGGTTTCTATGGGAGAATCGAGCACGATACGGATAGCGAACAGGTCGTACACTTCTTCAAACGGAACGCCTTTTTTCTTCATCTTGCCCAAAATAGAGCAGATGGATTTGACACGTCCCGAAATGGAGAACTTCATACATTCCCTTTCTAACCTGTCGCGAATCGGTGCGATAAAGTTGTTGATGAGGTGTTCACGTTCCTCCTCGCTCTGCCGTATCTTTTCGGCTACAAAGGCGTAGGTTTCGGGTTCGGTATATTTTAACGAAAGGTCTTCTAACTCGCTCTTTATCGTAAATAATCCGAGGCGGTGAGCCAAGGGTGCGTAGATATTGATGGTTTCGGAGGCGATTTTAAGCTGTTTGTCGCGCGGCATGGAGTCGAGCGTGCGCATATTGTGCAGTCGGTCTGCCAGTTTGATGAGGATTACGCGCACATCGTCAGAAAGGGAGAACAGCAGTTTCTTAAAGTTTTCCGCCTGAATGGAGAAAGATTGATTCTGCTTGAAGATGGCATCAATTTTGGTAAGTCCGTCTACGATGCGTGCCACTACGGGTCCGAAGCCGTTTTCGATATCGGTAAGCGTGTATTCGGTATCTTCCACCACATCGTGCAGCAGGGCGCAGACCACTGCGGTAGGTCCTAAGCCGATTTCTTCCACCACGATATGTGCCACTTCCAAGGGATGATAGATATAGGGTTCTCCCGACTTGCGGCGGGTGTGTTCGTGCGCATTGACCGCCAAAGTGAACGCCTTGTGTATCTGATCGTGTTCCTCCTGACTGATTTCACGCTTGAACAGCTTGAAAATTAACTTGTATCGCCGTAAGATTTCCTTTTTTTCCAAGGCTTCGTCTATCTGGTACATGGCTTCGGATTATAAAATTTCGTTTCGGTCGAGTTCAAAAACTTCAAGGTTGGAGAGCGTTTTTCCGTTTATGTCCAAACGCACCGCCGTAACCACATGATGAAAGCCTTTGTTGCCCGCCGCTCCGGGATTGATGTGCATAAGGTTCAGTTGTCCGTCGCGCATCACTTTTAGGATATGCGAGTGACCGCATACGAAAATATCGGGCTTTTCATGCAGCAAGACTTGCTTTACGTCGGAATAATACTTGCCGGGATAGCCGCCTATATGGGTCATAACAATTTTGCAGGCTTCACATTCAAATACGGCGGTTTGGGGTACATGGCGGCGCAGCACGTAATCGTCGATATTGCCGTAGACCGCCACGGTGGGGCGAAAGGATGAAATTTCCTGCAAGGTAGGCAGTCCGCCAATATCGCCGGCATGCCATATTTGGGCGCAAGGCTCCAAAAAGCGGCGTACCTGAGGCAGAAAGATGCCGTGGGTGTCGGATATGATACCTACCTTCTCCATAATGTGGAAAAATTAGCGCAGGCGTTCTGCCGAGCGTACCAAAGCTTCGTCTTTCTTGATGCGGCGTGCCGCAAAGTTGATGCACAGAAGCGATGCGAAAGGAAAGAAAGTTGCCCATTGGTAGTGCACCATCTTGCGGGCGGCCTGTTTGTCAAGACCTAAATCCAGAGCCATAGACAGTTTGGTTGAGAGCATATCTGGCCCGAGAAACAGGAATCCCAACAAAATAATATTAATAAAAAAGGCTATAGTGCAAAGCCGTAGTTGACGCGGGCGGTTACGGTAGGAGAAAAGGGTTACGGCAAGCAGTATGAACAAGCCTGCCGAAAGCACCAAGAGCAAGGGAAAACGGGATGAACTTACAACTTGGTTGTTGAGGTATTGATAGGGTCCGATAAAACCGTTCATCTTCATTTCCGCTATCTCTCCGTTGGGAAAGTGAAAGTCGCAAAGCACAAAATAAAATAGCAGACAGACTAAAAGCATAGCCAAAGCCAAAAATACCGATTGAATCCGTTGGATCATTGTTCTTGTTTTTAATATTTTGATAATAAAATAAATACGCCTTTGTTAATGCGGGGGCGCACAAAGGTGTAAAATTACAAAAAAGTATGGGCTATGCCAAACGGATTTCTAGGAGAAAAGGCTTGCCGAGAGCCTGATTGGTCTGATCCAGTAGTGAGGAAAGACGAAATGAAAGATTGCTGCGGGAGGCGGCGTTGTTCATACGCACGTAAAGGATTTGGTTCTGCACCCTCAGTTCCGTTACCGTTTGCGCCGTAGCTTCATCAAGCAGGCTTTTGAACACGCTTTTTGCCTTTTCTTCATCGAGCCGGTGTTCCCAGCCATAGTGCCGGGCAAGGCTTTCCAACAGTTGGTCTATCTTACGGATCATGGCTTAGCTTATCAAGATTGGCTGCGCGTTTTCGATGCGGTAAACGCGGTGTTCCACCGGATTGTGGGCAAAGAGATCCAATACCCGGCTGTCGTGGGTATCGCTTAGAAAAACCTGTCCGAAATCGTCTTTTCCTATCAATTCCATAAGGCGGTGGATGCGCCGCAGATCCAATTTGTCGAACATATCGTCTAAGAGCAGAATGGGGTATGCCTGCCCTGTTTCGGCTAAATATTGCAGTTGGGAGAGCCGCAACGCCAAGAGGTAGGATTTTTGCTGCCCTTGGGAACCGCACAGGCGGATGGGATGTCCGTTGAGCAGCAGCGACAGGTCGTCTTTGTGTATGCCTGCCGTGGTAAATTGCAGAATACGGTCTTTCTGCGCCGATTCCCGCAGCAGTTCATCAAAAGACTTGTCGTGCAGGGAGGATTTGTATTCCAGACCCGATTTTTCGTTGTTTTCGGCAAGGAGGTTGTAAAAGCGTTCAAAAACGGGAATGAAGCGTTCTATAAAGCGTGCCCTTTCTTCAAAGATAAGATTGCCGTAGCGGCATAGCTGCAAATCGAACACTTCGAGCAGGGAAAGATCTATGCCGTCTTGCTTTAGCAGGCGGTTGCGCTGTTCTAAGGCTTTGTTGTAGAGAAGCAGGTTTTCTAAGTAGGCGTGATTGGATTGGGAAATGGCGGAATCCATAAATTTACGCCTCAAGTCGCTGCCTCCGTAAATAAGTTCTTGATCCTGAGGACTTATCATTACCAAGGGAATACGCCCCACGTGGTCTGACAGGCGTTCATATTCTTTTTGGTTGAACTTTAGCGATTTGCGCTGCCCTTTGCGTTGCACTAAATTTACTTCCGCCTCGTTGCGGTCTAAGATATATCTGCCTTTGAGGGCGTAGTAGTCTTCGCCGTAGCGGATATGGTCGCGCCCGGTGGCACCGAAATAGCTCTTGGAAAACGAAAGGTGGTAGATGGCGTCCAACAGGTTGGTCTTGCCGCTGCCGTTGTTTCCCACCAAGCAGTTGATGCGGGGGCAGAAGTCGGTTTCGGCTTCGGTGTAGTTCTTAAAGTTGTTTATGTACAGGTATTCTAAATACATTCGGTAAGGGTGTTGATGCGCCGGGCTACGGATTCCATAAGCCACATGGGGGTGGAAGTGGCGCCGCAGACGCCTATGCTGTTAAAGCGGGGTTTGCCGTCCGGGGCGGTAAAATCTTCGGGTCTGAGTTCGTCGGGGCTGCTTACAAAAAAAGTGTTTCCGTTAAACTTTCGGCATATTTCGTAGAGGTATCTGCCGTTTGAGCTTTGCCTGCCGCTTACGAACACCACGCCTTGGTTGGCTTTGGCAAATTCTTCCAATTGCTCCGCCCGCCGGCTCATGCTCTTGCAGATACTGTTCACCGCCTTGAAATAAACGCCGTTCTGGTGGCAGGCTGCCCGCACGAAATCTACGATTTGGCTGTAATTCCCGGTATTCATCGTGGTTTGGGAATAGAGCAGGGTGGGAACCGAAAAATCCATAGTCTGCACATCTTCGGGTGAGCTTACTACATGGGCGCGGTTGCCGGTCTGTCCGTTGAGTCCGATTACTTCGGCGTGACCGGGCTTGCCGTAGATAAGCACTTGTCCGCCCATCTGCATCATCTGCTCGTAACCGGCTTTGATTCTTTGCTGCAATTTAAGCACGATGGGGCAGGTGGCGTCTATTAACTCGATATGGTTTTCTTGGGCTTTCTGATAGGTTTGGGGTGGTTCTCCGTGAGCGCGGATAAGCACTTGGGCATTGCGGAGGGTGGAAAAGGTTTGATTGTCAATAACCCGTAGGCCGGCATCTTCCAAGCGCCGCACTTCTTCGTTGTTGTGTACGATTTCGCCTAAGCAGTAAAGGGGGGATTTCATAGCGGAAAGCCGTCGCTGGGCTTCTTCTATGGCTCTTGTAACGCCAAAGCAAAATCCCGAATTACGGTCTATGGTAACGGTGGTAGACATAGGTGCAAAAATACGAATTATAGCGACTGAATCCATTGGATTATGGTGGCTATCACTTCGGGAGAGAAAGTTTCTTCTATATCTTGATATTCGGCAACAGTGCCTGTTTGGCAATGCTGAAAAAGGTGGTTCAATCCCGCTGCGGCTTCTATGCGGTTCGCCTTATTTTGAGGCAACCCGCTGCGGAGCGCGTCTAAATTGGATTCATAAAACACTTGGGTGTCTTTGGTGCCGTTAAGGGCAAGCACCGGACAGCTGATTTTGCTTAAGAGTGAACGCATATCCAAGGAGAGGAAATAAGCGAGATAGGGCAGTTGCAGTTGCTTTATGACTGCCTTGTAATTTTGCTTGAGCGCGTCGGGGAGATTCAACGAATCTGCCGAGGGGGCGGGCTTGTTGTTCAATCTTGCATCAAAGGCTTCGGAAAGGAGTTCGCAATAGGTATCGACAATGTTTTGCGGATAGTTGTCGGCAAGGACAAGGCGGTTCTGCCACAGCAAGGTTTCTTTTCCCGAAACGACCATTCCGGCAAGGCTCACGATAAAATCGGCTTGTTGCTCTGCTGCCAGCATCAGCGCGATGGTGCCGCCCTCGCTGTGCCCGATAACGCCCACGTGATTAAAACGTTCCCTGAGCAGACGGATTCCCGAAAGCGCATCGTTTTTAAGGTCGAGTGTCGTGCAGTTGAGAATATCGCCGGTAGATTCCCCGAAACCCCGGTCGTCGTAGCGTAGGCTGGCTATTCCGGCTCGTGCCAAAGCATCGGCGATTACCGTAAAAGGTTTGTGTTCAAAAATCTCTTCATCCCGGTTCTGCAAGCCGCTGCCGGTAATCATCAGGAGAACGGGGGTGTTGCGGCTGTAGTTTGGCGGCAGTACAAGTGTTCCTTTCAATACGGCATCGGCATTGCTAAAAGTAACTTCTTCTTGCGTATAGGGGAAAGGTGGCTGCGGTGTCTGGGGGCGGTACATCTTTTGTTCGCCCGGAATAAGGCTCAGCGGAAAGGACATTCCATGCTGGGTAAAGGTTCCCTCTATCCTGTTTTCTGAAATTTGAGCCTGATATAGGGCGTTGATAGACGGAATACGAATGATAAGCTGCCCCTTGTCCTTTTGTTCCACTTGTATGGGTATGCCCTTAGCCCCTTGATTAGGGGAATCCATAGTGGGAAAGTCTCCTTCGAGATGAAACACCAAGGGGAGTTTGATGCCCTGAACCTCTATGTTCCCTGACCAACTTTCTATCTGTGCCTGAGCGAAGAACAGCGTTGCGAACAATACGGCGGTAAGGCTGAGGAGTTTTTTCATGGTATTTTAATGTTGGTGAAGCAAATTTCTAAAAAATTTAGTGAATTACTGTATTTATAAATGGTAAAATTTTGAACAGAAAATCAAGTAAAATATGATTAAGTGTACGAAAAATTACTATATTTGTAGCATGAATGTTTTATTACGCTTAGGAAATATACCGATAGACAGCGGTGTCTTGGCTTCGTTTTTTCCTGAAATTGTAGGAAAGAACCAAAAGGCAAGCGCGTTGGAGCGGGCGGGTCAGATTATCCGTGTAAAGCGGGGGCTTTATGTGGTGAACCCTGAATTGAGTGGAAAGGCTGTTTCAACGGAGTTGGTTGCCAACAGGCTCTACGGACCTTCGTATGTTTCCTTGCAGACGGCATTGCGCTATTATGGACTGATACCCGAAACGGTTTATAGGGTTCAATCGGTAACCGTAAAACATTCCCGCAGTTTTGAAACACCTTTTGGGTATTTTGATTACGTTGCTTGTACGCGGGATTATTTCTCCATTGGCATTACCCATATAGTAAAGGATGGATACTCGTTTGTAATCGCTACTCCTGAAAAGGCTCTTTGCGACCTGATAGCCTACACGCCCAACTTGAATTTGCGTTACCGCAAGCAAGTGCTGTCCTATCTGGAAGAAGACCTGCGTTTCGATATGGAAGCTTTTCCGAAATTGAATGTGGATATTATCAGGCAGTGTGCGCAAATGGGAAAGAAAAAAAATACGCTGAATCTTTTAATCAAACTTTTGCAAGGATGAACGGAATCTACCAAGAAATGCTGTCCGCCTATGATTTGACAACCGAACAGGCAAAGCGGAATGCCATATTTGAGGTGAGCCAACAAATTATTCTTGCCGGATTGTATCGAGGTGGATTTTTTAATCAGGTGGCTTTTTACGGAGGAACCTGCCTGCGTATTTTTTATGGATTGGAACGGTTTAGCGAAGATATGGACTTTTCGTTGCTTGCCCCGAATGAGGAATTCGATTTTGAGGTGTATTTTCCGTTTATTGTCGATGAATTTGCGCTTGTGGGGCGAAAGGTTGAGATAAGGCGCAAGGATAAAAAGTTCGGTAAGGTGGAATCGGCTTTTCTAAAAGACAATACGGATGTTTACGACCTTACCTTTCAAACAGAGAAGAATATCCGTATCAAGATAGAGGTGGATACCTGCCCTCCGATGAAGTTCAGTACGGAAGAACGCCTGCTGTTACAGCCGAGTTCGTTTATGACACGCTGTTATACCTTGCCGGATCTTTATGCGGGAAAGATGCACGCAATGGTGTTCCGGGCATGGAAACAGCGTGTAAAAGGGCGGGATTGGTATGATTTTGAGTGGTATGTGCGCAAGAAAATTCCGCTTGATTTTGCACATCTGCAAGAACGTATCAAGGCATTTAACGGTAAGGAAATAAACCAAGAGGATTTTGTACGCTTGCTGAAAGAACGGATAGCCTCGACGGATATCAAGCAGGTTAAGCAAGATGTGATGCCGTTTCTCCGCAACAAAGACAGTTTGCAGATTTGGTCGAATGAGTATTTTCTGCAATTAGCCGATATGATTTTGTTTAAGTAGTGCTGCGTATGTAGGTTGTAATTGTATCCGTATTTTATTAATTTTGTGAGGGCGTAGTAATTTTGTGAGGACGTGGCAAAATATTTGAAGCTGTATCAATTTTTGATACACATGGCAGATATTTTTGTGGCGAGTTAACCCTATTTATTAACCAATTAAAATTTACAATTATGTACACTTTAAATTTCTCTAACGGAAGCTCTCAAACTTATCCGGATTACTCTTCTATGTGCAGTGCGGCACGAGCAATGGGGGGAGACGTGAAACGGGTTTCAGGCGATATTTACGTATTTGTACCTAACAAATAAGTGCGTAAAGGCAAGCCGGTGGACTCTCAGTCCACCGGCTTTTCAAGAGCCCGGTTTCAATTGATACTGTAGGATTAAACGTTCTTTTAATTATCTAAATAATCGTATTACTATGGAAATTAATAATCAATATCCGATTGCTGAACAACGGAAATTTTTTTACGGAATTGGAACAAATATAATCCGGGAAGGTATATTCGAACGTTTTCCGGAACTTATACCTTGTGTTGGCATGAACTACGAAAGAACGGATGGAAAGCATAAAAAAATGCTGCTTGTTGGTGAAAGCAACTATTTTGATAAGAGTCTTGAATCCGTGAGCGTATTCCAAGAGGCAGAAAGATGGTATAAAGAAGATACAGACAAACTAATCCCGGAAGAAATGCGTGTGGCAGTGAGCAATGATATAGGGTACAAGACATTTAACCGTGTGTTTGACATCGCTCGTGAAGTTTTAAACGATAATGGCGTTGAATCGGTAGGCGATAGACTTGACGAAACAGCATTTTATAATTATTACTTGCGACCGGCATTGAACCCGGGTCCGGGCGTGGCTAAAAAAATTAAGCCTGAATCAATTGATAAAGAAGTGGCGGGAGTTGCTTTATGTGGGATTATAGAACGCTTGCAACCGCAGCTTATTGTGTTTTTTAGCAAGCCTGCATATGATGATTTTAATTGGTATATAGAATATAATGGGTTGAAGACGAAGTATGATGCTATTAAAATCGATAGGGTCTCGCATCCATCATCTATTTGGTGGAATAGAAATAATGGAGAGAAGGGCAAAGCGCGTCTGAAAAAGATATTGAAGGAGTATTGGCTGCAGTAGTTTCAGCGTTCAATCGTTTTTATAAAATTGGTACATATCGGAGATCTTGCCTTTCATGGTTTTGCGTAAGGAGGCGGGGCTGATAACCTCAATCATCGAGCCGTAATGGAGAAGCCTCATTATAAAATCGTAGGTAGGGGCTAAGTATAACTCAAAGTCGGCGTACTTATCGCAATCCGCTATCAATTGCTGGCTATGGTGAAGCGGCAGGGAGTTAAGGTAATGTTTGTGGCTGTTGTGGGCACGGATAACAATCTTTTCCGGTTCTCCATCATGTCCGATAACGATTCCGAATACCGTTGAGAAATAGTCGGCGGCATCAAAGTCTTTGGGTAGCTTGAAAGGCTTTTCCGTCAACTCGGCGTTTTGTATCCGGTCAAGCCCGTAAATCCGTATTTGTCCCGTTTCGTTGCGCCCCAGTACGTACCAACGGTTATCAAATAGTTTTACGCAATAAGGTTCAAGCAGAACAGTAAAGGGTTCCGGCAGTATGAAAGATTTGTAAGTAAGGTTTACCACCCGGTTCTCTTTCATCGCTTCGAGCATCGTGGTAAGATGATAGCGACCGGAGGGAATTTCATCCACTAAAATACGCCCTTTGAGCGAGAGGTTTTCTCCTATGGTATTGCCTACCGCAAAGGAATCGAGCATCCATTTCTTAAGCCTGTCTTGGGATATATCTTCGGGATTGGCGATAAAGTAGAGATACCCGCCTGTTTTTTGGCATTGGATAGTGATACCGAATTGGTCGGAGATGGCATCTTTCCAGCGGTTAAAGGTGGCTCGGCAAAGCGGTTTGGAATCGCTCAATTCGGCATTGCGTTCCCAACGCGCGGAAAGGTCTTTGTGCGAGATTTTTCCGGCACGGCGTATGGTCTCAATCAGCCATGTGTATTTTTGCAGTTGGTTCATCCGTTTTGTTTTGATACCGCAAAGTTAAACAGAAGGTGTGCCATTTTGTGACACAACAGCGGAAAAATACATACTTTATGCAAAATCCAAACCATAGTGTCTGAAGTTTCGGTAAAAAAATAAGGGGATAAGCCGGGGCATTTTGTAAATTTGCCGATAAATGAAGATATACGTATGGCAGGCGGAAAAAAAATAAAACCGGGTCGCAGAGCGGGGCTTGGGCGAAAAAGCAACCGCTTTGGGATTTACAGTTTTCTCAATGTGGTTTTGTTCGCGGCATTGGCGGAGTTTGCCTATATATGCGTTATTTTCTTTACCGATATTCTCAAACGCAACGTAAACGGCGATGTGTTCTCATTTCCTGTTTTTGTTGTCAATCTTTTGGCGTTCAACATACTTTGCCTGTTGCTGCTGAGGCTCAATGTCAAAGCCAACCGCCGTTATCCATTCCGTTATTATGGCTCTTTCGGTATGGTGGGCTTTTTTGTGCTGATAGGTCTGTGTTTTTATGCCTACAACTACCTTCTGTATGTGGGAGCGGTGGCAGGGAGCGGTGGCGATGGGCAATCTCCGTTTGTGCCTACCGAACCCATTTGGTTTACGCTGGTGTTCATAACGCTGGCAGAGTTGGTGGTGATGTGTTTGATAACGCTCAATCATGCGGCGCGTTATACGATTAAGCTCTATAAGGAAAGCGAAGACTTGCGGCAGGTGCAGGTGAGGTCCGAGATACAGGCATTGCAGACCCAGCTTAATCCCCATTTCCTGTTCAACAGCCTCAACACCTTGGTGTCGGAAATAGATTACGACCCGGCGGCAGCCAAACAGTTTACCATCGACTTGGCGGGAGTTTACCGTTATATCCTGCAAAAGCAGAACAAACCCACAGTAACGGTATTTGAGGAATTAGACTTTTTGAAAGCCTATATCAACCTTAATCGGGTAAGGGTAGGAGAGAGCCTGCATTACGAATGTATATATCCCGACAGAAGCAATCTCGATTTTCTGCAAGAAAACTATCTGCCCTCCCTGTCTTTGCAGCTTTTGGTTGAAAATGCTTTGAAGCATAACGTTATATCCGGCTTAAAGCCTTTGTATATCCGGGTTTCTTTTACCGAAGATTTGTCGTATCTGGTGGTTTCCAACAACATCAATCCCAAAAAGAACGTACAGTCGTTGGGCACCGGTTTGGAAAACTTGGCAAAACGCTACCGGCTCTTGTCGGGGAGGGAGATAACGGTGGAGAAAACCGAAAAGACTTTTAGTGTAAAATTACCGATGTTGAATGGAGACTAATAGAGAAAATAAAGTAAAGGTAGCCATCTTGGAAGATGAGTTACCTGCCGCGCGCCTGTTAAAAAGTATGTTACATTCCTTGCGGCCCGATTGGGAAGTGGAGCATATTGGCGGCAGCAACGAAGAGGCGGTGGCGTGGTTCAAGGCTTGCAAGCGGGAACCCGACATCCTGTTTTTGGATATTGAGTTGAGCGACGGCGTGTCTTTTGAGTTTTTGGATGAGGTTCGCCCCAAAGGCATGATTGTATTTACTACGGCTTACGATGAATATGCGGTGCGTGCCTTTTCGGTAGACAGTATCGACTACCTGCTCAAGCCTATCGAAAAAGATAGGCTGCGCCAGAGCGTGGAAAAATTTGAAAGGCTTTCGGCAGCCTATTTCAGTCAGGTAAACGAAAAGAGCGACTGGAAAGGTTTTCCCGAAAAAATGGCGGCGGGCGAAAAGAACTACCGCAAGCGTTTCCTTATGCAGCGGGGCAATCAGATGGAAGTGCTGTTAGTGGAAGATGTGGCGTATTTCTTTAGCGAAAACAAGATAACCTATGCCCAGACCTTTAAGCAGGGTTCTATGGTGGTGGATTATTCCTTAGACCGCTTGGGCGAAGAACTTGACCCGGCTTTGTTTTTCCGTGCCACCCGGCAGATTCTGCTGTGCAGCCGTGCGGTAAACAAGATAGAGAATTATTTTCAGGGCAAGGTGTCGGTGTCTTTGATACCCGAATTTAAGGAACAGGTGCTGGTGAGCAAAGAAAAGGCGGAAAGCTTCAAACTTTGGCTCAATTACTGAGGGATGCCCGTAAGGAGGAGAAGAATGATGAAAAAACTTTGGTTTTGTCTTTTGGCGGCTTTGCCTGTGCTTGCTTTGGCACAGGATGTTCAAGATGAACCGATAGCCCCGAAGATAGAAGACTTTGTGCCCGATTCTTTTTGTGCCCGGGTGCAGATGTTGCGGCACGAGGTGCTGATGCTTGCCTGCGACCAGATGGAGGGGCGGCTCACCGGCTCGTTGCAGGACAGTTTGAGTGCATTGTATATCGGAGCGAGATTTATGGAAAACGGATTGGTTCCGTTTACCTCCGGTTACAAAACGGCAGAAGTGGGCGTTACCCAGACCGATTATTGGCTTCCGTACACTTTTAAGGCACGCTGGGGCGAACAGGTTTATTCGCGTAATGTGGCAGGGGTGGTAAAAGGAACCGACTCGGTTTTGTCGGAACGCTTGATAGTGGTGGGCGCGCACTTTGACCATTTAGGCTGGGGCGACAAGGCGGAAACCTCCATGCGCAAGGGCGTTTACGAAATACACAACGGAGCGGACGACAACGCCAGCGGAGTGGCGGTGATGTTGGAGCTTATGCGGTATTATTCGCAATATCCCTTGCCCAAAACCTTGGTGTTTGTGGCATTCAGCGGCGAGGAACTCGGCTTGCTCGGTTCTACGGCACTTTTGGATGAATTTCCTGTAGACCTAAAGGATATAGACGTAATGTTCAATCTCGATATGTTGGGCGGCTTACAGGGCGATGCCTTTAGGATAACCGGTACAGGCACGAGCCAAGAAGCCGGTGCGATGGTGGAAGAAGCCCGCAGGCATACCGATTTGGAGCTGTCGGTTTCTCCCGACGGACACGGACCCTCCGACCATGCCGCCTTTTATGCCCGGCAGATACCGGTGTTCTTTTTCTGCACTCCGCCCACGCCCACATACCACACCCCCGACGACGACCCCGCCACGCTCAACTATGAGGGCATGGCGCGTATCGCCGCCTTGGCGGGTAATCTGATAAAACAGGCAGGTACGCTTAAATCCCTGCATTTTACCTCGGCAGGCGAACCCCAGCGCCCCACCAAGGGTATGGGCGATTTTAAGGTAACGCTCGGCTTGATGCCCGACATCAACAACACCAGTAAAGAAGGGCTTACCGCCATGATTGTGGTGGAGGGCAAACCCGCCTACAAGGCAGGCTTGCGCAGCGGCGACATTATGTGCAGCCTCAACGGACAAAAAATAACCAGCATAGAACAATATATGGAGTTTCTTGCCACCTTGAGGCAAGGAATGAAAGTAAAGATTAAAGCCATCCGTAAGTCTGACGGAAAAAAGACGGTTTACGTGGCGCACGTATAAAACTTAAAAGCCTTATGAAAAAATCTTGGATGATATTGCTCTCGGTAGTGCTTACCATGTTCTTTGCCGTATTTCAGCGTATGAGCGGCCCTACTTATCCTAAAAGCGGCAAGGTAACGGTAAACGGCAAGAACTATGCCTACAAACTGCCCCGGAGCGGCACCACCGGCAAAGAAACTGTGGTGAAATTTCCTAATGTGATAGACAATACCTCAGGCGCCAGCACGCAGAAAGCAAGTCAGGGGGCTTTTCTGTATTACCGTCAGTACCCTTTGGTAGAGGGAGAGGAATATACCCAAGTGCCCATGCGTTGGCAAGACGGTAAATGGACCGCATCCTTACCCTCCCGTCCGCAGGCGGGCAAATGGGCGTATTACGTGCAGGCGGAAGGCGTTTCTTATTTTGCCGACGAGCCGGTTATTATCCGTTACAAAGGCGATGTTCCGGCAGGAATCCTTATTCCGCATATCCTGCTGATGTTTCTGTCTATGTTTTTTGCCGTTATGGCAGGTTTGGCGGCTATATTCAACAAGCCTCCATACAAACGCTATACCCTGCTTACGCTTTTGTGCCTGCTTCTGGGCGGTTTTGTGTTCGGATGTCTCGTGCAGCATTATGCGTTTGGGGTGTATTGGTCGGGATTTCCCATAGGAAGCGACTTTACCGACAACAAGACCCTGATTGCCCTGCTCGCCTTTTTGACGGCAGAGGGTATCTTGGTGTTCCGCAAGCAAGCCCGTTGGGTCGTGTTGGCGGCAAGTATCGTGATGTTGGGCGTGTTCTGTATTCCCCACAGTGCCAACGGCTCGGAACTGCAACCGGAAAGCGGTGAGGCTGTGGAAAGTGTAAGATAGAGGTAGGCTCCAAGAGCCGATAAAAGGGAAGGGGGTGGCTTTCGCCACCCCCTTCCCTTTTATACCGCAGGCAAAGCCTATCCCACAAAGTGGAAGTGAGGTCCGAAGCGTTCAAAAGCCGCACGGTCTAACTCTTCGCGGTGGTCGGGATGCGCTATGGATATAAGCATCTTGGCGCGTTCCTGCATAGTCTTGCCGTAAAGGTTCACCGCACCGTATTCGGTAACTATCCATTGCACGTGAGCGCGGGTGGTAACTACGCCCGCACCGTTAGCCAGAACGGGAGCGATTTTGCTGATGCCTTTATTGGTAACCGACTGCATGGCGATAATGGCCTTACCGCCGGGGCTCAAGGAAGCACCGCGTACAAAATCCACTTGTCCGCCAACGCCCGAATAGAATTTGGTACCTAAGGAGTCGGCGCATACCTGCCCGGTCAAATCAATTTGCAAAGCCGAGTTGATAGCCGTTACCTTGGGGTTCTTGGCAATGATGAATTCATTGTTGGTATAGCCCACATCCATCATGGCAACGCCCGGGTTGTCGTCTAAAAAGTCGTAAACTTCTTTGCTGCCCATTACGAAGGTAGAAACGATCTTGCCCCTGTCGATAGCCTTGTTCTTACCGTTGATGATGCCTTTGCGCACCAAGTTCAGCACCCCGTCGGCAAACATTTCGGTATGGATTCCCAAGTTTTTGTGGTTGTTAAGCTGTGAAAGCACGGCATTGGGAATGGAGCCTATACCCATCTGCAAGGTGGCGCCGTCTTCAATCAGTTCTGCCACATACTTACCGATTTGGGCTTCTTCGGGCGATGGTTCGGCAAAATGCCCCTCGATAAGCGGCGCGTCGTCTTCGGTAAAGATGTCGATCATATCCATCGGGATAAGGGCGTCTCCGAAAGAACGCGGCATACGGGGATTGATGGTGGCAATCACCGTGTCGGCGGTTTCGATGGCAGCCAAGGTGGCATCTACCGAGCAGCCCAAAGATACAAAGCCGTGTTTGTCGGGCGGCGTGGTTTGAATAAGAGCCACATTGGGGCGGCAGTAACCCTCGCGGATAAGGCGTTGGGTGTCTTGCAGAAATCCGGGAATATAGTCGGCGTAACCCGCCTGTGTGTCCTTTCGCACATTGGCGCCGGCAAAAAACGATTCCAAAAGGAATACGCCTTCAAATTCGGGAGCCGTGTAAGGAGCGGGACCCTCGGTGTGCAGGTGCTGCAACCGCACGTTCTTGAACTCTTTGCGTCTGCCGCGTTCGCACATGGCTTGAATCAGCTTTTGCGGAGCGCAACCGATAGCATGGATGTGAACCCGATCGTTCGTCTTGATCACTTTAACCGCTTCTTCGGCGGTAACAATTTTCATAGAGGTCAACATATCTGATTATTTTTCTTTGATCAAAATCATATATACAGGAAAGTGGTCGCTATATCCGTTCAGATATACCCCTCCGGCGTGTGTACGCAAGGGATAACCGATGTAGCGGCCATCTTTCTGCTTGAGCATGGGGTCGTTAAAGATACGTGCCCCGTAAAATTTAAGGGTGGAGCGGTCTTTTCCGAGAAGCCCTTGGCTAATGATCATCTGGTCAAACAGATTCCAGTTGCCACGATAACACAAGGTACCCACCCCGCGTTTGAACAGACCGTAAGAAGCGTTGAACATTTCGCCCGGTTTCAATTTAGAAGGATCGTCTTCTTTTGGCGCACGCAATACTTCCACTACGCTTTTGTTGATGGGGTCATCGTTCAAGTCGCCGGTAACGATAATCTTAGCCTGCGGACTTACTGCCAAAATGCTGTCTACGATACGGCGGGTAAGACGGGCAGCCATTTCCCTTTTGGGAGAACTGCGTTTTTCGCCGCCTAAGCGGGAGGGCCAGTGATTCACGATAAAATGCAGGGTATCGCCCATATAAAGCCCGGTAACCACCAATTGGTCGCGGGTTAAAAAATTGGGATTGACCGAGTCGTAGAGCCGTACCGAGCGGCTTCCCAACACGGTGAATTTGTCTTTTTTATAGAGTAACCCCACATCTACGCCCCGTCTGTCGGGACCGTCGTAATGCACTATGCCAAAGTTGTAAGGCTGCAATTCGGGTTGAGACACCAAGTCTTCCAGCACCAAGCGGTTTTCTATTTCACTTACGCCGAGTACATCGGGAGTTCTCAAGGTAACGCCGCCCACTTCCTGACTGATAGAGGATATGGCTACTGCTAAATTGTGCAGTTTGTTGTGGTATTTCATACTTGTCCAGCCATAACTGCCGTTGGGAAGAAATTCCTGATCGTTGGTAAGCGGGTCGTCGATGGTGTCGAACAGGTTCTCAAGGTTGTAGAACCCCACCATACCCAACTGGTATTGTTTTTTTTCTTGCGCCTGCCCCGCCAAGGAGAGGACAAGGAAAAAGGATAAGAGGAATAAAGTGGTTTTCTGCTTCATCTCTTTAAGTTTTTCTATTGCGAAGATAATGTAAAAACTAAAACATATAGTCCCAGACAGGCAACAAAACAGGCTTTTTCTTTAAGGCTTCCGCCGCTTTTTCGTTCAGGTAGGTTTTGCGGATAACCAAGCGGAACATATATTCCGAGAACCAATCGTCGGTAAAGGTAATGTAACCCTTATGCCCGGCGTCGGCACCCCAGCTGTTTTCAAATTCCCATTTTACAGGATTTTCGTTTTGGTCTACATCGCAGCCGATAAGCGTCATGGCATGGCTCGAACCGCTTTGACGGCTCAAGATACGGTCTGATTTTTCCATATCTAATTTTACGCCCAAAAGCGAGGCGTAATCATACATTCCGGGATCGGAAACGCCTTTTTTGCCGTCAAATTGCTTGGCTACGTCGCAGGAAGCATACATGGCTTCGTTGTTCTTGATAGATGCCAAGGCGGCTTGCTTTATGTCTTCGTTGGGCAGGTTCAGATAGACCCAGTTGATGCCTTCGTAGCTGTTGCGGTAGTTCTGTATCTCATACACGGCATAGTAAGGTCTAGTAGGGTCGTTCATAATCATAATGTAGTTGTCGGGAGTGTAGCCCTCGGGTGTAACTTCGGCATAGAACTGCAGGGGAGTATAGTCTTTGAGCTCCTGAATATTGCCGTCTTTGTCTTTGTAGCGCCATGTAAAGCGGGCAGGGGGTTCACCCAGACAGAGGGCGAGAATACGGTAAACGTCTTGCAAAGCCTGCATCTTTTGTTTGCGCAGGGCTTCCGCTTTGCTGCCTTTTTCTGCCATGTGCCTTATCTCCATACCGCTGCGGCGCAGGCTTTCGTTAATAAGGCTCACCATTTGCGAAGTGTTGTTGGCGTGTTCGGTTTCGGGCATCACTTGTGCGGGCACCACTCCGTATTTGGTAGCGAGGTTATAATAAAGGTTCCAGACCCCGCCGTCGTTTACGGGAGCGGAAAAATACGTTGCCACCTCGCGATTATCCATATCGGTTTTGGCGGTTCGGATGATGTTTTCGAGAAAGAGATTGGCTTTTTCGAGCATATCGTAGAAATAGAGGTAGTTATGCGAAAAGTCAAAGTCTTCGATATTGTATTTCTTGATGATGCTGGGGCGAAGCACGTTCATAGAGGTGAACATCCAGCAACGTCCGGACTGTTTTTGGTCGGTAATGCCTTTTACATCTACCCGATATTTGAAAAAGTGGTCTGTTTTGCCCTGTTTTTCACGGTTTAGCACAAGGGAACGTATGTTGGCGTTGCTTGTGAGCGCGTTCTGAATGGCGCGGGTGGGGGCATCCAGCACAAAACTTTCCCTGAGTTGTTTTAATTGCGGCTCGCCCAGTTCCTGAGCCTTGAGCATACTGCAACAGGTAAGGGCGATGGCTCCGACCGCCGCCTTAAAAAAGATAGGTTTCATTATGAGTTTGTTTTTATTTTTTCATGCGCTATGAATCCTACAAAAATACGAAAATGTGTGGGTAGTTTTTTTGTAGCTTGAAAGAATAATCGTAAATTCGCAAAGTTGGTAGGTCCGTAAGGAAAACGGACAAAGAGAGTTTATGAAGCTGAGAATAATTTTAAGGTATGTCTTTGTGCTGCTGTTGGCTTTTGCTTTTGCCGGCGGCAGGCTTATGGCGCAGGCGCGGCAGATAAAGAAGGCGGATACGGCATTTCGCTACCATATGTACGATGTGTCTGTTACCCAATATCAAAAGGCATTTGCCCGTATGGGACGTAAAGCCAAATCCGATCCCGATGAGAAAAACCGTCTCCTGTTCCAGATAGCGGAGGCGTATCGTTACAGCGGGCAGCAAAAGTCGGCGGTACGTCAATACCAACGCTGTATCCGTAGCGGCTATTTCAAAGTGAACCCCAAGGTGTATTTCCATTTGGCAAACCTGCAATTGGCAGAGGGAGAGTTCGATAACGCTATAAATAACTACCGTGACTACTTAGACTATATTCCCGACGACAGTGCCGGCATACAGGGTTTGCGGGCTGCAATCGTTGCCCGTAAGGCGGCTACGCAAGGTACACGCTACCAAATAGAAAACGTGCGCAAGCTCAATACGAACTCGGGCGATTGGACTCCCCGCTATTACGATGCCGAAGGCACGATTGTGGCTTTTTCGTCTACCCGCGAAGGCGTTACGGGTAAAAAGAACGATGCGTGGACAGGGCAGCGGTTCTCGGATATCTTTGTAGCCAAACAAGATGCCAAAGGAGGCTGGAGTCAGGCGGAAAAGTTGGATCAATTAGGCAAAACCAGCACGGGAGCTAACGAAAGCGACGCTTCTTTCTGCAAAGACGGCACGGTAATGTACTACACTTATTGCGGTAACGAAAACAAGCAGAAAAACCGTTGTGTAATTAAGACCTCCACTTTTGACGGCAAGGCGTGGGGAGATCCCGAAGAAGTGATTATAGGCGAAGATTCCGTGTCGGATTTTGTGCATCCTTTTATTACCGAAGACGGTACCCGCCTCTTTTTTGCTTCTAACCGCGAGGGTGGTTTCGGAGACCTTGATATATGGTATGCGGAGGGGAGCGGCGCTGCCTTTTCAGAACCTGTCAATGTGAACTGGAGCAAAGACGATTCGCCTGAAGAGATACGCCGGCAGCGAGGACAGAAATTCGGCGACAGCAGGGTAAATTCATCATATAAGGAAGCCTATCCCTACCTGCGTAACGATACGCTCTTGTATTTTGCCTCCACAGGGCACAATTCTTTGGGCGGTTACGATATTTTCAGGGCAGTTTTGCGCAACGGTATCTTTACCGATGTTGAAAACTTAGACTATCCCATCAATACCAATGCCGATGATTTCGGTATATGCTTCATGCCGGGGCAGAACAAGGGGCTTTTCAGTTCCAACCGGGGCGGGGGACGGGGTAGCGACGACATCTATTGGTTTCACTTGCCCGATATCCTCTTTACCATTTCGGGAACGATTACCGATGAGTCTACTTTGCAACCTGTTGCCAATGCTGAGGTTACATTGGCGGGAACCGACGGTATGCTGGTTTCGGCAACTACCGACTCCAAAGGTTTCTATATGTTCGATGCCGGTCAGGTAAACGAAAACACCACCTACAAACTGATTGTTGAAAAACGCAATTATTTGGGAGCGGAAGGCTCCGAAACTACGGTGGGTTTGATAGCCAGCACGGATTTTGAGCACAACTTTGTGCTTACGCCCATGCCGCGCGGTCCGGTTGTATTGCCCGAAATTCTCTATGACCTCGGTAAATGGGATTTAAGGGAACAATATCAAGATTCCTTGATGGACTTGATTGTGCTTTTGGAAAAGAACCCCCGCTTGGTTATAGAACTGGCATCGCATACCGACAGCCGCCCCATAGCCATGACCAACGATTCCCTCTCGCAGTACCGCGCCCAGTCGGTGGTGGACTATATGATAAAACGAGGCATACACAGTGAACGCTTGGTTGCCAAGGGCTACGGTTCCCACGTGCCGCGCACCCTTTCGCACGCTATGGTTTCGTACTACAACAACACGCCCTATATGTTCGATTCGGGAGTGGTGCTCACCGATGCCTATATCGCTTCGATTAAAGACAAGAATAAGCAGGAAGCCGCCCATCAGTTGAACCGCCGTACCGAGTTCAGCGTGTTGCGCGAAGACTTTATACCCACCGGAAAGAGTAATATAAGTGCCTTGGTGGGCATGGGCGATTGGTCTAACATGAACAAGATACCTTTTACGCTCAATCCCGACGATAAGCCCGAAATCCGCGTGATAGCCAACGGTATGGGTATGCGTGCGGTGTACGACCCAAAGGCTAAGGTATGCGCCATAAGCGTAGATGCCGCCATGCGTCTTTTGCAGGTAGGCAACTTGGGCAAGAACAGCTTTAAGAATAAAGAAAAGGCGTTCAATGCCGACGGCGAGGTCTTGCCCGGTCAGCACCTGCAACTTAAAGAACTCAAGATAGGCAAGTATATACTGCCGCGTATGGAGTTTGTAACCGCCGAGGATTTGCCGGCGGAAATGCTGATTAACGCCTCGGGCCTGGCTAAGATAGGCGAGTACACCATAGATATGGACGCACGGCAGATTATTGTGGAAGAAGAATAGGATAAAACCGATAAACTATAAACGTATGGAAGCAAATACCAAGTATGAACAAAGAGGCGTTTCGGCAGCCAAGACCGATGTAAAGAACGCTATCGACGGATTGGACAAGGGACTCTTTGACAATTCGTTTTGCAAAATCATTCCCGATGTGATGGGCGATAACAAAAAGAGCGTGTTCGGACCTTCGTACTGCAATATTATGCACGCCGACGGAGCAGGCACCAAAGCTGTGTTGGCATACCTCTATTGGAAAGAAACCGGCGACCTTTCGGTTTGGCGCGGCATTGCCCAAGATGCGGTGGTGATGAACACCGACGATTTGCTCTGCGTGGGAGCCACCTCCAACCTTATACTTTCTTCTACCATAGGACGTAATAAATTCCTTATTCCCGGCGAGGTGCTTAAGGCAATTATCGAGGGAACGCAGGAGTTTGTAGATAAAATGGCACAGAACCATATCAATATCACCTTTGCCGGAGGCGAAACCGCCGACTTGGGCGACAGCGTGCGCACTATTGTGGTAGACAGTACGGTATGCGCCCGTATGAAGAAGAGCGAGGTGATAGCCTGCAACCGTATTCAGGCAGGCGATGTGATTATCGGGTTGGCTTCTTTTGGAAAAACCACTTACGAAGACGAGTATAACAGCGGTATAGGCAGCAACGGACTTACCAGCGCGCGCCACGATGTGCTAAAGCACGAATATGCCGAAAAATATCCCGAAACCTTTGACCCGGCGGTGGATAAAAGTTTGATTTACGGCGGCAGCAAGTCTCTTACCGACGAAACGGGCATAGAGGGGCTGAACGTGGGCAAGCTCCTCCTTTCGCCCACCCGCAGTTATGCGCCGGTAATAAAGGCTATTTTAGAAAACTACCGCCCCAGTATTCACGGCATTATCCACTGCACCGGCGGCGCGCAGACCAAAGTGATGAACTTTGTAAAGAACCTTCATGTAGTAAAGAACAGCCTGTTTTCCACCCCTCCCGTATTCAGCATGATTCAGGCGGAAAGCGGCACTTCGTGGCAGGAAATGTACCAAGTGTTCAATATGGGACACCGTATGGAACTGTACGTAAAAGAAAACATCGCCTCCGACCTTATCAAGATAGCCCGCTATTTCGATTTGGAAGCCAAGGTGATAGGTTATTGCGAAAACAGTTCCCGAAATATGCTCACCATAGAGGGAGAATACGGTTCCTTTACCTATTAGAAACGGATTTTCCATTCGGGACACCTCTATAATCCCGAAATTTCGGTCAAAAAGCAGTATGTGGTCTACTTTTCTGTAAGTATTTCATATACTGCTTTTTATATTGTAATTAACAGACTTTTGTTAATGGATTCGGCATTTTGTGGCGTATTTGTAGTACGCCTAAGCCTAAATTCGCGTGTTTCAAAACGAAATACATGACTCGATATATACAGCCTGCTTTCGGAAAAATAGCGATTTGCGTTCTTCTGCTATTTCCTGTTTTTGCCCAAGCCCAGCATTATAGAATTATCAAGGGGCAGATTTACGACCAAAAAGACAAAATGGTATTGCCTCAGGCACAGGTAATGGTGGCAGACAGATCGGGGCAGGGGGCGGTTGCCGATATAGACGGTAATTATACGCTGGCGGTGGAACGCGCTGAAGTGGAATTGATTTTTCGCTATCTCGGTTACGAAAGCAAGAACATAAAGGTAACCTTTAATAAAGGAGAAGAGACCAAGGTTTTGAATGTGGGCTTGGCATCTTTTGCCACCACTTTGGAAGCGGTACAGGTGGAGGGAACCCGTCTGCAACGCGATGGCAAGACTTCCATTCAGACAATGGAGGTGGTGGGCTTGGAAAATATAGCCAAGAATAATGTAACCACTTTGGATAGAGCGCTTAAGGGGGTTGCCGGGCTGGCGATTGTGGATAACGAGCCTCAGATGCGCGGCGGAAGCGGCTTCAGTTCCGGTATGGGAAGCCGTGTGATGCTGCTCCTTGACGATATGCCGATGTTGCGTGCCGATGCCGGTCGTCCGGCTTGGAACTTGGTTTCTATGGACGATGTGGAGCAGATAGACGTGCTTAAGGGGGCGGCTTCGGTATTGTATGGTTCGGCAGCCATTAACGGCGCGATTAACGTGCATACCAAATACGCCTCCGATGAGCCGGTAAGTTCGATTAAAGTGTATGCCGGTGTTTACGAAAAGCCTAACAGTATTCCGCTTGCCAAGCACATAAAGGATAAGGAGTATGATCCTATGACTTATGAATGGAAGTGGGTTGAAAAAGACGAAAAAGTAAAAGACCATTCGTGGACTCGCGGCTGCCCTATCAAGACGGGGGTATCGCTCAACCATTCCCGTCAGTTGGCTAAATGGTGGGATTTTAGCGCCAATGCCGATTACTCCTATGATGACGGTTACCGTCTTGGTCCTGAACAGAAGCCGGGAGAACGGGTGGAACCTGCCGAAAAGAGGGTTCGCGCCAGTATGGGCAACCGCTTTCATATCAACGACCATTGGACCTTGGCACTCAATGCCAATTTTATGTATTCTGATAACCGGATGTATAACTTTTGGGCGAATGCCCTCGACGGAAAATACCGACCTTTCGGAAATCCCGAAGACGGCGTTTGGGCTACTACATTGAGCCATTTCAAAGATGTGGTGCTTTTGGTGGATCCCCACCTTAAGTATGTTTCGCCCAAAGGTGGAGTTCATGAGCTGGACAACCGCTATATGTTTTCCAACAACAATGTTATCAATATATCGGGTCAGGATGCCCGTTCCCAGTCGGTTTACAATACCTACCGTTACCGCAAAACCTTTGAAAAGGCGGCGGATTTAGGTTTGACTGTGGGCGTATCTAATCAGTACACCTATTCTAACGGCGAGGTTTTTTCGGGCAATATATATGATATGGGCAGCAAGGGTTCGCATACAGCCGACAACTTGGCTGTTTTCGCCAAATTGGAAAAACCATTTCTCAAAGAAAAAAACTTGAGGATAGAATTGGGCGGACGCTTGGAAAACTGTTTTGTTGACGACTGGCACGAAATGAGCCCCGTTTTTCAGATAGGGCTTAATTATGCCGTAACCCAGTCGGGAACCATATTCCGTATTTCGGCAGGACAAGGCTATCGCGCCGCCACAATCGGCGAAAAGTTTATCACCACAAGGGTAGGGATGTACGGCTTCTATCCTAATCCCGACTTAAAGTCAGAAAAGAGTATCAATACGGAGTTCGGAATCCGGCAATATCTTAAAACCGATGTGGTTACAGGCTACTTGGATGTGGCGGCATTCCACCAGATTTATTGGAACTATATAGAGTTCTTTATGGGGCCTTGGAATTTAGATGAAAGTACTCCTTTGGCTAAGCGTTTCGGGTTTGAGTTCTTTAATACCGGTCGTGCCACGATAACGGGGGCGGAAGCCTCCCTCGGTTTGCAGTTCGATATACTTACCAACTTGCAGATTCAGATGCAGGCTAACTATACTTATTCCTTGCCGGTGTGCAAGGAAACGGACAAGGTATATAAAAGCACATCCACCAAAGACTATATGTACAGCAATTCGTCGTCGAACACCGATGGCAATATACTTAAGTACCGTATTCAACACATGGCAAAATTCGATTTCGATATCAAGTTTTTCAAGAATTTTTCGGTGGGGATGGGGGTGCAGTATATGAGTGCGATGAAGAATGTAGACGGAGTGTTTGTGGATATGGATAAAAACAAAAAAGGATATGCCGCTTGGCTTAATAGTGTAGACATGGATTTGCCTTTTTACGGTATAGACGAGTTTATGCAAAAACATTCGTGGGGTTCTTTGGTGTTGGATTTGCGTGCCAGCGTAGACATCAATCGCTTTACCGTTTCTTTTGTGGTAAACAATCTGCTCAATGCCGAATATTCCTTGCGCCCGCTTTATATCGAAGCTCCGCGTACCTATACGCTGCAAATCACATACCGTTTTCAAGATATAAATCCGGTTACGTGGTTCAGACGGAACAGGGCGGATGTAGCAAGACTTTAATGAAATAAACAAAATAATTTGATTGAGATGAAAAAGACGATTTTACTTTTGGGAGTGCTTTCCTTGTTTATAGGAAAGTCGATGTCTCAGAATCAGCAACCTCTGCCTGACGGCAAGTTTGAACAATGGGAACAGAATACCACGTATTGGGGAACTATTTACGATGATGTTGCCAATCCTTTTTGGGCTTCCCTCAATTTGATAGCCACCTTGCCTCCCGATATGTTTACCGGTCCCGTAACCCTGTTCAAAGACCAAGGTCGTTCCGGTGCCGAAGGAGATTTTGCGCCCAAAATGAGATCCGATACCATGCGATTCGGAACTGACGGTAAGCTGATATTCTTACCGGGTGTAGTAGGCGCATTGAGAGTATTGGTTGATGAACAAAGTGCCGAGTTCGGTCGTCCGTTTGTGAGCCGTCCTGCAAAAATCAAGGGATATATGAAGTATGCCCCGGTAGAGGGAGATAGCGCAAGCATCTTTGTGGAAGTTTATCGCTACGACGCAAATGCAGGTAGACGGCAGACTATTGGCAAAGTAGAAAAGTTTTATAAAGAAGCCATAACGGATTGGACTCCATTTGAATTGCCCATTACGTACAATTCAGATGCCACTCCCGACTCCATTACGGTTCTCTTTGTTTCCAGCGCCGGTTATAACTTCGACGACTTGTTTGCCTGCGAAGGTCAGGTGGGCAGCACGCTTTGGGTAGACGATGTGGAATTTGTTTACGAAGGCTCTTCGGTAAACGAAAATCCGGTACTGGCATCTTCCAAACTCTATCCCAATCCCTCCCGCAACGGCATCTTTAACCTCAGTGTAAAAGAGGCTTGCCAAATGGATGTGGTTTCGGCTACGGGTATGTTGATGATGCAGCAAGATTTTGTTGCTGCCGGCGCCTATACGGTAGATTTGTCGCGCTTTGCCACCGGCGTTTACTATATCCGCTTAACCAACAGGCAGGGTTCGGCAGTCCTCAAGGCGATTAAACGCTAAGATAGAGGTTTATCCAAACCCTTATATCAATGCCCTGCCTCCAAAATTTTTGGAGGCAGGGCATCGTTGTACCCCGATAAGTCCGTAAGGGTTAACCTTATATGCCTTTTCAAAATATTGAATATAAGCGGCTATTTGATATGCTGTCCATACCGAAATGTGATACTATAAAGATTTTGCCAATAAATCAATTAACAAGAAAAAATTTTTTCTAACTTTGCCACATTTTTGCGTAGCTGATATGCCATGAAAACAACAGTCAGGATTTTTATTATTTTAGTTATAGGGGTAGCGGGGCTCTTGGGTACGACCCGTACGCAGGCTCAAGACGTAACCCTGAACGGAACGTTGCAGGCTCCCAACTTCAATTTTGAGAGATGGGATGAAATAACCTATAGGAAAGATGACGGTTCGCCGGGAACGGCTTTTGAGCCTTGGGGCTGGAATTCGAGTCTGACCTTTGACGTAAAGGGTTACCCTTCCACCGACGTCTATCCCAAGCCATCGGTATTTCAGGATGAACCTCATCTTGGTGGTACCGGACATTCCGCTCGCCTGCAGGTTTCGGAAAAAAATAGGTGGGGAAAGGGAGATGGTCCAGAAAACTTCGATGGTCAGGACGACTTCGGAACTTTGACTACGGGAACGATTTACTATGCCGGTAAGGAGATTGACGGTAGTTGTATCTATTCTAAAATTGGAGATGAATCGAAAAGTTGGAAATTTACCGGACGCCCCGACTCCATTACGTTTTGGGCAAAAACGGCAGTAACCAACCAATCAGACTCTGTTTCGGTAAAGCTCTTTTTACATGGACCTGTCAACTTTGTTTCATGGCCTGATATGAATTATGGAGATAGCGAGCACCCTTATCAAAAGTGGGTGATGAATGATAGAGGGGAGCCGGACAGGTTAGAAAACGCCAACGAAGATTATATCGGTGGTTCGAGATATTACATAGGTAGAACTGAAGGTCAAGAATGGAAAAGGTATAGTTTCCCTATCGAATATGTCCGAGACGAAAATCCCTCTTATCTGTTGTTGCTCTTTACGGCAGCTCCCAGTATGAAAGAGGTATGGAAAGACGATCAGATGTGGATAGACGACGTGATATTTGTATATAATCCCATTCTGCGCTTTGACGACAAAAGCAAAAGGGTTATAAATCAGCACGGTGGCGCGGCTACTTTGGATTTACCCTATACATTCTATTCCGGTTCGCAAGATCCCAAGAATCCCGGAGCTCAGAACCAGTTGAATGTTTATCTTTCGGATGTTAACGGCAATTTCACTACCCAAACCTTAATCGGCTCCGTCAACGTAAACGGAGGCGACAATGTTCTGCATCAGACCTCCATTCGTGTTACCCTGCCTGCCGACGCGGCAAATTCGCCCAATTACAAGATAAGGATAGAATCTACCAATTATGATTTGCCGGGCGATACCATAAGCTTGGATCTCTACCGCTGGTGGAATCTCACCATTAGCGGAACCAATTACGGAATTACCAACAATGTGTATATGCAGCACTGCGCCCACGACAGCGTGATAAACGCCTTTGCCCGCGCAAACAATGAAAAATGCCGCTTTTTACGTTGGGAAGAAAATGGAACTACCGTAATGGACGGTGAGCAGCCGGCAGCTGCGGACTATACGTTCCACATTACCCGGGATCGCAACCTGATGGCTATTTTCGATACCACCTTTACCCTTACCTTTGCCGAATCGGTAGGGGCTGAGCCTTGGTTTGAAAACGAGAATGCGATAAATAATCGTCAGGAACTGACCATAGTGCGCGGAGAAACGGCATTGGTGCGCGCCCGTATCAAAGAGGGCTATGTGTTCCGTCAATTCTATCTTGATCCTATCGGAACAACGGAAAATGACCCCCGGGTGTTTTCCCAAGACGATGGGGTTGTCTGTATCAACTGGCCTGTGGAACGTGGCGGCGCCATTGAGGTAAGAACAGACACGATTGAGTATGAATTTGAGTTTTCGGTATCCGACGACAGGCTTGCTACGGTAAACCCCAGCGGAAATCATTCATTCAAGCATTTTACTACCGTAGTAGCCAAGGCGGAACCTAAGGAACCGCAGGAGTACAGCCATTTTTCACGTTGGAACGTCTTAAGGGGCAGCCTGCCTGAGGGAGCGGATCCGACCAATCCGGAATTACGTTTTGAAAACATCGGTACCGGTGCAGGCGGTAGCTATCAAGCTGTGTTTACAGAAACCACCTTTAAGGTAAGCGTAAGGGTATCTGAAGCGGGAGGCGGTTATGTACTGCAATGTGCGGCAGCAAAAGCAGACAGTACGTACAGTGCGTTTAACCGTACCTCCATTTTTATCAGGGCGGTAGCCAATACGGGTTGGAGTTTCCGTTATTGGACGGTAAGCAGAAATGGGGAAATTTACGATACCCTTACTGTGCAAGATTTGGAAGATGGAGTGTATTATGTAACTAAAAACGAACATTTGGATGCCAATTATGAGTTTACGGCATTCTTCGGTCCGCTCGACTATACCTTGAATGTAGCGGCAGATCCCGCTGCCTATGGCTCCGCTTCGGGTTCGGGAACATATCCCTACGGCACAAGGGTAACTTTGCAGGCCACCCCCAATTTCGGTTATCGTTTTGTAAAATGGGTAAGCGGTTCTACCGAATTGGGCACATCCCAAACGCATTATGTAACGGTGCTGCAAGACAGTGTTATCCGTGCCGTTTTTGAAGCTGAACAGTTTAAGGTGGAAATCAGCTCCAACGATGAAAGTTTAGGTAGGGTAAATAATCCGGAAGCCAATGATCAAAACCTTTACCCTTATGGCAGCACGCTGCAATTGACCGCAGAGCCTGCAACAGGCAAGGAGTTCCGCTATTGGATTGTAGACGGCGATACGCTTCCCACATCAAACCCTGTTTATGATTTTACGGTGTCAAAAGAGAGTACGGAGATTGTTGCCATTTTTAGCGAACCCCGTTCTCATGTTACCGTTACATCCAACAACCCCTCCTATGGGTGGGTTAGCGGCGGCGGTGTTTACGAATGGCACAGCCCGGTTGAGATTTTGGCAGAAGTTTTTCCCGGACATACGTTTGTGGGTTGGTTCTCTAACGGAGTAGAGGTTTCTAAAGAGTTGAGAATTTTTATTGAGGCGATAGAGGGCGATACCACCCTTGAAGCAAGGTTCTTGGCAGATCAGTTTACGGTAAAAATTCAAGCCGGAGAACATGGTAAGGTGGTAATAAAAAGCACGGAAATGCGGATTTCCGAAGAAACCATAACCGGACCTGATACAAAAACCGAGAAGTTCGATTTTGAGGATTTTATAGAGATTCAAGCCGTGCCGGATGAAACGTATGAGTTTGCGGGCTGGTATGACAAAAATGGCAATCTGCAAAGTTCATATAAGGAAGAAAGTTTTTCGGTTATCCGCGATACGGTGATTATAGGGCGTTTTGTGGAGCAGCTGCATGCGGTGGGCTTGTTTGCATGGCCTATGGATGTAGGGGAACTTAGCGGTATGGGTCGTTATGCGCATGGTACAACGGCAGATATATCGATAAATATTTCAGAGGGTTATACTTTTGAAGGCTGGTGGGAGGAAGACACTTTATATACAGAGAGTCCGAGTTTTTCGATACAAGTGTTGACCGACCGCTATTTTACCGCCCGGTTCGAGAAAAACAGATATACGATTAATCTGGAAACCGATTCTCCTGAATTGGTAAACGGACTGTCGGGAGATGGCGAATACAAGTATTCGTTCAATACCAATGTGTATGCCGATGTTAAGCAAGGCTACGAGGTAGAGGCATGGATAAACTCGCAAGGCGATACGGTGAGCCGCCGCAATCCCTATCTGCATGATATCGAGGGCAATGAAACATTGACCGCCGTGATACGCAAGGCAAAGCTTTATCCTACTTTCATCATCGAACCGGAAGATGCCGGCAGCGTGGCTTGCGGGGATGTTTTTTACGGGGAGCATACAACGGCAACGGCTAAGCCTGCATACGGATATGTTTTCTCGCATTGGGAAAATGCGGCGGGCGTAAAGATTACAGAAAATGCCTCTTTGGATTTTGTAACGAAAGTGGATACGACCTTTAAGGCAGTGTTCGACTCGGCAATATTCCATATCGTGGCAAAACCGCGCAATCCGCTTCGTGGCTGGATAACGGCAAGCGGCTATGAAAATATGGTAGGAGACAGCACGTATTTAGAGCTGGATTACAAATACCTTTCTACCTGTGAATTGTTTGTTGTACACGACCTGCATTACGATTTTGCCGGTTTTCACGATAATGAAACGGGAGAGGTGGTGAGCTACCAGCACCGTTGGATTTTTACGGTAACCGGCGATATGGATGTTATCGCATGGTTTGAACCCAAGCCTGTTGTTTCTACCTTACGGGTGGAACCCGAAACAGGAGGAACGGTACAGTATCAGGGCGGACAGATGCTGGGCGATGTATCGGTGTTATACGAAGACAGCATCCGTCTTGACGTTATACCGGCGCAGGGTATGGAGTTCAATAAGTATATTCTTGTAGAAAGCAAAGACAATACCGATACGGTTGCCGTTTGGGAAAACGCGCAGCATGCCTTTGTTCCGCAGGGCGGACGTACGGTTACTGCCTTTTTTGACACGATAGGCTATAATATAGGCTTATCGGTTGAACCGGCAGGCAGTGGAAGCGTGCAGGGTGATGGAGAATACAAGTATGGCACGTGGGCTTCACTGAAGGCGGAGGCAGACGAACACTACCTGTTCTATGCCTATAAGGCAGGGGATGAAGTGCTTTCTTACGACAGCGCGTATGCCTTGCAGGTAGATTCGGCTATGGAAATACGGGCGGTGTTCAGTCCGAAAGAATATTTAGTAGAGCCCCGCACCTCAGACAGCACGCAAGGCAATGTGAGCGGCAAGGGTCGGTATGCGTACGGTTCTACGGTAACGCTGGAGGCATATACGTGGAGCGATAGCGTGGAATTTGATTATTGGAGCCGCTATGCCGACGGTCGCGATACGGTAGCGCTTATTGCGAGGATAAGCCATGAGGTAAGGGGAGATACGGGATTTACGGCATTCTTTAAGCCCGCTTCCTACCAATTGAGGCTGCAAGTGAGCGGTAACGGCAAAGTGTTGCTGGCAGAGGGAGAAGAATTGCCGAAAGAAAACGTTTATGTGCATGGCAGCGAAGTTTCGTTGGTGGCGCAAGCCGAGGCGGGTTATCATTTTTCGGCATGGAAAGAAAATGGCATAATACTCGGTACAGAAACGGAAATCTCGTTTGATATGAAGAGAAGCCGTACGATAGAAGCCATTTTTGAACCCGATATGCTCCGTGTAAGTCTGGCTTCTTTGCCCACAAGCGTGCATGTGTTCGGCGCAGGCAGTTATGCTTATGGCAGCCATGTTAACATCTATACCGACGGTACACCGGCAGGCTACCGTTTTGTGGCATGGGTAAACGATGCCGGCGACACGGTTTCCATAGTGCCCGATTTTGTATTGCCTGTTACGCAAGACACTTCCTTGCGTGCCGAATGGCAGGCGGAACGTTACCGCATAGAGTTGAAAGTTGAGGGCAGGGGCGATGTGAAAGGTGCCCAAGCCAACGGATACCCCTATGGCGCCCCGGCAGAACTGACGGCAATACCTAAAGCCTCGTCGCGCTTTAAGGCATGGTATCGTTCAGGAGAGTTGTTTTCCGAAAGAGCAACCTTAACTCTTACCGTTTTTTCAAATCTTACGCTGACCGCTGTTTTTGAAGAAAATACGGATCCGGATGCCTTTATCAACAGACTGGAGGGCGGATATGTTTCGGTTACGGAAAAAACCGGCAGCGGTGACACGCTTATTTTGCAGGCACAGCCTGAACCCTCATTCCACTTTGCCTATTGGACGTTGGGCGACACTGTAATAAGCACCGACCCACGCATAGAAACGGATAAGGCAACCTCCTTACGTGCATTGGCGCATTTTATGCCCGATGTGTTCTATGTGGAACTGAGCAGTACCACGCCCGAAGGCTTAAGGGAACTGATAGGTTCGGGATCTTTCTACAAGGATGATCAAGCCACGCTGAAAGTGGATGTAAGGAAGGGTTACGAATTTATAGGATGGTTTGAAGAAGATTCAACCACCCCCATATCAACCCAGACGGAATATACCTTTAAGGTGAGCCGTTCTATAAAACTTGATGCCAGAACCCGTAAAACCACCAACCAATAAGAAAGAGAGATGAAAATGAATATATCTTTTGGTAAATTGTGCGGACTTTTATTGTCGCTTTTCGGTCTCCTTTTAGGTATGCCGAAAGTTTTTGCACAATCGGGGAACGAAGCCCGGCAAACTTATACCATCAGGGCTACGGTATCCGACGACAGGACAGGTATGGTAAAAGGCGACGGTACCTATCAGGAAGGCGATACCGTTACTTTGACGGCAACTCCGTTTACGGGCTACCATTTTGACCGTTGGGAAGAAAACGGTCAAAAAGTGGAAGGAGCGGAAGCCACCTACCGTTTTGTGGCGAATGCCAACCGTACGCTCAGAGCGGTGTTCGTAATCAATACCTATAGGCTGTCTTTGGTTAAGCAGGGAGATGGGATTGTTATTCCTCCCGGAACCACCTTTGAACACAACAGTAGGGTACGTCTGGAATCCAGTCCGAGTTCGGGTTACTCGTTCAAGGGCTATTATTTGGGTTCTTCAGCAGGTACGCTGCTTTCCGATTCTGTGGTATATGTATTTTATATCCAGTCGGATATGCAGATTGCTGTGGTGTTTGAAATAGGCAAGATAGAAATTGATGCCTCGGTTGCGGAAACCTCGGTGAGCATGGGTACCGTGAAAGGAGCTGGAAAGTATGAGGCAGGAAGCCCTGTAACCCTTACCGCTTATCCCAATCCGTTTCACCGCTTTGTGGCATGGATGGAAGGTCGCGATACGGTAAGCAAGAATCCTGTATATTCCTTTGTGGCAGAGAGAAAACGTACCGTCAGGGCTTTATTTAGTATGGAATACCACACGGTTTCCGCTACGGCAAATATATTTGGGTCGGGAACGGTTACCGGAGCGGGGAGATATTCGGCAGCGGATAATAATACCATTGTATTAACTGCCAGACCGAATACAGGCTACGAATTTCTGTATTGGCAATCGGATAAAGACGGTGCTGTGTACGAAGACTCCGCCATAACGGTTTTGAAGAACGGACATTTAAGGGAAGATCTGTCTTATACGGCATATTTTGCAATAAAAGACTTTCATATTGCGGTAGAAACCGTTCCCGAGGGAGCGGCGGTTATCGAAGGCGCCGGTACTTATGAATATAACTCGTCGGTAACGCTCCGTGCCATACCCTATGACAATTATAATTTTGTGGCGTGGGTAAGGACCGATGCCGGTAAGCCCGGAGGCAGTGCGGATACCAATATCAACAATCCTCTCATATTTACCATATATCAGGGTTTAGATAGAACATACAAGGCTTTGTTTGAACTTAAACGGCATACCGTAAGGCTTTCGACCCAGCCTGAAGAGGGCTATGGTACGGTGAGTGGCGACGGTTCGTATGCCCATTTCGATACTGCCGTTTTGAAAGCCATGCCGGAAGAGGGTTACGAATTTAACTATTGGGGTACCCGCAGAGGTTTGAATATCACCAAGGTTTCGGAAGAGAATCCTTATAAGGTGGAAGTGTTGCAGGATGTGGACTTAGTTGCCGTGTTCAGCGTACTGCGCAATCACGTAAAGGCGGAGAGCCTGCCTGCCAATGCCGGAACCATATCGGGCGAAGGCCCCTATGTGGCAGGCGAATATGCCACTTTAACGGCGGAGGCTGCCGAGGGCTACCGTTTTTCTCATTGGGAAAACGGAGAGCACGAGGTGGTTTCGAGAAGCCCGCAGCTGAACCTGTGGGTGCAGTCCGATACCACCGTATACGCCAGTTTTACGCCCTTGCGCTATGATTTTATCCTGATGACCGAAGGGGCGTCTTCGGTGGGCGGCAAGGTGGGAGCCAAAGGCAAGGTGGATCTGGGAACGATGCACACCTTGGAGGTTTATTACGGCGATACCCTGCATTTGGAAGCACAGGCGAATACGGACGAAAACTATGCCTTTATCCAATGGCGCACACTCTATACCGATAAAGACGGAAAGGTTAAGGATTCGCTCTACTCCCGTAATCAAGAAGCCATTTATGTGGTAAGGGGATATAGCCGTATTGTGGGATACTTTCATACCGATGCCCATCTTATAACTGCCTCGGTTGAACCCGAAGCGAGCGGAGAAGTGCTTAACCAAGGCTATTATCGAGACGAATTGTGGATGGAACTGGAAGCCGCACCGGCAAAGGGTTACGATTTTTCACATTGGCTGGATGAAGAAGGGAATCCTATGCCTCAAACGTCGAACCGCCTGCAAATACAGTCGTTCCACGATACAACGGTAAAGGCGGTCTTTACTCAAGCCACCTTGCAAGTGGATGTGGATATTTGGGGAAGAAACAATTGCGGCAGCGTGGAAGGGGAAGGTGCTTATAAATATGAAACTGCTGTTACGTTGACAGCCACGCCGGAATACGGATATGTTTTTTCGGGTTGGTATGATGCTGCCGACACTTTGAGAACCAACTGTTTGGAGAAAAGCGCCACTTATACCTTTAACATAGAGGAACATAGATGGCTTGCCGCTGACTTTGTTCCGCAAAAGTTTACGATAAAAGTGGTAAAGCAAGAAGGAGAGGGTAATATAATCGGCATTGGCGAATATGATTATTTAGACGAAGTGTTGCTGATACCGGATCCCGCCCCCGGATATGAAATAAAGTATATGCTGTTGGTACGGGAGCCGGCTTACGACACGTTCAGGGAATATTTTGCGGGTGTGAATATGACGCAGGATTGGAAATTGGAGGTTTATTTTGAGCCTATTACCTATGCTTTGCAGGTATTCTCGTCGAATGTGGATATGGGAAGCGTGGTAACCGAGGACTCCTATAAGGACTTGGAAGCCGGATCCGAGATTAAGCTCGTGGCGAAACCCGGGCAGAACTATCGTTTTTTCCAATGGCGTGACCGTTGGGGTAAGAGGTTGTCGCGTTCGGAAGACTATACGGTAACGGTATGGCGCGATACGGTGGTTTATGCCGATTTTCTTCCGGAAAACAAAACACTCATTGCCGAATCAGAGAACATTTTGCAGGGCGAGGTAATCTATACCAACCAGCCGTATTACGGTAATACGGTAAGGGTGGAAGCGCTTCCTGCCGAGGGTTACGAGTTCGACAGCTGGGTTTTGAAAAATAAGCCGGATCAGGTAGTGTCTAATTCCTCTATCCTTTCGGTATATGTTACGCAGGATTCTTCGCTTGTGGCACGTTTCAGACCGATTCACAGAACGATTAATCTCCGTCCCAATATTCAGGGAGGCGGCGATATATGGTTAGAAATCGTGCAGGATCAAGACCCGGAAAATACCGTAAACGAGGGGCGTTATGCCTATGTGAAACAAAACAGCAGGGCGATTCTCCATGCCGATCCTGCCCATAACTACGAATTTTCCTCTTGGCTTAGGCGAAATTCTTCTGCCCGATTGGGAGGAATCAATTTGGGAAAAGAACCGGTTGTGTCGATAGAAGTGGATGAGAATATAGAAATCGAGGCGGTTTTTGAACCGAAACTTTTCCATATACAAGTAAAGGCGGATGCGAATTTGGGGAGCGTTCAGGGAAGCGGCTATTATGGATACGGAGAAAAGGTTACCATCAAGGCAACTCCCGGCGACTATGCGTTCAAAGGCTGGAAAACTGCCGACGGCTGGATTTCCTATAATCCGGAATATATGCTTACAGTAACCAAAGACACTACGGTTATAGCATATTTTTCGTATGATTCGGTACGCCTTGCCCTCTATGCCGACCTTGGAGGCAGTGTTTCGGGAGACGGAAGTTACTTAAAAGGAACAACGGCGGTTGCGCGTGCCACAGCCTCTGAAAAATATACTTTTGACGCATGGTACGACTTGTCGGGCAAACGCTTGAGCAACAAGAATCCCTACACTTTAACCTTGAACGAAAGCAGCTCGATGCGTGCCAAGTTTATTGCTACCGAATTGAATGTGGGCGTTGTTGCCACCGAAGGCGGAAAGGTAGAAGGTGGCGGAAAGACGTTCTATGCTTCTTCGGTACAATTAGAGGCGATACCCGACTTGGGCTACCGTTTTGTCCGTTGGGAGAGCGAATCGGCAAATCTTGACCGGCAACGGGCAAGCCTGCCGGTTTTGAATTGGTATGTTACCGAAAATGTTACGTTTACGGCAGTGTTTGAACCTTTGCGATACTATGTTGAGGTTGAAGCGTCGCCCCTGCTGGCAGGAACGGTTAGCGGCGGTGGAACATTCAACTACGGTGCTTCGGCATCGCTTGTGGCAAGACCTGACGCCAATCATGATTTCTTTGCTTGGACAAGGAACGGCGAAGTGGTGGAAACAAACCCCAGCCTGAACATGGAAGTAATGGAAGATGCCGCATACGTGGCATTGTTCGTGCCCAAACGCTATAATGTGGATACGTGGGTTGAACCTCAATACGGAGGTTTGAGTTACGGAGGCGGTTCCTATTATTGGGGCGATACCGCAAAGTTAGGTATCTATCTTTACGACAGCGTTACATTCAAGTATTGGAGCAATGCCGACGACGAACAATTGTCGGTTTTGGAAACCTATCTGTATCCGGTTCTGAGTGCAGGAAACTTTACCGCTTGGGTAGACGCACCCGAATCGCTTAGAGATCCCGATGATGACCCGGATAATCCGCATAAGCCCAACCTCGATACGGTATTCATGCCTGTTTTCACTCCTGCCGGAGGTATGGTGGATAGCGGCAGCACGGTAAGCATTTCTTGCGCCACTGCCGATGCTACGATTTACTATACCATTAACGGAAATAATCCTACCGAAAACAGTGCCAGATACGATGCGCCCATTGTTATCAATGAGGCAATGACCATAAGGGCTTTTGCCGTTAAAGACAGTATGGTAAGTTCTGCTGTGGCAGTAGCCACCTATACTATTAGACCCGGCAGCGGTGGTGGTGACGGCGGCGGCGATACCGTTGGACCCGGACCCGGTCCCGGACCTGATCCGGATAAGCCCGGAGATACGGTAAAAACGCCCGTGTTCACTCCCGACGGAGGTGAAATTGAAAGGGGCAGCACCGTAAGCATCAGTTGTGCCACCGCCGGTGCTACGATTTATTATACCGTAAACGGAGAAGATCCTACTGTAGAAAACAGCCAAGAATACACCGAACCTATTGTTATAGACGAGGCAATGACAATCAAGGCTTTCGCCATTAAGGAAGAAAGGGTAAATTCAGCTGTGGCAGAAGCGACTTTTACTGTCAAGTCCGAGGGCGGCGATGATCCCAATCAGGATACGCTAAATCCCGACAGGCACATCAAGGTACGGGTATATCCCATACCCTTAGGCAAAGACGAGGAACTCCATATCGAGTCGGATCGCAAGAACATACAGAGCATACGTATTTTCTCTGTAACGGGAAGACAGATTTTATACCGTAGGTTCTCTCAAGACGGTGTGCAATCGGTTTCGGTATATCTGTTAGACGTACAGGCAGGTTGCTACTTCTACGAAATCAATCTGACGGGAGGAGCTCGCAAGAAAGGCAAATTGATAACGACCTAATTTGCTTTGCTATAAAAAAAGAGGAGGGGACACCCCTCCTCTTTTTTTTTATGAGTGAGTTGTGTTCGGTAATTTTTGAGAAAGGAGTGCTATATAGAGAAATTTTAATTTATTTTATTGATTATCATATATGTTATATTCTTTTACCATTGTAAAAGTGGAGTGTGGGCGACGAAGTTCGGTAGGTAATCGGGAAAAGAGGAGGGGAATGTGCTCTAAATTTGTTGTGTTTTGAAGTATTACTATGAAAACAACAGTAAGGATTCTCTTGTTTTTAATGTTATGCACGCCGGGAAGTTTTTTCTTTTCCCGTATTCAGGCACAAAATCAAACCCTATACAATACGCCGCAAGCACCCAATTTCGACTTTGAGGTATGGGAAAATCCCGAACCTTGGGGCTGGAATTCAAGTTCTTGCTTTGAGGCTGGACACAGTGCAAGTCAACAGAAGCGGAATCAGTCAGTATGGAGTTCCACTGATATTCCCGCTCAGAGCAAAGGGTCTCATTCGGTTTATATCAAGGTTACCCAGTCCAGTTGGTTTCGTTACAGGGTTCCATTTGGAACAACCTCGTATGCGCATATGGGAACCCTGACTACCGGAACGCTCTATTATTATGACGAGAAAGAAAACGCATCGTCTTGTATCTACACCCACACCGGAGACGGTTCTAAAAGATGGCCGTTCAACGGACGTCCCGACTCCATTGTGTTTTGGGCAAAAACGGCTGCCAACGGCAATCGTAATTCGGATATGACGCTTTATCTGCATAAAGACGAAATGTTCGGCGATTTCAATCCCAATGGCGTTAAGAGATTGACCGGACGATATTCGGTAGGGCAGGCTGTCGAATACACAGGTACCGCCTCAACCTCGCCGATAGGCTCTGCCAACTATAAGATTCCTGCCAATAGGCAGTGGACCAGATATAGTGTTCCCATTTCATATCAAAGTGAGGAAAATCCCGCTTATCTGTTGCTGAGTTTTACGGCGGGTAACAATTTTCGCGAGGTAGTGGATGGCGATGAACTTTGGATAGACGATGTAAAGTTTATCTACAATCCCATTCTGAGCATAGACACCGCAACTCCCTTGCAGGTGCCGCACCACGGAAACCAAAGCGTAACCATCAACCTGCCCTACACGTTTTATTCGGGTACACAGGACCCCTTGAACGCTTCGGCTCAGAACCAGTTGCGCGTATATCTTTCGGATGAGAACGGAAGTTTCGACAATAAACGCCTGCTCTCCACCGCCAATGTAAACGGAGGCGACAACATCAAGCATCAGGGGCATATCAGCATTACCCTGCCTGCCGACCTGCCCGATTCGGATAAATACCGTGTGCGGATAGAGGCTTCAAACTATCCTTTGCAAAGCAATATCATAGAACTGAATATCTACAAGCAGTGGTATCTTACCATTAACCAGTCTTCTCAATATGGCACCACCAATGCGGTGTACCGCCAGCTTTGCCGAAACGGCAGCCAGCAAACGGCGATAGCCACCGTAAACAACGCCGAATGTCGCTTTTTGCGTTGGGAAGAAGGTGGCAAGACCGTAGAAGACGCTCTTGCCGAATACACTTTCAATATTACCCGGGACCGCGACCTGACGGCGATTTTCGATACTACTTTTACGCTCCGTTTTGCCGAAACGGTAGGGGCGGATCCTTATTTTGAGAATAACAACGCCCAAGAGATAACTTTGTTGAACGGCGAAATGCTTAAGGTGCGCGCCCGTATCAAAGAGGGTTATGTTTTTCAAGGATTTCGCCTTGATCCGGTAACCGTAAACCAAGTAGATAGAGAGGGCGATGTGGTGGGTTACGATTGGTCGGCAGGGCGGGGCGGCACCATTTATGTGTTAACCGACAGTATTCCCTACCAATTTGAGTTTACGGTAGTTCCGGATGCCAAGTTGGGTACGGCGAGCGGGAGCGGTACCTATAAGCATTTCAGTACCGTAACGGCAACGGCAGAGCCTAAGGAACCGAAACAATACAGCCATTTCCTGCATTGGGAAGATGCAGAGGGCAATATGGTGGGAAGCGATCCGGTATTGCGGCTTGAGAATATAAGTCGAGGCGGCAGTTACCGCGCTGTTTTTGAAGAAAGCTTTTTTAATGTAAAAGCAGGGGTTGCCGATGTTACCGACGGTTATGTGCTGCAATGCGAGCAACGCAAGGCAGACAGCACCTACAGCGCGTTTGACCCTACCCATATCACGCTTAGGGCGGTGCCGTTTTTGGGTGTGGGATTCCGCTGGTGGGAAGTAACCAAAAAATTGGCTGTCGATTCTACTTTTATTATCGAAGAAAACCCGTATAATCTTACCGATAACACGCATTTGGATGCCGATTATGAGTTTGTTGCCGTTTTTGATACCCTCAACTATACGCTTGCGGTTTCTGCCCTGCACGGCTATGCCGAGGGAACGGGAACCTATATGTACGGAGCGAATGTAATTTTGCGGGCAACTCCCGATAAAGGCTATCATTTTGCCAGATGGGAAAGCGGTTCTGAGGTTTTGGGAACAGCAGACACCCTGTTGGTAAAGATATTGCGCGACAGCAGCATTGTTGCCGTTTGCGAGCCCAACCGATATGCGGTTAAGATTCTTTCTAACGATGCGGATTTGGGCAGCGTAAATAATCCGGGAGGAGTTTTTCCTTATGACAGTGTGCTGCATCTTGTTGCAGAACCTCTTGAGGCTGCGGAGTTCCGCTATTGGGTGGTGGATAACGACACGCTTGCCAATACAAGTGCTCTTTTGGATTTTACGGTATCGGATTCCTGCACGGTGCTTGCCGTCTTCAGCCATGTCCGTTCTCATGTAAACCTCTATGTATCCAACTCTTTGTACGGTAAGGTGAGCGGTGCGGGCATTTACGAATGGCATAGTCCGGTTGAGATTAAAGCCGAGGCTTTTCCGGGGCACCGTTTTGTGTGCTGGATTTCGGAACAGGAAGATACGGTTTCTAAAGAGCCTGTGATTTCAATCCCTCTGATAGAGGGCGATACGGTGCTTACCGCCGTATTCTCGGCAAATATGTTTAAGGTAGAGCTGCAAGCCGTTGGCGAGGGTAAAGTAATGTTTGTTGGGGAAGAAAGCCAGACGGTAAAGGATTTCGGCTATATGGATTTTGTTCAGGTTCACGCCGTGCCGGAAAGCGGTTATGAATTTGAGGGCTGGTATGATAAAAACGAAAATTTGTGCAGTCCTTATACGCAAGAAGGCTTTTCGGTAAACCGCGACACGGTGCTGAGGGGGCGTTTTATACAGCAGCAGTACACGGTGGGCTTGTTCGTATGGCCCTTGGATATAGGGGTACTGCATGGAATGGGGCGTTATACCGGAGGAATGGAAGTACCGATAAGCGTGGATGGTTCGGAAGGCTACGAATTTTTGGGTTGGTACGAGGCGGATACGCTGGTTGAGACGAATCTGGCATTTACCGTTAAACTGACTTCCGACCGCTATTTTACAGCCAAGTTCCAAGAACATAAATTTTTTATTGATGTACGAGCCGATGATACCGCCAAGGTGGATTCGCTTTTCGGCGCGGGCGACTATCAGTATGCCTATAACGCCAATGTTTATGCTTATGCCAAACAAGGCTATGAAGTGGCGGCATGGCTCAATGCGCAAGGCGATACGGTGAGCCGCCTCAATCCTTATCTGCACGATGTGGAGGGGGCGGAGCAGTTAACCGCCGTGATACGCCCGGAAAAACTTTATCCTGAGTTTACCGTTGAACCGGAAGATGCCGGCAGGGTGCGTAGCGGCGAGGTGTTTTACGGTATCGAGGCTACGGCAACGGCTGTTCCCGCCTACGGATATGTGTTTTCGCACTGGAAAAACCAAGCGGGCGAGATTGTTTCTGACGATCCAGCCTTACATTTTATAAGCAAAGGAGATACTTCCTTTACAGCCGTGTTCGACTCTGCCCTGTTCCGCATTGCGGCAAAACCGCGCAATCCTCTTAGGGGTTCGGTTACACCGGCTGGCGATTACATAGAAAAAGACGGTGCATACTATTATAAATACCTTTCTACCTGTGAATTGTTTGTTGAACACGACCTCCATTACGATTTTGCCGGTTGGCACAACCAAAACGGAGAGGTGGTAAGTTACCAGCATAGATGGACTTTTACGGTAAGCGGAGAACTTGATGTTATTGCATGGTTTGAACCTCTGCCGGTGATTTCCACTTTGGTGGTGGAACCTCAGAATGCCGGCAGGATTCAATATGAGGGCGGACAGATGCTGGGCGAGATAGCGGTATTATACGAAGACAGTATCCGCCTTGATATTATTCCGGCGCAGGGTATGGAGTTCAATAAGTATATTCTTGTAGAGAGCGAAGATGATACCGATACGGTTGCTGTATGGGAAAGCGCGCAACACGCTTTTGTGCCTCAGGGCGGTCGTACGCTTACGGCACTGTTCGACACCGTAGAATATGAAGTTTCGTTAAAGGTAGAGCCTGCCGGCAGCGGAAGCGCGCAGGGCGATGGAAAATACAAGTACAGCACGTGGGCGGATTTGAACGCTCAGCCTGATGAACACTATCGTTTTTACGCCTATATGGTAGACGGAAAAGTGCTTTCTTACGACAGCGCGTATGCCTTGCAGGTAGATTCGGCTATGGAAGTAAGGGCGGTGTTCAGTCCGAAAGATTATCTGATTAAGCCTGTTCCGGCAGACTACAATCAAGGCGGTGTTGGCGGAGAAGGTATGTATGCTTACGGTTCCACCGTAACATTAGAAGCCTTTGCTTGGAGCGACAGCGTGGAGTTTGCCTATTGGAGCCATTATGAAGACGGACGCGATACGGCTTCGCTTTCGGCGCAGATGAGCCATAAAGTGGCAGGCGATACTGTTTTAACGGCATTCTTTAAGCCCGTAAGCCACCTGTTAAAGGTAAAAGTAAACGGAAAAGGCAGTGTAGACGGCGAAGAGGTTTATGAACACGGCAGCGCGGCGGAACTGGTGGCGCAAGCCGAGCCGGGCTATCATTTTGCAGCGTGGCAGGAACGCGGCATACATTTGGGCAGTCAAGCGGCAATAAGGCTTGTTATGCGGCAGAACCGCGATATAGAAGCCGTTTTTGAACCCGATACCTTTAACCTAAGTTTGAATCCCTCCGTAGAAGGGGCGCAAGTGTTCGGTTCGGGCGTTTATGCCTACGAAAGCAATGCCAATATCTGGATAGCCGAAATGCCAGCCGGCTACCGTTTTGTGGCATGGAAAAACGCATCGGGCGAAACCGTTTCTCAGGAACCCGATTTCGTGATGCCGCTTAGGCAGAATACAGACTTGGTAGCCCAATGGCAGGCGGAACGTTACCGTATTGATTTGCAGCTTGAGGGAGAAGGCTCCGTATCGGGCGCGGCTGAATACGGTTTTGGCGAAGAAGCCTTGCTCACGGCGACCCCTGCCGAAGATTACCGCCTCAAGGCATGGTATTGCGGAAAGAATCTGTTTTCGGAAAAAGACACCTTGTCGTTTGCCGTTGTTTCAGACCTTGCCCTGACTGCCGTTTTTGAAAAGGACATTACCCCGGTAGAAGCCTATGTAAACAGGGCTGAGGGCGGTTCTATCTCCGTTATTGAAGAATCGGAAACCGCCGACACGCTCGTTTTGCAGGCTCAGGCAAAACCCGATTACCATTTTGCCTACTGGAGCTTAGGCGACAGCATTATAAGCACCGACCAAGAATTTGAAACGGATAGGGCTACCGCCCTGCATACGGAGGCGCACTTTATGCCCGATGTGCTGTATGTAGAATTAAGCAGCACCACGCCCGAGGGTTTGAGCAATTTGAGCGGAGCGGGTTCTTTTTACAAGGGCGAAACTACCAAACTGAAAGTTACGGTTCGGCAAGGCTACGAATTTATAGGCTGGTTCGAGGTAGGTTCAGACACCCCCATATCGGTACAGGTAGAAGATACTTTTACGGTTACACGCCCCATAAAACTTGATGCCAGAACCCGTAAAACCACCAACCAATAAGCAGGAGAGATGAAAATGAATATATCTTTTGGCAAAACGTGCGGACTTTTATTGTCGCTTTTCGGTCTTTTTTTGGGTATGCCGGAAGTTTCGGCGCAGGAGGTGAACGGAACCCAGCAGGTGCATAACCGGGGTTTTGAAGAATACGATGATTTAGGCACGAACAAAGTGGAACCGGTGGGCTGGAACTCGTTTATGCACGCCAGCGGGGGCTACTCCAATATGGCGCAAGTTTGTCTGGAACGGGTTACCGATATCCGTCCCGGTTCGGCGGGTTCTTACAGTGTGCATTTATGGGGCAATAGTATAATCGGAGTAAACGCCAACGGAATTATAACCACCGGCCGTATCAATATGGGGAACATGACGGCTACCCATCTAAGCAACAACGCCTATACCGACCGTTCTTCGGAGGGTTTTAATTTTCCCTTTACCACCGTACCCGATTCTTTGGTGATATGGGTAAAATACTCTTCCGGAAATGCTTCCAGCCGAGGGCAGATAAAGGCTATTATACACAACGACAACACTATTCAAGATCCGGGAACGGATGTGAATCAGTCGGTGGCGATAGCTACCATACAGCCCCAAAAAGGCAACGGAGGCTGGGTACGTTACAGCGCAGCCTTTGACCGCAGCGGATGTGGCAGCAATGATGCCCGTTATATTCTGGTAAACATCAACACCAACAGAGAGCCGGGCGGTGCAGTGGCGGATATGTATGTAGACGATTTGCTGTTTGTCTACAATCCCGAAATATCCATCAGCACGCTGTCCGTTACCAGCATCAATATGCGCAATGGTGCGGCATATATCGATATACCCTTTACGGTAAAGGGTACGATAGCCCTCAATGCCAACTCGGCGCAGAAAAGCCGGGTAGTGGCGGAACTTTCCGATGCTGCGGGCAATTTTAGCAATGCCATACAGATAGGCAGCATAGAAACCGAAACCGGCGGAGTGATTAATGCCACCATTCCGGCAAACACTCCTTTAGGAACGCACTATAAAGTGAGGTTGCGCGCCCTTGACCGCAACCTGCTCAGTGAGCCATATTCCGAAGAACTTGTATTGATGCGCGGTTATACCATTACCGCTACGGCAGACGAAAGATACGGTACGGTAAAGGGAGCGGGCGGTTATGAGGAAGGCTCCACCGTTACTTTGGTGGCGGAAGCGTTTACCGGCTATCATTTTGACCATTGGGAAGAAAACGGTAAAAAAGTGGAGGGCGCGGGTGCCACCTATAGCTTTACGGCAAATGCCGACCGCAGGCTCGAAGCCATTTTTGCAATCAATACATACCGGCTTACCCTGCTTACGGAGGGGCAGGGTTCGGTGGTTTCTCCCGGTACAACCTTCAATCATAACGATAGGGTACGTTTGGAGGCGGTTGCCGATGAGGGTTATGTTTTCAAAGGCTATTATTTGGGAACTGCCAATGGAACGCTGCTTTCTAACGAAGCGATATATATCTTCAATATCCTGTCGGATATGCAGGTTACCGCCGTGTTTGAAAAAGGCAAGGTAAATATTGATGCCTCGGTGGCGGAAATCTCCGAGGGTATGGGGAGCGTGAGCGGCGGCGGTCTGAAAGAATTCGGCAGTACCGTAGAACTTGTTGCCACGCCGTTTCCGTACTGTAATTTCGTAGCATGGATAGAAGGGCGCGATACGGTAAGCTATGAGCCGACCTATACCTTTACGGCGCAGAAAAACCGCATATTGAAGGCTCTCTTTATACAAGAAACCCACACGGTTTCGGTGGTATCCAATATACCGGGAGCAGGGATAGTGTCGGGGGGAGGCCGCTATTCCGCCGCCGCGAGCAACACTACCATTATCTTGAAAGCCGAACCCAATACGGGCTACGAATTTCTTTATTGGCAGTCGAACGATGACGGTACGATATACGAAGACAACCCCTACACGGCATTGGATAGGGGTCGTTTATCAAAAGATATGTCGTTTACGGCATATTTCGCCCTACAGGAATTCAATATCTCCGCAGTGGCTGTTCCTGCCGGGGCAGGCTCCATAGAGGGGGCAGGCACTTATCCGTTCAGAACATCGGTAAGCCTCCGGGCAAGACCTCTCGACCACTACAATTTTGTGGCATGGGTAAGAACCGATCACGGCATGTTGGATACCGTTCGCGATAATCCGTTGGTATTTACTATCGAAGAGGGTAAGGATAGGGTCTATAGGGCTTTGTTTGAACTTAAACGGCATAATGTAAGGCTTTCGATGGAACCCTCCGGCTACGGTACGGTGAGCGGCGAGGGCGAATATGTTCATTTTGATACCGCCATCTTGCAGGCACAGGCAAAAACAGGTTACGAATTTCTCTACTGGGGAACCCGCCGGGGCTTGAACATCACCAAGGTTTCGGAAGAAAATCCTTACAAGGTGGAAGTGTTGGAAGATTTAGACTTGGTGGGGGTGTTCAGTGAACGCCGTAAGGACATACGGGCGGTTTGCCGTCCCCTTAATGCCGGAAGCATTTCGGGAGAAGGACTTTATGCTGCGGGCGAATATGCCGTTTTAAGGGCTGAGCCTGCCTATGGGTACCGTTTTTCGCAATGGGAAGACAGTTTGCAGCACGTAGGTTCCAAAGACAATAACCTGTATCTGCAAGTTAAGAACGATACTACGGTTTACGCCCGCTTTTCGCCCCTGCGCTATACCTTGGACTTGATGACCGAAGGCTCTTCTGCCGTAGGGCATGTTCGCATTGACAGAGGTACGCAAACCGGCGGATTCGGCACCATGCACACCCAAGACGTCTATTATGGCGATACGCTCCGTTTGGTGGCGGAAACCCTCAAGGATGGCTACGCCTTTATTCAGTGGCGTACGGTTTATACCAAAGACGGCAAAGTTAGGGATTCTCTCTATTCCCGAAACAGCAATGCCGTTTATGTAGTAAGGGGAGATGCCCGTATTGTGGCGTATTTCAGTCAGAACGCACACCATATAACGGCTTCGGTTTCTCCGGAGGCGGATTGCGGAGAAGTGCTGAACCAAGGTTACTACCGCAACGAATTGTGGATGGAATTGGAGGCAAAACCGGCAAAGGGACACGCGTTTGACCATTGGCTCGATGCTGCCGGCAATATCGTGGCTCAACCCTCAAACCGTTTGCAGTTGCAGTCGTTTAACGATACCTCGTTTACTGCCGTGTTTACACACGCCACCCCCAAAGTGGATGTGGAAATCTGGGGCGGAAAGGATCGCGGCAGCGTATCGGGAGAACGCAGCTACATCTATGGAGATGAAGCCCGGTTGGCGGCTAAGGCGGAATACGGATATGTATTTGCCGGCTGGTATGAAGCCGCCGATACCTTAAAGAAACACTGCCTGTCGAGAGATACGGTCTATTCTTTTACCATAGAGGAAAACACAAGGCTTGCCGCCGACTTCGCTCCTGATAAGTTCAGCGTGGTGGTTGAGGTGGTGGAAGGACAGGGTAGCGTAAACGGAACGGGTACCTACAATTACCTTACCGAGGCTATGCTGCTGCCGGTACCCGAGGATGGATATGCTTTGAAGTATATGTTGCTGGAACGCGGCGAACAGCAATACGACACGATGAGGGAAGATTTTGCGGGTCTAAGGGTAGACAAGGATCTGCGTGTGCTGGCTTATTTTGAACCTACTCCGTATTCCTTGCAGGTATTTTCTTCAGACAGCGAACAGGGTAAGGTTGAAACCAGCGTGCCCTATAGCAGCCGATTGGGTTATGGAACGCAGGTTGCACTCAAGGCGACAGCCGAACCGAACTACCGTTTTTCCCAATGGCGCGACCGTTGGGGCAAGAGGGTGTCTCGTACGGCGGAATTTACGCTTACCATGCGCTGCGATACCTCGGTGTATGCCGATTTTGTTCCGGAAAATAAAAGGTTCAGCGCCGAACCGGAAGATATAAGGAAAGGTTCTGTAGATTACAGCAACAGCCAGCCTTACGGCAGTACGGTAACGGTAGAGGCTGTGCCTACGGGAGACTACGAATTTGACAGCTGGGTTTTAGAAAATGCCCCGGAACAGATTGTATCGCGTTCTTCTATCCTTTCGGTATTCATTACACAGGATACTTCCTTTACGGCACATTTCAGGCTCAAGCAGCGGGAACTCAAGATTTTCTCCAACAATCAGAGTGCCGGCGAGGTATGGCTGGAAGTTGTGCAGCCTAACGATACGCTGCCCGAAGGTCGTTACGCGATAGTGGAACAGCGCAGCAAGGTAATACTGCACGCCGAACCTAACGAAAACTACAATTTTTCGAGTTGGCGCAAGACCACTTCCGGTAGCGGAGGCGGTTTCTTGGGGGCGACCGCTGTTTTGGAATTGACGGTAGACGATGATATGGAAATAGAAGCCGTTTTTGAACCCAAACTCTTTCATGTGCAGGTGGCAGCCTCTCCCGCTGCTTTCGGCAGCGTGCAGGGGGGCGGTATGTATCCCTATGGTGCGGAGGTTACTGTAAACGCCGTTTACGGCAACTATGTGTTCAAAGGCTGGAAAACCGCCGATGGCTGGGTTTCCGACAGCGCGGAATATACTTTTACGGTAAACAAGGATACTACGCTCACGGCTTATTTGTCGCAAGATTCGGTGCGGCTTTCGGTATATGCCGGGCTTGGCGGCAGCGTGGTTTCAGGCGGAGGCGATTATCTTAAGGGTTCTGTGGCGGTATTGCAAGCCGAAGCCTTTGGAAGATACGCTTTTGATGCATGGTACGACTTGTCGGGCAACCGCCTGAGCAGGCAGAATCCCTATACACTCACATTGAACGGAAGTACTTCGGTTCGTGCCGGATTTATTCCCACTGTGGTGAACGTTGGGGTGGCAGCCAGCGAGGGTGGCAGTGTTTCGGGCGGCGGAGAGGCGGTGTATGCTTCTTCGGTGCAGGTAGAAGCCGTGCCCGATGCAGGCTATCGTTTTGTGCGTTGGGAATCGGAAAACCTTGATGAAAAACAGGCGGTTTTGCCGGTATTGAGCCTGTATGTTACCGAAGATATTTCGCTTACGGCAATGTTTGAACCCTTGCAGTTCCGTATTTCAACCGGGGTTTCTCCTCTTGGTACAGGTACGGTTACCAAGGGAGGAATGTTCGACTACGGAGCCTTGCTTTCTTTTGAAGCCAAGGCGGATGCCGATCATGTTTTCTATGCGTGGACAAAAAATGGCGAAGTGGTGCAGACGGAAGCCGTATTGAGGCCTGAAGTGAAAGAAGATGCCGATTATGTGGCGGTGTTCACGCCCAAACGCTATAATGTGGCAACCTCGGTATATCCCGGCTATGGCGGATTGAGTTATGGCGACGGTTCATACTATTGGGGAGATACCGCACGGGTAAGAATCTATCTTTACGACAGCGTTGTATTCAAGTTTTGGAACGATGCCGATTTTGTACAGGTGTCGAATAGCCCTTCCTACGATTATATCGTTACGCATACCGAAATCTTTACCGCTTCGGTGGATGCTCCCAAGCCTGCCGATCCTCCACTTGATCCCGACGAACCGGTTGTTCCGGAAAATCCCGATTCGGTATCCGGCATACGGATTTATCCCAATCCCGTGCGCGAGGGCGAGGATTTGCATATCCTTTCTGAAAACGAAAATCTGAAAAGCATACGTATCTTCTCCGTAACGGGACGGTATATCCTATACCGCAAGTTCTCCGAAGACGGCGTGAAATCGGCAAGGGTACGCTTGGCAAACATACAGGCAGGCTGCTATTTCTACGAAATCGGACTTACCGGAGGCTCGCGTAAAAAAGGCAAGCTGATAAAACTGTAATTAACCTTGGCTTGTGAATGGATTGATTCCGAAGGGCTGTTTTTGCAAGATGGCTTGTGCTATTTTTGTCAAAAATTAAAGCCTGCACGGAAATGAAAGAAATCGATTTGAGCCTGTATTTCAATCCCTGCCCGTATATGGAGGCGGGAGCCTTTTATGCCGACAACACCGCCCGTATGGGCAGAATGGTTCAAAAGTACACGGTACCCGAACATTTTCCGTCGGTACAAGGAGCTTCGGTGGCTTTTATCGGCATAGACGAAAGTCGTGGCGGCAGTTATTCTAAAGAAGACCTGCGCTGCAACGGAGCGGAAAGCGTGCGCCGCGAACTCTATAACCTCTATGGTTCCGCATCTTGGGGAAAAATAGTCGATTTGGGCGATTTGAAATGCGGCAAGACCATACAGGATACCTATTTTGCCCTTTCCGAAGTAATTTCTTGTTTATTGGCGCAGAACACCGCCGTAGTGCTTTTGGGCGGAACCCAAGACCTGACGTATGCCGTTTACCGTGCCTACGTGCGCCTGCGCCGCATGACCAATATACTTACCGTAGATTCCAGACTCAATATAGCCGAAGGGGTTGATTCCAATTTCGATCCCCTCGCAGAGCCGCTCAGTCATAATTCCTTTGCTGCCCGCATGGTGGTGGAACCCGATAATTATCTGTTCAACTATATGAATATCGGCTACCAGACCTATTTGGTGGATAACGATGCGATAGGTCTTATGAACCGCCTGTTCTTTGATTCCTGCCGTTACGGAATGTTGCGCGATAATTTGCAGGCGGCAGAACCCTATGTGCGCGATGCGGATTGCGTGAGCTTTGACCTCTGCGCGATAAAGAAATCCGAAAGCCCTGCCAATCCTTGGGCACGCCCTACGGGCTTTACAGCTGAACAGGCATGCCAGTTGGCGCGTTATGCAGGTATAAGCCGACAGGTGGGCGTATTGGGACTTTTTGAGTATTATCCGGCCTTAGACAAGGGCAACGACAGTGCCGCGCTGTTAGCCGAAATGATATGGTGCTTCTTAGACGGTATGGAACACCGGGGCGACGATCATCCGCTCACAGCCACAGGCGTTGAATTCAAACAGTATATCGTACCGCTCGAAGAATTGGAGCAGGATCTGATATTTTACAAATGCAAGCAGACCGACCGCTGGTGGATAGAACTGCCCTGCACCGAAGATCAGAAGCAGCGTTACGGCAAGCACTGTTATCTGGCGTGTTCGTACCAAGACTACCAGACCGCCCAGCAAAACGAAATACCCTCGCGCTGGTGGAGTGCCCTGCGCCGTCTTAAATAATACCGTTCAAACTGCCTCACTTAAGGAGTTTGGCACATTCGGCAGGCAGGTAAGCCCCTTTACCGTTAAAGATACAGATACCCGGCAGCGTAATTTCCTTTTGGTTGAGTTCGGCGCGGTCGGTATTCGGAAAAATCTTGAGCGTTTTGTTTTTGAGCCTAAGTTCAAGATAGAGGGGGTCGGATTCCTCGTCAGGCTTGTTGTTCTTGTAAACGGCTCGGTAGGAGGCTTGAGGAAATACGCGCCCTACAGGAGCGTAATAGGTCTGCGTAAGCTCGTCTAAAGAGGGGTATTTTGCCTCACGGCAGATATAGGGATTGATTTCTTCGTTGTCGATAATGCCTTTAAGCTCTTTGCCATAAGGGTGGTAGGCGGCAAAGAAGACATCGCCTCCGTTATGCCCGAAAGTGGTCCAGCCCATGTAAAAGTGAGCGTTCAGTACATCGCTCAGTGCCCGCACGCTCTTTCTTGCGGCTTTGTTTTCTTGCAGAATCGGTATAAGGGCGTCAATCTTATCCTGTGCTATGCTGTCAATGCCGAAATTGTTACGGATGCTCTCTTGCAGGCGTTCAGCAAGGTTTTTGCCGGTATCTTCCGTAAAAAGGGCTTTTACCGTCTGTTCGTAAGAAGCCTTGCAGTTCTTTAAGGGTTCAAACAGTTCTTGCGCGCTCTTTTGGGCATAGCCCGAATTGATGCGGCGGTTGCCTATGCTAAGACCTCCGGTCTGATGGTCGGGCATCACCACTACCAAGGTTTGTCCGTCTTTTTGGGCAAAGTCCATAACGGCGCCCACCGCACGGTCAAAAGCCAAAAAATCGAACACGGTACCCGGCAGGTCGTTGTTGTGCGCGCCCCAATCCACTTTGCTGCCCTCAATCATCAAAAAGAAACCGTTTTCCTGTTTTGAAAGGGCATCCAAGGCAAGGCGGGTCATTTCTTCCAAAGACGGCTGTTCCTGCGGGTCGCGGTCTATCTCGTAATCCATCTCCTTAGAAGAAAAAAGCCCCCATATCTTGTAGTTGCCTTGCTCGGCAGACTGCTTTGCCTCTGCAAAGTTTTTGGTATAGAAAATATCCCGCTTCTTAAGTTCCTTTTGCGCGTTATACCCGGCATTTTTTGAGGAATCAATCCAATAAGAACCGCCGCCCAACAGCAAGTCGCAAGGGTGGTGAACCATTTGCTTGGCAATACGGTTATATTGGTTGCGATTGGGAGTATGCGCCAGAAAGTCGGCAGGCGTGGCATGGGTAAAATAGCAGGTAACCACCATACCGGTAGCCTTGCCTTGCTGTTGGGCGGCTTCCAAAAGCGTAAACATGGGTTGATACGCCAAGTCGGGATCGGTGTCGAAACGATTGCCGGCGCTGTCCATACTGCGGGCAGGATAGGTGGCTATAAAGCCGTCTTGAGAACGATGACCGGTGGCGTAGGTGCTGCCGGTAGGCGCCGAATCACCGATAGGGCTGTCGGAGCAATAAGTGCGCACTAAGCCGCTGATCCGGCTGTCGAGAGCCAAAGGCAGCCCATTGTTCATCCAGCGCCCCAAAGCCAGCAGTTCGGTGCTGCAACCGTCGGGAATCATCACAATCACATTCTTGATGCCAGCGGGCGTTACTCTGGTTAGCTGCAGGGGTTGCCTGTCGATATATTCTATGTCTTTACGCCGCTGTTGGTCGGTGGTGGTGTTTCTTATCTGAACCTGCCCGAATCCAAGCGGATAGAGGGCGAGCAAGAGCAAAATAGTGCCGATGGGTTTCTTTACGTTCATCTTGATAAGTGTTGAGGTAGGGGCAAAAATATAAAAATCGGGACAAGGCAGCGTAAAAACTTTTACTTTTGCAAGGTTTAACTTTATTCAAAACATTGCCGATGAAAAGAATAGCCATTGTGGTAGCTATGGACAAGGAATTTGCCTTGCTGGAAGACCTTTTGCAGGATAAGCAAGATGTGAGCCGACAGGGCTTCCGGATAGCTGCGGGGCGCGTGGAAGACAAAGAAGTGGTCTTGATGAAATCGGGTATCGGCAAGGTGGCAGCCGCTACGGGCGTAAATTTGCTGCAATATGACTATGCGCCCCAAGCCCTGATTAATTCGGGCGTGGCAGGCGGTATGGACAGCTGTTTGGAAGTGGGTGATGTGGTGGCAGGCGATTTTTGCGTTTACCACGATGTGGATTGCGGTACAGGCAACGAATACGGACAGGTGCAGGGATTTCCCGCCCGCTATGCCGCCGATGCGCACTTGCTTTCTGCCGTAAAAGGGGCAGGCGTAAAACAAGGCTTAATCTGCACCGGAGATCAATTTATTCAAGACCCGCAACAGTTGCAGGCAATCAAAAAACATTTTCCCCAAGTGCTGGCGGTAGATATGGAAAGTGCCGCTATGGCGCAGGTTTGCCATATATGGCAGATACCTTTCTTATCCCTGCGCGTAATCAGCGACACTCCCGGCAAGAAAGCCGACAATATGTCTCAATACAACGATTTCTGGACCCTCGCCCCCAAGAAGAACTTTACGCTATTAAAAGCCCTTTTAAGCAAATTATAGAACTTGATTACATAAACTTGAAAAGCAAAAGAACGGATTTAAGGCTTGTCAAGTGTGAGTGGGAGGAAGTGTGCGTGATTGAAAGTAAAGAGTGGATTTTAGGGGTGAGATGCAAGGCAGCCAAGGGTGAGCACAAGGGAGCGTGTGTGATTGAAAGTAAAAGAGCGATTAAGAGGTGAGATGCGAGGCGCAACCCGCAGGGGGCGAGGAGTGTGCGTGATTGAAAGTAAAGAGTGGATTTAAGGGGTGAGATGCAAGGCTGCCAAGGGTGAGCACGAGGGAGCGTACTTAGGTACGTGACCGAAGTGCGAATCCCGAAGGCAAGGCAGCAGCTTGCCCCTTAAATCCGCTCTTTTTAATACATTTCAGTAATATCCCACACAAAAGCCCGAATCCCATTCTCCTTATTAATCTCATCAAGCTGCTTGATGTACTTTAACAAGATGGGCACCATTTCAGGCTCCACCACAGTCATGGTAGCCGAGTTCATTTCGGGCCAAGTATGGTTTCCCATACGCGGTTCCCCTGTGTAACTTCCGGCACCGTTAACGGTAGGCCATTGCGTGTAACCCTTTATGTTGAGGGTTTTGAGAATATAATCGACCCTTTCGGTCAGGGCTTGGTTATAGGCTATAAAAACTGCTTTTTTCATTTTTCGGATCATTGAATCGGAGGAGAGGAGGCGGGGTCGCCAGCGACCCCGCCTCCTCTCCAAATTTACATTATTGCGTTACCTGCGGAAGTTCCTGAGGATCGAAGCCGTGCATAAAAGTGTATTGCTTGGCAACCGACTTCTGCTTGTTCCTGTTTCCGCTCTTGTTGGTGGCGGCATAGATGGCAGGCACGATAATCATCGTAATCAGGGTAGAGAAAATCATACCCCCGATAACCGCTACCCCCATAGGACGCCATGTTTCGGCACCTTCGCCCATACTCAAAGCCATAGGAACCATACCGAGAATGGTGGTTAACGAAGTCATCAATACCGGGCGCAGACGGGAACGGCAAGCCTTTTCGATAGCTTCGTAGAGCGGCAATCCGCGTTCACGCAAAAGGTTGATAAAGTCGATAAGCACAATACCGTTCTTGGTAACGATACCTACCAGCAATACCGCACCCAAAGCCGCCACGATACTCAAGGAAGTACCGGTCAACAGCAAGGCGAGGATTACCCCGGTAAAGGCAAAGGGAATTGCCATCATAATGATGAAAGGCATCTTGAAGCTTTCAAACTGCGCCGCCATTACGATATATACCAACATAAGCGAGAGCAGGAGCAAGATTGTAAGCGAGCTGAAAGATTCCTGCTGATCTTCGTAGTTACCGCCCAAGTAGAAGGTAACGTCGCCGGGCACTTCTTCTAAATTGTCGATAATCTGCTGGGCATAGTTGGCAATCTGACCGAGCGATACTCCGGCGGCAGGCGAGATGCTCACTTTCAGATAACGCTGCTTGCTCTTTCTTTCGATATTGGGTGGCGAATAGTATTCACGTATGGAACCGAGTTCTTTCAAACGGACTTTCTGTCCGTATCCGTCAGGAATCAAAAAGTTTTCCACATCGGTAATCGAAGAACGGTATGATTCGTCCAAACGCACAATAATGTCGTATTCTTCACCGTCTTCCTTAAACTTACTGTTTCTAAAGCCGTAAATGCGGTTACGCAGGTACATCCCCACTTGCGAGGTGGTAAGGTTGTGCTGCGCCAGCTTGTTTTGGTCAAGAAGAACCTGAAGTTCCGACTTGTCGTCGTCGCGGCTTATCTTTACGTCGCCCACACCGGGAATTTCAAGAGCCTTGCGCGAAACCACCTGCGCCAGTTCACTGGTAACGTTAAAGTCGTGCCCTATGATTTCAACATCCACAGAGTTGCTTCCTCCAAAACCGCCCGAACCGGTAGAAACGGTATATTGCAGCACATCGGGAAAACTTCTGAGTATTCCGCGAATTTGGTCTGCCATTTCAAATACGCTGCGGTCGCGGTCTTTCATATCCACAGTGCGGATACGCATATTGAGAATGTTGTTCCCGGTAGTATTCATCATAGAGGCAAAAGAAGCCTCTTCCTCGCTACCGTAAGAAAGGTTCATTACCGTAATTTCGGGAACGTTGGCACGGATTGCCGAGTCGATAAGCAATGCCACACGCTTGGTTTCTTCAACCCTTTGACCCGACTGCATCTTTACATAGGCAGAAAGCGAGTTTTGGTCGTTCTGCGGCATAAAGTCGGTCTTGACGAACCGAACCAGATACATAGAGCCGAAAAAGAGCGCGAACATAGTGCAGATAGTTACGGTCTTATGGCGGAGTACCCAGCGGATAAGGTTTTCGTAGAAAGAGTCTAATTTATCGAGGGCACGGGAAGAAATAGCGTAGAAAGAAAATTTCTTGAGCTTGGTTTTGTCGTGCAATTTAAGCAACTGCGAGCAGAGCATGGGCGTAAGCGAGATAGCCGTTGCTGTGGAAGTACATACGGTAATGCAGACAATCCAGCCCAGTTGCTTGAACAAGATACCCGTCATACCGGTAACCAAAGTAAGGGGAAAGAACACCGCTACGGTAACGAGCGTGGTTACGATAACCGAAAGCCATACTTCGTTGGTACCGTATTTGGCGGCTTCCCGAGGACGGCTTCCTCGGTCGATGTGTTTGGTTACGTTTTCAAGAACCACAATCGCGTCGTCAACCACCATACCGATAGCGATAGAGAGGGAGGAGAGCGAAATTACGTTCAAGGATTCTCCGGTGGCGAACAGATAGATGAACGCCACGATAAGCGAGATAGGAATGGTAAGGGCTACGATAAAGGTAGCGCGCCACCTGCCCAAGAAAAGGAACACCACCAATATTACGAATACCAAGGCGTAGAGCAAGGTTTCCTGTAAGTTATTGATAGATTTTACAATAAAGTCGGAGTTGTCGGTAATAATCTGGAAATGTATATCTGTCGGCATTTCCTTTTGCGCCAGTTCCAACTGCTTCTTGGCTTCTTTAGCCACTGCAACGGCATTGGCATCGGTCTGCTTGGTAATGAGCAACACTCCGCCATCCCCTCGGTTAATGGTCTGTTCGAGCGTAATATCCTTAATCGTATCGCGAACCTTAGCCACATCGTGCAAATAAATGGTGCGGTTGTTGAGCGTTCCCAAAACGATGTCCTTAATCTGGTCGCTCTCGTCAAACTCGCCTTCCACACGCAGACTGTAGTCCATCAGTCCGATTTTTACGCTACCCGAAGAAATATCTTGGTTTTCGGCAAGAATTTTGTTGCCGATCTGCTCTACGGTAAGGTGGTAGGCGTCTAACTGGTTGGGGTCGAGGTCTATGTAGACCACACGCTCAGGCGCGCCGGCAAGGGTTACAGAAGCCACGCCGTCAACGCGGTTAAGGCGGGTAATCAGTTTGTCGTCGATAATCTTATCCAGACCCGAATACGATTCCTTGGCGGTTACGGCATAAATCAAGATAGGCATCATAGAGGTGTTGAACCTCATAATAGTAGGTCGGTCTATGTCGTCGGGCAAGCGTTGCATCGACTTGTCCACCGCATCGCGCACATCGTTAGATGCCTCGTCAAGGTTCACTTCCCATTCAAACTCAAGGCTGATTACCGCCAGATTGTCGTAAGAAGTAGAGGTGATTTCCTTTAAGTCGTCTACCGAATTGAGCTGGTCTTCCAATATCTTGGTTACATTCTCTTCGATGTCGGCGGCATTGGCACCGGGGTAGGTTGCCATTACCGTAATATAAGGTGGGTCCATCTTGGGGTATTGATCCACCGGCAGGCTTAAATACGAAGCAATCCCAAGAACCAAGACGGCAACAAAGATCATCAAGGTTGAGATGGGCTTGTTTACTGCTGTTGTGAATATGCTCATGCTTGTTAGTCTTTAGAGATGAAAGAAACTATTGCAGAATTTGCAGGGGAGAACCGTCTACAAGCCTGCCTTGACCTACAACCACTATTTCGTCGCCCTCCTGAATATCGGGGCTGATGATTTCCAGCTGGTCTTCAAAACGCTTGCCGATAGTAAGGCTTATGCGTTTTGCCTTGCCGTTGCGGTTTACAAAAGCGTAACGGTCGTTGGAACCCTGCATCTTGAGTACGGCAATGGCAGGAGCCACCACAGCCTCGCTCTGGCTTACGGCAAATTCAAGCGTGGCGTACATACCCGGACGCAGTTCCTCTTTGGTGTTAGGTATCTGAACCTCCACCGAGAAAGTACGGGAAGCGGGGTCAATTGTGGGATACACGATTTTTACTTCACCGCCAAACACGCGGTCGGGAAAGATAGAACAGCGAAGATTTACCTTAGTGCCTTCCTTTACTTGCAAAAAGTATTGTTCCGACAGATTTACGTACGCCTTGAGCGGATGAATCTTTTCGAGGGCGATGATAGAAGGTTTGGATGCCCCGCCGAAAGCCCCTCCGGTGTACATTTCGCCGTCTTCAAAGTATTTGCCTGTAATCACTCCGTCAAAAGGAGCCACCATGCGCGTGTTTTCGCGCAAGAACTCAAGGTTGGTTTTTGTTACCTCGTATTGGGTAACCGCTTGGTCGTATGCCTGCTGGCTGATACTGTTGGTCTTTTTAAGCTTAACGGCACGGTCGTATTCGGTCTTGATATTTTCAAACTGGGCTTCGGTCTGGAGCAACTGGGTCTTATCCATTTCCACCAGAAGCTGACCTTTCTTTACCCGGTCGCCCACTTCCACATATATTTTTTGAATACGACCGGCGGTGGCAGGAGCAAAGAACACCTGCTCATACGCTTGCAGGTTCGCCGAATAATCGAGCGTGCGGGATATTTTCTGCTTGCTTAATTTTTGCACCTTAACCGGGATTTTCATTTCTTCCTTTTGTGCGGTCTGTTCGTTTTTCTTGGAACCGCAAGAAGCAAGGAGCATCACGGCGGCAATTCCCAACAAAGTTTTCTTTATCATGATATTTTTAATTTTTCGGGTGAGTGAATGTATGGTTTGTTACGGAAGTTCGTTGTAAAGTTTGAGCAGTTCGGTCTGAGCCTGCAACAAGTCGAGGCAGGCGGAGGTATAGTTGTTTGCCGCTCCTAAGTAATTGTTGTTGGCTTGGGTCAGATCCAAACTGGAAATCGCGCCCACTTCGTATTTAGCCTTGTAATGCCCCAAAACGCTTTTTGCCACCTCCATGTTTTCTTTCTGCAACTTGAAATTTTCGGTTGCGTTCTGGAGGTTGTATTTGTGTTGGGCTTCCTGCAGGTGCAGCTGGTCTTCCAAAAGACTCTTGTTGAGCCGGGTCTGTTGCAGGCTAATCTTTGCCTGACTTATCTTGGATGCCCGTTGCAGACCGCCGAAAATAGGCACGTTCAGGCTCACGGTAGCCGTATGCGGCATATTCATAAAGCCGCCCTTGATAATCTGATACTGGTAGTTGTAGCCCGCGCTGAGCGTGGGAACGCAAGCCAGATAGGCGGAAGTGAGCGATTTTTGCTGTATCTTTTCCTGTGTGAGCGTTGCCTGATAACTCAGGTTTTCGTTAACATCCAAATCCTTAAACGCCCATTCGGCAAACACTTCCACCTTGAGAAAACGCTCGAGCGGTTCGGTAAGCACCAAAGGCGTGCCTGCCTTTACGCCCAACTGTATGCGCAAAAGGTTGTAGTTTACATCTACGGTACGTTCCATAGCGAGCTTGGAGTTTTTGAGCTGCCCTACGGTAATGCGCAGCTGATCCACGTCGCTTATTTCCAAAACTCCGGCATTGTAGAGGTTTTGCGTGTGCTGCAAAATTTCCTCCATATTTTGCAGATTCTCGTCTAAAATATTGAGCAGATGTTCGCAAACCAAAATGGTGTAGTACGAATTATATACCGTACCTTTTATATCCAGTTCGGTAATGTCGCTCTGTTGTTCTGCCAAGGTGCGGGCAATTTTAGACGTCTGTATGCCTACAATCCACTGTCCGCTAAAGTTCCACTGCACGGAAGCTACAAGATTCAACTGGTCGTCCATCGTAATACCGCCCGGAAGATTGCCCAACGCCATTTCCTGCCTAAAATAAGTGGAATAGCCAAGGTTTCCGTTTATTTGAGGAATACCTGCCGAAGCGGCTTCCAGCACCTTTTTCTTATATAACTCTATATCTAATTGAGAAGATTGCAGGGTCTTGTTGTTTTCAATAGCGAAGTCAACGGCATCCTCCAATCTAAGGTGCAAGGGAGCGTCGGTGGCTTCTTCGGGAACGCCTTGGTAAGAGCCTTGTTCCTGTGCACGCGAAAAGGGCGGTAAGGACCACACGCCAATCGCGGTCAAACAGAGAAGAAGTTTTTTTCTTTTCATTTAAAATTCAGTTTTTTCGATTTCTTAAACTTGTCTAATTCTTCGATGCCTTTTGAGGTTGCCACGCTGCGGATAGCGTTTTCGGTAACGGTATAGACAATATCCCCGAGAGGATATTTTAGGTTGTCCCGTTTTTCAGGATCCCTAAGTATGCAAAATTGTTCCACCAAAAGCCAAATCTGCATATCGGTATCTATATCGGTTCTGAACACGCCCTCCGCCTGACCTTTTTTGAATACCATCGAATAGAACTGCTGGATAAAGAGTTCAAAATGCTGGCTAAGCTTGTCGAACACCGCTGGATGATATTTCTTGAGGTCGAACATATTGGTAGGCACCAAGCCTTGCTGCATCTGCAAAAAGTGTTCAACTGTGCCAAAAAGTATCTGAATGGCAGATACGGGCTGGATTTTCTTCTTGATTTCCTCAAAGTCGAAATTCCGGTGCCGCATCATAAAAACCTCCTCCACCAACTGCTCCTTATTTTCAAAGTATTGGTAAAGCGTTTTCTTTGAAATATTCAGATGCCGGCAAATATCGTCCATAGAGGTACTGCGCAAACCGTATTTAAGGAACAAATCCGAGATTTGCTCTAACATTTGCGAGTTAGACGGCAGTGAATCTTTTCTTTCGATACTCATAAAACAAGGAAACGTTTTTTTTATAAATCGTTTCCGGGGCGCAAAGGTAGTGCGTTTTTTTTAAAATGCAAGTTTTTTCGCTTCTTAGCCGTTCATTACAATTCCAAGGCGTTCTCTTTCAGTAGAAAATCATAGATGCTGATAGAGGTGATGCCGTTTTCGTCTCTGATGACAGGAGATTCCTCTCCAAGAATGATAATTTTTTTAAACGAGTCATCCACTTTTAGCAGGGAGGCTTTTTCCTGCGCCATTTTTTCCTCCGTATCCATTCTGTATGCCGATTGAATGTAATAGCGTCTGCTGCCGGCATTGCAAACAAAATCAACCTCAAGCTGAGAACGCTGTTGCTGTCCGTTTTCATTTCTTACCACTACCGGCATTACGCCCACATCTACATTATATCCCCTGATACGCAGTTCATTATAGATTAAGTTTTCCATCAGATGCCCTCGGTCTGTCTGTCGGAAATTGATTCGGGCATTGCGTAAGCCCAAATCCATAAAATAGTATTTGAAAGGTGTATTAATATAAGTTTTTCCCTTGATATCATACCGGGTGGCTTTTTCTATCAGAAAAGAGTCGCATAGGTAATCTACGTAACCTTTAACCGTATCGTAGGAAATTTCCGATTTTTTATTGCTTTTGAATGTGTTAGCCAATTTATTGGGATTGGTCAGCGAACCCACCCCCGATGCCAGTATGTTGATGATTTCCTCCAAATCATCATCTTTTTGAATCTTGTAGCGGTCTATGATATCCCGAAGATAGGTTTCGGTGAATAAGTTTTGCAAGAACCTGATTTTGAGTTCTTCGGTGGGGTAGGAGATGATTTGGGGCAGACCACCGTACAGCAGGTATTCATTCAAACCGGCTTGTACGGAACCTTGGTATACAGACATATATTCGGCAAAGCGCAGAGGGTGCATCTTGATTTCAAAGCCCCTTCCCCGAAATTCGGTTATGATGTCTTTCGATAAAAATTTTGCATTGCTTCCCGTTACATAAACATCCACATTCGGAATATGCAGCAGCCCGTTCAATACTTCTTCAAAATATTCGAGCAACTGTACCTCGTCTAAAAGAATATAATAGGTGTCTGTATCGGTAATCCGAGCCTCTATGTGAGCATAAAGATTATCGGGATTACGGAGTTCCCTGTTTTTGAAGTTTTCTAAATCAATTTTAATGATATGGTCAGGCGCAATACCTCTTTTTTCAAGATAGTCTGCAAATAATGTAAACAGCAGGTAAGATTTTCCACATCGCCGCATTCCCGTTATTACCTTAATCATGCCGTTTTGTTGCAGGGAGATGAGTTCGTCAAGATATTTTTTTCGCTCTATCATTGCTTCATTCGAAATTACTGTCACAGTGTGACACTTTTTTCGACTACAAAGATAGTTATTTTTCAATATGTTCCAATTTTCAGTCGAAATTACTGTCACATTGTGACACTTTTTTCGACTGGCTGCCCCGCTTGCACGGAGCTATGAACGGAGGCAGCCGAGAGGAACTACATAGATGCCGTCTTCGGGACGCCGGTAGGCAAAATCGCCGGTGGCAGTGAGTGTCTTGTACTTTTTTGTGTATCATAAAAATTTATATTATTATAATTTGCGACAGTTAAGGTAACTAAAAGACAATATGCAAATACTGTCTTTTAAGGATGTTCAAGCACTGGAAAATTATAATAATATAAATTTTATATATTAGAAAGCAAAACGTATTTTATTCTAAAAAAATTATATTTGCATTATGCTATTTATTTTTGTAGCGATGTAATGAGTTAAAAAACAAAAGGATAATGAAAACACTCAAATCTTTTTGCCTCCTATTGGCGATGTTTGTGGTGCCGATAGTAAGGGCAGGTGCGCCGCCGGAAACGATAAACCTCCATCAGCGAGACGGCAATATCATTACGGCAGCCTTTACGGAATTCAACCGGATAGAATTTTCGGGCGACAACCTACAGTTTGTCGGGAGGAACGAACCGGTAAGGGTTAAATTGGGAACTATCCGCAAGATTACGTTTGGTGAGCCCCATGAAGCGTTTGGGGTTCCTGTAAGTTTTGCCGCCACCGGCAACGGCACCGGTACGCTTACGGCGTTTGTGCTGGAAACCAATCAAGCCCTACTTTCGGGCGGAGAAGTGGAAGCCGGCAATACGGTAGTGTTCCGTGCGGAACCGGCACAAGGGAGTAAGATACGCGGCTGGTATATAAACGAAGTGTATAAGGAAACCGCCGCCACCGAGCAGCGGGTGGTTTTGGATAAGGAACTCCACGCAGAGGGACTTTATGTAGAAGTGGAGTTTGTAAAAGAAACGGGCATAGAAAGCGGAGAACGGAACTTGCTGAACGTATATGTACAAGGTCGTGAAATCCATATCGAAAGTACCTGCGAGCTAAAACGCGCTGAATTGTTGGATATGGGCGGACGCCTGCTCCGTACTCAAAATTCCGCGCAGGGAGCGCATCAAATGCTGCTCCATGCCGGAAACGTGGCGTCGGGGGTATATATACTTAAGGTGTGCAGCATCGAAGGGGAAGAAACGAGAAAAGTAATCATTCGATAATAAATAAACAGAAATACAGATGAAACGGATAATTTTTGCCTTGGCGGCAGCGATGATCTGCCTTGCGGCGACGGCACAGGAGCAGGCTTCCCGTACCATGCGGATTTTTTATGGGGGGCAGGTAGTGTATATGCGCGATGTGGCGCAGATGGACAGTATCAACTTTCTTCTCAACGCAGGAGAAGGGGGCGATGAAGGTACGGAGGAGTATTTTACGGATGACTTGGGTGGCGGAGTTACGTTAAAGATGCGGAAAGTGGAGGGAGGCACGTTCTCTATGGGGGCTACCTCAGAGCAGGGTTCGGATGCGTATGATAGAGAAAAGCCGGTGCATACGGTAACATTGGATGGGTTTTATATGGGAGAGACCGAGATTACGCAGGCGCAGTGGTATGCGGTGATGGGAACGACCTTGGAACAACAACGAGACAAAGCTAACCCTTCGTTTTCTCTTTATGGAAAAGGAGATAATTATCCGATGTATTATGTAAGCTGGGAAGAGGCGCAAGCGTTCTGCGCAAAATTGAGCGAAATGACAGGCAGGAACTATGTGCTGCCCACTGAGGCTCAATGGGAGTATGCGGCGCGCGGGGGCAAATATTCCAAGGGTACGAAGTATGCGGGGAGCAATACGATAAACGAGGTAGCGTGGTATACGGGAAACAGCAACAGTTTAAACCACCCGGTGGCTCAGAAAGAGTCGAATGAATTGGGATTATACGATATGAGCGGCAACGTAAGTGAATGGTGTTTGGACAGATACGGTTCGTATAGTTCATCTTCCGCCACCAATCCTACGGGTCCCTCCGCGGGTTCGGACCGCGTGTCGCGTGGCGGCAGCTGGTACGGCGGTGCTGTCAGCTGCCGTGTTTCGTATCGGAACTACGATAGCCCCGGCAACCGCTACAGCAATTTCGGCTTCCGCGTGGTGGTTCTCCCTTAGTTTATTCGGATTCCACTCCGGTCTAAGCTCAAAAGAAAAAAGAGCGGCAGAGAGTTGCTGAATTGAACTCTCTGCCGCTCTTTTTTTTAGAATGGATTTACCTCCTGCTTTTCCGCCAAGCCTGTCGTATCTATATACTCCCCTGTAAGCAACAGATTCTTAACGGAATTTATGATTAGGAAAAGGGGTTTGTCGGGTGAGTTTAATTATTAGATATTCAGACCGTTTGTACATATAATTACATTTTACGCAGTGCATCTCGTATTTTTACGCAGTGTATCTCGTATTTTTACGCAGTGCCAATATATTTATTATTCTACGTTTGGCTTCTGTACTTTTAACTACGCTTCGCTTCGTTGAAAGTTTTGCGTTTCGGCATAAGCCACGTAAACGTGGCTTGGGGCGCTGTCTTGCCATAATCCAAGCGGAGCTTGGTTTTCTTCAAGACTGAAATGAGAAAAAAGCAGTTAGAACGGTAAGATGCAAGGCGCGCGGAGCAGGTTTCGAGGGAGCTTACTTGGGTTATGTACTTTTAACTACGCTTCGCTTCGTTGAAAGTTTTGCGTTTCGGCATAAGCCA
>JAFLTI010000001.1:0-31967 GCA_022510485.1 Lentimicrobiaceae bacterium | reverse complement strand
CGTAAACGTGGCTTGGGGCGCTGTCTTGCCATAATCCAAGCAAGCTTGGCTTCTGTCAAAACCGCGCCCCACCGCCAAGCACGCTTGGCTTATGCTCTCAACTTTTGTACTTTTGCTCTATGGCTAAGAGAATCCCCGACACAACCAAACGTGCCATCATAGAGGCAGCCCGCATCGACGAAGTGGTCGGTGAGTTCGTATCGCTTAAGAAGCGGGGCGCCAACTATTTGGGGCTGTGTCCGTTTCATCAGGAAAAAACGCCCTCCTTTATCGTGTCTCCTGCCAAGGGCATCTTTAAGTGCTTCGGCTGCGGAAAAGGCGGCGATTCGGTGAGCTTCCTTATGGAGCACGAGCATTTTGACTATGTGGAGGCGCTCCGCTATTTAGCGCAGAAATACAATATCGAGATAGAAGAAGAGGAACTTACCCCCGAACAAGCCAAGGCGGAGAACGAGCGTGAGTCGCTTTACCATGTTACCCAATACGCGGCGGAGCATTTTATAAAGAACCTTTGGGATAGCGAGGAGGGGCGTAGCATAGGGCTTTCGTACTTTAGGGAACGCCGCTTTACCGACGCCATTATCAAGCAGTTTCAGTTAGGCTATTGCTCCGAGGGTTGGGACACCTTTACCCAAGAGGCACTGAAAGCCGGCTACGACAAAAAGTTTTTGGTGCAGAGCGGGCTTACCATTCAAAAAGAAGATACCGGCAAACTCTACGACCGCTTCAGGGGGCGGGTTATCTTTCCCATTCACAGCATTTCCGGTAGGGTGTTGGGCTTTGGCGGACGAATCCTGTCGGCAGACAAGAGCAAGGCAAAATACGTCAATTCGCCCGAATCGGAAATCTATCACAAGAGCAACGTATTGTATGCCATACCCTTTGCCAAGCGCGAAATCGTGGCGCAAGATATGGCGTATATGGTGGAGGGCTATGCCGATGTTATTTCCATGCATCAGGCAGGCATCACCAATGTAGTGGCATCTTCCGGAACTTCGCTTACCGAAGATCAGATAAAGCTTATCTCGCATTTTACCAAGAACCTTACCTTGCTCTACGACGGCGACCCCGCCGGCATCAAGGCATCTTTGCGGGGCATCGATATGGTGCTGGCAAAAGATATGAACGTGCGGGTGGTGCTTTTGCCCGACGGACAGGATCCCGACGACTTTGCCCGCGCCCATTCCACCGAAGAGATTTTAGCTTATCTCAAAGCCAACGCGGTAGATTTCATTACCTTCAAGACCCGTTTGCTGCTGGCGGATGCGGGCAACGACCCGATTAAACGCGCCGAACTGATAGACAATATACTCCATAGCATTTCGGTTATCCCCGACGAGATAAAGCGGGCGGTATATGTGCAGGAGTGCGGCCGCCTGTTGGGCATATCCGAGGCGGATCTGTACCAAAAGTTGAACCGCATTTTCCGCAACGATTTTCAAAAGCAGCTTCCCAAAGGCGGGGCGGCGCCGATTACCGAACCGCCCGCGCAGCAAAAGAGCGAGGAGGATATGCGCCAGTCGGAGGCTCAGGTCTTGCAGGAAACCTTGGAGCGCGAGCTGATGCGCCTCTTGGTGAATCACGGCAGGGCAAACACGCGGCAAACCTATATCAATACGGAGGGAAAGGAAGAGAAACAAGTGCTGCCGGTATGCGCCTATATCGTGATGGAATTGCAGCAAGACGAACTTACTTTTTCAGACCCGCTCAAAAACCGTCTTTTCTCTATCTTTGCCGATTCGTATGACAAGGGCGATATTCCTACGGCGGAAGATCTGCTCTTGAGCGAAGAGCCCGAAGTACGGGCATTGGTGGCGGATTTGTCGGCTTCCCGATTTGAAATCAGCAAGGTATGGGAAAGTAAAAATATCTTTGTCCATACCGAACAGAATCACGGACCTGTTTTAGACGCCGCCGTGATGCAGGCGGTGCAGAGTTTCCGTCTTAAACAGGTTAAGGATATGTTGGAAAAATTATCTGAACGCATCAAGGAAACAAGCGATGAACTCGATTTGTTGGCATTGATGCAGAAAAAAAAGCGATTGGATTACATGAAAAGTGTGCTCTCGGGTATGCTTCGCCGTGTGGTCTGTTGATTTTATGCAACATAAGTTAGTAATAGATATAGGAAACACGCTCACCAAACTGGGCGTGTTCAATCAGAAACGCCTGCTGTGTACCCGCTGGTACGAGACCATTACGCCTCAGGATATAGAGGAAATCCGCCGGATGTATCCGGGGCTTGACGGGGCTATTGTCTGCACGGTGGCGCGCGAACCGGTGTTTTTGGCAAAATCCTTGGCTAACTTTCCGTATTTTATCGACTGGCAGTCGTATCGCCCCGATTTGAAGATACCGGTAAAATTGCACTACAGGAATCCCGAAACCTTGGGTCGCGACAGGGTGGCGGTGGCTTCGGCGGTGGCTTCGCTCTATCCGGGCGAAAACGTGCTCTGCATCGTATTCGGTTCCTGCGTTACCTATAATGTGGTGGATAAGGATGCCTGCTTTCTGGGCGGAGCCATCTCGCCGGGGCTGAATATGCGCCTGCGCGCCATGCACCGCTTTACCGAAGCCCTGCCTATGATAGACATTCGTCAGGAACGCGATACGGAACGTATAGATAACACGCAGACAGCACTTTATAGCGGAGCTTTGGATGGCTTGCGCTACGAGGTTCAAGGCTATGTGGAACGCTATCGCAAGCAGTATCCCGACTTAAAGATAGTGCTTACCGGAGGCAATGCCGGCTATTTTGAAAAGTCCTTTAATTATCGGATATTTGTCCACCAAAATTTGGTCCTCAGAGGCCTCAATGAAATTTTAGACTTGAATGGCAGTTAATAAGGCAGGCATACTGAAAGCCCTTTTTCCGATGGCTTTGTTCTGTTTGTTGGGGCTGCCGTTTTCTTTGCGGGCGCAGAACGGTCTGTTGTCGCCCTATTCCGCTTTCGGGGCAGGAACTATGCAATCCTATCTGAATGTGCGTAATATGAGTATGGGCGGCATCGCTGTGGGCTTGTCGGCACCGGGAGATATGAATCCCTTTAATCCGGCAACTTACCGCACAGGCGTAGATACGCTCAGCGTGCGTTTTGATGTGGGTTTTAATTTGGGAATGAATCGTTTGGGTCAGAATCTTTCGGGCGAAAAACTCCATAACCAAAGTACCTCCGGGGGCTTGAGCAACCTCGAATTTTATTTTCCGGTATGCAAATGGTATAAAATGGCTGTTTACCTGATGCCGGTTACCGAGATGAATTACCGTTCTTCGTATTTTTCCGATTCGATACCCCATATAGGCAAAACCCAATTGATACACAGCGGCGACGGCGGTGTCTCTAAAGCGGGCTGGGGCCATGCTTTCGGCTGGGGACCCGTTTCGGTGGGCGTTAACCTCAGTTATATGTTCGGAAAGATAGAAAAAGACGCCACGCTTTCTTATTTAGACGACAGTTTGGCTGCCTATGCAGGCAAGGCAAGGTATTATACCGAAACCAAACTCAACGGTTTCTCCGCCGATTTAGGCATTACCTACGCTGCGAGGGTTTATAAAGACCACTATCTTACCTTTGGCGGAGCGTATAGCTTTGCCGCCACGCTCTACGGCAAGCGCACCACTATGGCGGCAGGTGTTTTTTCTTCTGTTACCGACACGGCTTTTTTGCCCGATGCCGAAAGCAGGGGCAAGGTAGTGCTGCCCTCTTCGGTAAGGGCGGGAATATCGTATGAACGCAGGGGACAGTATGTAGTAGGCGTAGACTTTACCTATACGTGGTGGAAAGATTTTAGCGATTACGGCAAGGTGTACGACTATTTTGACAATACCTTTTCTATCAATGCCGGGGCGGAACTGAAAAACGATCCGCAGGCGGCATCCAAGGCGCGCCGGGTAGCCTATCGGATAGGCGGCTTTTACCAGCAGCAGTGCGTTTCTTACGACGGACACCGCCTGCAATCTTTCGGCTTGAGCGTAGGGGTGGGTATTCCGGTTCGTAAATCGCGTTCACTCATTAATATAGGAGTACAATACGGCAAAACGGGTTCGCTGAACTTGGGTCAGATAAGGGAAGATTACCTTCGCATAGGCGTAAGTTTCTCTTCGGTAGAGACTTGGTTTGTCAAACCCAAATACGATTAATCGAAAAAAACAAAAAGGAGATATTCAAAATGAAAAAGATTTTTGTTGCAGCATTGGCTTTGGCTTGCGCTTCGTTCGCTCAGGCGCAGAAATACGGAGCCACTCCCGAAGACAGCGTGAGCTGCCTCCAGAACCTGTCGGTTTATCAGGAGTTCTTTAAGCAGAAGAACTATGAACACGCCTACGATGCTTGGAAAAAAGTGTTGGAATTGTGTCCCACTTCTTCCAAAAACAACTTTATTCGTGGTAATGTTATCTTAAAGAATTTGATTTCTAAAGAAAAAGATGCCACCGCCCGTGCCGCCCGCATAGACGAACTGATTGCCCTGTGGGATCTGCGCCGTGAGTATTTCGGCGAAATCGGTTACTGTTTCGGTATGCAGGCAGCCGATATGCGCACCTATCGTCCTAAAAACATCAAGGAATATTTAGACGTATATACCAAGGCGATGGAATATGTGGAAGAATCCGCCAAGGTAAAGAACTTTGAAAACATTCCCGAAATGTATTTCAGCGCGTGCTGCGATGCCTTCAAGGCAGACTTGATAGACAAGGAAAGCTTGATCAACGCTTACGACCAAGCCGCCACCGCCTTGGAAACCATTGCCAAGCTCAATCCGGCAAACGACAAGATAGCCGAGCGCGAAAACGGGCTTAACTCGCTTTTTGAACCCTATGCGGCTTGCCAAGACTTGATTCCTATCTATACCAAGAAATTTGAAACCGCAGCCTCGGATATAAATTTCCTCAAGAAAGCCACCCGTATGCTGAACCTGCGTTCCTGCACCGATTCGGAAATCTTCTTTACTATGACCGAAGCCCTTTACGGTTTGGAACCCACGCCTCAAAGTGCCTATATGATGGCAAAGATGTGCTATTCCAAAGGCGACTATGCTAAGGCGGTTTCTTATCTTACCGCCGAAGTTATAGACCAATTGGATTCGGATTCCGATAAGGAAAACGCCTATCTGCTTGTGGCAGACGCTTCCTTAAAGATGAACCGTTATGCGGAAGGCCGTAACGCCTGCAACAAGGTTTTGGAAATCAATCCGAACAGCGGAAAGGCTTATATCTTGTTGGGCAGCCTCTATGCCGCCGGTGCGGGCAACTGCAAGGGCGACGGTACGCCGGTTGCGATTCGCGCTCCCTATTGGGCGGCGGTGGATATGTTTATCAAAGCCCGCAATGCCGACCCCTCCTTGACCGAAAGCGTCAATAAACTGATTGCTACCTATTCGGCGCATTTCCCCTCTGCCGACGACTTGTTTACCTACGGTTTGCAGGAAGGCGATTCCTACACCATTTCGTGTTGGTTCAGCCTTACCACCACCATTCGTGCCAGCCGGTAGGTCTTATTTGCAAGGATAATGAACAGGCAGATTATTATTCTGTTGGCTGTAACCGCTTTCCTGTTGGCTTCGTGCAAGGGCAGGAAGGCGGTTTTTATGCCCTTTGAGGATATAACGACCGCCCCGGGTCAGACCGTTTACGGTTCCAATACCCTTGCCACCGAAGCAGGCAAGGCGCAGGTGTTTATGGAATATTCCTGTATGAGCAACTATACCGGGCAAGAAGCGGATGCCGAGCCGAGGCAGGTGTTTCCCAAAGGCATAAAATCCACTTTCTACAACGAGGAGGGTACGGCGGTAGATGTGCTTTTGCTTGCCGATTCGGCTATCAATCTACAGAACCAAAAGCTGATGAAGTTTTTTGGCGACGTGCAGGTGTACGATTATCGTTCGCTCGATACGATTTATACTGAGGCGCTGTATTGGAATCAGGAAACCAAAAAGATTTATTCGGATGTTTCCGTGCGCAAGGTTAGCCCCGGTTTAGTGTTGGAAGGCGACGGCTTTGATTCTGACGAGAGAATGGAGAATGTGGTGCTGCGTCGCCCGAGGGGAGTGGTTCGTTAAGATTGTGGAAAAACGGTTGATAAAATTTGCAGACAGGGTTTGCTATTCGCATAAAAGGAACTTATATTTGCAACGCTATTTTCGTTGAATTCGTTGAATATGCAAGGTAAACGCATATATATGTATCTGTTGTCGCTCTTTCTGATACTGGGCGGTTCTTTCTGTGCCCGGGCACAGAGTTCATATATAGACCTTACCTTGGTAAGTTCCAGCGACTATAACAAACCTTTGGCTACTTTCTCCTACGATGTCTTTGAACAGGCTTTCTGCATAACCTGCGATGATGAGAACGAATTTGAGTCCGATTTGGAAAAAGCCTTGGAATTGTTCGTGGCTCATTTAGAGGAGGAACAGTCGTACATTATCCAGCACGAACCCACCTATTATTTCGTTTTTCAATACGATAGGGAACATCGTCACTATCTTGTGATGAACAACAGCATAGGCGAAAAGAACGAAGCGATTTTTGCCGATGAACTGACGGAAGCGCACGAAGAAATGTTAAGGCTTCTTCAGGTGTTTTATTCCAACACGCCTCTGTTCAACGTTACCGAATACCGTTATTAGTTAATCAACAATTCAAGGTTAGAAACTATCCGTATATCTTGGCGGATAAGGCTCTGTTTTTCCCTAAATTCGCACGATTTGTAATATACCTATGGGGCGGATTTTGGCTATTGATTATGGAAAAAAGCGTTGCGGCATTGCCGTAAGCGACCCTTTGCGCATTATCGCTACAGGCTTGCAGACGGTACAGACCCCGGCTCTGTGGGATTTTCTTCAGGAGTATATGGCTAAGGAAACGGTAGATTGCGTGGTGGTGGGCGAACCCCGGCAGATGGACTATTCCCCCTCCGAGAGTGAGCGTTTCATTACCCCTTTTGTAAACCGTTTTAAGAACGCCTATCCGCACATACCCTTGCAAAGGGTCGATGAACGGTTTACCTCCCGTATCGCCCAGCGTTCCATTCTCGAAATGGGAGCCAAGAAAAAGCAACGGCAGGACAAGGCAACGGTAGATATGGTAAGCGCCACCTTGATTCTACAAACTTATATGCAATTCAATAACTTATGATATATCCCATTGTGGCTTACGGAGATCCTGTTCTCCGTCGCCAAACAGAAGAAATCGGCTTGGATTATCCCGGTTTGGAAACTTTGGTAAGCGATATGTTTCAAACTATGGAAGAGGCAAACGGAGTGGGGCTTGCCGCTCCGCAGATAGGGCTTTCGATTAAACTGATTGTGGTGGATGCCTCGCCTTTTGCCGAAGAAGACCCCAAGGCGGCGGGTTTCCGCAAGGCTTTGATCAATCCCGATATATACGAAGAGGAGGGCGAAAAATGGGCGTTTAACGAAGGCTGCCTGAGCTTTCCGGGCGTGCGCGAAGATGTGGAACGTCACGCACGTATCAAAATACGCTATATGGATATGGCTGGGCAGATGCACGATGAGGTACACGAGGGGTATGTGGCGCGTGTATTGCAGCATGAATGTGATCACCTGAACGGCAAGGTGTTCGTAGACCATCTCAATCCCTTGCGCAAAACGATGCTGCGCCGCAAATTAGACAATATATCCAAGGGCGCGGTTTCTCACGATTATAGAATGAAGTTTGCCGTAAAACCCAAACATCGGTAGAACTATGAAGAAATATATTTTAAGCATAAGCGCGTGGGTGTTGGCTATGGGTAGCCTTTCGGCACAGAACACGGCGCGTTACGACGAACCCGAAAACGGTTTTTACGATGCGGTGCGTCTGTATGAGAATGGAAAATATGGCGCGGCAAAACGTGCTTTCGGCTTGGTTCAACGTAAAATAAACCCTGCCGAAGATACCTATTACGCCGAAGAGGCTATGTATTACCGTGCCATGTGCGATGTGTTGCTGTTTCACAAGAACGGAGCTTTGTCCTTGCGCGATTTTGTGGAAACGTATCCCAACAGCAACCGGGTTAATATGGTGTATTTGCAGTTGGCTAATTTTGAATACGACTACAAACGCTATCAGTCGGCATACGAGTATTATCAAAAAGTGGATCCGGTAGAGGCGGGGCTTAAGGGAGAGGAAGCCGACCGTTACTATTTCCGCAGCGGCTATGCGGCTTTTGTGCAGAAGAAATATGCGGAGGCAAAGTTGGCTTTTGCCAAGCTGAGGGACCGCGAGAACCGCTATCAGGTGGTGGCTACCTATTACTATGCCTATATTCTCTATACGGAGGGAATGTATAAGGGGGCGTTGGAAGCCTTTAACCAGATAGAAGACGACCCCACTTTCGCCGCGATTGTTCCGCTTTACAAATTGCAGATTTATCATGCCTTGGGCGATACCAAAAAGGTGTTGGAAATGGGACCCGGACTGATGGAGGAAGCCCGCAGCCCGCAGCGTGCGGCTGAAATAGGGCGTTTGTTAGGGGAGGCGTGCTATAAGGAGGGCAGATACAGGGAGGCATTGCCTTACCTTACCGCCTTTTTCAATAATTCGGCAGTGGTTCCCGATGCCGACGGGCGTTTTATTTTGGGCTACTGCTACTACAAGAATCTGTATTACGATTCGGCGGCATATTATTTTCAAGGGGTGCTGCCATTGGAACCCGACGATGCCCTGAAGCAGACCACGCTGTATCACTTGGCGTATTGCTACGCTATGCAGGGTAAAAAGAAATTCGCTATGGATGCCTTTGCCGATGCAGCCAAGATACGCGACCAAAACGCCGTGATGCGCGAAGATGCCATGTATCATCGGGCGCAGTTGGCTTACGAACTGGGCTTGACCCCTTACCATGAATCGATGAAGGTAATGGAGGATTTTCTTGAGGAATATCCCCAGTCTCCTTACAATAAACGTATCTATTCGTATTTGGTGAGCATTTATATGACTACCAAAAACTACGATATGGCATTGGCTTCGCTCGAAAAGATAGGGCAGCAAAGCCCTCAGTTAAAGGAAGCCGAACAGCGTTTGTTTTTCAACAAAGGGGTGGAAGCCTTCCAGCGCCGCGCCTACGGCACGGCGCTGGCGTTCTTTGAACGCTGCGCCGGGAACGGCTCTGACGAGGGGCTTACCGCGCGTGCCTACTTTTGGCAGGGAGAATGTCAGTTTGTAGCCGGCAACTACGCCCCGGCGCAGAAGGCTTATGAACGCTTCGTTTCTACGGCGGCGGCAGTAAGTCAGCCCGAATACGCCCACGCCTTTTACAATTTGGGCTACACGGCAATGCAAATGATAAACTATCCTTTGGCAGTGCGCTATTTTGAAGACTACCTCAAACGCGCCTCCGGTATGGAAGAATCGCCCTATGTGGCAGACGCTTACGGTCGCTTGGGCGATTGCCGCTATATGCAGGAACAATACGAGGGTGCGGTTCAAGCCTATACCGATGCCTTGCAGCAAGGATATAAACCTGCCGATTACATCTATTTTCAAATCGCGCTCTGTCAAGGGGCTCGCGGACTGTATGCCTCCAAGGCGGAATACCTGCTCAAGATGAGCGAGCAGTTTTCCCAATCGCCCTATATGCCGCGTATCTACAGCGAATTGGCAAGCACGTACATGATGTTGAACGATGCCGACAAGGCTTTGCTTTACTACGGTCGTTTGCGCGACCGTTATCCGCGTTCACCCCAAGGCGTTTCGGCTTGGGCAAAGATGGGGCTTATCTATTTTAACAGGGGCGAGAATGAAGAAGCCTTGCGTTGCTTTAAGCATGTGGCAGAAAGCAATCCATCTTCGGAAGAGGGCAGGCAGGCTTTGGTAAGCATACGCAACATCTATATGGCGCAGAACCAAATCGACAAATTCTTTGCCTACGTGAATAAGCTGCCCAATATGAAGATAAACGAAACCGAACAGGATTCGCTTACGTATCTGGCAGCCGAAAATTTCTTTTTGGAAGAAAATTACGTGCAGGCATTCAACGGCTTCAAAAAATATGTGGATACTTACCCCGAAGGGCTGTTTGCCGTAGAAGCATGGAAAAATGCCGCTATCTGTGCCGAAAAGAACAACGACCGCGAGAACCTTAAGGCGGCGTATGCCAAACTTTCGCAACTGCCGATACCCGAGGCGGAAGAAGCCACCCGCAAATTGGCGGATATGTGCTATGCCGACAAAGACTATAAGCTGGCTTTGGGCTATTACCGCAAACTTGCCCAAATGGCTGCCGGACAGGATCAGGTAGTGGCGGCAAAGCTGGGCGAGATGCGTTGTTTGTGGGTATTGGGGCAAAGCAAGGATTTGGTGGAAGTGGCATTGGATGTGATACGCCAAGAGGGTGTTTCGGAGCAGGAAGCCGAAGAAGCCCGCTATCTGATTGCCTTGACCGCTCCCGCCATAGGCGAAAACGAACTGGCGATGCAGCAGTACGAAGTGCTGTCAAGGTCGCAGAATCCCGATTATTCGTCGCTGGCGCAGTACGCCTTGTTGGAACAGCGTGTCAAGTCGGGGCTGTATGAAGAGGCGGAACGCATGATATTTGAATATATCAGCAATTCGTCTATGAACGAATACTATTTGGTAAAAACCTATCTGCTTTGGGCGGATATATACTATCAGAAAGGCAATATACTGCAGGCAAAGCAGACTTTGCAGAGCATCATCGACAACTATGAGGGCGAAGACTTAAAAGAAGTTGCCGCACAGAAGTTAGAGATGATAAACCAAAGGGAAGCTTCCGATTTGGAAAACGAAGAAGAAATGCGTTCTTCTCGTTACGAAGAACCGGAAGAAATTGTATTGCCGGCTATGTAAGCCCGGCGTAAAAACAAGAAACGGACAGGAAACATGAAGATAAAATTCATTTTGGTTGCCGGTTTGCTTATGCCTTTTGGCAGCATCAACCTGCAGGCGCAAGATAACGGCAAAACGCAAGGCGGTTATAACGAGAACGTGGTGGTTACCGCGCCTTATCAACCGGTATTGGGAGCTGTGGAAAAACCGGTTTCCGTACCGCATACCGCCGATACTACGGTAGTGATTCCGCCCTCCGATATTCAGATTATATCGAGACCTTTCGCTACCTCATATCCCACCGAAAACATCAAGCCTGCAAAGGTATTGGGCGAACCTATACCCAAGTTGTTCAACAACACCGTTAAGGTGGGTGGCGGCAACCGGGGCTTGGGGGTGGAGGCGGATTTTGCCGTAGGGCGCAACCGTCAATACGAAGTGGCTGCCGGCTACAGGCATCATTCCACCTACGGAAAGATTAAGGATTACGACCGCTTTAAGACCAATTATTCTCTGAATGAGGCTAATGTGGTGGGGCGTCTTTTTGGAGAAAAGTTTATTACCGCGCTCGAAATCTTTTACAGCCAAAGGGCAGTGAACTGCTATGGAGTAAATAATTCGATAGATACGAATATGCTGAATCTTGTGGATTTGGGCGATTTTAAGAAACAATCCAAACGCTGGTTTCAGAATGCTCGCGGCAGACTTACTTTTACCGACAATGCCAAATCTTTCGATGCCTTGCGCTTTGATGCCACAGCCGATTACAATCTGAACCTTACCAATTGGCGTTCTATCGAAAATACGGCGATTGTGGAGGGCGGTGTTTCTAAAGTAGTGGTGCAGCAAAGGCGTTCTGCGGATATGTTCAGCATAGGGGCGCGCTTCCGTTTTGAAGACAATATGTACCGCGACGGTATCAATGACGGTCATAGGTATGGGATGGAAAATGAAAAGTTTCATAAAGGAAATGAACTGCGCAACGCCTATCATTTCAACATACAGCCCCAGATTCGCTTTAAGTACGAGTTTGTGGAATTGAATGCCGATATGGTGTTTCATATCTACGGACATGGCGGAGGCGACGGCGTAGCGAAAGAAGCTAAGTTCCAGTTTAACCCGGTGGTGGATTTGAAACTGCATATCATTCCCCGCGCTTTCACTTTCTTTATAGGAACAGGCGGCGGTGTGGAACGCAATACGGTAGACAGGATTTCCCGCACCAATCCTTTTCTGCATCCTTTGCTCTATCCCGATCTAAAATTTACACGCGATAAATTCAGTGCCTATGCCGGCTTGAGCGGTAATTTCAGCCGCAATATCGACTATAGGGTGCAGGTGTCGGCGCATTTTATGCAGGATGTGCTGAGTTTCGACTATTACCGCTACGATTATTCGCATTATTTCAATTATTACGGATATAACGATTTTAGACCCTTATACAGCGGTTCGGTATTTAACCTGAGGGTGCGCGGCGATTTGAATTTCTGCTGGACAGACAAGATTATAGCCCACGTGGATGCCGAATATTCGCATTATGGCAAGCGGTTATACTATATGCCCGAGTTCACTGCCAATCTGGATTTTCGTTACAATGTTGTGAACCGTATATGGGTCTATACCGATATCAAGGGCTACACCAATATGAAAGCCCGCGACAGGGCAGGCAGGGATGTTATACTCAAAGGCTGCTTCGACTGGAGCATAGGTGCCGAATACCGTTTTATCAAGCGGATGACGGCTTTTGTGGAACTCAATAACCTCATAGCCCAACGCTATTACCGTTGGTATGACGTGCCCTCGTACCGCTTTAACTTTATGGCAGGGCTGAGCGTAGATTTTTAGTTATGGAAGTTGTTCGGGGATTGGAAAACTGGAAACCGGTAAACAGACCGGTGGTAACCGTAGGCTCTTTCGACGGCGTGCATGCGGCGCACAAGTGCATTATAGGTCTGCTCAAGCACGAGGCGGAACTGATAAGGGGAAAGAGCGTACTGATAACCTTTTCGCCCCACCCGCGCTTGGTGCTCCATTCTTTTGATGCCTATAGCCGTAATTTCGGCTTGCTTTCTACCGATGCCGAAAAAATAGACCTATTGGCCAAGGCAGGTTTAGATGTGTTGGTGATACTGAATTTTGACGAGGCGTTTTCAAAAATCACATACTCCGGCTTTATCGAAAATATCTTGGTGAACAAAATCGGCGTGCGGAAAATGGTGGTGGGCTACAACCACAATTTTGGCCATAACAGGGAGGGCAGTTACGAACAGATGTCGGAATATGCCGCCCGCTACGGCTTTGCGGTAGACCGCTTTCCCGAACAGATAGTGCACCGTCAGCACGTAAGTTCTACTCGCATACGGCAGCTGCTCGAAGAAGGCAATGTAGCGCAGGCAAACGAATTGTTAGGCTATCCTTACGGGCTTTCGGGAGTTTTCCGCAACGGAGCCTGTATGGTTTCGGACCCGCATAAACTCTTGCCGGGAGAGGGCAACTATTTGGTAAAGGTAAAGAACGGCAGCAAGTATAATTTTACGGTAGGGCATCTGGATAATAAGCAGCTGTCCTTGCCCGACTTGCATACCTTGAGGGAGGGAGAAGAAATACGTTTGAGTTTTGTAAAACGATTGCATCTTTATTCATGAGCATACAGGATAATTACAGGCAGGTGGTGTCGGGCATCAGGCAAGGTGTTCGCTTGGTGGCGGTTTCAAAATACAAGAGCGTTGAAGAAATCAAGGTGGTTTACGATGCCGGGCAGCGCATATTCGGCGAGAACAAGGCGCAGGAAATGCGTGCCAAACACGAAGTTTTACCCTCCGATATAGAATGGCATTTCATAGGGCATCTGCAACGCAACAAAATCAAATACATTATAGGTTACGTAAGCCTTATCCACAGTATAGACAGTTTGGAACTACTGGAGGAGGTAAACAAGGCGGCAGCTAAAGAAAACCGAGTGGTGCCCTGCCTCTTGCAGTTTCATATAGCCCAAGAAGAAAGCAAGTTCGGCTTGGATATGGAGCAGGCGGTGGCATTGCTTCAGTCGCCTGCCTATAAGGCAATGCAGAACGTGCGTATAGACGGGGTGATGGGTATGGCTACCTTTACCCCCGACAAGGAGCAGGTAAAACAGGAATTTGCCTCCTTGCGCGCCATTTTTCAAAAACTCCAAGCCGGTTACTTTGCCGGCAAGGCGCACTTCAAGGAAATTTCGATGGGAATGTCAGACGATTATGAATTGGCTATGCAAGAAGGCAGTACCTTGGTGCGTATAGGCAGTTCCATTTTCGGAGCGCGCGATTACAGCCAAAAACTCTATTAAGTCCTATTTGCGCGAAGCTTGAAAGAGCAGGGTATTGCTTAGCATATACAATATCCTTGCCCCTACGTTTCCATCCCATTCGTCAGTAGGATTTTCCGTAGCTGGAGCCACTTCGCAGAGGTCAAAGCCTATAATCTCCTTGCCGCTTTGGCGCAGCATAGACAATAAAAAACGAATTTGGGCAAACTCCAGTCCTCCCGGCACGGGAGTTCCCGTATTGGGGCAGAGGGCAGGCTGCAAGGCATCAATATCAAAACTTATATATACCTTTTGCGGCAGGGCAGTCATTATGTCTTGGCAAACTTCGTTCCAGTTCCCGCCCTTATAAAGCCTATCCCAAATGCTCAGGTCCGAAAACTGACGGATTCTACCCCCGCTCGAGCTTACTAAGTCCTGCTCACTCTGGCATACGTCGCGCACGCCGACCTGCACAAGGCTTTCCACCTGCCGGAGCATAAGCGCGTTATACATTATCGAAGCGTGCGAAAATTCAAAGCCCTCGTAAGCCTTGCGCAGGTCGGCGTGCGCGTCAAGATGCAGTATTCCGAACTTATCGTGCTTTTGGCTCAAAGCCTGCATCAAACCCAAGGGGCTGCTGTGGTCGCCGCCCACCACGCCTACATATTTGCCTTGCCGCAAAAGGGCGGAGGAGGTTTTGCAGAGCCAGTCGTTTACCTGCCTGCTGCCGGCATTTACCTGCTGTAGCTCCTGCCCCGATTTTTCTTCGCCTTGCTCGATTACGCGTTCCGCCAAAGGGCGCAAACGTGTCGAGAGCGCGGCAATTTCCTTAGACTTGGCAAAATCCAAGGTGGCGATACCTCCCTTGTAGGCATCGGCAATCTCAAAATCGAAAAAATCCAATTGCAGCGAAGCCTGACGTATCGCCTCCGGTCCCTGAGCCGTTCCGTTGCGGTAAGAAACCGTAACATCCCAAGGCACGGAAACCAATACCAATGGAGAATCGGTTTCGGTATAAGGAAAACCAAAATAATTGCCGTTGGCAAACAAGGGGGCTTCGGGGTCGAAATGGGGAGCCATCTTAGAGAATTTTAAGTTCGGTACGGCGGTTCTTGGCACGGCCTTCTTCGCTTTGGTTGTCTGCCACCGGTTTATCAAAACCGTAACCTTTGGCTACAATCCGGTCTGCCGCAATGCCTTTTCCTATCAGATATTCCGCCACTGCTTTGGCGCGGTTTTCAGAAAGGGTTTTGTTATACTGTTCCGAGCCGGTATTGTCGGTATGTCCGCTTATTTCAATGCGTACCTTCGGGTTTTGCGCCAAAAAGAGAAAGATGCGTTCCAACTCGCCGATAGACGATTTTTCAAGCTGATACCTGTCGGTTTGGTAAAAGATGTTTTCCAGCACGATATGGGTTCCGCGTTCTATGGGCTGCAAAAGGATTTCTTTCTTCATCGGTTGGTTGGCGTTGCCGTAATCGAGGGCTATATGCTCGGAATAGAACAGATAGCCGGGGCAGGACACATTCAAGGCAAAGGGTTCGTCTACCGGCAGACAGACCAAAAATTCTCCGGTCTTTGCCGTCGCCACCGACGAAATGCGGGTGATGCCGCTCTGAAGGCTTATCAATTCAAAGCGGGCGGCGAGCGGTTGCTCCGTCTTGGCATCCAACACAATCCCTTTCATAAAAGAAACCGTGCTGGGGCGAGCCTGTTCGTAGAGGGCAAAGGAATAGATGTCTTTTTGACCGTACCCCCCTAAGTTGTCGCTGCTGAAATAGGCGGTATCTCCCTTGGCGTTCACGCTCAAAGTGGTTTCGTCTGCATTGGTGTTGATGGGATAACCTAAGTTCTGCGGAACCGACCAATTTCCGTTGCTGTCCATACGGCTCACGAACAAATCCAAACCGCCCATACCTCCGTGTCCGTTGGAGGCAAAGTAGAGCGTTTTGCCGTCAGGGTGCAGAAAAGGGGAGTTTTCGTCGCCGTCGGTGTTGATGTTGGAACCTAAGTTTTCGGGTTCGCTCCATACGCCGCCCTGCATAAGACGGCTCCGCCACAGGTCGCTTTTCCCGAAACCTCCGGGGCGGGTGCTGGTAAAGTAGAGGGTTCTTCCGTCAGAAGAAAAGCAGGGTTGGGATTCCCAGTGCGAGGTGTTGATGGGCTGCCCCAAATTAAAGGGCTTTCCCCAGCCGTCGCCGCGTTTAATCGAAGCGTAAATGTCGCAGGAACCCCAGCCGTCGGGACGGTTGCAGCCGGCAAAAAACAGATAGCGGCCATCGGGAGAAATAAATAAGGCTCCCTCGTTTTCGTCGGAGTTGATAGGTTCTTCCATACGTACCGCCTCTTGCCACGCACCCGTAGAATCGCGCATGGAGTAAAAGAAGTCTTCTTCTAAAACCGGCGGGTCAAGCGGTCGCATATAGCGGCGGGTAAATATCATCATCTGGTCGTCTACCGTAACGAATGGCAGATATTCATCGTATTCGGAATTAACGCCCGCGCCAACATTTTTGGGTTGAAAAGGCACCGTTTCACGCGCCAAGTCAAGGGCTTCCTTGTTCCTCAGTTGCAGCATCTGCGCCTTTTCGCGCATGGATTGACTGATGTTGGGGTAGGCAAGGTAGGTATCTAAATTTTGGTTGGCTTCGGTATATCGACCCGACACCGATTGCAGTTTAGCCAAGCTGTAATAAGCGTTGGGAAACACATCCGGGTCTATGGCTAAAGCCCGGGTATAGGCGTTTATGGCACTGTCGGTTTTCTTTTCGTCTTCGTACAGCACGGCTTCCAGCAGATACACTTTGGCAAAACAAGGTTCCGTCTTTTTAGCTATCTGCAAGTATTTCCAAGTGGCGTTCGACAAACCTTCGCGATAGGCTGTCATAGCTTTTTCGTAGTGGTATGCCGCCCGTTTAAGGTTGCCCGGATCGGGTCTGCACGGTTGAGCCATAAGCTGACACAGCACGGATGTCAACACGGAACATCCGCCAAGCCAAATCATTTTCAAAAAAGCGGAGAATCCCGTTTTCATATAGAAGATTTAAGAGATGATAGCCAAGATGCCTACGATAAGGCAGTAAATGGCAAAATAAATCAATTTCTTTCCCTTAACGATGCGCAGCATAAAGCGGCAAGCCAACCAACCGGAAACGAATGCCGATAGAAAGCCGGTTAAAAGCGAAGTAAGGGGAATTTCCGATGATGCCATCTTTCCCGAAGCCAAATCCAAGGCACATTCGCCCAAAATGGGAATCAGCACCATCAGGAACGAAAACTGCGCCACGGCTTCTTTTTTATTGCCTAAGAGCAAACCGGTGGCTATGGTGGTACCGCTGCGCGACAAGCCCGGCAATACTGCCACGCTTTGCGCCACACCTATCACCAAGGCATCGCGAAAAGAAATATCGCGTTTACCGCTGCCCAGATAATTGGCAAGCGTAAGCAAGAGGGCGGTAAGCAAAAGCATACAGCCCACCAAAAGCAAGCCGTTTCCGAAAAGGCTTGCGATATAGTCTTTGAAAAAAACACCCACAATCAGGATAGGAATCATCGAAACCAACAGCTTGAGCACATACACCGTTTCAGCGTTCAATTCAAAGCGGAACAGGCCCCGCAGAAGTTTCAGTATTTCTTTTCCGAACACTACGACAGTGCTAAGAACAGTGGCTCCGTGAACGGTTACGGTAAAGAGCAGGTCGTCGGAGGCTTGCACGCCCAAGAGCTGTTTGCCTATTTCCAGATGCCCGCTGCTGCTTACCGGTAAAAATTCGGTAAGACCCTGAATGATGCCTAAAATCAAGGCTTCAAGCCAACCCATACTTATTCGGGCTTTTTCATAATGGCGGCAATTTCAAGAATGATGCCTGCCAAGATTACCAAGGGTGCTATTACCAAACGGCGTGTATTGAACAGATCGTAACTGAACACTTCGGGGTCTTTGCTGCCGCCTCCGGTCATAAGCAGGTAACCGATACCCAAGACCACGATGCCGGCAATCATCAGTATATAGTTCTTTTTACCAAAGGCAAAATCGAACATCTTTTTTTCGCCTTGAGGCTTGGGAACGCTGTTTTTAGTGGTTTTTACTGTTGCCATTGTTATATAGGAAATGTCTAGTTATACAAACTTTCGGAGTTGCGCATACGCAGGTACTTGTTTACCGAGAACCATGCCGAAATCAAGGTAAACAGTATGCCTATAATCAATACCAATAAAAATACCTTTACTATCATACCCGCATCGTGGCGGTTGATTATTTCGGGAATCCTGCGGTTTATCAGGAGCAGGCATACGGTTGATGCCGCAATTGCAATTACCGCGCCCAAAAGACCTTGCAGCATGCTCTTGCGCAAGAACGGACGGCGGATAAAGGAAGAGGTGGCGCCCACCAACTGCATGGTGTTGATGGTAAACCGCTTGGAGTAGATAAGCAGGCGCATCGTATTGTTGAGCAGATACACCGCCAATACGAGAATAAAGAGGCTTATCACGCTCAGCCAAAAACTTATTTTTGCCACGTTGTCGTTTACCAAACGGATAAGGTCGGGTTGGTAAAACATTTCCTTAACGATATGGTAACGGGTCAGTTCCTCTTCAAACTTGGTAACGCTGTCGGGAATGGCGTAATCGGCTTTGAGATGAATCTCGATGGAGGGCAGGAGTGGGTTGTAGCCGAGAAAGGAAACGAAATCCTGACCCAAGTCGTCCTGCAGTTCCTGAGCGGCTTCCGCCTTGCTGATATAGCGGGAACTCTTTACAAAAGGAGAGCGGTCTATAATATCCTTAAGATCTAAAATATCCTGCTCGCGGGTATAGTCCTTAATCATCAGCGTAAAGCCGATATTTTCCTTTACATAGTCGGAAACCTTTCGGGTATATCCTATCATAAGGCATTGTATGCAAAGCAAAAACAATACCGTTGCGATAGACAGCACTGTGGTTACGTGCGCACTGCGGATCCGTTTCCTTTCAAACTTTGCGTTTTCTTCCTGTATCATCGTAAAATAGCCTGAACGGCAAATTTAACCAAACTATTTTATATCGCAATGCAATACCGCTTCGCCCTCCAAAAAGGCTTCCAGACGGTCGCCTATGCTTACGCAGCCTACTCCGGGAGGAGTGCCGGTAAAGAGATAGTCGCCTGTGCGCAGGGTAAAGAACTTCGATACGTGGCTTATGAGCCGGTCTATTGTAAACAGCATATCGGAAGCATCGCCCTTTTGCACGGTCTCTCCGTTTTTCTTCATCTCAAAATGCAGGTTCTGCACGCCTTGCGTAAATTTTTCTTTGGGAATGAACTGTCCTATGGCGGCGGAGTTGTCAAACGCCTTGCTCATTTCCCAAGGCAAGCCCTCTTTTCGGCAATACTGTTGCAGATCCCGTGCGGTAAAATCAAAGCCCAAAGTAACCGCATCGTAATAAGATTCGGCAAATTTGGGTTCTATATTCTTGCCTACCTTGCAGATGCGCAATACCAGTTCGGTTTCGTAATGGAGTTCCTTGGTAAAGTCGGGAATGTAAAAAGGGCGGTTGCGAATCAAAAGGGCTGTGTCGGGTTTGCAGAAAAACACAGGTTGCTGCGGCACCTTTGACTTGAGTTCCTTGATGTGTTCCCGGTAATTCTGTCCTATGCAGATAATCTTCATGGCGTTTGCCTGTTTAGTCCATATCGCCGAAATCGCCGCCCTCGTTGGAATTGAGCTTCCGGCGGCCTTGTTTCTGTTCTCCTTGGTTTATCTTGTAGGTAAGGCTTACATACAGAGCTGTGGAGTTTTTGGGGCGGCGTTTGCTGTAAGATACAAAGCCCTCGCCTGTAACGGTGCGGTTCCATTGCTGGGTGTGAAACAAGTCTTGCACGCGCAGATTCAGGTTGAGCCGTTTTTGCAGAAAACTCTTGCGTACCGCCAGTTCGCCCGAAACATTTTGGTCAAAGCGGGTCTGCCCCCAGTAAGAGGGACCCCGGTAGCGGCAGGAAAACTGCAAGGTAAAATCCAAAGGCAGGTTTACGGTGGTGCTTAACTGGGCGCGGTAACTGATTCCTTCGGAGGTGGATTCATCCAAGGCTTTGTCGGAGGTGGTGTTTTGGTAAAGACTGCCGCTGAGGCTCATGCGCCACCATTTGAAAAGCTGTTGTTCCCAAGAGAGGTCTACACCGTAGGTGTGTCCGTGAGCAAAGTTGCGGAATGTGGCGTTGAGCAATATTTCGTCTGTGGATGGGTTGATTTCCTCAAACTGGAATCGCCGTATCAAGTCTTTCTGATAGCGGTAATATACCGTTGCGTAAAAAGAAGACGACTTGAGGAAAAGCGAATAGTTGAGTTCTATGGAGTGTATGTCCTGCGGTTTGAGTTGCGGATTGCCGTACGAAATAGACGAGGGATAATTGGCGTAATCTATGTAGGGATCCAGATTGTGCGGGCGGGGGCGGTTCACGCGGCGGCTGTAGCTGAGTTGCAGTTCCTGCTTTTGACCCAATTTATACGAAAGATGCACTGCCGGATAAAAGCGGAAATGCATATAGTCAAAAGAAGTATCGCCCTTTTCGGTGGATTTGTCGGCGCTCATCAGATCGGCTTCAAACCTGCCGCCCACCTGAAAGGTGAATTTGCCGAAAGTTCCCTTTAGATTGGCGTACAGCCCATGATTGTGTTCAATATATTGAAAATTGATGGCGGTATCCTGAAACTCGTTGAGCCGCGTATCATATTTGCTAAAGGTTTTTTGCCACTGCACCTTGCCTTGATAACCCACTTCTAAAGCCAGCTTTTCGTTAAAGGGGTGCATATAGTTGAGCTGGGCGTCAACGTTGATGCCCTGACGGTTGTTGCGGATGTTCTGCCGGGTAAAGGAAGAATCGGCGGGAGCGTTTACCAACAGGCGGTCGGTATAGGAGGTGCTGTTGGGCGCGTGGTAGTTGAAGGTGGCGTCAAAAGAGAGTTCCTGCTGCGGTTTGTTGAATTTTTGCAGGAATGAAATCACGCCCTGTCCGCCAAACATGTGTTCCTTGTCTGAAGAATAAGAAGAAAGGCTGCGCAGCAGATGCCGCTCAAGCAACATCGGGTCGTCGCCCTCTTGGGGCTGGTAGGCATCGGGGAGGGTGGGGTCGAGATAACCGTAGGTGGAAGTAAGCGGGCTGCGGTTGCTGCGGTCAAACTCCCAACCGTCAAAAGTACCGCTTATCATAAGGCTGCTCTTGGGCGTAAAGCGAAAGTCTGCCCCTAACTGCACCTTGCCTCCGAATCCCTGCCGGGTGGATGAACTTTTGCCTTTTTCCACCTGCATATTGTCGGTAGGAAAGAGATTGTTGGAAACATCGCGGCTGGTGCGGGTGGAGCTTCCCGAACCGCCCCGGTTGCGGTAGTTCAAATCTACGTTGGTAAACAAAGATACCTTTTTGAAACCGAAGTTGAGGTTGGCTCCCAAGCCATGGCGGTTGGCGGTAGAAGTGGAGGCGTACACGTTTCCGTTCACCCCCGATTTCTTGCGTTCTTTGGTAATGATGTTGATGATGCCCGAAGTGCCTTCGGGATTGTATTTTGCCGAGGGGTTGGAGATAATTTCGATATTGGCGATGTTGTTCGACGAAATCTGTTCCAGCCCCAAGCCCGAAAGCGTGGCAGGGCGACCGTCTATGAGAATGGTAACGCTCTCGCTGCCTTTCATCGAAACATTGCCTTCTTCATCCACGCTTATCGAAGGTACGTTTTGCAGCACATCTACGGCAGAACCTCCGTCGCTCACCAAGCTTTGTTCCACGTTCACCACCTTCTTGTCAAGGCTGTATTCTATGGTGCGCTTTTGCCCGGTAATGGTAACGGCATCCAAGATTTGGGCGGCGGTTTTCATATAAACCGTGCCGGCGTTGATGCCCGGTTTGGATTTGTTAAGGCGAAAAACTTTGCTCTTTTGCTCGGCAAAGCCCATAGCCGAAAAAACGGTCTGCAAGGGGCGGTCCAAGGGCAGGTTGTCTACACGGAACAAACCTTTGGCATCGCTCACCGCACCTCCGGCAAGTTTTTGCCCGTTGGTGTCGAACACCATTACGTTTACAAACTCCAAGGGCGTATTTTCTCCGTATTCCCGCACCGAACCCGAATAACTTCCGGTTTGTGCAAGGAGTATGCCTATGGAGGCTGTTGCAAATAGAAATATATTGAAAATGAGTTTGATTAATTGCCGACGCATGATAGGTTTTGTAGCATTTGCAAAACAAGCCTGCGAATATAGCAAAAAAATCAAGATGATTTTTAAGATAGCCAGATTACATCAGATTGTTTCCGCAACCAAGTCAGTTGCCGTTTGGCGTACCGGCGGGTATTGGTCTTGATGTCGGTTACGGCTTGTTCAAGGCTTATCTTGCCGTCAAAATAGTCGAACAGTTCGCGGTAGCCTACCGTTTGCAGGGCATTGAGTTCCCTATGCGGATAGAGGGCTTTGGCTTCTTCAATCAGCCCTGCCTGAATCATGGCATCCGTGCGTTGCTCTATACGTTGGTGCAGTTCTTCTTTGGGTCGGGTCAGCACATAGCGTTCTATCAAAAAAGGCCGCGTTTTTTTGCTGTTGGTGCGCAGCGAAGAATAAGGCTTGCCGGTAGTGAGGCATACTTCAAGGGCGCGGCGCAGGCGCACCGGATTCTGCAAGTCGATCTGTCCGTAAAAAACAGGGTCGAGTTCCTTAAGTTTTTGCTGCAAGGATTCCAAACCTTCGCGGGCTTCCTGTTCTTTGAGCATTTGCCGCAGTTGGGGCGAAGGATCGGGCAGTTGGTCTATGCCGTGACACACCGCGTTTACATAAAGCCCCGAACCTCCAGCCAAGATTACCGTGTCGTGGTGTTCAAAAAGCCGGTTGAGCAAATCAAGGGCTTCCTGTTCGTAATGAGAAACGCTGTAGTAAGAAAAAATGCTCCGGCAGGCAATAAAATGATGGGGAGCGGCGGCAAGTTCCTGTACCGAAGGTCGCGCCACACCTATATTGAGTTCCTTGTAAAATTGCCGTGAATCAGCCGAAACGATTTCGGTGCCGTAGCGCAATGCCCATTCTATAGCCAGTGCCGTTTTACCCGAAGCGGTTGGCCCTTCTATTACTTTCAGGATTTTTTGGGGCATGACAAGCCGAGTTCTTCGCCGGTTTTGAGCATCAAAGCCCAAGCCTGTTGGCGGTCGTTTTCAATCTCGCCATCCAAAATGGCATCTTTGATACGGGTCTTGATAATGCCTATTTCGGCACAGGGAGCAAGTCCGTAATATTCCATAATATCGTTGCCCGATACAGGAGGCTGAAAGTTGCGTATGCGGTCTTTTTCTTCAAGTTCCTTGAGTTTGCGTTCCACAATAACAAAGTTGTTCCGGTAACGCAGCACCTTTTCGCGGTTTTTGGACGTAATGTCGGCTTTAGCCAAAGCCATCAAGCTGTCGATGTCCTCGCCCGCCTCAAACAACAAACGGCGCACTGCCGAATCGGTTACTATGTCTTCGGCAAGAATGATGGGGCGCAGGTGGAGTTCCACCATTTTCTTAACAAAACGCATATTTTCGTCCATAGGCAGCTTAAACCGCCTGAAGATGCCCGGAACCATCTTGCCTCCTATGAATTCATGCCCGTGAAAAGTCCAGCCCCTCGGTTCTTCAAAACGTTTAGTCTTGGGCTTGGCAATATCGTGCAGCAGAGCCGCCCAGCGAAGCCAAAGGTTTCCGTTTGCGTAAGCCACGTGGTCAAGCACTTCGAGCGTGTGTTCAAAGTTGTCTTTATGGCTTTTCTTATTGCGCGTTTCCACCCCTTTGAGCGTGCAAAGTTCGGGAAATATAACCGGCAGTATTTCGGCGGCGTCTAAGAGTTTGAACCCATAGGAGGGCTTGGGCGAAAGAATGATTTTGTTGAGTTCCTCGGTAATGCGTTCTGCCGAAAGCGAGCGGATATGCTCCTTGTTGCGGATAATGGCGTCGAAAGTTTCCGGCTCTATATCGAAAAAAAGTTGGGAGGCGAAGCGTATGGCGCGCAGCATCCGCAAAGGGTCTTCTTCAAAACTTTGGTCAGGGTCGCGGTGCGAGCGTATCGTTTGGTTTTGCAGGTCTTCGATACCGTTAAAAGGGTCGGTAAGATCTCCAAAGGTAGCCTTGTTGAGAGAGAGAGCCAGCGCGTTGATGCTGAAATCCCGCCTCCATTGGTCTTCTTCTATCGTGCCGGCTTCTACCGTAGGCTTTCGGCTGCCGGGCGTATAGGTTTCGCGCCTTGCTCCTACAAATTCTATTTCCAATCCCTCAAACTCAAATTTGCAAGTTCCGAATTGCCCGAATTCGTGCAAATCGGGCTTTGAGCCTTGCTTTTTTTCTATTTCCTCACAGAGTTCGCGCCCAAGTTCTATACCATTGCCCATAACCACGCAATCCACATCGGCACAAGGTCTGTTCAACAGCAAATCGCGCACGAAGCCGCCCACCGCATACACCTGATGTCTGTTGCGGTCTGCCACCTTTTCGATAAGGGAAAAAACAGGATGCGTAAGTTTTTCTTTCAGGTTCATCACGGCGCAAAGGTAAGTTTTTTAACATCATTCTGTGAATAATAGCGTGGTTTTATTTTGAAAAACACAAACAAAATAGTTATTTTTGGGTGTTATATTTTAATGCGGAAGAATGATTTTTCTTTCGTATATAGCACACAATTACATAGTTGTAAAAGAAGATGGGGCTTTTTTCATTTATGAACCGTGAAATCGCGATTGACCTTGGAACGGCCAACACGATTATCATATATAACGACAAGGTGGTGGTTGACGAACCTTCGGTCATCGCCTTGGAACGCAATACCGGTAAGGTTCTCGCAGTAGGTAAGGATGCCATGCGGATGCACGGCAAGACGCCCGACCACATCCGCACCGTTCGCCCTATGAAAGATGGGGTGATCGCCGATTTTCAGGCTACCGAAAGCCTTATGCGCGAACTTATCAAAAAGATACCCGCACCCAAGTCGGTATTTCCTCCCGCTTTGAAAATGGTTATATGTATTCCCTCCGGTATTACCGAAGTGGAAGAACGCGCCGTAAGGGATTCTGCCGAACAGACCGGTGCCCGCGAAGTGCGCCTTATTCACGAACCTATGGCGGCGGCTATCGGTATCGGCTTAAACGTGCTTGAACCCAATGGAAACATGGTGGTGGATATTGGCGGCGGCACGAGCGAAATTGCGGTTATCGCCTTGGGCGGTATTGTAAGCAACAAGTCTATCCGCATTGCCGGAGACGACTTTAATCAGGATATTAAGGAGTATATGCGCAAACGCCATAACATCAGCATTGGCGACTATACTTCCGAAAGAATAAAGATAGAAGTGGGGGCGGCTCTGCCCGAATTAGACAATCCACCCGAAGATTTTGCCGTACAGGGTCGCGATTTGTTAACCGGTATTCCTAAGGAAATTGTGGTTAACTATGCCGAAATAGCGCAGGCATTAGACCGCTCGGTTCTCAAAATCGAAGCGGCGGTGCTCAATGCTTTGGAAATGACTCCGCCCGAATTGTCGGCGGATATTTTCAGAACAGGTATCTACCTTGCCGGAGGTGGCTCGCTTTTGCGCGGTTTAGACAAGCGTTTGGCAGCCAAAACCCGCCTGCCGGTGCATCTGGCGGAAGATCCCCTGCGCGCCGTAGCCCGCGGTACAGGCATCGCGCTCAAAAACTTCGACAAGTTTACTTTCTTGATTAAGTAGTTTTGTTACGGGGAGCAAAAGATGAAGACCATCTTTCAATTGCTGAAACGTAACTTTTACGTGCTGCTGTTTTTTGCATTAGAAGCAGTGGCGCTCGCGCTTTTTTTTCACTATAACCAGCCCCAGCAGTCTCGGCTGTATGGATTTTGCACAGGTTTGAAAGGTATGTTCCTTTCTTCGGGCGAATATCATACAAGAGCGGAACTTCAGCGCGAAAACCAACGCCTGCAACACGAAAATGCCCGGCTTCGCGCCAGTTTGGAAACCTCTTATCTGCAAACCGTACATTTTATAGATTCCGCACGTACCGACAGCTTGTACCAACAGATGTACGTGTTTGTGCCGGCGCGTATCGTAGACGGCCATATCAATCTTGCCGATAACTATTTTCTATTGGATGTGGGGCGCGAAGAAGGCATAGAGCCGGGAATGGCGGTAATCTCTCCCAACGGTATTATCGGTATCGTAGACAAGGTATCGCAACGGTTTTGTTCCGTTATATCGGTACTGCACCGCCAGAGTATGGTAAGCGTACGGCTTGCCGCCACAGGCTACGCCGGCTCGCTTACGTGGCAGGGCGTATGTTATGACGAAGCCTTGTTGAGCGATATACCCTCGCACGTGCCGGTAAGGGTGGGCGACAAAGTGGTTACCAGCGGTCTTTCGGTGGTTTATCCGGGCGGAATCCCGGTGGGTTTCGTATCTGAAATCGAAGGCAGGGAAGACGACTTTTACCGCCTCAAGGTTCAGTTTAGCGAAGACTATCGCCGCATAGACCATGTGTATGTGGTAAAGAACCTCTATAAAGAAGATATCGACGTATGCAAACAAGTATCTGGAAAAATCTGATACGGTTCGTGTTCCTGATTCTTCTTCAGGGAATGGTTTTGGAACACATCGACCTGCCGGGAAACCTGCATTGCATTATTTATCCCATAGCCATTCTGCTGTTGCCTATGCAGACTTCCGCCGTATTGGTGCTGCTCTGTGGCTTTGCGGTAGGGCTTTGCGTGGATCTGCTCTGTGAAATACCGGGGCTGAATGCCGCCGCCGCTACCTTTATGGCTTTTGTGCGGGTTATCTATTTTCGCACGAAGACCCGCCGCGACACCGGCTTCGACAACGATTTGAGCGGTACGCCCCTGCCGTCTCAGATGGGTTGGGGGAGTTTTGTTTCTTATACCTTTTTGTGCGTTATACTCTTTCATATAGCCTATTTCTTAATTGATGCGTTCAGTTTCAAAAATATATTGTATTCGCTCTATCTTGCCGTAGGAAGTTCGCTGGTGTGCATTGTTGGCGTAATGCTTGCCGTAACGGTGTTCAAACCTAAATCCAATACACGCTGATTGAATACTTTGCACTATCTTTGCAGAATGTGATTCAAGACGGAAAGAGGAGATGAAATCCTTTACAAAAACAAAACGGAATGAAACCAAATTTTAAGAACGTCGATATCCGTGCCGCTGTTACGGCAGGAAAAACAAAGGCGCAAAAAACGGAAGAACCGATTTGGAACACTCCCGAACAGATACCTGTAAAACCTTTTTATACCAAAGAAGACCTGCAAGGCATGGAACATTTAGGCTATGCCGCCGGTCTTCCGCCGTTTTTACGCGGACCGTACAGCACTATGTACACCCAACGGCCGTGGACAATCCGCCAATACGCGGGCTTTTCCACCGCCGAAGAATCCAACGCCTTTTACCGTCGCAACTTGGCGGCAGGGCAGAAAGGTTTGAGTATCGCCTTTGACCTTGCCACCCACCGGGGCTACGACTCCGACAACGAGCGTGTGTTGGGCGATGTGGGCAAGGCAGGTGTGGCGGTAGATTCCATTTTGGATATGGAAATTCTGTTCAATCAGATTCCCTTAGACAAGATGTCGGTTTCTATGACTATGAACGGTGCGGTGCTGCCGATTCTGGCGTTCTATATCGTGGCTGCCGAAGAGCAGGGCGTAAAGATGGAACAGCTTAGCGGTACCATTCAGAACGATATTCTCAAGGAGTTTATGGTGCGCAACACCTACATCTATCCGCCCAAGCCTTCGATGAAGATTATCGCCGATATTTTTGCGTTTACCTCCAAGAATATGCCCAAATTCAACTCCATCAGTATTTCGGGCTACCATATTCAGGAGGCAGGCGCCACAGCCGATATAGAGTTGGCATATACTCTGGCAGACGGTTTGGAATATATCCGCGCCGGTATCAATGCAGGCATGAGCATAGACGATTTCGCACCCCGTCTTTCGTTCTTTTGGGGTGTGGGTATGAACCATTTTATGGAAATAGCCAAGATGCGGGCTGCCCGTATGCTGTGGGCAAAGTTGGTAAAGCAGTTCAACCCAAAGAACCCCAAGTCTATGAGTTTGCGAACCCACTCCCAGACTTCGGGCTGGTCGCTTACCGAACAGGACCCCTTCAACAATGTTACCCGTACCTGTGTAGAAGCTATGGGCGCGGCATTGGGGCATACCCAGTCGCTTCATACCAACGCCTTAGACGAAGCCATCGCGCTGCCCACCGACTTTTCGGCGCGTATTGCCCGCAACACCCAAATCTATATTCAGGAAGAAACCCAAGTGTGCAAGGAAATAGACCCTTGGGCAGGTTCGTACTATGTGGAAAAACTTACGCACGAATTGGCTCACCGCGCGTGGGAACTGATTCAGGAGGTGGAAAAATTAGGCGGTATGGCAAAGGCGGTAGAAGCCGGCGTTCCAAAAATGCGTATCGAAGAAGCGGCGGCACGCAAGCAGGCGCGTATCGATTCTAAGGTAGACACCATTTTAGGGGTCAACAAATACCGTTTGGAAAAAGAAGACCCTATCGAAACGCTTGAAGTGGATAACACTACGGTTCGCGAGGCGCAGATTGCCCGATTAAAGAAGCTGCGCGCCGAACGCAATCAGGCGGAAGTGGATGCGGCTTTAGAAGCCTTGACCCGCTGTGCCGAAACAGGAGAAGGCAATCTGTTGGAACTTTCGATTGATGCGGCGCGCAAGCGGGCTTCGTTGGGCGAAATTTCCTATGCGTTAGAAAAAGTATTTGGGCGTTACAAAGCCACCATTAAAACTATATCAGGCGTGTATTCATCCGAAATTAAAAAAGATGCCCTGTTTGAAGAGGCATTGCGCAAAGTGCAGGCTTTTGCCAAGAAAGAAGGTCGCCAGCCGCGTATTATGATAGCCAAGATGGGGCAGGACGGACACGACCGGGGAGCCAAGGTATTGGCTTCGGGTTATGCCGACTTAGGCTTTGATGTGGATATGGGACCTTTGTTCCAGACCCCTGCCGAAGCCGCCAAACAGGCTGTGGAAAACGACGTACATATAGTGGGCGTCTCCTCGCTTGCGGCAGGACACAAGACCTTGGTGCCCAAGTTGGTTGAGGAACTCAAAAAATTGGGTCGCCCCGATATTTTAGTAGTGGTAGGCGGTGTGATTCCTTACCAAGACTACGATTTCTTGTTTGAACACGGTGCCTGCGCGGTATTCGGACCCGGTACCGTGATTTCGGAAGCGGCTATCCAGATGGTAGACATTTTGGAACATATCCGCGCTTAATCTTATAAAACCTACAATTATGAACCGTCATCTGCTGCTTATCAGCAATTCTACCAATGCCGGCGAAGCCTATTTGGCTTGGCCCAAGCAAGCCATAGAAGATTTCTTTAAGCGTTTCGGCATCAAGCGTGCTTTGTTTGTGCCTTATGCCGGCGTGGCTCCGGGCTATGATGCCTATGCGGAAAAAGTGGCAAAGGTATTTGCGGCTATGGGCGTGGGCTTGGATTCCGTGCATCAGACCGAATATCCTGTAACGGCGGTTCAGCAAGCCGAATGTATCGTAGTGGGGGGAGGCAACACCTTTCATCTGGTTTATGAAATGCAGCGTACGGGCATTATGGAAGCCATTCGCGAAAAAGTGCTGCAAGGCTGTCCTTATATGGGTTGGAGCGCAGGTTCCAATGTGGCTTGCCCCACGATAAAGACCACCAACGATATGCCGATTATCGAGCCTGAATCGTTTAATGCGCTCAATTTGGTACCCTTTCAGATAAATCCCCACTACTTGGATGCCAATCCCGAAGGTCACGGCGGAGAAACCCGCGAAGACCGCATCAAGGAGTTTATGGTGGTAAACCCTCAAGTGTATGTGGCGGGATTGCGCGAAGCCACCTATCTTTTGGTAGAAAACGACAAGATGCAGTTGATGGGTACACGCAAGATGCGTCTGTTCAAGGCAGGGCAGGAGACCCGCGAGATAGAGCCGGGCGATGTTTCGTTCTTGCTGTAACCGGCGGCTGTAAGGGTAAAAGGGAGAGGGGGCTGTGGTTTACCACAGCCCCCTCTCCCTTTTATTGCGAGCGGCAAACGGGCCTCGAACCCGCGACCTCAAGCTTGGGAAGCTTGCACTCTACCGACTGAGCTACTGCCGCAATCAAGGGGCAAAGATACAAAAAAGCGGTGGGAGTGCAAGCCTCGATTATTCTGTTATCGAACAATCATCAATTTTTGCGTCAGTTTTAATTTTTTGCCCGACACTTGGATAAGATATAAGCCTTCTGTAAGATTGTTGGTGGGCAGTACAATGTCTTGCTTGCCGGCACTCAGGTTCTTATTGCCCAAATCGAGCACACAGGCACCGTTGTTGGCTATAACGCGCACGCGAACCGTCTGTGCTGCGGGCAGTTCAAACGAAAGTACGCTGTATTCGTTGGCAGGGTTGGGAGCAAGCACCGCATGATAAGCCAGTTGATCCTTTTCGTTGCCTGCAGGGCTGAAACGAAGTACATAACGCAAGCTGTCTTTGTATTTGCCGTCGTGAGTCATAAAGTCCACATTGTCGGCGTCGGTAAAGGACAAGTGTCCATTTCCACTGCCGTTGTTGATACCGTCTCTCATCTTGTCGTAGATGGTAAACGCATAGCAACCGTCGGCTATAGTGGCTTTTGTGGTCCTTAAAGAGGTGGTATTACCGCTCAAATCGGGATAAGGACCTCCCGAAGCCAATATATCTCCGCCTATTTCCTTGAGTACCCATGTAATATCGCTGCCGTAGCGGTCTTGCCATATATTGATGTTGATATCGTGGGTACGGCTCAATGCCAGCATCTTGATGGCATCGGCAGATACCATGTTGCTGGTGGCATCTTCTCCGTTGATTTTCGTTACTTTTATCGAATAGGTCTGGTCTTCGGAAAGCCTTGAAATAACGAGAGGTGCGGTTTCAAACGTATAGGTATTGCCAACCGTTAAGGCAGCATCCGGCTTGTATTCAAATTCTCCGTTTCCTGCTTCGGATTCATAATAGAAAACGATAGAGGTGATGGGCTCGGCGGCAATGGCGGTTTCCAGCTTGCACGAAAAACGAACGGTGTTGTCGCAGGTGTTGTCGAGAGCCTGTTTCATATCGCTCAATCTTACAACATAACCGGGAGCCATATCGGTTATTTCCGCTTGGCAGGCATTAACCACCTCATTACGGGTTTCGGTTACAAAAGCGATAACATTCAAGTCCATCAATTCCACATTGACGTTTCCGATAATTTCGGGCAGAACTTTTGTGTAGGTTTTTTCAACAAAAGAACCTTTGGTAACGGTGGTTATTTCTTCACCCCACTGCCCGGTAAGGAAATCGCGGAAAGCGTGATTGTGGATATATTTTCCGTCGGGCAAGGTCTGGTCGGGATTAAAGTCGCCGTAGTCGGATTGCGTACCTATGATATTGTCTTGGGTAAGGGCAACATGAATAAAGTTAGAAGATACGGTGGCATCGCCCGTATAGTAGAGCTGCACGGTAACCTTAAGTTCGCGGGTCATCCAGTCGAGCGTACCTTTGGCGGCTATATTTACGTAAGCGGGCATATCCAAAATCTTCGGCACGTTAGTAGCCCATGAACCGCGATCGGTTGCCGTAGCACTACCGCTGAAGATGTGGCGGCTTACCGAACCGGCAGGGTATGCCGAAACGCCGGCATTATTATTCAGGGCTGTTCCGTATTGTGTACGCAAATCTATCTCGCCTTCTCCGGGAACAGCATACCCGCCCACATGGATGTTGATAAGGAACAAGTCGTCAGGAAACTTCTTTTTCAAGTCGTTGGCACGTCTGTGCCCATCGGGGCAATAACCGCAATGGATTCCCGTGTATTCTTCCAAGAGCGCCTTGCGGTATTGGGCATCTT